>NZ_JBHYZO010000004.1:0-232686 GCF_042753785.1 Streptomyces sp. NPDC059256 | reverse complement strand
CATCAAGGAAGACGCCGAAACGGGCGACCCGCTCGCCGGAGCCGTCTTCCAACTGTGGGAAGAGACCAACGGCATTCCCGGACTCCAGACCACCGGTCCCAACCCGGACACCACCGTCGGCACCCCCTGCACCACCGGTGCTGACGGCGAATGCACCCGCACAGTCGAGATCGGCACCTACTACTGGCAGGAGACCGCAGCCCCCGACGGCTACGACCTCCCCGCCAACCCCGTCTTCGGACCGCTCGTCCTCACGGCGGAGAACGCCGCAGACGGAGTCACCATCACCGCGCAGAACACCGCGAGCCCGACGGACACCGGCACGATCACGCTCCACAAGATCGACCACAAGACCGGCCGTGACCTGGCCGGGGCGGTCTTCCAGCTGTGGCGCGAGAGCAACGGCGTGCCCGGTCTCCAGATCAGAGGGTCCCTCGGCATTCCGGCCGACACCCTGACCGGTGCCGCCTGCTCCACCGACGACACCGGTACCTGTGTCTTCGACGATCTGCCGACGGGGACGTACTACCTGTTGGAGACGGACGTGCCCGAGGGCTATGAGCTCCCGCGCAACCCGGTCTTCGGCCCGTACATCCTCACCGCGGAGAACGTCGATGAGGGAGTGGACGTGACCATCACCAACAAGCGTGGTGAGCACGGCAAGGGCAAGGGCGACGAGGACAAGCCCCACCAGGGCTGATCTGACCCCTGCGACTCCTGAGAGGGCGCGTACCGGACCTGATGGTCCGGTACGCGCCCTCACCGGTTTGGCCCGCGGCCTGCGGCGCCCGGCGCCATCCGCTGATATCTGTGGGCTCGGGGACCGGTTCCCGTCGAATCCGACCGGACGGGTGGCACCAGGGGGTTCAGCACCGGGGGCGACAACGTCGTACGCGTCTGCGTACGAGGACGGAGCACGGCATGCACCACACTGATCGACACCGCCCACGGCGGATATCCGGCGGCCGGTCCACAACCACCGCACCCTTGACCGCGATGGCGGCACTCGCCATCGCGCTGTCCGTGCCGCAATCCGCCGCTCTGGCGAACGGCCGGGACGGTACTCCCTGCACCAGCGGCACCGGGCCCTACCAGCGGCCCCTGGAAGAGCATCTGCAACGGCCCGTGGACGGGGTGCAGTCGGTAGCCGACTGCGAAGCGGTCCGCGTCTTCCAGATAGCCCACGACGTCGAACCGGCCGACGGCTACGCCGGGCTGGCGACCTACCGCATGGCGGTCGTCGTCGAAGCCCAGGAGTTCCCCAACGCCAAGGGGGACTGTCCCGTCCGCGACCACCGGGTGACCTGTGTCGACCTCGATCGACAACTGTTGTGGGTCCAGCGCAACGCCGATGTGGTCTTCCCGCCCGTCCCCATCCGTACCGGACGCGACGACGAGGAGACCCGTCCCGGCTGGCACACCATCTACTGGCGCAGCAAGGACCATGTGTCGACGATCTACGACAACGCCCCCATGCCCTACGCCCAGTTCTTCGACGAGGGCCAGGCCCTGCACGGCCGTCCGGGCGATCTGTACGACGGCGGGGGCTCTGCGGGATGCGTGAATCTGCGTCTGTCGGACGCGGAGAAGCTGTGGGACCTGCTGGACGTCGACGACCAGCTCTATGTCTGGGGGACCAAGCCGGGTACGGACGGCTGAACGGTCACTTCGCGCTCAGGAGGAGAAGGATCTGAGCGGCGGGTCAGAGCGACCCGGAGAGGTGCGGTGGAACTGTTGTTGGGTGGGGCCCGCGGGGGCGGGCCCCTACCTGGTCGGCTTGCGACCCGTGATGCCGAGGTGCACCAGCAGTGCGAGGTTCGGCTTGAGCTCGGCCTGCTTGACGCCCCAGGTGCTGAAGCCCTTCTGGTGCGAGGCCACCGCGGACAGCATCGCGACGAGCGAACCCGCCACCGCAGCCGGGCTGACGTCCTTGTCCACCCGGCCCTTGGCCTGGAGCTCCTTCACCGCTTCCGTGAGGGAGCCGGTGACGGAGTTCAGGACCTTCAACCGGAGTTTGTTGAACCGCTTGTCGCCCTCGGCCGCACCCAGATCGACGACCCGCAGGATCGCGTCATTGCGGCGCCAGAAGTCGAGGAAGCCCTCGACGAGATCCTCGGACGTCTGCCAGGCGGCCTTGCCGGCCCAGGAGCGTCCGGCGACCAGTTCGGTGAGCCCGGTGCCCTCCTTCGCCGTCTCTTCCGCGATCTCCAGGACGGCGCCCTCGACATCGGGGAAATACTGGTAGAAGGTCGCGGGGGAAGTGCCCGCTTTCCGGGCCACGTCGATGACTTTGACGTCCCGGTACGGCGAGGAGCTGAGCATCTCGCTGAGGCAGTCGAGCAGCTTCTGCCGCGTCGCCTGGCCGCGTCGTCCGGCCACACGGCCGTCGACTGTGCGTACTTGTCCTGTCATGCCGTCAGCTTACCGAGGGGTGATCGGGGCGCGATTCGGCCGACTGCAAATGGGGTGGTGCCCCTGTGAACACGGGACGGCGGACTAGTGAGCACATGTTCGATTTATCCGACGGCGGGTGCCCGGGATTGCCCCAGAACGTTGAGTGTGACGAGTGCCACGCGCCTTCCGCACGGAAGGGCGAGACCCACTGGACGCCCGGCCCCGACAGCCGATCGAGCGCGCGGCCGGGTCGTCCCGGTTCGCTCCCCCGGCGTCGCCCAAGTCGGTGTGGTGCGTACCGTTTCGCGGCCTGCCGAAAGGCCGTGGGGGTGGACCGTACCGGGCCGGAGCGGGGCTCCGTGCCCGAATCCGGATGAGACACCCCGATCCGCCCCCGGGTTCGCAACCAACGCTTTCGGCAGGAAGAATCAGGCTGGGCACCGCCGCTGAGCGTCTCAGTGGTGAGAGTCTCAGTAGCGGAGACGCGGGACGGCGCTGTAATGGACGGGCCCGGCTCGATCTGGGGCCGTACGGGGAGGTGGCAGGCAGGTAATGGAGCAGCTGACGCAGCACGATCCGAGACGGATCGGTCCGTTCGAGGTACTGGGCCGGCTCGGTGCCGGCGGCATGGGCCTGGTGTACCTGGCCCGCTCGGCATCGGGTCGTCGAGTGGCGATCAAGACCGTGCGTACCGAGCTCGCAGAGGACCAGCTGTTCCGAGTCCGCTTCACCCGCGAGGTCGAGGCGGCAAGGGCCGTCAGCGGCTTCTACACCGCGGCCGTGGTGGACGCCGACCCCCGGGCCGCGGTTCCCTGGCTGGCCACCGCGTACGTACCCGCGCCCTCCCTAGAGGAGATAGTGAACGAGTGCGGCCCCCTGCCCGCGCAGGCCGTGCGCTGGCTCGCCGCAGGCATCGCGGAGGCCCTCCAGTCCATCCACGGCGCGGGCCTGGTGCACCGCGACCTCAAGCCGTCGAACGTGCTCGTGGTCGAGGACGGACCGCGGGTCATCGACTTCGGCATCGCTTCCGGCGTCTCCAACACCCGGTTGACGATGACCAACGTGGCGGTCGGCACGCCCGCGTACATGTCCCCCGAGCAGGCCCGGGACTCACGCAGCGTGACGGGTGCGAGCGATGTGTTCTCGTTGGGCTCGACCCTGGTCTTCGCGGCCACGGGCCATGCCCCCTTCCACGGTGCGAACCCGGTCGAGACCGTCTTCATGCTGCTGCGCGAAGGCCCCGACCTGGCCGGTCTCCCCGATGAACTACGACCGCTCATCGAATCCTGCATGCAGCGCGAGGCGACGCGGCGGCCGTCGCCCGAGGACCTCCAGGCCCAGTTGGCTCCGCACCTCTTCTCCGGCAGCGACGACAGCGGTACGGCCTCCGCCTGGCTGCCGGACCTCGCAACGGCGATGATCGAGCGCCGCCGGGGAGGCGGACGCATCGCACCCGCGCCCCGCCCGCCGCAGCCGCCTCCGATGCCTCCCGGACCACCACCGCGGCAGCCCGCCCACAACGACTGGGCCGCCCCGCGCTCCCGGGTCGACGACCCTCGGACCGGGGCAGCGGGACCGGTGCGGTTGCCCGGGGCCAAGGCGCCCATCGGCCCGGGGCTGCGCGTCGCGGACACCAGCCGCGGCCCAGCATCCGATCTGCTGGCGGCGACCGGTTGGATCCGACCCCCGGCAGGTGTCAACGGCTCGGCCGTCGTGCCGATGCCCGGCACCGGCCCGGTGCCCTCGCAATCGCCCCCGCCCGTCCCGCCGCCCGACGGCCCTTCGGCCTGGCGCCCCTGGCGGTTCCGGATGTCCAACGACGTCTGGGGCACCCCGGTGGTGGACGGCAATCTGCTGTACGTCACCTCGTTCGAGGTCCACGCGCTCGATGTGGGCACGGGACGCCGACAGTTCAAGACCCGTGACGTGGCCTGGTCGATGACGGTCGACGGCGGCCGGATCCACGCATCCGACGGACCGACGCTCTACGCCCTCGACGCCGCGAACGGCCAGGAGCGCTGGCGCCACCAGACCGAAGCCTGGGTGTACTCGATCAAGGCGGACCGGGGCACGGTGCTCACGGGCACCCGAGGTGGCGGCGTACAGGCGTGGGAGGCGTCCAACGGCGAGAAGCTGTGGGAGCTGACAGGAGCCCAGACGGAGTTCGAGACCGTTGAAGCCGGGCCGGCCATATTCGATGACACCGTCTATGTGTGGCAGGACGCCCGACTGCGCGCCCTGGAGGCCCGTACGGGCATCGAGCGCTGGTCGTACCCCATCGGGGACTCGGCATCCTGCGGGAACGTACCCGTGCGGGTCCAGCCGGCTCCCGACGGGCAGGTGTACGTCTCGGCCGGCACCAGGGCATTGGCGATCGGCATCGCGGACGGTCGGGTGCGTTGGCACTTCGAGGCACCCGCGGTCTTCCTGTGTCCGCCCGCCTTCGCACCGGGCGCCGCGGTCACGGGCGGCGGGGTGTACCTCGCCGACTACCTCGGCACGGTCTACGCACTGGACTCGGCGACGGGCAAGGACCGTTGGCGCATCGCCACCGAACCGCGCCAGTCGATCGAACCCGTGCTGGTCACCGGGGGGAACGTCCATGTCGGCAGTGGGAGCGCGCTCTACACGCTGGATGCGGTGACCGGCACCCCGATGTGGCGCTTCGCGGCGGGTGGGGAGGTGATCGGCTCTCCCGTGGTCGCGGACGGGCGGGTCCACTTCGGCTCGGCGGACCATGTGCTGTACACCCTGGACGCGAGCGGGGGGCAGTTGCGCTGGAAGCTGGCGACGGGCGGCGAGATCACCGGCTCACCGGTGGCCCGCGGCGGTGTGGTGTACGCGTGCAGCAAGGACCGCTGTGTGTACGCACTGGACGCGGTGAAGGGCACGGCGACCGGGCGGGGTGGACGCTAGGCCCTTCGACCGGTTGAGCTGAGCGCGAGGGTCGTCCGAGGAGCGGCCCCGGGGGCTGACCCCTGGTGACGGGGGGTGGTGCCGCCCGGCCGGTGGTTCCCGTGGCGATCCGCAAAGCGCGGGCGTAGCGTCGAAGGCGGCGGTCGCCGTACGGAAGCCCCTTCCGCTACCGGTACGACGGCCGTCCCAACCCGCCCGCATTCCGGCAGGTCACATCGATCGTGCCGGGTACGTCCACGAACTCGGTTCGCGGCGGGGCACCTCGACCGGCACGCGGCCGGCAGCAGACGCCGTTGGACGTTGGATCGCCGTTGTACGTGGGATCGCGTTGGATCGCCAGCAGATCAGCAGCGGGCCAGCAGCGGGTCAGCAGCAGGTCAGCAGCGGGTCAGTCGGAAGACGCGGATCGTACGGGAGACCCGCGCCTGGTAGGTGGCGTACGGCGGCCAGAAGGCCAGCACCCGTGCCCAGACGTCCTCGCGTTCCTCCCCTTCGAGGAGCCGGGCTCGCACGGGGATGTCCTCGCCACGCCAGTTCACCACCGCCTGCGGGTGGTGGAGGAGGTTCACGGTCCAGGCGGGGTGGTCCGTACGACCGAAGTTGGAGCCGATGAGGATCCAGGAACCCGATTCCTCCGGCATGCAGGCCAGCGGGACGCTCCTGAGCGATCCCGTACGGGCCCCGGGCACGGTGAGGACGACTCCCGGCAGCAGCCAGGCGCTCGGCAGCACCCGGCCGCGGGTCAGCCGGTGGATCGTGCGGTCCACCGCCGGCAGGGCCCTGGGAGCGATCTTGGCGAAGAGCGGGGTGGACGACACCCTCTGCACCCATCGCACTCCGGCGCCCCTGCGTACACCGTCGGACGCGGTCATGGTGCCTCCGTCACCGCGCCTCCGCCGTCCGGCCGGCCCGTCCGCGGTGCTGTCGTTGCGGCGAGGCGCGTCGGCCCCCGGTGGTGATCACCCTTCGGCGTCCGGTGGGATCAACCGCTCCACCAGCGAGGTGATCAGATCGGCGGCCTGCTCGGGTGGGAAGACATCGGGCAGGGTGAGCCGTTCCACCACCAGCCAGTTGGTCGCCAGATAGATCATCCGGACGGCGTCGGCATCGCCGGGCAGCCCCGATGACAGATGTCCGTCGACGTTCGCCCGCACATCGGCGCTCACCTGTTCCGTCAGCACGGCCCGCAACTGCGGTCGCCGGGTGGCCTCCAGCCTGAGTTCCAATAGGGCGAGGTAGCCGGTGCGGAACGAGGTGACCCGCTCCACCACCTCGCGCACCAGATCGGCGGTGTGCTCGCGGGTGGCGGGGCCGTCCGTCATCCGCGCGAGTGTCTCGTCGTCGGGCCGCATCCGCTCGTAGATCCGGTCGCCGACCTGGTTGAGGAGGTCATCGCGGTTGGCGAAGTAGTTGGACGCGGTGCCCTTGGGCACATCGGCCTCGATGTCGACCGCCCGGAAGGTGAGCCCTCGGGCGCCGTCACGGGCGAGGACCTCGATGGCCCCGTCGACCAGAGCGGCGCGCCGGGCCAGGTTCTGCCGCATGCATCGATCCCTTTCGCCGCCGCGCCGGGGCTCCGGCACGACCGGTTAACCACTATAGGCACAGTGGTGTTCACTGATCTTATGGACATGGACAAGGACCTCCACGAGGCGGGCGCCGGCTTCCACGACCTCCTCCGCACCCAGTTGATCTGGGACACGACACTGCCGGCCTTCGATCCCACCGATGCGCCCGACGCCCCCCTGTCGCTGTTCCAGCATTGGTTCGCCGAGGCATGCGCGGCCCGACAGCCGGAACCGCACACCATGAGCCTCGCCACGGTCGACGAGGAGGGGCGACCGGACGTCCGCATCGTGGTGATGCACGATGCGGACCCGGCAGGCTGGCACTTCGCCACGCACTCCACCAGTGCGAAGGGGCGCCAGTTGGCCGCCGTACCCGAGGCCGCGCTCGGGTTCTACTGGGCCACCCAGGGGCGTCAGGTCCGGGTGCGCGGCACGGTCACGGCGAGCGACGCGCAGCAGAGCCTGGCGGATCTCCACGCCCGCTCCACCGGAGCCCTGGCCGCAGCCCTCACCGGCCGACAGAGTGAGGTCCTCGACTCGCTCGCGGAGTTGAACCGGGCCTCACGGGCCGCATGGGAGCGGGCACGTACCGAACCGGACGCACCCGTGCCCAGTTGGACGCGCTATGTACTGGAGCCGCACGAGGTGGAGTTCTTCCAAGGAGACGCGGAGCGGCGCCATGTCCGGCTGCACTACCGGGGCGGACCCGGGAGGGGTTGGCGGCGGGAACTGCTCTGGCCCTGACGGCGACCCCGTACCCGATCCTGACCGTCCTGTCCGTCCTGTCCGTCCTGTCCGTCCTGTCCGGCCCTGCCCTGTCGGGTGGGCGGTTCCGCCTCCCTGCGCACCGGGGCAGGACCTCCCGAGGACGTACCGAACCGCACAACAGGCATGCACAGATGAACGGGAAACGTAGGAAAGTCGGATGCAGAACGCACAGAAGACTTACCGGCGTGATCAATTCGCAACCGATTTCCATCTTGACTGAGACCCAGCACGTGAGGTGGCGATTACGCTCACGACTCATGGCCGATGAAAAGGGCAAGCGCAAGGTCATCGACCTCACGGACGAACGCCCCGTCTACATCGTCGGCGGTGGCCCGGGTGGGCTCGCCGTCGCAGCTTCTCTGCGGGAACGCGGTGTGCGGGCCGTGGTCTTGGAGAAGTCCGATGCTGTCGGCGCGTCCTGGCGCCGCCACTACGACCGGCTGCATCTGCACACCACCCGAAGGCTCTCCGGCCTGCCCGGACTCGCCATGCCCCGGTCGTTCGGACGGTGGGTGTCCCGCGACGACATGGTGCGCTATCTGGAGAAGTACGCCGAGTTCCACGAACTGGAGATCGTGACGGGCGTCGAGGTCTCCCGCATCGAGCCCACCGGCTCCGACTGGCTGTTGCACGCCACGGGCGGTCGCCGACTGACCGGGCGGGCCGTGGTCATAGCCACCGGCTACAACCACACGCAGGCGCTGCCCGACTGGGAGGGCCAGGAGACGTACACCGGTGAACTGCTGCACGCCGGCGACTACCGCGCACCCGGACCGTTCGCGGGCAAGGACGTGCTGGTCGTCGGGGTCGGCAACACGGGTGCGGAGATAGCGGTGGACCTGGTCGCCGGGGGCGCAACCCGAGTTCGGCTGGCGATCCGGACTCCCCCGCACATCGTCCGCCGCTCCACCCTGGGTTGGCCGACCCAGCGCACCGGAGTGCTGGTCCGCAGACTGCCGGCCTTCCTCGTGGACCCGGCAGCACGCGTCCTGTCCCGGCTCTCCATCCCCGATCTGAGCGCGCACGGGCTACCCCGGCCCGCCAAGGGTCTGCTCAAGCGCGCACGCGAAGGCGCCATTCCGGTTCAGGACATGGGTCTCATCCAGGCGGTGCGCAAGGGGTCCATAGAGCCGGTCGCCGCAGTCGCCTCCTTCGATGGCGACAAGGTGCTACTGGCGGACGGCAGCACGATCTCGCCGGACGTGGTGATCGCGGCAACGGGGTACCGCCGCTCGTTGGAGGACCTGGTCGGCCACCTCAAGGTGCTGGACTCCCGCGGCAGACCCCTCACCCGCGGCGGGCGGACCCCCAAGCACGCTCCGGGGTTGTACTTCACCGGCTTCACCAACCCGATCAGCGGGATGCTCCGGGAGATGGCCATCGACGCCCGCAAGATAGCGAAGTCGCTCTCCTAACCGCACACACCGGTACGAGAGGCGAGCCGCTCGAAAGATCCTCAGTACCCGGGCCGCCCATGGGCGCCCGGGCGCTACCGCCCCCGCCGCTCCTGTCGTCCCGGTACTCAGCAAGGCGCGACTTCATGGGTGTTGCTCCTTCGCCGGCATCAGGCTGCACCGTCCCGTCGCACGTCAGCCCCGGTGCAGGCATTCTGACGACGACGCCCGCGAGCCCCGGAAACCCACACCGTGGATCCCGGGCGCCGGCACCCGATGGCCTCCCCTGGCGCCCCCAACTCCAACTGACCCGTATCATCCGGGGCTTGTGTGGTGAAAACAGTCAAGGGATGCCTGTTCCCGAGATTTCATACGCAGCTATGCTGCCGTCGCGATGTCGGACCTCGTCCGAGCGCCATCGACTCGCCGCTCGTTGAGCCGCCCAGGACGGGCAGGCGGTACGGGGCAGTTGGTGACAGCGCTGTCGTAGCCCCTCGTCCCGTCCCACCTCGCGTCTTCGCTCCACCACTTCCTTATCCACCCTCGTTCCGGAGGCCCCGTGACCACCATCCACCACCTCAGCGACGGTTCGGACCCCGCGCCTCCGCCGGGCTGCCCGGCCCACGGCATGGGCTCCGGTCTGGCACCCGCCGGGCTGCGGCGGCTCTACGGGCCCGAGGCGGAGACCGACCCGACGCAGATGTACGAGGCGTTGCGCCGCGAACACGGCCCCGTCGCCCCCGTCCTGCTGCACGGCGACATCCCGGCGTGGGTGGTGCTCGGGCACCGCGAGAACCTCGAAGTGATGCGCACGCCGTCGCTGTTCTCCCGGGACTCCCGCCGTTGGACGGCGTTCCAGGAGGGGAAGATCGCCGCCGACTCACCGCTGATGCCGATGGTGGGCTGGCAGCCGCTCTGTGTCTTCGCCGACGGCGCCGAGCACACCCGCTTGCGGCAGGCGGTCATCGACGGGCTCGACCAGTTCGACCGTCACGGAGTACGGCGCTATGTGGTCCGCCATACCGACCAGTTGGTGGAGGCGTTCGCCGCGACGGGGCGGATGGACCTCGTCCATGACTACGCCGAACGTCTGCCGATGCTGGTGATGACCCAACTGCTGGGCATGCAGTCGACCGAGGACGGCCCCGACCTGGTGGAGCCGACCCTCGATCTGATGCGGGGCACCGAAACGGCCCTGGCCAGCAATGAGGTGGTCACCAAGACCCTGCGCGAACTGGTGCAGAACAAGAAGCGGAAGCCCGGCCGAGACCTCGCGTCACGGCTCATCGCCCATGAGTCGAAGCTGACCGACGAAGAGATCGTGGAGCATCTGCGGTTGGTGTTGGTCGCCGCCCACGAGGGCACCGTGAACCTCATCGCCAATGCCCTGCGCCTGATCCTCACCGACCCCCGGTTCCGCGCCAGTCTCTCCGGTGGCCAGATGACCCTGCCGGATGCCCTTGAGCAAGTGATGTGGGACACCCCGCCCATCGCCATGGTGCCCGGCCGCTGGGCCACCGGTGACACCGTGATCGGAGGCCAGCAGATCAAGGAGGGCGACCTGCTGGTGCTGGGCCTGGCACCGGGAAATACGGATCCGGCCATCCGTCCTGACCTCTCGGCACCGGTCCACGGCAACCGCTCCCACCTCGCCTTCAGCAGCGGACCCCACGAGTGCCCGGGGCGCGACATCGGCCGCGCCATCGCGGACACCGGCATCGACCGTTTGCTGACCCTGCTCAAGGGAGTGCAACTGGCCGTGCCCGAAAGTGAACTCACCACGGATGGCGCCTGGTTGACTCGTCGGGTGGCGGCTCTGCCGGTTCAGTTCACCCCCTGGCGCACGGGCGATGAAGGCACGATCAGCACGGCCGTTCCGGTGTCACAACCGCTGCCCGCGACCGCTCGCCACACGGTGAGCACGCCCACTCCCGCCCCCGCCGCGACGACCGGCAGACCCTGGTGGAAGTCGCTGCTCTTCTGGCGGTAGACCGAACGCCCCTCCGTCGCACCGGAGGGACACCGCGAAGCCCCCGTCTCCCCTCGATGCCGCCGATGTCCTCCATCGGAAGCAGGGAGCGGGGGCTTCGTGCTGTGCGGCACATCGGCCGGGTGGACATGAGGCCCCATTGGAATGGCCGAGAACCATCGATACTATGCGCGATAGTTGATCACCGCCGCCGTCGTTCCCCCACACCGTCCCCGTACCGGACCGCACCCACCCCGCGGTCCGGAGTCGCGCATGCCCCGCTGAAAGGACATGTCGGTGTCGCTTGAGTTGTCGGCCATTCCCCGCGCACCCGGCGCGATCCCCCTCCTCGGTCACACCATCAAACTGATGCGCGGACCGCTCGCCTTCGTGAGGTCCCTGCGGGAGAGCGGCGAGTTCGTCCGAGTGAACATCGGCACCCTCCCGGTCTGCTTCGCCACCAGCCCTTCCCTCGTCCACGAAGTCACGGTCAGCAAGGCGCGCAGCTTTGAGAAGGGCCGGTTGTTCCAGCGCGTGCGGCCCCTGGTGGGCAATGGCCTGGCGACCGCGGACGGGGACACCCACCGCCGGCACCGCCGGCTGATGCAGCCGATGTTCCACCGGCAGCAGATAGCCGGCTATGTGGAGGTGATGGCACACCACGCCGACACGCTGGCCGCGTCCTGGACCCCGGGCCAGCGCATCGACGTGAACCACGAAGTGACCTCGCTGACCATCCGGACCTTGGCCGAAACCTTGTTCTCCGCCGAGATCGGCCGAGAGGCGGTGACCACGGTCGGCCGTGAACTGCCGGTCATCATGAAGAACATGCTGATGCGCACGGCATCGCCCCAACTCCTCGACGGACTGCCGCTGTGGCGCTCCTTCGACCGGGCGACCGCCAACATGCGCTCGGTCATCGACCGTCTGGTGGTGCAGACCCGGGCCTCGGGACAGCAGGCCGGCCAGCCCGACCTCCTGTCCGTACTGCTCGAAGCCCGGGATGCCGACACCGGAGAGGCACTGACCGACGAGGAGGTGCGCGACGAACTGGTCACCATCCTCTTCGCCGGCAGCGAGACCACCGCATCGGTCCTGAGCTGGGCCCTGCACCACCTGTCACAACACCCCGAGATAGCCCGGGCCGTGGTGGATGAGATCGAGCGGGTCACGGACGGCGGGCCCGTGGGCTTCGCGGAGGTGCCTCAACTCTCGCTGATACAACGGGTGCTCGACGAGTCCCTGCGGCTGCACGGCGTGGTCCTCCTGATGCGCCGGGCGCTGGAGCCGGTGGAGATCGGCGGATACACACTGCCGGCCGGTACGGAAGTGGCCTTCAGCCTGTACGCCCTGCATCGAGACCCCGCGATCTACTCCGCACCCGATGTCTTCGATCCCGACCGATGGCTGCCCGAGCGCCGAGCCGAGTTGCCACGGGAGGCCGTCGTCCCCTTCGGCTCCGGCAACCGCAAGTGCATCGGGGACGCGTTCGCCTGGACGCAGGCCACGGTCACGCTGGCGGCGATCCTGCGGCGTTGGCGGCTCAGCCCGGTGGAAGGCAACACTCCGCGCGAGATGCTGGCCGCCATGGCGAACCCCGACCGCGTCCTGATGACCGTCCATCCCCCCGCCGAGAGCTGAGCCGTTGCCTACCGGCCATCGCTGACACAACGTCACCTCGGCTGACGGCATCGAAACGGTGCCGTCAGCCGGCCTTGACCTCCTTGGGCCGCCTGGCCCCTTCCTGTCCGGGTGCGGACACCTGTGGCTGCGGCCGTCGGATCACCAGCGACATCAGGGCCGCCACTGCGCACAGGGCACCGGCGCCGTACCAGACCACGTCGTAGGAGCCGAAGACATCCCGGGCGACCCCGCCGGCGAAGGCGACGATCGCCGCGCCGACCTGGTGCGACGCAAGCACCCACCCGAAGACGACGGCACTGTCATCGCCGTAGTGCTCACGGCAGAGAGCGATCGTCGGCGGTACGGTCGCCACCCAGTCCAGCCCGTAGAACACGATGAAGAAGATCATCGGTGGCTGCACGGAGGGGGCGAGCAGCATGGGCAGGAAGAGCAGACTGATGCCCCGTAGCGCGTAGTAGATCGCGAGCAGTCGGCGAGCGGAGTAGCGGTCGGTGAACCAACCCGAGGCGATCGTGCCCACCACGTCGAACACCCCGATGACGGCGAGCAGCGAGGCGGCTGCGGTGATCGGCATTCCATGGTCGTGGGCGGCCGGTACGAAGTGGGTCTTCACCAGGCCGTTGGTGGAGGCGCCGCAGATGGCGAAGGTCCCGGCGAGCAGCCAGAAGGGTCCGGTACGGGCGGCTCGGAACAACACCTTCAGCGCCCTGCTGGCGGCTCCGGGTACGGGGTCGGGCTTGGGGGTGAACTCCTTCGCTCCGTACGCGGTGGTGCCCACGTCGGCGGGGTGGTCCCGCAGCAGCAGCCAGACGAGGGGGACGACGGCGAGCGCGGACAGGGCGACGGTGATGGCGGCCGGTCGCCAGCCGTGCTGCTCCACCAGCCAGGACAGCAGCGGCAGGAAGACCAGTTGGCCCGAAGCGCCGGCCGCGGTGAGTATTCCGGTGACGAGTCCGCGCCGCTGGACGAACCAGCGGTTGGTGACGGTCGCAGCGAAGGCGAGCGCCATGGAGCCGCTGCCCAGGCCGACGAGCACCCCCCAGTAGATGACCAGTTGCCAGGCGGTGGTCATCACCACGGTCAGCCCCGATCCGAGGGCGATCACCGCGAGTGCCACGGCGACGACCCGACGGATCCCGAAGCGGTCCATCAGCGCTGCGGCGAAGGGCGCGGTCAGCCCGTAGAGCGCGAGGTTGACCGAGACGGCGAAGCCGATCGTGCCGCGCGACCAACCGAACTCCTCGTGCAGCGGGTCGATCAGCAGCCCGGGCAGCGAGGCGAAGCCGGCGGCGCCGATGATCGTGACGAAGGCGACGGCCGCAACGGACCAGGCGCGATGGAAACGGGGGGTTCTGAGCGGGGGTGCGGTCACCCGTTCAGCATCCGTTCGGCGATCAGCCCCAGCGAGTGGCCCGAAGGACAGGCTTCGCTAGGATCGGGCCAATGCCTGCGTCGGCAGGGGTGCCAGCACTGCCGGCCAGCGGTCGGCGACCCGGGCCCGAGACGGGCCGACCGGTCGTACCGCGTTCGAAGGAGGCTCCTTGTCCGGCTCACGGCACCGCGTGGTGGTCCTCGCCCTCCCCATGACCATCCCGTTCGAACTGAGCACTCCGCACCGGATCTTCGGCCGGGCGTACTCGGCCGCGGGGGAACAGCTCTACGAGGTCATCACCTGCACCCCGGAGCCCGGGCTCGTCTCCACCCAGGCGGACTTCCAACTCCATGTGCCGAACGGCCCCGAGGAGTTGGAGAGGGCGGACACCGTGATCGTTCCGGCCAGCTACGGACCCCCGGGCCTCTTCGAGGAAGGACGGCTACCGGACGACCTCGCCGCGCTCTTCGCCCGCATACGGCCGGGTGCGCGCATCGCGTCGATCTGCACCGGCAGCTTCTTCCTCGCCGCAGCCGGTCTGCTCGACGGCCGACCGGCCACCACCCACTGGGCCTGGACGGAACGCTTCCAGCGACTCTTCCCCGCCGTCTCCGTGGACGCGGACGTGCTCTACGTGGACGACGGAGACATCCTGACCTCCGCTGGTGTGGCGGCCGGCATCGACCTCTGCATCCACCTGGTCCGTCGTGATCACGGGGCGGCCGTCGCCAATGACACGGCCCGCAAGAGCGTCGTACCGCCGCACCGCGACGGCGGCCAGGCGCAGTACATCCTGCGGCCGGTCCCGGAGGCCGAGTCGACGAGCACCGCCGCCGCACGGGAGTGGGCGCTGCGACACCTCGGCGATTCACTCCAGTTGCGGGACCTGGCCGAGCGCGAGTCGATGAGCGTCCGCTCCTTCACCCGACGGTTCCGTGCGGAGATGGGCGTGAGCCCGGGGCAGTGGCTCACCCAACAGCGGGTGGAGCGGGCCCGCCAACTCCTGGAGGCCACCGACCGCTCGATCGACCTCGTGGCACAGGAGTGCGGTTTCGGTACGGCGCAGTCGCTGCGGCAGCACTTCCAAGCGGCGCTTGGCGTGGCTCCCACGATCTACCGACGGACCTTCCGGAGCAACGGAGCCCGCTGCTAGGCCGTAGGGACCGCACTTCGGCATCGCTCCGACGGCAACCCCGACGGCGTGGGCCCGCCGTGCGGTCGTCCCCCTTCGGCAGAAGCCGGTCGGGGAACGAACCGCAGCGATGGCGGCCCGGACGGCCTCAGCGACGAGCGGTGGCGAGCCGTCGGGCGACCACACGTCCGTAGGCGACATCGGGTACACCCCGATCGACCTCGCACCAGATCGACTTGCCCGAGCCCTCCGGCTTCCAGCCCCATCGATCCGCGAGGCCGTCCACCAACTCCAGTCCGCGCCCATTGGTGTCATCACCGTCGGCGTGGCGCTGACGGGGCGGTCTGGAGCAGTTGTCGGCCACCTCGACCCGGACGGTGCCCGCCTCGGCCACGCCCGCCCCGAAGAGCATCCGGAGAACGGCCGGGCAGCCCGTGTGGACCACGGCGTTGGTGACCAGCTCCGAAATCAACAGGATCAAGGTGTCGGCCAGCGGCTCGTCAGGCCCTATCCCGGAGCCTACGAGCCGCGACCTGGCCCATCTCCGAGCTCGTCCCACCTCCGCGGGATCGGGTCCGACCTCCAACTGAACCTGGAGCACCTGCACCGCTCACACCATCCGAACCGGCGGACACATCGCCTCGCGCCTCGACTGGGTCATCGACCTCGACCAGGTCACTGAAAGTGACTCCCTTGCGAGACAGCATGGTTGACGTACAGTCACCGCAACAAGCGCTTCGGGCATATTCCAGCGTGAAGGATTACCCGTGCCGCATGCTGTGCGACGCGCGCTGCGGGGAGTCGAACAGACGCTCGCGACCTTGTGGGCCAGGGGAATCATTCCGACTCGCATCTCACGGAGCGTACCGGAGGCGAGCCCTCCCCATGGGCAGTGACGGCAGACCGAAGGACACAACCCGATATCAACGCTCCGTCACCCCAGCAACGATGGGACCCCTCTCCCCACCCTTCCCATGTGCATCCGGTCACCGACTCCTGACGCAAGGGGCCACCGTCCGAGCGTCGTCCCACCGTGCCCCGGGGCTGCATGGACCTCGCCGCGATCCGCCTGGTTCCGGGCCTGTCAGGGCCGTGGACCTCCTGTCGAGGCGGCGCGCCGGACCGGTTTCGGCCCCGCTGGAACGACCGGTGCGGCAGCCCGCACGAGCACGGTTCCACACGGTGTCGAGACCGCCTGCGAGGACCTGGAGTTCCGTCGTACGGGCCCCTGAAAGACGTGCGCTTGACGTTCCGGACCGTGCACCGGACCACCCGAATCGCTCAAACCCCTTGGCGTGGCGCCCTCGCCCGATGGGCTGCGCCCGCCCGACAGAGGCTCCGTACGGCACTCCTTGGAGTGAGGGAGGGTGCGCATGTTCGGGCGGCTCCCCCGTCAGGGAAGCCGTGGCGACGGGGCGGGTGGGGAGCGTACTGGCGGTCGGACGGTTCACGACCGGGGACGGAACGAGACCGGGGACGGAACCAGGCCGAGACGGTACGAGACCGAATCAGCGGGCTCGGGGGCCAACGGGCGCGGGAAGGCGGCCGGGCGAGCATGCGACGCGGCCGTCGTCATCGCCGTCCCCTACGAGGGCACGCACCGGGAGCCACCGGATCGCGCACGGGTCGGGCGGGCGGCGCCCGGGGGTGGAGCACATCGATTCCCCGCACCGGCCCAGTAGCTCTGAGCCGGTGCGGCCGAAGCCCTCAGGAGTCGACCCGAGGGGGCGGGACATCCGGGGTCAGGGCTGCTCAGGGGTCACGTAGTACCCAGCGAAGGCGGCCAGGATCTCCTCCTCGGTGATCCGACCGTCGTCGTCGGCGTCCAACCCGCGCGCCACCTCCCCCGCGAGGGAGGCGTCCACACCCAGTACCGTCAGCACCCGCTCGGCCGCCGACCGCGTCACGCCGCCACCGTCCTCATCGGCGACCGCGACCACCGCGTGGAGGAAGGGACGGGCGATCTCGGCGAACCGCTGCGGATTGTCCCGCAGCCGCTTCACCGCACCCGTGATGAACTCCTGTCGGCTCACGCGCTGGTCGCCGTCCACGTCGGCGATCCCCGCCATGCCCTGCCAGAACGCCTCTGCGCCGTTGTAGAGGGCCTGCCCCTTGTCCGAGCGTGCGGTCGTGGAGAACTCGGCGAGCAGCCTGGCGGCTGTCCCGCTGAAGTCCTCGCGGTCGATAAAGCCGTTGCCGTCCTGATCGAAGGCGGCGAAACGAGACGCGATCTTGCGCTCGTACTCTGCGCTGTCCATGCGGGGAGAGTACGGCCCCGAAACCCTGAAGGGTGCAGGTACCCGTCAAATTAACCGGAGCTCATCTGCGAGCTGGTATTTTCCGCAGCTCAGCGACCGGCTCAGGCGGAGAGAGCCTCCGCTTCCCCGTTGGGTGCGGCGCCCGCCGAACGCCCCTGGCCACGGCCCACCACGGCGACCGGAAGCGTCGCCGGTCCCGTCCCGGAAGCGGTCGCGGCGAGCGTCGACTCATGGACGTCAAACAGTCGGCGCACACCGAGCGCGCCCAGGACCCTGTTCACATGCGCCGGTTCGGCGGAGCCCACCGGACCCCGAGCGGGCAGCACCAACCGAAGTCGTCCGCCGCAGGAGTGCAGCAGGCGACGGGCGGCGATCAACACGCCCACCCCGCTGGAGTCGCAGAACACCACTTCCGAAAGGTCGAGCACCACATTCCGGCGACCGGCTGCGACGGCCTCGTGCACCTGCTGACGAACCCGTGGCGAGGACACGAGGTCCAACTCGCCCCTGATGCACAGTACGTTCCACGCGCCCCGCCGGGTCTCGTCCACCTTCAGCGTCACTGCCTGAAACCTCCGCTTGCGCCCTGGTGCCCCTGTCGAACCCGATCCGGACCGTGCCGCACAACCACGAGCGAACCCGTTTGCGATTCGCAGCAGGGGAAACCTGATGCGGAACCGGGAACGGAATTCACGCTTCTGGCCCGCCTTCCCTGTCAGCCAGGCATGAAACCCCTTACTGGTGGCAGGTTTCAGGCAGGACCGGAGGCTCACTACCATCTCCGTCTTCCCTTAGGGGCGCACTTAGCGCAAACAGGCGTGCGTCCGGGACGGCCGCATTACATTCGAAAGGGGGCGACACCGGCCGTTAGACAGTCGCCGTCGCGCTCGCGTCGACGCTGACCGGCACAGGAGCAGACCGCAGGGAAGGCTTTGGGGGCCGCATGGCAAAGGACACACCAGCGCGCTGGGACCGCAAGATGCAGCAGCGGCTGGCCCGGGGTGAGGCCGCGGCCCTGGGCGAGCTGTACGACAAGTTCGCTTCGCTGGTGCATATGTTGGCCCACCGCGTGCTCGACGACGAGGACGCGGCGGATCTGGTGACCCGTGAGGTCTTCGGGTACATCTGGGAGAACCCGGACGCATACGACCCCAAACAGGGCTCCCTGCGCTCCTGGGTGGCCAAACTCACCAACAGCCAGGCCCTGCACCGACTGCGCCAAGCCGAGGCCCGTGCCATAGCGACCGGTGAGAGCTCCGTGGACGAACTCGAACAGAAGGTGCGCAAGGCCGCCGCCGCAGCCCGCGCCGACTACATCGTCACATCGATGCCGGCACCCTTGCGCGCCGCACTCGAACTGGCCTACTTCCAACGCCGGGACTACCGCCAGACGGCAGCCGACCTCGGAGTGACGGAGGACGAGGCGCGGCGCAGACTGCGGCTCGGCCTCCAGTTGCTCTCCACGGCACACACGCGACCGCTGGAGGGCTCGTCCCCGCCCGGCTACGGGCGGTCGCTGTGAACGGCCCGATCGACAACGGGCCCGAGGAGCCCGGTCCCCCCGCGGACCGGGATGGGATACGGAACGCTCCCCGCATCCCGGCACCCCGTCCGGCCGTGGACGATCTCGACCCGCTGCCTCGGCATCCCCATCCGCCGCCCTCGTCCCACGGGCCGCGCCCCCGCCCCGAACCGTTCCGGTCAGACGTGGCGATACACAGCCCCGAACAGCCCGAACAGCACGGTCCACCCGAGTACGTGGACCGTCCCGAGGCCCGCGAGTTCCCCAAGGTGACCGATTCCCCCGACGCCCCCGAGTCCCCCGAGTCTGCGGAACCCGCCGAGTGCGCTGACCCCGCCGAGTGCGCCGAATCAGCCGAGTCCAAGCATCGCCCGGCGCAGCCGGACCGCCCCGGGGCGCCGGAGCACACCGACCGAACCACCGTCCCGCCCGAGGCCGACATGTCCCAAGAATCCGGCAGCGGCGCCGGGACCCCGTCCCACAGCGTCCTGAAGTCCCTCCTCGGCGCCTGGGCACTGGCCGCCTGTTCCACGGAGGAGACGGCGGCCGTGGAAGTCCATCTGGGCGAGTGCGCCCCGTGCGCCGACGAGGCGCTACGGCTGCGGGACGCCGTGGGGCTGCTGCACCCGGGCCGTGACCTCGATCTCGATCCACTGCTGCGGTTCCGGGTGCTGGAGAACTGCCTGGGCCGTCGCCCCGCCCGCATTCCCGTGCCGGAGTGGGCGAGCCCCTATGACTCGGAGACGGCCCGCCTCGACGCCCTGCTGCGTGACTTCGGCGAATCCGAGTGGAAGGCGCCGGTGGAGCTGAAGTGGTTCAACGGCACCCGGCTCGCCCACCGCACGACGACCGTGGGCGGAGTCATCGGCCACCTCATGACGGTGGACGGCCTGGTGGCGGGTGCGCTGGGGCTCGACGATCCGCTCGGCCGGGGCGCTCCCCACTCGCCGACCCGTCGTACCGAGCAGTTCTGGCAGGACGGGGCCCACCAGGCCATGGAGGAGGTGCACTCGCCGTGGCGGGACCAGAGTCATACGCTGGTGCGCACGGTGTCGTTCGCCGGCCGCGGCGTCGCCGAACTCTCCGTTTCCTACGGAGAGTTCTCCCTCCCGCTGCGGGACTCCCTGCTGGATCGTGCCTTCGAGTGTTGGCTGCACGCGGACGACATCGCGGACGCGGTGGACTACCCCTACGATCCGCCGCGCGGGTCCCATCTCAACCGGATGATCGATCTGGCCGCGCGACTGCTGCCCGCGACGCTGGCGGCCCGTCGTCGCCAGGGACTGGCCTCGCCGCCGAAGGAGTTGGTCATGGCGGGTGCGCCGGGTCGTTCGCTGCGGCTGGAGGTGGAGGGCGCCGGTGGCGGCAACTGGTACATCGCGCTCGATTCACCGGCGGCATTGGGATCGCCCGACCACACGGTGGCGCAAGTGGCCCTGGAAGGGGTGGAGTTCTGCAAACTCGTCGCCGGCCATGTGTCTCCCCGGGACGCGGCGGCCGGTCAGGACGGTGACCGTGAGGCGATCAACGAGGTACTGCTGGCGGCGGCGTCCCTGGGGCGGCTGTAGGCGGGCCCGTGCCGGCCGCGGGGGACGGTCGAAGGCCGATGGCCACCCGATGGGTCGATTGATGGGTCAATCGATGGTCGAAGCCGATGTCAGTGCGGTGCGCCATGCTCTGTTCCATGGACGAAGCAACCTTCTGGCAGCTCATCGAGGCGTGCAGCCCGCCTGAGCCCGATCCCGAGGCCGAGCTCCTCGCGCCCGCGTTGACGGCACGGCTGCTGGCCGGCCCCGTCGAGGATGTCATCGGCTTCGCGGAACAGCTCTCCCGGGCCCTGTACCTGCTGGACACCGAGGAGCACTGCGGCGACGAGTTGTCGGGCGACGCCTTCCTCTACACCCGTGCGGCCGTCGTGGCGGCGGGCCGGCAGACGTACGAGGAGGTCCTGCGCGAGCCCGCCCGGTTCCGACCGTACGCAGAGGAACTGATCTGGGCCGAGTCCCTGCTGTACGTGCCCGACGAGGCGTTCCGGGAGCTCACGGGCAAGGAGTGGGATCGCGCCACTCGCCACAGCTACGAGTCCTTCTCCAACACCGACGGCTGGCCCGTCCGCCAGCCGCGGCCCTGAAGCCGTCCTCTAGGCGAAGACGACCGTACGACGGCCGTTCAGCAGGATGCGGTGCTCGGCGTGCCACTTCACCGCTCGGGCCAGCGCCTGGCACTCCACGTCCCGACCGACGGCCACCAACTGCTCGGGGGTCACCCCGTGGCCCACCCGCTCGACCTCCTGCTCGATGATCGGGCCCTCGTCGAGGTCCGCGGTCACGTAGTGGGCCGTGGCTCCGATCAGCTTCACCCCGCGCTCATGGGCCTGGTGATAGGGCTTCGCGCCCTTGAAGCTCGGGAGGAAGGAGTGGTGGATGTTGATGATCCGGCCGCTGAGCTGCTTGCAGAGGTCATCCGAGAGCACCTGCATATAGCGCGCGAGCACCACCAGCTCGACGTTCTCGGTCGCCACCAACTCCAGCAGCTGGGCCTCGGCCTCCGCCTTGTTCTCCCTGGTGACCGGGATGTGGTGGAAGGGGATGCCGTACGAACCGACCAACTCGGCGAACTCACGGTGGTTGGACACCACCGCCGCGATCTCCACCGGTAGGGCGCCGATCCGGGAGCGGAAGAGCAGGTCGTTGAGGCAGTGGCCGAACTTGCTGACCATGAGGACGATCCGCATCGGCTCGTCGGCGAGGTGGATCTGCCAGTCCATCTGGAAGGAGTCGCCGACGGCGGCGAAGCTGGCGCGCAGCTTCTCGACGGTCACCGGGGCGTCGGCGGAGAAGTGCACCCGCATGAAGAACAGACCCGTGTCCCGGTCACCGAACTGCTGGCTGTCCTCGATGTTGCAGCCGGTGATGAAGAGATAGCTCGACACGGCGTGCACAATGCCCTTTTTGTCCGGGCAAGAGAGCGTCAGGACGTACTGGTCGGTCATCCTCGTAGAGTGCCACACCTGCGGGCCCGTGCCGGATTCCGTCCGTTACGCGGAACGAGTCATGATCCGCAGCACATCCAGTGACCGCGGCGGCACGTCCGGCTCGTCGCCGTCGTTGGCGGACAACTGCACATGGGCCTCACGACAGGCGAGCACCGCCTCCGGCCAGCCCTGGTGCTCCATGTACGCGGACACATGGGCATCCGCACCCACCTGGTGCATCACCCGCAGCACCCGCAACACGGCGGCGTCGACCAGAGCGGCCTCGTTCGCATCACGGAAGATCGTCCCGATGTACTTGTCGGCGGACCAGTTGTCGAGCCAGGTGTCCTCGACCAGTCGGTAGACGGCATCGGTCACATCGCCGTACCCCTCACGGCCTATCAGCCAGGTCTCCTGGTGGAAGACGGGGTCAGAGAGCATATGCAGCGCGGAGCGCACGTTGGTGCGCCAGCGCCACCAGGGCATGTCGTTGGGCGGCATACCGCCCATGGTGGAGGAGCGACGGGCGCGACGGGAAGAGAAGTCGATACCTTGCTGCACGCGTTCGATCGTACGGTCCCCGCGGCCCGGACGCGCACGGCCCCTCCTCGCGCCCCCCTCAACGCTTCATCGGGCTGTCATCAACCGTTGTCCCGTGCCCCACCCGGTGTTCCTCGGGCGCCGGAAACCTGATCGGCCATGACCCCTTGGCGACCCGCCCCCTTCTCGCACCTCCGACGGCTTCGCCGGCCCGCCGTGGTTCCCCGCCCCCGGCGAGTTCCGGGAGGTCCGGCCGCCGTACTGATCGCGGCCTTCGCCGTGCTGACGACCGGGTGCGGAATCATCCCCGGCACCGACGACGACTCCCGCGCGACCGTCACCGTGATGACCTTCGCCCCCGAGGGCACCGATGCCACCAACATGCCGGGCATGCCGGCCATGGCGACGGCCTACGCCCGCTGGGTCAACGCACGGGGCGGCATCGACGGGCACACCCTGCGGGTCATCACGTGCAATGAGCGCAACACCAGACGAGGGGCGGCCGACTGTGCGGACCAGGCGGCCGAGGAGGGTGCGGTCGCCGTCGTCGGCTCCTACAGCCAGTACGGCCGCTCCTTCCTCCCTCCGTTGCAGTCGGCCGGCATCCCCTTCATCGGCGGATACGGAATCTCGCACGAGGAGATGAGCAGCTTCCACTCGTACCCGGTCAACGGCGGTCAGATCTCGCTGCTGGCCGGGCATGGCATCCAACTCGCGGATGTCTGCGGACGCGTCGCGCTGGTGCGGCCCGACTCCCTGGTGGGCGACTCGCTGCCCGCCCTGCTGGACTCGGGACTCGCACGGTCGGGCCGGGAGACCCTCTCCGTGCTCGCCCCCGAGGACGCCACGGACTACACGCAGTACGCCCATCGGGCCCGTACCCATGCACGAGCCACCGAAGGGGAACGCCCGGGCTGTGTCACCACCGTGCTCGGCGATCGGACCGAGACCTTCTTCGACTCCTTCCGACGGCTGCCGGGCGAGCAGGGCGGGGTCAGGGTCTCGTCGGTCCTCGGCAGCGTCGACCAGTCCCTCATCGACCGCACGGGCGGCCCGTCGGGCATCTTCGAAGGCGCCTTCCTCACCGGCTGGTACCCGCCCGCCGGCGATGCGCGCTGGGCGGATCTGCGCCGGGTGATCGACGTCCACGCCTTCGACGACGACCGCATCGATCCGGCCGACCCGGGCGTCCAGACGACCTGGATCGCCTACACCGTGCTGACGGCGGTGATCGAGGCGCTCGACCGGAACAAGATCACCCCGGACGCTATCTCCCTGGCACTCGATCGCGGGCTCGTGGTGCCCACCGGCGGACTCACCCCACCGCTGCGCTGGCTCTACGAGGACACCATGAACGACCGGAGCTTCTCCCGGGCGGTCAACCGAAGCGTCACCTTCCAAGTGGTACGGAAGGGGCGACTGGTGGCACAGAGGCCCGACTTTGTGGATGTGACCACAACGCTACGGGCGCCCCGACGAACCTGACGGGGCAACCGCCCCCGACCCGGACCCGGGCCTAGAGCTGGTCGCTACGCCGTTCGGTCAGGTCATAGCGGGCCGCGATGGGGTTCCACAGCCCGGCGGCCTCCCGCTTGGCCGAGGTCGCCTCACCACTGGCGCGATTGCCCTGGGACGCCCTCTTGCTGGTGCGCGCCCGGCCGTCCCGGCACCACTTCTTGCTCTTGACCTGCTTGGCCCAGACCGCGTAGTGATCATCCGCGGCGGCGGACGCCTTCCATGCATCGGTGAGCGACTCGGCCAGTTCCTCGTGTTCGGGCAGCCGGTCGATGTCCAGCTTCTCCAGCCGGTCCACCAGACCGCGGCGCTGGTCGGCCGCCCCCCGCAGATCCCTGGACGCCTGGTCCAGGTCCTTGCACTCCTTGATGTTCGCGACCGACTGGATCACCACCGCACGGCTGTCGTTGCTGTCGTCGAGCAAGCGGTCCAGCGCCCGCGCCTGCTGCTCGACGGGGTCGGCGGCAGCGGCCTTCGGCGAGTTGGCCGCACTCGGGGTGGACGGGGCCGCGGCGACGTTGTTCCCCGGGACGGAATCAGCCGGCCGCTCGTCGTCGCCGCCGAACACCAGTGCACTGACACCGAGCCCGAGCACCGCACAGCCGACGACGACGGCGACACCGACCATCGGCACCGACGAGCGGCGGCGCGGCCCGGACCCGTCCTGTCGACGGCGGCTCCGGGGCGGGGCGGGCGGCTGTGGGGGCGAGGCCGCGGCGAATCCGTCCGTCGGTGGCGTCGGGTCCGGCCCGGCACCGGTACGGAAGAGGTTGTCGAACTCCGCGGGCGGCGGACGGTCGCCGGGGGCGCCGGGGCGGATGCCGTAGGGAGCGCTGGTCGGGGCGTCGGGGACGGGCTGCTGCCCGTACGGTCCGGTCGACCGCTGGTGAGAGGGGGGCGCCGGCCGCTCAGGAGGCAGGGCGCCCGGTGTGACCGGCGGCAGATAGGCGGTCGCGTCGGCAGCTGCGGGTACACCGGGACCATCCGATGACACGGACACGGGCGGAATCACCTGCGTCGCATCCATCCCACCCGCAGGCCCGGGCGGCACCGGCGGCAGATACGCCGTCGCATCCGCAGCCCCGGGAACACCGGGACCATCCGATGACACGGACACGGGCGGAATCACCTGCGTCGCATCCATCCCACCCGCCGATCCGGGCGGCACCGGCGGCAGATACGCCGTCGCATCCGCAGCCCCGGGGAACTGCTGATGGGGCGCATGGCCGTGCGAGGAGTCGTACGGGGGCGCTGCGGGGGCCACCTCGTCAGGCCGCGGGCCGGACGCAGCGGTGGGGACGCCGACGCCAGGTGATCCGTAGGGGTCCGCGCCGGGTGGGCCATAGCCGGGGTGCTGCGCGTAGGGCTGCGCCAACTCGGGTGACCCGTAAGGGCCTTGCGCGGACGGATCGGTCACCGGCTGCTGTGTTCCCCAGGGTTCGCCCCACGGCTGACCGCCAGCGGGCGCGGTCCGGTCGGCCGGCTCCCCTGGCACCCAGGGGCCGGAGCCGTCGGCGGGCAGTACGACGCCTTCCCGGGCGGGCCGGGCATCGGGATGCCGCTCATCACCCTGTCCGCTGTGTGTCACCAGGACTCCTACGTATCGGCCTACGGAACCGTCGGGTCACGCTACCGGGTGCCCTCCGTCGCCCTGCGCACACATGTGCGGGGGCGGGGCAACGACCCTGGACACACGGCCCGAGGGCCGTTGATCTGTGACTGCAGTCACAACTCCCGGGCCGTTGCCGCCCGTCTCTCAGGCCGTCACAAGACGGGCTCGCCCTCCTAGGCGGCCTGCATCTCGACACGCGCCCCGAACTCCCGGACCGCGGGCTCGTCCCCGTACGGCTCCAGCCGCAACTGGAAGTCCTCCAGGTACTCCGCGCCCCGACTGGAACGCAACTGCCCCAGCAGTTCCACCGCACGGGTCCCCGTGTGGCACGCCTGCTCGACCTCGCGCTGCTGCACCTGGGCGGTGGCCAACAGGACAAGACCGATCGCCCGCCGCCGCGCCCGGGACTCCGGATGGCCCTCAACGGACTGGGTGGCGTGGTGCGCGGCTGCTTCCGGCTGCCCCAGATCGCGGTAGCAGTGGGCGAGTTCATCGGCGAGGTACGCCTGGTCGAAGTGGGCGATCCAGCTGGGGTCGTCCCCACCCTGCGCCTCCGCCCGCTCCAGCGCGGCCAGCGCCTTGCCGACCACGGTGTGGCAGGTGTGGGCATCACCCAGGAGGGCGTGCCCGCGCGCTTCCGCCGCGAAGAACATCGCCTCGGCCCGGGGGGTGATCCGCCCGCGGGCCCCTTCCTGCGCGGCGCGCGCCAGTTGGGCGATCTCCCGCGGATTGCCCAACTGCGCCGCGAGATGGCTCATCGACGCGGCCAGTACGTATCCGCCGTACCCACGGTCCCCGGCGGCCTGCGCCAGTCGAAGTGCCTGGATGTAGTAGCGCTGCGCGAGACCGGGTTGGCCCGTGTCCACGGCCATATAGCCGGCGAGTTCGGTGAGTCGGGCCACCGCCGCGAACAGGTCACGGCCGATCGCATCCCGGTACGAGCCCGAAAGCAGGCCGGAGACAACGGAGTTGAGGTAGTGCACCACGACCGGGCGTACATGTCCGCTGCCGAAGCGATGGTCGAGTTCGGTCAGGGCCCGGGTCATCGCCCGTACCGCCTCGACGTCAGAGGCGCCGACGCGCGCTCCCGCGGTGCGCGCCACCTGGCCGTCCGCACCGGTGATCAACCAGTCCCTGCTGGGCTCCACCAGCGCCGAAGCGGCCACGGTCGCCCCGGACAGAAAGTCGCGGCGACCCACGTCACTTCGCCACAACTCGCACACCTGCTCGATCGCGCCGAGCACGGTCGGCGAGAACTGAAGGCCGACCCCCGATGCGAGGTTCTTCCCGTTGGCCATGCCGATCTCGTCGATGGTGACCGTACGGCCCAGTTTTCGGCCGAGGGCCTCGGCGATGACACCCGGCGCGCGTCCGCGCGGCTGCTGCCCCCGCAGCCAACGGGCCACCGACGTCTTGTCGTAGCGCAGGTCGAGCCCGCGCTCCGCGCCGACCATGTTGACGCGCCGTGCGAGCCCTGCGTTGGAACATCCGGCTTCCTGAATGAGCGCCTGCAGCCGTTCGTTCGGCTGTCGGGCGACAAGAGACCTGGCTGCCATTGGTAACCCCCTGAGGCCACGATCCACGGAGGGATCATTGCCCGGCTGATTTACGGAGAATGCAGACTTCCGCGGCTTGGTCTGTTTTTTCCAGAAGTCCCGGCGGATTTCCGGATCACGCCGACTATGCTTCTGGCGCGGGCAGAGACGGCGTGTCGCCCCCCTATGTATCAGTGGGTACCCGCCCCCGTGGCCGGTCCGCACGCGCGCCCCCGTCCGTGCATCCATGCGCCCCATATGCGGGATCATGACCCCGGGCGGCCCGTAGGACGCCCGTAACCCTAGGTGACAGCGGAAGTTGAGTGGTGCGTGGAAGAGACCATGGGAGTTGCAGAGGCCGCACAGATCCCCCAGCAGAGAGGTGAGCAGCTGCTGGATCATGCCGTGCGGTACGCGGAGGAACGGCACTGGGACGTTTTCCCCGGTACCTGGCTGGTGTCGGACGACGGCAGGGTGCGCTGCTCCTGCGAGCAGTCCGACTGCGCTGCGCCGGGTGCGCACGCCACCGGCTCGGACTGGGCGAACCAGGCCACCGGAAGCGCCACCGCCGCACGCCGCATGTGGGGCAAACACCCCAAGGCATCGATCCTGCTCCCCACCGGCCGCACCTTCGACGCGCTCGATCTCCCGGAGTCCGCGGGCTTCCTGGCACTGGCCAGGCTGGAGCGGATGGACCTCCCGCTCGGCCCGGTGACCTGCACCCCTGATCGACGGATGCTGTTCTTCGTACTGCCGGGCGGCGCACAGAAGGTGCCGGACCTGGTCCGCGGTCTCGGCTGGGCGCCGACCTCGATCGATCTGATCGGCCGGGGCGAGGGGCACTACATCGCGGCGCCGCCCACCCGGGTGGGAGCGCAGGGCGCGGTGCAGTGGGCTCGTCGTCCGACGCCCGCGAACCGCTGGCTGCCGGATGCGGAAGAGCTCATCAGCCCGCTGGCGTACGCCTGTGGACGTGAGGCGGTGGCGGCCCGCGCCCGCGGGCTTTAACTGGCGCTTACATAAGGTGGACCCGTACGGACGCGAACACACTGTCGACGCGTAGAAGAAAACGGGAACACCGAAAGGCGGGCACCATGCCGGATGACCGGGCGATGGGAGCCGCGGAGGCGGACGGAGCGAACACGGCACCGTCCGCTGTTCGCGTCGAGGGACTCTGGAAGAGATTCGGCCAGCAGATTGCCGTATCCGGCATCGATCTGACCCTGCCCGCAGGCAAGTTCATCGGCTTGGTCGGGCCCAACGGCGCCGGCAAGACCACCACGTTGTCGATGGTCACCGGACTCCTCCGCCCCGATCAGGGGCGCGTCGAGGTCGCCGGGCACGACGTATGGCGCGATCCCATCGCCGTCAAGGCACGGATCGGTGTCCTGCCCGAGGGACTCCGTCTCTTCGAACGTCTTTCGGGCCGGGAACTGCTGGCCTACGGCGGGCGGCTGCGCGGACTGCCGGGCGACGAGGTGGACAAGCGCGCCACCCAACTCCTGGACGTCCTCGACCTCGCCGGCGCACAGCACAAACTGGTCGTCGACTACTCCACCGGCATGCGCAAGAAGATCGGTCTCGCCGCGGCCCTGCTGCACAACCCCGAAGTGCTCTTCCTCGACGAGCCCTTCGAAGGCGTCGATCCGGTCTCGGCCCAGACGATCCGCGGAGTCCTGGAGCGGTACACGGCCTCCGGCGCCACCGTCGTCTTCTCCAGCCATGTGATGGAGCTGGTCGAGTCGCTCTGCGACTGGGTCGCGGTCATGGCCGGCGGCCACATCCGGGCCCAAGGCCCGATCGCCGAGGTCCGTGGCGAAGCCCCGAGCCTCCAGCACGCGTTCCTGGAGCTCGTCGGTGCGAGCGGACGCGATGCGGGAGACTCCCTGGACTGGCTCGGCGGGGGCGGTGCGCGGTGAGCGCCGCGGACAATCGAACGACGCCCGCACCCCCAACCGATGCGCTGGCACCCGTCGGCGGCCCCCGGGGAACCGAACTGGGCGCCCGACAGTTGGCCGGAGTCTTCGTCCGGCTCAAGCTGTCGCTGCTGCGCAACGGACTGCGGCAGTCCTCGGCGCGTACGGCCGTCTTCGTCATCTCATTGATCTTCGCCCTGCTGATCGCGGCGGGCCAACTGCTGGGTCTGGTGCTGCTGCGGGGCAACGAGCACGCCATGACGGTGGCCGTGCTGCTCACCGCGCTGCTCGCCCTCGGCTGGGCGGTGCTTCCGCTGTTCTTCCCGAGCGGTGACGAGACCCTGGACCCGACTCGGCTGGTGATGCTGCCCCTGCGTCCGCGTCCGCTGGTCTTCGCCCTGCTCACCGCGTCCCTGGCGGGCATCGGTCCGCTGTTCTCGCTCTGTCTGGTGCTCGGTGCGGCGCTGGCGCTCTCCCATGGCGCGTTCGCCGCCGTGATCTCCGTGGTCGCCGTGCCGCTGACGCTCCTGGTGTGCGTGGCACTGGCCCGGACGGTGGCAGCCGGCAACGTCCGTCTGCTGACCTCGCGCAAGGGCCGCGATCTGGCCGTGCTCAGCGGTCTGGTGATCGCGGTCGGGATCCAGGTCGTGAACTTCGGCGCCCAGCAGCTCAGTCGCTCCGGTGGGATGTCGGCCCTGGAACCGGTGGCCGAGGTCCTGCGGTGGCTTCCGCCCGCTGCCGCGATCGGCGCCATCGACTCCGCGGCCGACGGCTCCTACGCCGTGGCCCTCGTCCAGCTGGCCCTGACCGCCCTCGCCCTCCAGGCCCTCCTGTGGTCCTGGGGGCGGAGCCTGACCGCTCTGATGACCACGCCCGACGGCTCCACCCTGGCGGCGTCCTCGGCCCCGACCCGCAAGGGGTCGTCGACCGGCATGCACCGGCTGCTGCCCGAGGGGCGTACGGGCGCGGTGATGCAGCGCAGCCTGCGCTATGTGTGGCGCGACCCCAAGACCAAGGCCGCGTGGGTGTCAGGGCTGGCCATCGGTCTGCTCGTGCCCCTGTTCAATGTGCTCCAGGGCGCCGGATCGATCTACTTCGCCTGTTTCGCCGCGGGGATGCTGGGCGTCCAGATGTACAACCAGTTCGGTCAGGACACCTCGGCCTTCTGGATGGTGTCGCTGACCATCTCCACCACCCGTGACGCCTACGAGGAGCTGCGGGCCAGGGCGCTGGCCCTGCTCGTGATCACGCTCCCGTACACGGTGCTGGTCACCGTGATCGTGGCCGCGGTCCTCGGGGACTGGAAGACGTTGCCGTCGGCGCTGGGTCTCTCGCTGGCCATCCTGGGCGCGATGCTGGCGACCGGCGCTCTGGCGTCGGCGCGCTTCCCCTACTCGATCCCGCAGGACAGCGCCTACAAGAACGCCGCCCCCGGACAAGGCGCCATCGCCTGGCTGTCGATCCTCGGCGGCATGCTCGTCGCGACCTTGCTCTGCGCTCCGGTGATCACGGCGACGATCTGGCTGCACCTCACGGACGGGCACGACCAGCTGTGGCTGTTGCTGCCGGGGGGCGCGGCGTACGGGATGCTGATCGGTTGGGCCGGGGTGCGGCTGGCCGCGCCCTGGACCGCGAGGCGACTGCCGGAGATCCTGACGGCGGTCAGCAAGGGCTAGGACCACCCGGCAACTCCCGTCTGGTGGATCTTGCAGAGTAAGGGCCTCTGGTCGAGCAACTGCTCGACCAGGGGCCCGTCTTCGTACATCCAGTCCACCGCGGCAGCGATGGTTTCGCGTCGAAGGGAGAGGGCCGGGCAGTCGCACTCCTGTGCTGATCGCCGGCTGACGGTTCTCGGCGGTGCGGCTCCCGCGGGCAGAAGTCCAGTTGGGGTGCGGACGCACCACGGCGAAACCGGCCCGACGGAGCCGGCGACGAGCCGTCCTTGAGGCCGGATGGGTGATCCCGCCCATGGGGGTACGGCTGGAAACGGGTGATGGGTCGTCGACCCTCGCCGTTCTCACCGTCCGCGTACGCAAGACTCCCGAGCGCAATCACCCGCAGTCGTGAAGGAGCTTCCTCCCATGCGTCGTACGCACAGCGTGCTCGCCGTCACCACCGCCCTGGTTCTGGGCGGAACGGCCGTCGCGGCGGCCGAAGCCGCACAGCCCGCTCGTGCGGGCGCCCTGTACGCACCCTCCGCGCTCGTGCTGACCATCGGCAAGGAGTCGGCGGCCGGCGCCACCACCGTCGAGCGGGCCGTGACCCTGGACTGTGCCCCGGCGGCGGGCGGCAGCCACCCGGCGGCGACTGCGGCCTGCGGTGAACTCGACCGCGTGGACGGGGAGTTCACGGCGCTGCCGTCCGCGCTCGCGTACACGACCTGCACCCGCCAGTTCGACCCGGTGACGGTGACCGCTGACGGCGTGTGGCGGGGGCGGCACCTCACCTGGTCGGGCACGTACAACAACGGCTGCGAGATGGTGGCGAGCCTCGGCGGCGGCGCGGTCTTCTCCTTCTGAGCCTCGGCCCCGGAGGGACGGCCCCCTTCGCGCGCAGGCCCCGGGAGCACGGACCGCATCGCCCGTGCTCCCGGGGCCGCCCATGGACGCGACAGTGGCCCGTGGTCACTCCTCCTGTCCGCGCACCCCTTCGAGGAAGGGCTCGATGGCGGCACGCCACCCCTCCGGCTGGTCGTAGTGGATGAGGTGACCGGCATCGGGCACCTCCGCGTACTGACCGCGCGGCAGCACCCTGACCATCTCCTGGGCCTCCGCCCGGCCCAATTTGCCGTCCACGCCGCGGACCACCAGCGTGGGGCACTCGACCAGGGCCAGATCCTCCCAGTGCGCGTCGTGGACCCACGCCTCACGCGACTTCAGCATCTGCCGCCGGGAGAAGACCGGGCGCCAACCGTCCGCCCGCTCGGCCATCACCTCCGCATAGAACTCCCCCCGGGACACATTGGGCTGTTCCATCGTCGGATCGTCCTCGCCGAACCACTTGCGCACATCCGCCAGCGTGGCGAACGGCACCGGCCAGGCACGGAACCACTCGTCCCACTCGCGCTGCGAGGCCGCCCCCAGGGCGGAGGCCCGCATATCGCAGATGATCAGCGCCTTGACCAGGTCCGGGCGTCTGGTGGCGACCTGCCAGGCCGTCAGCGCGCCCATCGCATGGCCGATCAGCACCACCGGAGCGACGCCCAACTGTTCGATGGCGGCCTCGGCGTCCGCCGCGTACGCCTCGCGGGTGTAGGGACCCTCCGCCGGCTTGTCGCTCCGGCCGTGGCCCCGCTGGTCGAGCGCGATGGCCCGATGCCGCTCGGCGAGCCAGCGGGCGGTCGACGCCCAGTGGGAGGCCCGGCCCATCAGTCCGTGCAGCAGTAAGACGCCGGGCGCAGGTGCGGACTCGTCGGCCACCTGCTCCTCCCCGCCCCCCTTCGGCGGATCCGCGTACTCCCAAGCGGCCAGCCGTACGCCGTCGGCTCCGGTCACGTCGATGCGCCGCACCATGTGCCCGGCACCCCCTTCTGTCCCCTGTTGACCTGTTCGGCTGCCCACCCGCAGCTTATCGAACTCACATTCGAAAACACGCTTCTGACGTGCAACACCCCTCGTTCGAGTGACCGCCTTCCAGGATTGACCGTCGCTGCCTGGGGGAGATCTTCAGCGGGAGGCGGGCCGCTCGGGGAAGACGGTCCGAGGGGATTGACCCTGGGAGCTCGGGGCTCCGGGTCAACACAGGGGAGGACGGGCCCCGGCGCTCTTGGGCGCCGGGGCTCTCCCTTGCGGCACTGCGCGTCCGCCCCGCCCGTTCCGTCGATCTCATCGGATACATCAGGCACGTCAGGCACATCGAATACGTCAGGCACATCGGGCTCACGCCATGGAGCGATCGTCGAAGGCGCCACTGCACCAGGGACGCCCCAGGGCGCACCGAGAGGCCGCGGCAGCCATGGCCACCGCCCTCTTCCACCGGGTCGCCGCCGAGGCAGGGAGCCCGTCGATCTTCGAAGGCGACGCGAACCCGTGGGGGGAGAAGTGCGGCAGCGACCGTGCGCGGGCAGTCTCCATGACTGCTCCGAGGCTCCCGACGGCGCTCCATGGGCCGCGGGACACGCGTAGATAGATTCCGGGGGCCGAGGACCTGTGGACTGCGCTGCTCGGTACGCGGGGCGTACGACGGGCGCATCACCCTGATCCCTCCCCGGCCTTGGGTCATATGCCTCGGGCCCAGACTGGCACGCGATTCGCCCGGGCGTTGCCATTCCGGGCGGAAAACGTTCTCAGAGATGCCGGTGAGGGCGCTGGGGCGCACGCCCCATGTCTCCCCACCGGAGTACGCGGGCGGGACCCTCAACAGGGTCCCGTAACCCCGCGCTCTACTGCTTGGCCACGAAGACGTGCGAGGCCACATCGGCCTCCAGCTCCGCCGCCTCACCGCTGCTGCCGACGAGCACCCCGCCCGCCGACTCCGTCACGCTCACCACGGAACCAGGCTGGACGCCGGCCCGACGCAGCGTGTACATCAACTGGGCGTCGGTCTGGATCGGCTCCCCGATCCGACGGACCACCACCGTCTTGCCCTCGACCCCAGGGTCGAGATCGGCGAGCGAGACCATGCTGTCGTCCAGGAAGGGGTCGGCCTCGGCCTTCTCGCCCAGCTCCTCAAGACCCGGAATCGGGTTGCCGTAAGGAGACTCGGTGGGGTGGCGCAGCAACTCCAGCACCCGCCGCTCGACGGCCTCGCTCATCACGTGCTCCCAGCGGCACGCCTCGGCGTGGACCTGCTCCCACTCCAGCCCGATGACATCCACCAGCAGGCACTCGGCCAGTCGGTGCTTGCGCATCACGCGGGTGGCCAGGCGCCGCCCCTCCTCGGTCAACTCCAGATGGCGGTCTCCCGCGACCGTCACCAAACCGTCCCGCTCCATGCGGGCCACGGTCTGGCTGACCGTCGGGCCGCTCTGGTCAAGCCGCTCCGCGATGCGCGCGCGCATGGGAACCACACCTTCCTCTTCGAGCTCAAGGATGGTGCGGAGATACATCTCCGTGGTGTCGATCAGTCCGGACATACGTGCCCCTCGATGAAATCGTGCGCTGCGGCCCCGACTCAATTCTTACGCATCGCACTGACAACTGTGTCGCGCCGGAGAAAGCCGGTAGCTCAGGCCGTATTGACAGTGCAGTGGTCCAGACCTCAACGTGATCCGCGGCACGGGATATTCCCGGCACGCTCCATGTTCCATTCGTACCCGGGTACGCGTGTTTCGCATAGCGTTCCCACACACCCCCGAAAGGGCTCGGCGATGAGCGAGAGCAAGCTGGCCGGTCGGTTCTTCGACGCTTCGATCGGTCTGCTGCAACGCGTACGGGACGAAGAGGCGGAGAACATCGCCGCCGCGGGCGAGGCGATAGCGGACACCGTAGCCTCCGGAGGCCGGTTGTTCGCCTTCGGCGCGGGCCACTCCTCGCTCGCCGCACAGGACGTCGTCTACCGCGCCGGCGGCTTCGCACTGATGAATCTGCTCGCCGTCCCGGGGGTGGTCGGCGTCGACGTGATGCCGGCGACGCTCGGCTCCGCGCTCGAACGCGTGGAGGGCCTGGCATCGGCGGTGCTCGACACCAGCCCGCTGAAGGCCGGTGACCTGCTGGTGATCATCTCCCTGTCCGGGCGCAACACCCTGCCGGTCGAGATGGCGCTGAACGCCCAGGCGCTGGGGATGAAGGTCATCGGGGTCACGTCGGTGGCCTACGCGGACGCCACCAGCGCCCGGAACGCGTCCGGCACCTTCCTCAAGGACCACTGCGACATCGTCCTCGACTCCAAGATCGCCGTGGGGGACGCCGAGCTGACCCATGAGGGGATCGAGGCGCCCTTCGCCCCGGCGTCGACCGTCGTCACCAGCGCGATCATGCAGGCGATGATGGCGACCGCGGCGGAGCGGCTGGTGGAGCGGGGCATCGAGCCGCCGCTGCTCAGGTCGGGGAACGTGGACGGCGGGCACGAGTGGAACGGCCGGGTGATGACGGAGTACGGCGACCGGATCTTCTACCGGCGCTGAGCCGTACGCCGGTGGATCCCCCCTGAGGCGCCCGGCTCGGGCGGCCGTCCTCCGGGGGCAGGCCAAGCCTCCGTACACCTGGACATGCCAGGAGGTGCGGAGGCTATCCCCACGGCGAACGGCGCCCTGGTCGCCGTGTCGCTCGTCGACCCGGCGGCCGGGGCCTTTGCCTACCCGCCGTCGGGTACTCGGGGCCGGTCCAACGGCGTGGCACGACCCGTGCACCTCCAGGCCGTTTCCTAGTGCTGTGACCGGAAAGGTTTGCCGTGGGGCCCGCGGCGTTCGGTGCGGTGCATCGCAAGGCGGAGGTCCACGGCTCGTACTGGACGTACTTGCGTGGTCCGACAACACGGCGAGGTGCCGTGCCGGGCGTCGCGGGCCGGTGAACGTTTCCGGTCACAGCACTAGCCGGCCACCAGGGCGGCCATGTCCAACGAGGACGCCGTCAGGGACGACATGCTCTCCGCGTACACCGCGTCCGGCCGTTCGAACGCAGGCCGGGAGGCGCCGCGGAGGAAGGTGACGACCCCGAGCGTGCGGCCCCGGCTCCTGAGCACCGTGCAGAGCGCGTGCGCCATGTCCCGCGGCCAGCGCCGGTCCTTGGACCACTTCGCGAACTCGGCCCCGGATGCCGTGCCGGGCGCGCTCGCCCGCACCGAACCGGTGCGATCGACGGCCTGGAGCGCCGGATGCCCCGGCGCATAGGGGATCGGCGCACCTCCGCCGGTCAGGGGGAGGCACGGGCCCGGCGCGCCGGCCGGTGTTGCCGCCGCGCGGATGAGCCGCCCGCCGTCGACCGGCTCGAATAAGTCCACCACCACGTGATCGGCGAACCCGGCGAGGGCGAAGTCGAGATAGGTCATGGCCGCCGCGGTCGGGTCCTCGCACTCGGCCGCCGCCCGACCCGCCCGGTGCAGTTGCCCCGCGCGAAAGCGCAGCCTGTCGGCCTCCTGTTCGGCCAGGCGCGATTCGGTGATGTCGTGGAACAGCCAGGCCACGCCCAGCGGCACCGGCTCCTCGGCCAGCGGGGAGCCCAGTCTCAGGAAGCCGCTGCGCCAGCATCTGCGCCGGCCGACGGCCGGCCCGGTGCGGGCCGGGTCCTCGGCGCTGCCGGCCAGGGTGACCCACAACTCGCTCAACCCGCGCTGGGCGCCCTCGGCCAGGACGTGGTGGAGCGAGGACTCCAGCTGCTCAACGCCGTCGACGACCATCTCGCCCAGGGGGCGGCCCAGGGGTGAGCCGCCGCCCGCCGCCAGGGCCCGCTCGGCATAGCCGTTGACCGTGGTGGGGCGCAGATCGACGTCGACCAGGACCACACCCCAGGAGGCGTCGTCGAACAGGGCCTCGCTCAGGGCGATGGAACGCTCCAGGTCGATCTGCGCATGGACCTCGCTGAAGGCGCAGTAGACCCCGGCCGGACTGCCGTCGGCGCCGAGGACGCGCGCCGACTGGATCCGTACGAGCACCCGCCCGCCGTCCTTGCGCAACAGTGCGAACTCGTCGACCTGGCGCCCTGGCGCGGCCATCACCGCCATCAGCCGGCGCGCCACCTCGTCCGCGTCGGCCCTGCGCACGGCCCATCCGGTGAACCCGCGCCGGCCCACGGCCTCGTCGGGTGACCAGCCGAGGATGCGTTCGGCCTCGCGGTTCCAGTGGGTGATCGTGCCGTCAGCGGCAAAGGCACAGAGTGCCGCGTCCATCCCGTCGAGGAGGGCGGCAAGCAACTCCGAACACGGCTCGCTCACCGTGTCGTCCTGCGCGGTTCCGCCGCGGCCCGGGGGCCAGGACGAGTCGGCCGCCTCACTCGTCTCACTCTTCGAAGCACTCATACCGGCCCCCTGAAGGACGCGTCCGCGCGAGTTGATGCACGTCAGACCATTGAACTCGAACGTGACCGGGGACACACGGGGTTCCGAAAAAGCCGTGCACATTAATTCGGTTGAACGGGCCGAGCGGGGGTTCCTAAGGTGTGGGCACACAAGAAAGGAGGTGGTTCGGAAGATGTATGCATACCGGACGAGTGAGGTGGCTGCGGGCTAGGGCCTGCCGCCGCACTTCGTGCAGTCGGCAGACCTCCTGCCGCAATCCAAGCAGTCACCGACCCGCGGGCTCGCCGGTATCGTCCGGCCGGCCCCTCCGCAAGGAGGGACCCGAGCCCGCGGGTTTCTGCATGGGCGCACCACACGATGAAATTCGTCATGTGCACGCCCATTTTTTGCGCTTTTTGAATGACCCTGTTCCGACTGGTCCGATTCCGTGTCGCCGCATTTCGTCCGTCCCCACCCCGGGGAAGCGGCCAGGGAAACGGCCGGGGGATTCCCACGGCCCCCTGGCTTCGGACCATTCCCGCGGGGCCGTCTGCACCCTACGGTGAGACATCGTCGGCGCCGCCCGGCACCGGGGAACGGCCGGGCAACGGCCGGGCAGCGACCCGCCGGGGAGCCCCGCGGGGCGAGCAAGCGCTCTCAGGGGGACAGTCGCTCGACCCGCCACGCCTTGTCCCCATCGCCGTGGCCCTCCTCGCCCGGTGCCCGTACGTATCGCAGCCGGTCGTGCAGCCGGTTCTCGTGCCCCTGCCAGAACTCCGCCGTCTCCGGCACCACGCGGAACCCGCCCCACTGAGGCGGCGCGGGCACCCGCTCCCCCTCCGGATAGCGGTTCGCGAGTTCCTCGTACCGACCCACCAACTCCTGTCGTGAGCCGATCACGGACGACTGCTCGCTCGCCCAGGCGCCCAGTTGGGAGCCGTGCGGACGGGTCCGGAAGTACGCCACCGTCTCCTCACGGCTGACGCGCGTCGCGGAGCCGGTGACGATGATCTGACGGGCGATCGGGTGCCAGGGGAACAACAGCGAGACCCAGGGGTTCTCGGCGATCTCCCCGCCCTTGCGCGAGGTGTAGTTGGTGTAGAAGACAAAGCCCCGACCGTCGTAGTGCTTGAGCAGCACCGTGCGCGTCGAGGGGCGGCCGTCGGGGGTGGCCGTGGCGACGACCATCGCGTTCGGCTCCTGGAGGGCAGCCGCCGTGGCCTCGCGGAACCAGCGGGCGAACTGGTCCATGGGCGTGGGCGCGAGGTCCGACTCCAGGAGGGGCGTCGAGCGGTACTGCTCGCGCATGACGGCGGGATCCGGTACGGGCTCCAGGTCGCTCGACGTACGCATCCTGGCGGCGGGGTCCGGGGCAGCGGCGTGATCGGTCACCGCCTCATCCTGCCCCACCGCCCCCACCGCGCGACACGCAGTGCCAGAGCCCGTTCCCCGACTGCCCGGCGAACGCCCTATCCGCCTTCGCGTTCACGGAGCTGGCGCCGCAGGACCTTCCCGGAAGGCGCCCGGGGAACCGTCGTGACGAAAGTGACGCGCCGGACCTTCTTGTACGGGGCGACCCGGGCGGCGACATGGGCCATCACCTCGTCCGGGGTGAGCTGTCCAGCGGCCACGCGGCGGACGACGAAGGCGGCGGGAACCTCCGTACCGTCCTCCTCGCGCACCCCGATCACCGCCGCGTCCGCTATCGACGGATGGGTGAGCAGCACCGCTTCGAGCTCCGCGGGGGCGACCTGGTAGCCCTTGTACTTGATCAGTTCCTTCACCCGGTCGACCACGAACAGCCAACCGTCGTCGTCGACCCGGCCGACATCTCCGGTGAACAGCCAACCGTCCTTGTCGACCATGGCGGCGGTGTCGTCCGGACGCCCCAGGTAGCCCTGCATCACCTGGGGGCCGCGGATCGCTATCTCGCCCTCCTCGCCCGGGCCGACGGTACGCGTCCGGTCGTCCAGGTCGACGATCCGCATCTCCGTGGACGGAAGCAGTCGGCCGACGGTCCCCGATGGCGGGTCCTCGGCATCCAGGGGAACGGCATGGCAGGCGGGCGAGAGCTCGGTCATGCCGTACGCCTGCCGGACGGGAGGCAGTCCCAGCCGGGCCGAGCAGGCCAGGGCCAGTCGGGCGTCCAGGGGTGCCGCCGAGCAGACGATGTGCTCCAACGAGGTGAGGTCGTAGCGGTCGACCGCCGGGTGCTTGGCGAGCGCCAGCACGATCGGCGGCGCCACGTACAGCCGGCTCACCCGGTGCCGTTCGATCGCCACGAGGAAGCTGTCGAGCTCGAAGCGTGGCAGTACGACGACGGTCGCCCCCTGCCGGAGCGGCCCGGTCAGCAGCGCGGTCAGCCCGTACACATGGAAGAACGGCAGCACCGCGAGGATGCGGTCCCCCGCTCCCAACGGCAGCAGGGGATGGAGTTGGGCGAGATTGGTGGCGAGTGAGCGGTGGCTGAGCCGCACCCCCTTGGGCAGACCGGTGGTACCGGAGGAGTACGGCAGGGCGGCTATGTCCTCGGCCGGGTCGATGTCGACGTCCGGCTCGGGTGCCGTCGAGCGCAAGAGGTCGCGCACGCTCCGGCGCCCTCCGGAGTACTCGCTGACGAAGATCTCGGCGATCCCCGGCACCAGCTCGGCCGACCGTCGGGCCACTTCGAGCAGGGCAGGGACGGTGATGATCCAACGGGCACACGAGTCCCGCAGCTGTCTGGCCAGCTCCTCGGCGGTGGCCAGCGGATGGACGGTGGTGACGGTCGCACCCGCGCGGGTCGTACCGAAGAAGAGCCCCGGATAGCCGATGGTGTTGGGGCTGTGCAGGGCGATCACATCGCCCTTGCGCACGCCCGCATCGGCGAGGGCCGCGGCGATCCGACGGTGTTGCTGATCCAGCTCGGCATAGCTGACGGTGGTGCCGTGCACCGCGTCGATCAGGGCGGGCGCGGCACCCAGGTCGGCGGCCCTGGCGAGCACCGCTTCGTGGATGGGTTCACTGACGGGCTGGACGTCTGCGTACTGGCTGCGGAACACCACGGGAGCCCCCTCGCTGTTGCATCGCCGTGCAGACAAGGCTGGAGGCCCAGAATCGCGGTTGCGCCCCCTCTTGGGGAGACCCGGGGAGGCTCCGGATGCCGTGAGACGGGTGTGGAGGGATCAGATCCGGCCGAATGCGACGATCCGACCGGACCCCGCCCCGACTACTTGCGGCGCACCTGGGTGCGGACGGCTCCCATGCTGGCCACGATGACCAGGCTGATGGCCAGCGCTTCGGTGACCGCGAGCGCCTGGTTGAGCACCAGGAATCCGGCCGTTGCCGCGACCGCAGGCTCCAGACTCATCATCACCGCGAAGGTGGACGCCGGCAGCCGCCGCAGCGCGAGCAGTTCCAGCGTGTACGGCAGTACCGACGACAGCAGTGCGACTCCGAGGCCCATCAGCAGGATCGAGGGCTCGATCAGCTTGCTGCCGGCCTCGACCAGTCCGAACGGCAGGCTGAGCAGTGCACCGAACGCCAGCGCCAGGGCCAGACCGTCGGCCTGTGGGAAGCGTCGTCCGGTGCGTGCACTGAAGACGATGTACGCGGCCCACATCCCGCCCGCGGCAATGGCGAGCAGCGCACCGACCGGGTCCAACCGGTCGAATCCACCGCCGCTGAGCAGGACGACGCCCACGAGGGCCAGTCCCGCCCAGACGAAGTTGATCGCCCGCCGGGACACGATGACCGAGAGCGCCAGCGGACCGAGCACCTCCAGGGTGACCGCAGCGCCCAGCGGAATCCGGTCGATGGACTGGTAGAAGAGGATGTTCATGCCGGCCATGGCACTGCCGAAGGCGACGACCGTGCCCCAGTCCGCGCGGGAGTGGCCGCGCAGCCGGGGCCGGCAGATGATCAGAAGGACGAGTGCGGCCAGCACCAGTCGCAGGGTGACCACACCGAACGCGCCGGCCTCGGGCATCAGCAGAACCGCGACCGCCGCCCCGAACTGGACGGACAGCGCACCGCCGACCACCAGCCCGACGGGCCCGAGCGAACCGCCGCTCAGCCGTGCCCATCGACCCTCGGCAGGCTGTGCCGCATCGAGCGCCGCAGCGGTCTCGGGCCCCTCTGCGGCGATTGCACTTCGCACCTCGTCCACTGGAGCCCTCCACGGCTAACAGATGCACACCTTCGGCCCAGAGCGGGCCGAACACCACGCTACGGCCTGCCGCGCATCTCGTGAAATGCCGACTGGTCTGCGGTTATGCTGCGGGCGCATGAGCATCGAGCTGCGTCATCTGCGCGCCTTCCTCGCCATCGCCGAGGAGGGGAGCATGACCAGGGCGGCCGTTCGCCTCCATCTGACGCAGCCGGCGGTCTCCCGCGCGCTGGCCGCGCTGGAGAAACAGTTGGGTACGAAGTTGGTGGACCGCTCGACCCACCATCTGGCGCTGACCGGCGAAGGCAGGGTGTTCCGCGACAAGGCCGCGGCTGCCGTGGCGGCCTTCGACGAGGCGTTGGATCCGAACCGGCTGCACCACTGGCCGTTGCGCCTGGGGCATGCGTGGTCCGCGCTCGGCCCCCATACGACCCCCCTGTTGCGCCGGTGGGAGCGCGAGCAGCCCCGGACCCCGTTGGAACTGCTCCGCATCGACGACCGCACGGCGGGGCTGGCGCGCGGCGCGGTGGACGCGGCGGTGCTGCGCGGGCAGGTGGACACGCCCGGTCTGGTGACGGAGCTGCTGTTCATGGAGCCGAGAGTGGCCGCGGTGACCTCGGACGGACCGCTTGCGGCCCGCGCTGAACTGACCCTTGCGGACCTTGCGTCGGGACCGGTCCTGATCAATCTGGTGTCGGGGATCACCACGGTCGATCTCTGGCCCGAGGACGGGCGCCCGGTGTCCACGGTGACGGTGACCAACACGGACGACTGGCTCACCGCGATCGCGGCGGGCCGGGGTGCGGGGGTCTCGGTGGCTTCGACGGCGAAGATGCACCCGCACCCCGGGGTCGCCTACCGTCCGCTGCCGGACGCCCCACCGGTCCCGGTGCTGTTGGCCCACCGGGTCGGCCCGGGACACCCGGCGCTCCCGGCGCTGCGGGAGCTGGCGCGGGAACTGACCCGGGACGCATAGGCCGGCCCGCGATATGACCACGCTGTGCGCCCGGCTCTCGGCACCGGCCGTCGTACCGGGTGCCGAGCGCTCTTGATCGTCAGCCATCGACGGCGATCGCCCGGACCCAACAGCACGCCCTGACCCCGGATGGCCTCCCGACCTCACAAGTACCCCCGTACAGAGGGAAGTTAGAGACATCGACCGACACGCGACGGCGGGCGACACTTGTACGGTCCCCGAGCAGTCATACCCATGATTCCCGCCGCTCTCCTGGTGATCAGCTCCCCCAGGGCTGGTGTTGCACTCCTCGTGGGGCATTTCTCGGATGCGCTCTGGAAGATCACCCGACGGGGCTGCACTATGACCTGGTGCGGTAGCTCGACCTTCCCAGGAGCCGGGAAGCGCGAGCGGCCCGGGCCTTCGGTCGTCCGCCGAAGTCCGTGCGCGTAGTACCGGACCGGCACCGTCGCCCCGGAACCCCTGCCCCGGCGGCGGAGCGCGCATCCCCGTTCGCCCTCCCCGGGGCGAGCACGGCTTGGCATTTCGCGCACCGGAAACGGCTGCGCTCCTGAACACCCCGGAGTACGCGCGGGCAAAAGCAGCCGCCTGCGCCCTGTTCCCGATGCGCGCTCGACGCGACCATGGACGGGGCCCGACAACAGCGACGAGTAGCAGTTGAGGAGCTGACCCCCACATGTGTGAACTGATCGCCCGCCTGCTGCAGTGGGCAGCACGTCTCTTAGGAGGGGGCAGGGGTGAACTGATCCCCGACTGCACCCCGCCCCCCATCGACCCCTGGACGCAGCCCTGGGCCACCCCGACCCCGGTCCACGTCATCGAACGGCACTGCCCGTTGCGCGGCGAGGACTCCCGGCTGGTGAGGCCCTACGCCCCCGCCGACGACACCTTGGAGCTGCGACCGATACGACCGCGTCGAAGGCTTCTGTACGCCGCGATGGGGCTCGACCTCCCCGTCACCGCCCGAGGAGCGTCCGTATGACACTCGACGCCCTCACCGCACCCGCCCCGACGGTGTTCTGCGCCGACTGTGTCGAGTGCGGGCGCGCCACCGCCGCCGCCGTCCCCGTTCGTTGGACGCACGCGGGCGAGATACTGCTGTACGCCTGTCCCCATTGCGCGCCGCTGCTCACCCCGGGCCCAGCCCCGGATGAGTACGCCCCGTCCCGGTAGTCGCGGCGTTCCCTCAGCTCTCCTCGGGTTCCAGGCCGTCGGCCAGGACCTCCGCCAGATGTCTGGCTCGCACTCCGGCGAGTTGGGCCAGCTGCGTACGGCAGGAATAGCCGTCCGCCAGCAGTTCGGCGTCCGGTCCTGCCGTGCGGACCGAGGGGAGCAGTTGTTCTTCCGCACAGGCCGTCGACACATCGTGGTGGCCCTTCTCGAATCCGAAGTTGCCGGCCAGGCCGCAGCAGCCACCGCTGAGTTCACCGCGCAGCCCGGCGCGTTCACGCAGTCGACGCTCGGCTGAGTCCCCGAGCACCGCGTGCTGGTGGCAGTGCGTCTGCCCGGCGACGGCACGGTCGAGCACCGGGGGGCTCCAGTGGGGGGCGTTCTCCTCCAGCGTCTGGGCGAAGGTGCGGACCACGGACGCGAGCCGGTCGGCCCGGGGGTCGTTCGGCAGCAGTTCGGGCAGGTCGGTGCGGAGCGTCGCGGCGCAACTCGGCTCCAGGACGGTCACGGGGAGGTCGAGCCCCTTGGCGGCGTACAGCGGCTCCAACGCCTCCAGGGTGCGGGTCATCACCCGGCGGGCCCGGTCGAGTTGTCCGGTGGAGACGTACGTGAGTCCGCAGCAGATCCGGCCGGGGGGCACCAGGGGCGGAAGTCCGGCCGCGGAGAGGACGCGCACGGCCGCACGGCCCGCCGAGGGGTGCAGATACGTCGTGAACGTGTCGGGCCACAGCAGGGTGCCGGGCCGCTCGGGCACGGGCACGCCGCGGCCGAAGCGTTCGACGGCGAGTGCCGGCAGATCGCGTTCCGGCGCGACGCCCGCCAGTCGTTTGGCGACGGCGGCCAGTGGAGGCAGTTGCGCGAGGGCGTTCAGGGGGCGGGCCAGGGGGGCGGCGATGCGCAGCCATTCGGGCAGCCGACCGAGCGCGTAGTGGGATGCCGGGCGCAGTCGCCCCTGGTAGTGGTGGTGGAGGAACTCGGACTTGTAGGTGGCCATGTCGACGCCCACCGGGCAGTCGCTGCGGCAGCCCTTGCAGGACAGACAGAGGTCGAGGGCGTCCCGCACTTCGGGGGAGCGCCATCCGTCGCGGATGACATCGCCGGCCAGCATCTCGTGCAGCAGTCGGGCTCGACCGCGGGTGGAGTGGGCCTCCTCGCCGGTCGCCCTGAAGGAGGGGCACATCACGGATGGTCCGGCGGTCGTGGGCGTACGGCACTTGGCGATGCCCACGCAGCGGCGGACGGCGCCCGTGAAGTCACCGCCGTCGGCGGGGTAGGCGAACACGGTACGGACCCTGTCGGCAGCACCAGCACCATCGGTGCCATCGGCACTGCCTCCACCAACAGCACTGCCCGCGCCACCGGCCGGGGTGCGGGGCAGTACGGCGAACCGCAGATTGGCGTCCAGCGGGTCGGGGCGGACCAGCATGCCCGGGTTCATACCGCCGTCGGGGTCCCAGACGTCCTTGAACCGGGTGAAGAGGGAGACCAGCTCGTCCCCGTACATCCGGGGCAGCAGTTCGGCTCGGGCCTGGCCGTCGCCGTGCTCGCCGGAGAGCGAGCCGCCATGGGCGACGACGAGGTCGGCCAGTTCCAGCGAGAACCTTCGGTACGCGGCCACTCCGCGGGTGCTCAGCAGGTCGAAGTCGATCCGGACGTGGACACAGCCCTCACCGAAGTGGCCGTAGGGGGTGCCGCGCAGTCCATGGGCGGCGAGCAGGGCGCGGAAATCCCGCAGATACGGTCCGAGTCGGGCGGGCGGCACCGCACAGTCCTCCCACCCCGGCCAGGCTTCCGCGCCGTCGGGGGTGCGGGTCGCGGTGCCGGCGGCGTCCTCGCGGATACGCCACAGGGCCCGCATCCCGGCCGGGTCCGCCACGATCGTCCCGTCGAGGGCGTCCGCGCCCCGCAGCACCGCTGCGGCCCGGGACCTCGCATCGGCGGGGGTGGCGCCGCCGACCTCGACGAAGAGCCAGGCCGCGCCGCGCGGCAGGCCGTGCCCTTCGGGGACGAGGTCGTCCGCCATCCCTTCGACGGTCAGGGGGCCGTGGGGCAGCAGTCCGGCCGCGGCTTCCGCCGCCGCGCCCTCGTCCGGGTAGCCGAGCACGGCCAGCGCCCGGGCCGCGGGCGCCGGGACCAGTCGTACGGTGGCCTCCGTGAGCACGCCGAGCGTGCCCTCGCTCCCGCAGAACGCACGGGCGCCGTCGCGCCCGTTCTCGGGCAGCAGCGCGTCCAGGGCGTATCCGGAGATGCGTCGGGGGAGGTCGGTGGGGTAGCCGGTGCGCAGGAGCGCAAGGTTCTCGTCGATCAGTTCCCGCACGCCGACGGGGAGGTCGCTGCCTTCCCGGGTGAGGCGGTGGACGGTCCCCGAGTAGGCGAGCACCGACAGTTCCCGGACATTGTCCGCGGTCGTCCCCCAGGCGACCGAGTGCGCACCGCAGGAGTTGTTCCCGATCATGCCGCCGAGGGTGCAGCGGGAGTGGGTGGAGGGGTCGGGCCCGAAGGTGAGCCCCAGGGGGCGTACGGCATCGCACAGGGCGTCCAGTACGAGTCCCGGCTGCACCACGGCCGTACGGTTGCGCGCATCCACGTCCAGAAGGGCGTTCATATGCCGGGTGAAGTCGAGCACGACACCAACGCCCGTCGCCTGCCCGGCGATTGACGTACCGCCTCCGCGCGGGACCACGGGGGTGCGGAAACGTCGGCAGACCTCCAGGGCCGTGGCCACGTCCTGCGCATCCTGCGGGCTGACCACGCCGACGGGAACCCGACGGTAGTTGGAGGCGTCCATGGTCATCAAGGCGCGGGCCGCGGGGGTGAAGTCCACCTCGCCGCGGACGGCCGCACGGAGTTCACGTGCCAGTTCGGTGGCGTTCGAGGGAGGGCGCAGGTGTCGCTGTTCGGCCATGGGTCCCAGGATGCCCGGCCCGCTCCTGCCGTACGGTTAGGAAACATGCCGGTTGAGACCATTGCGTCCGTAGCACTCTTGGCAAAGCCCAGGGGGAGACACCAAAGTGATCGTCAACCCTCTTATAGTGACCTTCACTTGATCAGGAACCAGCGGCTCCAGTTATGCCCCCGCCACCCCTCGGAAGGCAAACACTCGATGACCGGCACCGCACGAAAGCGATGACCCGCGCCATGCGAGCGGTCCACCCCGCAGAAATCCATCCGGAGCTCCCCGGCGTGAACGAGAACGCCCTGAAGATCGTCGTGGTCGGCGGCTTCGGCGTCGGCAAGACGACCATGGTCCGCTCGGTGAGCGAAATCCGTCCGCTGCACACCGAAGAGGTGATGAGCAGAGCGGGCCGACAGCTGGAGGACACCAGCCGGGTCAGTTCGAAGAACGCCACCACCGTCGCGTTCGACTTCGGTCGCATCACCATCGACACCCGCAGCACCCTGTACCTCTTCGGCGCCCCGGGGCAGGAGCGGTTCTGGTTCCTGTGGGAGCGGCTGCTGTCCGGAACCATGGGGGTCGTCGTCCTGGTGGACACCCGCCGACTGACCGACGCCTGGTACGCGCTGGACCGGCTGGAGCACCATGGGATGCCCTTCATCGTCGCGGTGAACGACTTCGGCGGGCCCCTCCACAGCGATGACCACATCCGCAGGGCGCTGGCGCTCGGCCCGGAAGTCCCGATGGTCGAGTTCGACGCCCGGGACCACTCGTCCAGCAAGTTCGTCCTGATCGCCCTGGTGGAGCATCTGCACGCGCTGTCCGTACACCAAAAGCGCTGATCCCTCGCGGGAAGCCTGACTTCTCGCGGGCGGGCAGCTGGCGCCCGACCGCCCCCGATCGGGGCACGACAGAGCCCCGACACTCCCTCATCAGCACGGATGTCCGCCCGTCTCAGCCGACGGACCCCCCGGCGCTGCCGATCCGGGAGCCGTTACGCTCCAGTGCGTGGCTGATATCCAGATTCCCGCTGACATCAAGCCCGCCGACGGCCGTTTCGGCGCGGGCCCCTCCAAGGTGCGTACGGAGGCGCTGGACGCCCTCGCCGCCACCGGTACCTCCCTCCTGGGCACCTCCCACCGGCAAGCGCCGGTCAAGAACCTGGTCGGCGAAGTCCGCTCGGGCGTACGCGACCTCTTCCAGCTCCCCGAGGGCTACGAGGTGATCCTCGGCAACGGCGGCTCGACCGCCTTCTGGGACATCGCGACCCACGGCCTGATCGAGAACAAGTCCCAGCACCTCTCGTTCGGCGAGTTCTCCTCCAAGTTCGCCAAGGCCGCCAAGCTGGCGCCCTGGCTGGCCGAGCCGACCGTGATCTCCTCCGACCCGGGCACCCACCCGGAGCCGGCGGCCGAAGAGGGCGTCGACGTGTACGCCTTCACCCACAACGAGACCTCGACCGGTGTCGCCGCCCCCATCAAGCGGGTGGCGGGCGCCGACGAGGGCGCGCTGGTGCTGGTGGACGCCACGTCCGGCGCGGGCGGTTTGCCGGTCGACATCACCGAGACGGACGTCTACTACTTCGCCCCGCAGAAGTGCTTCGCGGCGGACGGCGGCCTGTGGATCGGCGTGTTCTCGCCCGCCGCCCTGGAGCGTGCGGCACGGGTGCACGGCTCGGGCCGGCACGTTCCCGAGTTCTTCAGCCTGCCCACCGCGATCGACAACTCGCTCAAGAACCAGACGTACAACACCCCCGCGCTCTCGACCCTCTTCCTGCTCAATGAGCAGCTGAAGTGGATCAACTCGCAGGGCGGTCTGGACTGGGCGGTGGGTCGCACCGCGGCCTCGTCGCAGGCGCTGTACGGCTGGGCCGAGGCGTCGAAGCACGCCAACCCGTTCGTGGTGGACCCGGCGAAGCGGTCCCAGGTCATCGGCACGATCGACTTCGCGGACGAGATCGACGCCGCGGCGATCGCGAAGGCGCTGCGGGCGAACGGGATCGTGGACACCGAGCCGTACCGCAAGCTGGGCCGCAACCAGCTGCGCGTGGCGATGTTCCCGGCGGTCGAGCCGTCGGACGTCGAGGCGCTGACGGCGTGCGTGGACTACGTGATCGAGAACCTGTGACGCCCTGAAGTGTCCTGTGACGCCCTGAGGTGTCCTGAGACGGACTTGAGTGAGCCCCGGTGGGATCAAACCCAGCGGGGCTCACTCATTGGGGTGGTCGTGGGGTGACATCGTCTGACCTGGCAGGCCGGCCTACGATGATGTTCTCGACAACCAGCCCTCAGGAGGCCCAAATGTCTGCCGCAGCAGCAGAGCACCCCTGTGATGGCGAGCCGAGGTCCCTTCTCGACGAGGCTGACATCCTCATCGAGCAGCTTCCCGGCCACCGTGTCGAGATCATCGGAGGCGTCATCACCGTGTCCCCATCGCCGGACGGGGCTCATGCAAGGGCTCTCACCACAGTCATGATCCCCTTCATCATGGCAGGTCTCCACGGCACTGGAACACAGGTTCTCCAGGCTGTCGGTGTGTGGCTCCCCGGTGGGCCCTCCGACTATGCGATCCCCGACCTGGCCATCCTCGACGCCGACTTCGAAGAACACCACGTCGAGCGCAACTGCTATGACCCCGCCGTCTTCCGCCTGGTCCTCGAAGTCACCTCCAGCAACTACCAGGCCGACCTCCGGAACAAGGTCGCCGCCTACGCGCAGGCGGGCATCCCCGTGTACGTGATCGTCGACCGCAAGCACCAGCGCCTCCACGTGCTGACCGATCCGGACGGCACCGAGTACGGGCACCACCGCATCCACGCCCCCGGCGAGCAGATCACCCTGCCCGAGTCGATCGGCGCCGAGGTCAAGCTGGACGTCGAGGAGCTGCTGAAGGCTGCTGAACGCAAGGCGTGAGCGTCTGAGAACGGGCCCAGGGACCCCCCGTATCCCTGGGCCCGTCCGGTCAGGGGGTCAGCGGCTCAGCCGCTGGAAGCGGCGGACCGCGAGGGGCAGGAAGATCGCGGTGATCAGCACCGGCCAGCCAACGGCCATCAGGAGGGCGTTCTCCTGGACCCAGCTGCCGTCGCTCGCCACCGGGTTGCCGAACAGCTCACGGGTGGCCCCCGCAGTCGACGAGATCGGGTTCCAGGCCGCGAGCGTGCCCAGCCAGTCGGGCATGGACGAAGGCGGCGCGAAGATGCTGGAGATCATCGTCAGCGGGAAGATCACCGCGTAGAGGGCACCGGCCGCCTCCGGGCTGGGGATGATCAGGCCCAGGAAGATGCCGATCCAGATCAGGCAGAACCGCAGCAACAACAGCAGTCCGAACGCGGCCAGCGTCTTCAGCACGCCGCCGTCCGAGCGCCAGCCCATCGCCAGGGCGGTGAGCGCCAGGATGGTCAGTTCGGTAGCGGCGGTCAGCAGGTCGCTCACCCCGCGCCCGGAGACCACGGCCGAAGGCGCCATCGGCATGGAGCGGAACCGGTCGATGACCCCCTTGCTGGAGTCGGTGACCACGGTGATCGCGGTGTTCATCAGGCCGAAGGCCATGGTCATCACGAACATGCCCGGCATCAGGAAGTCGCGGTAGTCGCCACCTTCCGGTGCCTTCATCGCACCGCCGAAGACATACCCGTACAGCAGCACCGACACGATCGGGAAGCCGAGCTGCCAGGCGATGTAGGAGGGGTGGCGGCGGTAGGTGAGGAGCCCGCGGCGGACCACGGTCCAGCAGTCCGCGATCGCCCAGTACAGCCGGCGTTCCCGAGCGTGGTCGAGTTCGAGGCTCACCTTTCCGGCGGTCTGGGTCTCTGGCGGCGTGCCGGTGGCGGTAGCCGTGTCGGTGAGCTGGCTCATGCCGCGGCCTCCTCTTCCTTGTCCGTGCGGTGTCCGGTCAGTCGCAGGAAGACATCGTCGAGGCTCGGTCTGCGCAGTCCGATGTCCTCGACGCCGATCCCCTGGTCCTGGAGGGTGCGGGCGACGTCGGTGAGGGACGCCACGCGATCGGTGACGGCGGCGTGGACCCGGCGTTCGGCCTGGTCGACCTCGGGTACGCCATCGGCGACCCGGGCCACGGCCTTCACCGCGGCGTCGATCTCGCCGATGTCCTCGACGACGACTTCGATGCGGGAGCCTCCGACCGTGTTCTTCAACCCGTCCGGGGTGTCGTCGGCTATGGCGCGGCCCTGGTCGATGACGGTGATGTGGGAGGCGAGCTTGTCGGCCTCCTCCAGGTACTGGGTGGTCAGCAGGACGGTCGTGCCCTGGGCCACCAGTTCCCGGACGGCGTCCCACACCTCGCCTCGACCGCGCGGGTCGAGCCCGGTCGTGGGCTCGTCCAGGAAGAGCACGTCCGGCGCGAGGATCATGGAGGCGGCCAGGTCGAGCCGGCGCCGCATACCGCCGCTGTAGCCGTCGACGCCCTTGTCGGCCGCCTCGACCAGGTCGAACTGCTCCAGGAGTTCGACCGCCCGAAGGCGGGCGCGCTTGCCGCCGAGGTGGAACAGCCGGCCGAACATCTCCAGGTTCTGCCGGCCCGAGAGCATCTCGTCGACGGCCGCGTACTGACCGGTGAGTCCGATGCGGCTGCGGACCAAACGGGCCTGCTTCCCCACGTCGTAGCCGGCGACCTCGGCATGTCCGCCATCGGCCTTCAGCAGGGTGGACAGGACGCGTACGGCGGTGGTCTTGCCGGCACCGTTCGGACCGAGGAGTCCATGGACGGTGCCACGGCGGACGGTGAGGTCGAAGCCCGCGAGTGCGCGCTTCTCGCCGTATCTCTTCTCCAGTCCTCGGGCGTGTACGGCGTGATCGGTCACGGGTTCCTCCAACAACAGGCAGTCGAGGCAGCAGGAAGGCAGGGGAAGGCACCGCGCACATCATCCGCGTACGCCGTACCCATAAGAGAGTACACCGTACCCAGTTTTAAATGAGAGCAGGGGAGCAGGCCCTTTAAAGTGAGGTCATGACGATCGAAACGAGTGGCTCCGGCGATGTGGCTCGGACCCTGGAGCTTCTCTGGAGCACGGGCGAACGGCCCACACGCGGCCCCAAACCGGGGCTCACCCTCGATCAGATCGTGGCGGCGGCCGTCGAACTCGCCGACGCGGAGGGGCTGTCCGCGCTCTCGATGCGCCGGCTGTCCACGGAGCTGGGCACCGGGACGATGACCCTGTACCGGTACGTCCCCGGCAAGGCCGAGCTCCTTGACCTGATGCTGGACCGGGTGACCGACCCCGGCCCGCTGCCCGACCCCGCCGAGCCGGTGGACTGGCGGAGAGCCTTCGACTCACTGGCCCGCCGCTATCTCGCCCTCTTCCGCGCCCATCCCTGGCTGCTCAAGGTCAACCAGGCCAGGACCGTCCTCGGCCCCAGTGCCGTGCGGTCGCTGGAGGCCGCGCTCACCTGCCTCTCGGGCATGGGCCTGCGCGATGCCGAACTGATCTCGGTGATCATCGCGACACAGAGCTTCGTCCAGGGCATCGCGCGGATGGAGACGGAAGGCCGAGAGGCCGCGGACGCCACGGGCATGAGCCACGAGGACTTCTGGAAGAGTCAGGAACCCTTCTTGACCCGAGCGATGCACAGCGGCGACTACCCGCGGATGGCGGCCCTGGAGGACGACGCCTTCAACGAGGACTTCGACCACTTCGAATTCGGGCTGGGCCGGCTGCTGGACGGCCTTGAGGTGCTGGTCCGCGAGCGCGCCGACGCCAGGGAGCGAGCGCGGGACTGAGGCCGCGCGAAACCGCTCCCCCGCCGGCTCTGGCAGTTCAGCTCCCGCTGCGCCGCAGTCGCTTCACCGCCATCACCAGGGCCACCACTGCGGCGATCCCGATCAACCCGTAGGTCGTCGTGGACGTCTCACCGTCGCCGTCGCCCGTCGCCGAACTGCCCGAGCCGGCCGCAGAGCCGCCACCGCTCTTGTCGCTCTTGTCGTTCCTGTCGAGCCCGACCCGCTCGACCTCGCTCTGCTCCCCCTCGGTGCCGAACATCAGTGCCGAGCCGTCGACCGTGTAGGACACCGACTCGGACTGGCCCTGGATGGGGGCCTTGACCCGATGGTCCGCACCGAGGCGTCCGTCCTTCCAGACATAGCCGCGGGCGCTGAAGTAGGAGCGCAGCACCAGTTCATCGCCGTCCGGGGAGAACGCGCCGTCCGTCACCCAGGGCACCTCTCCGATCCGTCGGAAGGTGTTGGTCCCCGTGGGCGTCAGCTTCGCCGGGCCTTCGTACAGTCCGCCGCCGTCCTCGTTCTTGGAGGCGATGTAGACCCGTCCGGTTCTGGGGTGCACCATCATCGCCTCGGCGTTGCGGGCGCCGTCCGCGTACTTCACGGTGTACTGCGTCGCGCTCACCGTCATGTCCCGCAGGGCCTTCGGCTCGGGGAAGGTGTAGATCCAGACGTGCGCCCAACTGCCGTTGAGGTTGTCGCCGATGTCGCCCACGTAGACGTTTCCGTCCGGGCCGATCGAGATCGCCTCCATGTCCCGGGGCTTGCCCACCCCGCGCAGTGTGACGGTGGCGAGCGTCTCCCCCGTCTTGGAGTCGATCGCGAAGACCCGTGGCTCGTCCTGGTCGTTGTGCGTCCAGTACACCCCCGGATGGGCCCGACTGGCGGCGAGGCCGCTGGACTCCTTGATCCTCGGGTCCTTGATCGTGAAGCTCTTGTCCTCGGCGGTGGCGGGGGCGGCGAGGACCGTGAGCAGCAGCAGGGCTGCGGCACCGGTGGCGTACGGGAGCGAGCGCATGCAGTAAGCCTGCCATCCCGGGCGGGCGCATTCGGCCGTTGAGCGCATCGATCCGATCATCGTTCCGGGCGGCCGGGTGCCATCGACTCCGCGCCACGACGGTCGGTCCCGGAACCGGGCCGTGGCGGGGCTCACATCGCAGGTGGGCGGGCCCATCGGCGATGATGGCGCCCATGCGTTTTCTGTTCGTCGGCGACAGCATGACCATCGGGCGCGCCGGCGATCACACCTGGCGCTACCGCATGTGGCAGCACCTGGAGGCAACCTTCGACGGTGCGTACGAGATCGTGGGCCCGCGCTCGGAGCTCTACGTCCCGGAAGCGGCCGAGGGGTCGGAAGCGTTCATTGCCGACCACGCCGACCCCGACTTCCCTGCCGAGGCCCGTCGCCATCTCGCCGGCTGGGGCGAGGGCTGGTTGCACATGGCCCCCGTCATCGGTCCGGCGATCGCCGAACACCGGCCGGACGTACTGCTGGTCTCGCTCGGCCTGATCGACCTCGGCTTCTACACCAACAGCGATCAGACCGCGGAGAACACCCGCAGGTTCATCGCCGAGGCCCGTGCCGCCGCGCCGGCCGTGCGGATGGTGCTGCTGCCCGTCATCCCGAATGTACGGGCCCGTACCGATGCACCCTTCGCCGCGGAGTGCGACCGGTTCAACGCACTCCTGGCCGCGGCGGTCGCCGACCTGGACGCACCCGCCGCACCGATCCTGCTGGCCGCACGTCCGCCGTCGTACGCACTGGACTCGGACACCTACGACGGCACCCATCCGAGCCCATCGGGCGAACACAAGATAGCGGCGGCGTTCGCCGATGCGCTGCACCGGGCATGGGGCATCGGCGGACGGTACGCGGCTGCCGAGCAGATCGTCCCCGTGTCCCCCGCTGTCGTGCGCTGATCCGGGAGCCACCGGGGCCCTACGGCATGCGCTCCGCGTAGGTCAGCCGATCCAGGTGGTAGTAGTCCGCCACGCACTGCACCGGCCACTTCTTGCGCCCCTGGTCGCCGAAGGGCTCCAGCATCCTCCCCACCCTCGTGGGGGTGTACGGCAGTACGGTCTCCCCGCGGGCCGCGCCCTCCCGCAGGAAGGCGTCCTGACGGTCCCACCGCTGGGCGCGGGTCTCCATCTGGCGTCCGAGGTCCATGAGCGGCAGGGCGAGTCCTGCGACGGTCACCGCGCACACCAGCGCCGCCCCCGCCAGTGCGGTCCTGCGGACTGTGTCACCGCGAGCCTCGGCGGTGCGCGCCCGCAGCCACCGGCCCAGCAGGGCGCCCGCGCCCACCAGGACCAGGACGTACACCAGGAGGTAGTCGTTCCAGGTGCGTTCGGTCGTCACCACGCGCGCACCGAAGACGGGGTAGGTGATGACCGTGCACAGATACCCGGAGACGAGGAACGCGGCGGCGCCCAGGGCGATCAGCACCGGCGGGCGGGCGGGCAGCAGCACGGCCGCCTCCCGCTCGCCGACGCGCCGTGCGACCAGGCCCAACAGCACTCCGGCGGCGATCGCCCCCAGATACTGCCAGGTGGTGAAGACCGTCCCGAGGATCTCCAGATAGCCGCGCAGTGCGCCCCGGAGCGATTCGGGGGCGAGCATCGACACGCTCTCGGCGTCGTACCGGGTGCGGCGGTTACGGGAGCCGGGTGACGTCACCAGGATCAGGGTGCCGAGCGCGACCCCCGCCATCCCGGCCAGGGACCAGATCCGGGCGAACCGTCGCACCCCGGGTACGAAGATCACCTGGGCGAAGAGCACCACCCCACCGAGCACCACCAGGGCGACGACGGACGCCTCTTCGGAGAGGGTGCCCATGAAGGCACCGGCTCCCACGACCGCCACGAGCGCGAGATTGCGGCCCCGCCGCCCGTGCGCCACCAGGAGCGGGATCGCCGCCGCGAGCGCGAGCACCGGAGCGACGGTGTGGGAGACGGAGGCGGCGGGCCAGTAGAACGTCTTGTACGTGTTGGGGGTGGCGAAGAGGAACACGGCCGCCACCATCGCGGCGACCAGCAGCGGCACCCCGCGGGGCACTTCCAACTGGGCCCGGCGCAGCAGCCGGACCGTCAGCGCCCAGAGCAGCACCAGCATCAACGCCCCACTGACCAGGCCGAACCACTGATGGCCCGCCACCGGGAACTTGGCGTACAGACCGACGAGCAGACCGTTGCCGACCCGGCCGTTGTCGGTGAAGTAGAACTTGTCCACCAGGCCGGTGATGCCGTGGTCGCGCACGTGCGGCAGGAAGCACCACTCGTCGGCGGACGGTCGGACATGGCGGCCGTACCACGAGGCGAGGGTCAGTAGCCCCAGCGGCAGCATCGCGAGCGCGACGGCCCAACCACCGCGCCAGTCAGGGCGCCCCGGCTTCGGGTCATCGTCGCTGGTCCGCTGTCGGTGTTCGTTCGAACGGGAGACGTCGAGGGCCATGGGTGCGCTACCGCCTCTCGCCCTGCGGTGCCATGGGACGCATCGTGGCGCCGCCGCGCAGCACCATCGGCACGGAGAGGGGCAGTTCCGTCTCGTCGGTCTCCCGCACCACGTAGTGCGGGCGGTGCTTGGACTCGTGGTAGATCCGACCCACGTACTCGCCGATGATGCCGAGCGTCGCGATCTGTACGCCGCTCATGCCCACGATGACGGTGATCAAGGTGGCGTAGCCGGGCGTGTCGACACCGTCCACAACGACATTGGCGACGATCCACAGGGCGTAGGTGAGCGCCGAGAGGAAGAGCCATAGACCGCCGTGAATCGCCATGCGCAAGGGCCGGCTGTTGAAGGACAGCAGTCCGTCGATTCCGTAGTTCAGCAGTCGACGCCCGCCCCATTTGGATTGACCGGCCGCCCGCTGAACGTTCTGATACGTAAAGCTGACGGTGTCAAAACCAATCCAGGAGAACAACCCTTTGGAGAACCTATTGCTCTCCGGCAGGGACAGCAGCGCATTGACGGCACGTCGGGACAGCAATCGGAAATCACCTGCGCCATCGATGATCTCAACATCCATGAATCTTCGGACCAGCCGGTAGTACGCCTGGCTGAGCACTGTGCGCACCGCGCCTTCGCCGGTGCGGTCGCGCTGCGCCACGACCTGGTCGTAGCCGTGCCGGTGAAGTTCCATCATCTGCGGGATGAGCTGGGGCGGATGCTGGAGATCGGCGTCCAGGATGATGACCGCGTCCCCCTGGGACATCCGCAGCCCGGCCAACATGGCTGACTCCTTGCCGAAGTTGCGGCTGAAGGAGGTGAACCGGGTACGACTGTCGGCGGCGGCAAGGCCCTTCAGCAGTACGAGGGTGTCGTCCACGCTGCCGTCGTCCACGTAACAGATCTCGAAATCAGCCTCGGTCGGCGCAAGGGCATTGACCAACTCGGCGTGGAATGCCCCGATCACCTCACTCTCGTTGAAGCACGGAACAACAAGTGAAATCTGTGGCATCGCTGCTTTCCTCGGTCGTCTTGCCGCTGCTTGACCTGCCGTGCATTCACCGCCCCGGCCGTGATCTGAGGTCCATAGTGCGCAGGTAAAGGGGCGCGAACCGAGAAGGTGACGCTGCCTTGGCGTGGCCAGTCCGTTGGTCAGACGGTCTGGCCCTTCCTATCCACTACTGCCGCGGCAGTGCGCATCTCGTCATACAAGACGGTTCCTGCCGGAATCCGTTGCCTAGAGGCGTTCGATCCGGCTGCCGGTTCGATCACATGGTCCTTGCCTGCGACCGTCCATGACCCGGCATAGCCGAAATCACGCTGATGGAGCAGGATCTGCGACGGTTCGGAAAGTGGGGAGTCCTTCAGCCCAACGGCGATGAACTCCCGGTTTCCCGGGGCGCGGCGTACTTCCACCGCCTCGATCCCCGGGATGGTCGCCAGCGCACGGTAGATCCGGGCCTGGCCGGCGGGTGGCAGCGGATGGGTCTTGAGCAGTTCGCCGACGGCCCGCAGACCGTGCTCGGCCTTGGTCTCGTCCTCGGGCGGGGTTCCCGTCTTGCGCCCCATCACGGTGGGGGCGCTGTCCGTGGGGAACAGCGCGCGCACGGCAGCCAGCGCGGCTACGGGGTCTTCGGGCAGGCCGTTGACGGCGCGGTAGAGGTCGCGCGGGGTGTAGACGGGGTGGCCCTGCGCCGTACGGCTCCCTGCCGACGCGTACGGGGTCCAGGCGGCCGGTCCGGTGCCGGGGCGCCAGATCCGTTCGATCCGTACCTGCTTCGGGTCCACGTTCGGGGTCAAGGACATCTGCTGGAGCTCGGTGTTGGTGTAGATCCACTGGTCGGCGCGTGGCTCAGGCGGGGTCGGCCGAGCCTCGAACGCGGCGGCGGCGCGCAGCAGCAGGGCGGAGGACTCGTTGGCCGTCCCCGCGGAGCCCGCGGCCCGTGTCCCGTCGGTACGGGTGGGCCCGAGGTCGGCGCTGAGCACGGCGGTCGCCGTGAGGGCGACGGTGATGGAGAAGGCTGCCCCGACGGTGGCGAACCGCCAATCGGTGCGCAGCCTGCGCAGTAGGGCTCGGCCGGCACCATCGGTCGCCGTGGCCCGGTTGAGCCGCTGCCGGCCACGGGCGAGGGTCATGGGATCGATCGGGGTTCGGTCGGCGCGCAGTTCACGTACCTGGGTCAACTCGTCCACGGCGAATCAGCTCCTGACGACGGGGTGAGGGCGGGCTCGACCGGCTGCCCGGTGGCCGGTCCGGTGGCGGGGAAAGCGGGATGGTCGGATGGGCCGAGAGGGGCGGGTTGGTTGCGAAGGTCGGGTTGGTTGCGAAGGTCGGCGGGTTCGGCGGGGTCGGCGGCGACCAGCGGCTTCGGATCGGCCCGTTCGCCGCAACGCGGTTCGTCATCGGCGAAGGCGGGGTCGGCGATCAGTGCCGCCCGCACCTTGCGACGGGCCCGGTTGAGCCGTGAGCGCACGGTGCCCAGCGGGATGCGCAGCGCCTCAGCGACCTCCTGGTAGTTGAGATCGGCCCAAGCGACCAGCAGCAGCACATGGCGATCACCCGGTGATAGGGCGGCGAGTGCTCCCGCGAGCGGGGCCTGTGCGGCGATCCGGTCGTCGCAACGCTCACTCCAGGACTCGGCGAGAGGGTCGTCACCGGTCCTGGCCAGGGCGCGCAGAGCGCGTTCCTCGCTGCGGCGATGCCCGCCGATGAGCTTGGCGGCGATCCCGTACAGCCAGGGCCGGGCGCTGGGCCGGGACAGGTCGTACCGGCCACGGCGGCGAAAGGCGATGAGGAACGTCTCCGCCATGATGTCCTCGGCCGCGCCCTCCCCGAGGCGGCGCGCGGCGTAGCGGTGGATGTCGGGCGCATGGCGGTCGTAGAGCAGGGCGAAGAGCTCCGGTTGCTCCAACGACTGGGCGACGACCTCGGCGTCATCACGGACGACCGGTGGTCCGGTCACGGCGACTCCAGAAGGTAGGACGGCAGGGTGTGTCATCTGCTTCTTGACCGCACCGGCCGAAAAGGTTCACGCGGCCCCGGGCTGTGTCCATGTCGTACCGTCGCACCGCACTGGCAGGCGAGGGAACACGACCGGCCGGCTGACCGTGGACGTCCTTGCTTCGAGTGCACTCCAAGGCGTTGGCTGGTTGCCCATGGAGTACACGCAACTCGGACGCACAGGACTCAAGGTCAGCCGGCTCGTCCTCGGGACGATGAACTTCGGGCCCCACACCACCGAAGCGGACAGCCACGCCATCATGGACGCGGCGCTGGATGCGGGCATCAACTACTTCGACACCGCCAACACCTACGGCGGCGATCCCCGCGGTCGCACCGAGGAGATCATCGGCAACTGGTTCGCGAAGGGCGGCGACCGCAGGGACAAGGTCGTCCTCGCGACCAAGGTGTACGGGAGCATGGACCCCAGCCGCGAGGACTGGCCCAACCACACCAAGCTCTCCGCGCTCAACATCAGGCGCTCCGTGGACGCCAGCCTCCAGCGGCTGCAAACGGACCACCTGGACATCTACCAGTTCCATCACATCGACCGGGCCACACCCGTCGAGGAGATCTGGCAGGCCGTCGACACCCTCGTCCAACAGGGCAAGATCCTCTACGCGGGCTCATCCAACTTCCCCGGTTGGAAGATCGCCCAGACCAATGAGCGGGCACGCCAGAAGGGCTCGTACGGGCTGGTCAGCGAGCAGTGTCTGTACAACCTCTTCGAGCGCCGCGCCGAGATGGAGATCATCCCGGCCGCCATCGAGTACGGCCTCGGCGTGATCCCCTGGTCGCCGCTGCACGGTGGACTGCTGGGCGGAGTGATCCGCAAGGAGGCCGAGGGCGGCCGGCGTGCGGGCGGTCTGACGGCGGACCGCCTCGCGGCACCCGGGGCGCGCGAACAGATCCAGGCGTACGAGGACCTGCTCGCCAAGCAGGGGCTCGACCCGGCCGAGGTGGCGCTCGCCTGGCTGCTCACCCAGCCGGGGATCACCGGGCCCATCGTCGGACCGCGGACCGCCGAGCAGCTTGATGGCGCCCTGCGCGCAGTGGAACTGGAACTGGACGCAGAGCTACTGGCCTCGCTGGACGGGATCTTCCCGGGGCCCGGAGCAACGCCGGAAGCCTTCGCCTGGTAGGCGGGGCCAGCGGGGGTCTAGGAGCGGGCGAGGGTCACATACCGGCCACGGATGCCACGGCGATGATCGCGAACATCAGGACGAGCACGCCTGCCATGATCTGGTTTCTGGTCTTCGTCTTCACCCCTTGAGGTTAACCGGACCGCTCCCCGTCCCCGCCCCCCAGGGGCCAAATTCCGACCGTCTCGTACCGCGGCTGCTCCCCGGGCACCCCGCTGACGGGGAGATTGCTCCGCACCAGGGCGAGGCTCTCCACCTGCCAGTCGACGCCTTCGAAGTCGCCCAGGCCGTCGGCGTACGCCCGCAGCTCCGTCTCCGTACGGCTGCGGGCGATCGTCAGGTGCGGGGTGTAGCGGCGGTGCTGCTCCATGTCGATTCCAGCCCTGCGGGCCGCCGCGTCCGCCCGCTCGGCGAGCAGCCGCATCTCGTCGAGGCCACCCGCGGCACCCGCCCACAGGGCCCGGTCGCCGAAGTGGCCGGCGCCGTGGATGCGCAGGGGGAAGGGGGAGCTGCGCCGGGCCGCACGGGCGAGGCGGGCCCGCAGATCGGGCAGGAGCGCCTCATCGACCTCGGCCATGAACGCCAGGGTGAAGTGCCAGCCCGCCCGATCCGTCCAGCGCAGCCGGTCTGCGCCGGGCAGGGCCCTGAGCCGATCGACGGCCGCACCGAGTTCGGCGACGGCTCGGGCGGGCGGGAGCACGGCGGCGAACAGCCTCATGCGGCCAAGTCTGGCGCATGCGAGCGGGGACATGGCCGGGATCTCCGAACTGCAGCGGAAGCGCCACCGTTGATGAGATCTGTGCGTGATACCGCGTGATGTGCCAGGTCGTAGCCGTGTCGATCATTTTCCCGCGCAGCGGCCTGTACGGACGATCACGGCAGTGCTGTCCTAGCCGTGTACCTGACAATCGGTCGCCACAGGGAGAACCCATGTCTCGTCGTCACTCCGCGCGCCTCGGAACCCTCCTCGCCGCTGTCGGCCTGCTGCTATGGGGGATGCCAACCGCCTCCGCACAGGAGTCCGCCGCGTCGTCGCAGCTCGAATACGTCTACTACAACGGCGAAATCGTCGGCTCCGTAACCTGGAATCAGGACCCCGCCGGTTCCACTCCGGGCGACTCCATGATGGTGTGCGACCTGAAGAGTGACGGCTGGGCCATCGAGGCCGATCTGTTCCGGACCGGAGTCGTGGAACGTACCGTCAACACCCGTGGTCACAACGCCGTTTACTGTTCCCCCTGGGCGAGCGGAAACCTTCAGGAAAACCTTGGCTGGGTCATTCACGTCAATATGGTGAACGGCAGCAACACCCGCCATATCCACACCATGTACGTGAACTCATGACCCACTGACGCTTCGGCGCAGCTCGCCACAGGCTGATGCCGGGAATTCCATCCCCCCGCACGGGGACGGGAGCGCACCAGCCGGGCCGAGCAGCGCCCCGCCAGGTTCTGACCGAGCAGTGGTGGCGCGCTTCCCCGGCCCCCTGCCCTGGTGGGGCACCCGCTGGACGAACCTGGCCGGCGTCCCATGGTCGAGCCAGATCAGGCAGCCGTCGTGACGGGCTTCCTGACACCCTCGGACCGCTCGGGGGCCTTCGGCACGAAGTCCAGGTGCTTGTGCCCCCGGCGCAGGTCCACCTTGAGCCGCAGACCACCCGCCCTGGCCAGCATCAGTCCGACCAGCAGCGCCCCCGCGAAGGACAGCACACCACCGGCGGCGAACCCGATCCGCGGCCCGTACACGTCGGTGATCCAGCCGAAGACCGGCGCACCCAGGGGCGTGCCGCCGACGAAGACCATCATGTACAGGCTCATCACCCGTCCTCGGACGGCCGGGTCGCTGGCCATCTGGACGGTGGAGTTGGCCGTGACGTTGACCGTGAGGCCGAACATTCCGATCAGCACCAGAAGTCCGGCGAAGATCCAGAAGTGGGGGGCGAAGGCCGCCACGACTTCGAGGATTCCGAAGATGACCGCCGCTCCCACCAGGAGGCGCAGCCGGGACGTACCGCGGCGGGCCGCCAGGAGTGCGCCCACCAGCGAGCCGACCGCCATAAGGGTGTTGAGCAGGCCGTATGTGCTGGCGCCTGAGTCATAGACGTCGTCGACGAAGGCGGACAGCCAGATCGGGAAGTTGAAGCCGAAGGTGCCCACGAATCCGACCAGGACTATGGGCCATATCAACTCGGGGTGGGCGGAGACATAGCGCAGCCCTTCCCGCAGCTGCCCCTTGCCGCGCGGGGTGCGGACGCTCCGGTGCAGCTCGGACGTCCGCATCAGCAGCAGCGCGGCGATCGGCGCGATGAACGAGAGGCCGTTGAAGAGGAAGGCGTACCCGCTGCCGACCGCGGTGATCAGCACACCGGCGACCGCAGGGCCGACGAGTCGGGCCGACTGGAAGTTCGCCGAGTTCAGACTGACCGCATTGGCGAGTTGGTCGGGGCCAACCATGTCGGCGACGAAGGTCTGCCGGGCGGGGTTGTCGATGACGGTGACGAGCCCGAGGGCGAACGCGGTCACATAGACGTGCCAGACCTGGACCTCACCGCTGAGGGTCAGCGCGGCCAGGGCGAGGCCGGTGATGGCCATGGCCGCTTGGGTCGCGAGCAGCAGGGGTCGCTTGGGCAGCCGGTCGGCGAGGACTCCGCCGTACAGGCCGAACAGCAGCATCGGAAGGAACTGGAGGGCGACGGTGATGCCGACTGCGGATGCCGAGCCGGTCAGCGTCAGGACCAGCCAGTCCTGCGCGATGCGCTGCATCCACGTACCCGTGTTGGAGACCACTTGGCCGGCGGCGAAGAGGCGGTAGTTCCGGTTCTTGAGCGAGCTGAACATGGTGGTAGGTGGGATTCCATCCGACGCCTTACCGGCGGGGGAGGAAGGCGCGGGTGCGGAGTCTGCTCCGGGTCCCGTACGCAAAAGTGGTCGCCTCCTTCGGGTTGAGCAATTACAGATGTGCGAGCTTCTCCAGTACGGGAGCTGCCGCACGGAGCTTGGCCCATTCGTCCTCGTTGAGTCCCTGGGCGAGCTCGGTCAGCCAGGCGTTCCGCTTGCGACGGCTCTCTTCGAGCATCGCTTCGGCCTCCTCGGTCTGACTGACGACCTTCTGTCGACGGTCGTCGGGGTGTGGCTCCAGCCGGACCAGCCCCTTGGCCTCCAGCAGCGCCACGATTCGGGTCATGGACGGCGGCTGGACATGCTCCTTGCGCGCCAGCTCACCGGGGGTGGCCGAGCCGCATCGGGCGAGGGTGCCGAGCACCGACATCTCGGTCGGGCTCAGCGACTCGTCGACGCGCTGGTGCTTCAGCCGCCGCCCGAGCCGCATGACGGCGGAGCGGAGGGCGTTCACAGCGGCTACGTCGGCATCACTGCCATGGGACAGATCAGACATGTTCGTTAGGATAACTCATTACTCTGCCTAAATACCAGCCAATGAACCACCCCGCTCGACGCCGCCGTCACCGCACTCCAGGTGGCCCCCGCAGACCGGTCGCCCACCAGCCGCTGACCAGCAGGACTCACCCAAACGAGTGACACGAATGCGAAAAGCGACACATCCAGCGCGGTCGGGCAGCAACCCTGACCGCATGGGATCGACGGTGCTCAGCCTGCGGATAGACGGTGAGCTGCTCGACCGACTCAGGCGTCGGGCGGCCAAACGCGGAATGAGCGTCCAGGACTATGTGCGCCGGACGCTCATCCGTGACGATTTCGACGAACGCTTCGAGGCGTCCGTCGACGAGACGGAGAAGTTCTACGGGGTGAACTGACCGAATGAACGCGGGGGCGCCCGGAGGGTCATCCCTCCTCGGCAGCCCTGTGGGGCCGGCCCGCGGGGCGAACTCGTGAGGTCGGTTACGGAGGGACGCCAGGTCCGGCTTCGAAGCCCACGCACCCCTTCGAGGAATCAACGCCACCGCGCACCCGACGCATGCGACACAGGTCCGACGACCGTACGCAAGGACGGGTCCCAGGCCCAGAAACAGGGATGCGACGACGCCCAAGGGGCCCCGGAAGTGCCCTTGTTGGCCTGCGCGGAAGCCCCGTAGCATACCCCTCGGTGCTGCTGCCGACAGGTTGAGGGGCTTACCGTGGCGGATATTGCAGGAATTGATTTAGCACAGGTCCTGAGCAGCTTAGAAGAGCAGGGCTACTGCCATATCAAGCAGGTTCCCGATTCCTACGACTACGTATCCGCGCTCTCATCACTCGGCCCGCTCATGACGCAGTACCAGGGCGACCTCATCCGCGAAGTACAGCCCAATCCAGCCGTACCGGAAGGTGCCAACTCCGCCGCGAGCACATCGGCAGCCACCCCACACACGGAGTTCTACGAATTCCCGGGAATTCCCCCTCGTTATGTGGCTCTGTGGTGTGTCCGACCTGCCGTACCCGACGGCGGTGCAACGACCCTGGCCGACGGATATCGATTCCTGGCCGGATTCACGGCCGACGAAAGACATCGACTCTCCAGCGAAGACCGCGACTGGCGCTCCAGGCCGACCCTGTCGGCCGAGGGCATCGCCCCGGCCTCGTGTCGTACCCCTGCACTGGTGCAGCACCACGGCAGAGTCGTGATGCGCTTCAGCACCCGCGACCTCACCCGGGACGGCGAACTGACCTCCGCCTACATCGACCGGGGCCAAGAGTTCTTCAACACCGACCACATCGCCGTTCGACTGGAACAGCGCGCCATTTTGATCTGGGACAACTGGCGCATGATCCATGCCAGGACCGCCTTCGACGACCGGCGTCGGCATCTGCGCAGAATCCTCATCGGGGAAGCCGCATGACCTCTTCAGACCCCATCCCGGGCACGGCGTTCGTCGCCCTGCCCGACCTTCCGGACAACCCCCGGGCGTTCGATCTGCTCCGGGCCAACTTCTGCGATGTCCGCGTCGCCGGGACCAGGGAGCGGGCCCTCGCCGAACTGTCCGCCATCGGCTCCGATGTGTCGGCGGCCATCGTGGGGGTGAAGGAGCAGATCACGGCCGGTGTCCTCGACACGCTGCCCGGCCTGCGCGCCCTCGGTTCCGTGGGAACGGGCAGCAACCACCTGGACCTCTCCGCACTGCGGGACCGCGGCGTGGAGGTCATCACCACGCCCGGGGTCAACGCGGTATCGGTCGCTGAGCACGCGATGATGATGATCCTGGCGCTGGCGAAACAGACGGTCCCGGGACACGCCGCCTCGCTCAGCGGAGAGGACCGGGCGGGAATGCCCGCGCCCGCCGTCGAGCTCCGGGGACGCCGCGCCGGGGTGCTCGGGGCAGGAGCGACGGCGCGCGCACTGCTCCCCCTGCTGCGGGCGTTCGGCACCGACCCAAAGGTGTGGACCCGTACCCCGGACAACCATCCGGACCTGGCGACCCGCCCCCTGGAGGACCTCTTCCGGCACAGCGAGATCCTGAGCATCCACCTCCCGCTGACCAGCGGGACGAAAGGACTCGTGGGCCCTGACCTCCTGTCCCTCCTCCCGGAGGGGGCCATGGTCGTCAACACCGCGCGGAAGGAGATCTTCGACCTTGCGCGTCTTCCGTCGCTGGTGCGGGACCGGCCCGATCTGCGGTTCGCGGTGGACGACTTCGATCTGGCAGCCGACGGTACGGCCGCCGCGCTGGGAGGTCATGCCCTGCTGAGCCCACACATCGCGGGTGTCACCGTCGAATCGCTCGCAGCCATGCAGGAGAGCGCGGTCCGCGGAACGATCGCCGCGCTCCGGGGCTGAGTCACCTCGTTCCCTCGACGGAAAAGGAACACAGCGATGTCCTGGCTCGAACGCGCCAATACGGTACTGGGTGTGGTGGGCTTCATCATCACGATCATCACCTTGGTGAAGGTGCAGTCCGTACAGCGGGCTCAGTCGGAGGAACGGGCACTGCTGCGCAGGCTCTACGGCACCGAGTCACTGGCGGGCCATCTGAGATCGGCGGCCGGTTTCCTCAGACAGGGTGAGCAGGACGCCCGTAACTTAGCCGAGGAATTAGTCAGAATGTGCGGCCAGATAGAAGGGATCAGCCGAGCCTTGGATTCGATGAACCGCATGCGCGGCAACGGCACCGGAGAGCAGCGGATGATTCGGCTCGTGGAACGCGGCTACTACACACCGGCCTTCTACAGTCGGGTGGTCAATGACGCCCAGAGCAACGCCGACTTCTTGATGTACCGCAACCTTCAGATCTCCAACGTCGACATGTTGCAGGCGATGGAACGTGCGGCCAAGCGGGGTGTGAGCATCCGAATCCTCGCCATCTCGTCGACGTCGAGCGACAGCGTCCTCGAACAGGCGTCAATGGTGCTGCCGTGGCCTCAGGTCCCACCGGAGACGCTGCGGCACCAACTGGCCGAGTCCGAGGAGAGGGTCAAGAACGTGGTGGCCGCCTGGCCTGACCGGGCCCGCAGGAACTTCGAGTACCGCGGATACGTGATCACGCCCAACATGCACTTCGCCCGCATGGACGGCCTGGTCATGCAGGGCTTCGTCGGGACCCTCTCACCCGCCCAACCCGATCAGCTGGAGGACCGGGGATACGTGGAGCTGCCCCGGGATCGAGAGCCGGGAGCCACCTTGTCACGACACTTCGACGAACTGTGGGCCCAGAGCGCCTCATCCGTGGTGGTCGCCGGGTGAACCCGGGCGCGCCCAAGGCTGTTCCAGTCGATCGCCGGCGCTACCGGCCCGATTCCGGTTCCCTGCCCCACCTCCATCGATCGATGACGGCCTCACGCAGACGCCCTGCGCCAGATGAGTGCCGGTGGGCGACTCGTCTACCGCAGGGCGTCCCGCTCTGTCAGGTCTGTCAGGTGAGGCCCAGGGCCGGCATGGCGTAGTAGAAGACGAAGACCGCCGACACCGCGTACATCGCGATCGGCACCTCGCGTCCACGGCCGGCCGCCAGGCGCAGGACGCAGAAGGAGATGAAGCCGATGCCGATGCCGTTGGTGATCGAGTAGGTGAAGGGCATCATCACCATCGCCAGGAAGGCCGGGACCGCGAGCGTGTAGTCGCTCCAGTCGATGTCCCGGATGGAGCCGGCCAGGATGAGGAAGCCGACCGCCAGCAGGGCGGGGGTCGCCGCCTGGGAGGGGACCATCGTGGCGAGCGGGGTGAGGAAGAGCGCCACCGTGAACAGCGAGCCGGTGATGACCGAGGCCAGTCCGGTCCTGGCTCCTTCGCCGACGCCCGCCGTGGACTCCACGAAACAGGTCGTCGCCGATGATGAGGTCGCACCTCCTGAGGCGACGGCGATGCCGTCGACGAAGAGGACCTTGTTGATGCCGGGGAGGTTGCCGTCCTTGTCGATCAGCTTGGCTTCGTCACCGACGCCCAGGATGGTGCCCATGGCGTCGAAGAAGCAGGACAGCAGCACGGTGAAGACGAACAGCACGCCCGTCAGATAGCCGACCTTCTCGAAGCCGCCGAACAGACTGACCTCGCCGACCAGACCGAAGTCGGGGGTGTCCACCGGGCTGCCGGGCCACTTGGGAGTGGTCAGACCCCAGCTGGGGACCGTCGCCACGGCTTCGATGACCATGGCCACGACCGTCATCGCCACGATGGAGATGAGGATGGCTCCCGGCACCTTGCGGATGATCAGTGCGAGGGTCAGCAGGGTGCCGATGGCGAAGACCAGGATGGGCCAGCCGACGAGGTGGCCGCCCTGGCCGAGCTGGAGAGGGACGGTGGTCTGGGCGATGTCGGGGATGCGGGAGACGAAGCCTGAGTCGACCAGGCCGATCAGCATGATGAAGAGGCCGATGCCGATCGCGATGCCCTTGCGCAGACTCCGCGGGACGGCGCTCATCACGCGTTCCCGCAGCCCGGTCGCAACCAGCAGCATCACCACGAATCCGGCGAGGACGACCATGCCCATCGCATCCGGCCAGGACATCCGGGGTGCCAGTTGGAGGGCGACGACGGTGTTCACGCCGAGGCCCGCCGCGAGCGCGATCGGAACATTGCCGATGACGCCCATCAACAGGGTGGAGAAGGCGGCGGTGAGCACCGTCGCGGTCACGAGCTGACCGCTGTCGAGCTGGTTCCCGTACATGTCCTTGGCGCTGCCGAGGATGATCGGGTTCAGCACGATGATGTACGCCATCGCAAAGAAGGTGGCGAATCCGCCCCGCACCTCACGGCCGACGGTGGAACCGCGTTCGGAGATCTTGAAATAGCGATCCAGACCGCTGAGTGTGCCCTTCGGCTGATTCTCGGGGGCGGCGGCGGGGGCCGAGGGGCTCATACGGTCCTCATCAGAGCGGTTTTTGTGGGTTCATACGAATGAATCCGGTCAATAGCAAACCGTTTCAGTATGAACATATAAAGAAGAGAAAGCCATCTCCGCGCGTAGACAGCCCTGGCTCCTGGCGCCCGCGCCGCCCGATGGTCTAGATCACCGCCGCCTACACTGTCCCCATGGCGAAGTGGACCCCCCGACACGAGGCACCCGAGCCCCTGGAGGGGCCCGTCGTCGCCACCATCACCGGCGGCACGATCGTCTGGTTCGTCCTCTTCCTGGTGCAGATCCCCTTCTACAACTGGTTCGCCGACCGCGATCTGATGTGGTGGGTGTGGACCTGTCTGGCCGGTGCCGGACTGGGGCTGATCGGCATCTGGTACGTACGCAAGCGGGAGGCGGCCATCAAGCGTTCGGCGGCGGAGGAGCAGCCGCCCGTCTAACGGTCGCCTCCACCGTTGTGGGCGGGCACGACCGCGCGCCTTCGCCGGCAGGATCCGCGGGCTCGTCCTCGGCAGGATCCGCGGGCTCGACAGAACCCCACGTTGGCGCGATCTCGACCAACCGCGCACCACACCCGCCCACCGGCCCATGGCAGCGCTGATCCGTTCCGGCCGACCGCCCCGCCACGGCGGGTGAAGCCGTCCCACCAGCCGTACCGTACGAACCATGAGTCAGCGGGCGAGGATCGACACGGAAGGCCCGGAGCCGGGCGGCCCCTCCATCAGTGCGGGCGCCGAACTCGACCCCGTCCACCCCGTGAAGCCGCCCGCGGCCCGCAGGGAGCACATGACCCCGCCCACCGGACTGACCTCCGCCGAGGTCGAGGAACGCATCGCCCGTGGCGAGGTCAACGACGTACCCGTACGGTCCTCCCGGTCGACCGTGGACATCGTCCGGGGCAATGTCTTCACCCGCTTCAACGCCATCATCGGCGTCCTCTGGGTGATCATGCTCTTCGTCGCACCGATCCAGGACAGCCTGTTCGGCTTCGTCATCATCGCCAACACCGGCATCGGCATCATCCAGGAGCTGCGGGCCAAGAAGACGCTCGACGGACTCGCGGTCATCGGAGAGGCCAAACCGACCGTCCGACGCGATGGAAGGGCAACCGGGATCTCCACCTCGGCGATCGTCCTGGGCGACCTCATCGAACTCGGTCCCGGCGACAAGGTCGTCGTCGACGGCGTGGTCGCCGAGGCCGACGGTCTGGAGATCGACGAGTCCCTGCTGACGGGCGAGGCCGACCCGGTGGTCAAACAACCCGGGGACCAGGTGATGTCCGGGAGCTTCGTGGTCGCGGGCGGCGGCGCCTTCGAGGCGACGAAGGTGGGACGTGAGGCGTATGCGGCGCAGCTCGCCGAGGAGGCGTCCCGCTTCACCCTCGTCCACTCCGAGCTGCGCAGCGGCATCAGCACGATCCTCAAGTACGTGACCTGGATGATGGTCCCCACCGCGACGGGGCTGATCATCAGCCAGCTCATCGTCAAGGACAACGACTTCAAGGACTCCGTCGCACGGACCGTCGGCGGCATCGTGCCGATGATCCCCGAGGGCCTGGTGCTGTTGACCTCGGTGGCCTTCGCGATCGGCGTCGTACGGCTGGGGCGCAAGCAGTGCCTGGTGCAGGAGCTGCCCGCGATCGAGGGGCTGGCCCGGGTCGACGTGGTCTGCCTCGACAAGACCGGCACCCTCACCGAGGGCGGTATGGACGTCACCGAACTCCGCCCCCTCGACGACGCGGACCCGGCGTACGTACGCCGAGTACTGGGCGCCATCGGCGCATCTGACCCCCGCCCCAACGCCTCGCTCGCCGCCGTCATCGACGCGCATCCGGACGACGGCACCCTCAAGCCGGTGCAGTCGCTGCCCTTCTCGTCGGCGCGCAAGTACAGCGGGGCCCGCCTCCACGACGGCGAGGGGACGACGACCTGGCTACTGGGAGCCCCCGATGTGCTGCTGGCCGAGGACGATCCGGCGCTCGCCGCCACCGAGCAGCTCAACCAGCAGGGTCTGCGGGTCCTCCTACTCGCCCGGTCCACGGCGGAACTCGACTCCCCGCGGGCCGCGGCCGACGCGGAAGCGGTCGCGCTCGTCGTGCTGGAGCAGCGGTTGCGGCCGGACGCCTCGGACACGCTGCGGTACTTCGCCGAACAGGACGTCGCCGCCAAGGTGATCTCCGGGGACAACGCGGTGTCGGTGGGCGCCGTCGCCGCCAAACTGGGACTGCCCGGCGCCGAGCACACCGTGGACGCCCGCCGGCTGCCCACCGATGCGGATGCGATGGCGAGCGACCTCGAAGCGGGGTCGGTGTTCGGCCGGGTCACCCCGCAGCAGAAGCGGGACATGGTGGGGGCGCTCCAGTCCCGCGGCCACACCGTGGCCATGACCGGCGACGGCGTCAATGACGTCCTCGCCCTCAAGGACGCAGACATCGGTGTGGCGATGGGGTCCGGCTCGGAGGCCACCCGGGCCGTCGCCCAGATCGTGCTGCTCAACAACAGCTTCGCGACCCTGCCGTCCGTGGTGGCGGAAGGGCGGCGGGTCATCGGCAACATCACCCGTGTCGCCACGCTGTTCCTGACGAAGACGGTGTACTCGGTCCTCCTCGCCGTCCTCGTCGTGTGCAGCCAGGTGGAGTACCCCTTCCTGCCCCGGCATCTGACCCTGCTGTCCACGCTGACGATCGGGGTGCCCGCGTTCTTCCTCGCGCTCGCCCCCAACAAGGAGCGCGCCCGGCCGCACTTCGTCAGCAGGGTGATGCGGTACGCCGTGCCCGCGGGGGTGATCGCCGCGGCGGCCACCTTCAGCACCTATCTGCTCGCCCGCTCCCACTACAGCGGACCGGGCTCGCTCGAAGCGGAGACGAGCGCGGCGACGCTGACCCTGTTCCTGGTCTCGATCTGGGTGCTCGCCATCATCGCCAGGCCGTACACCTGGTGGCGCCTGTGCCTGGTGGGTGCGATGGCGCTCGGATTTGTGATCGTGCTGATCGTGCCGTGGCTCCAGGACTTCTTCGCGCTGAAGCTGGTGGGCGTCCAGTTGCCGTGGACCGCGGTGGCGGTCGCCGCGGCGGGGGCGGTGCTGCTGGAGTTCAGCTGGCGCTGGGTGGACCGCAAGCACCCCGCCTGAGACCCGGGACGATCCGGCCGAGACCCAGGGACGATCCGGCCGAGCGGGGAGCGACCCATCCGCCACTCCCCACTCAGCCGGCCCCGGGCGCGAGCGGTCAGCGCAGGGGGTCGAACCAGCGGTCGCGGCCCAGTTCGGCCGTACGGGACGGGTCCTCCAACAGTGCGGCGACCTCGAAGCGACGCGGCCACTGGCCCGCCGCCCAGGCCAGTCCAGCCGCCACGCCCTCCAGCGTCGCCGCGTGCAGGACCCCGTCCGGGGTGCGTCGCCACTGGAGCTCCACCCCGCCGGCGATGAGCTCCTCGTGCTCGATGTAGCTGCGCGGTACGAGCGGCCCCAGGAGCACCCGTACCGACTCGGGGACCTCGTGCTCCTCGCCGTCCGTCGTGACCTCCGCCGTGACGGTCTCGCTGAGGCGGCGCACCTGGAACAGCTCCGCCAGATCCGCGGCGCGGTCGGGAGCCACCGGCAGCAGGGGCAGCCCATCGGCGAGAGGCAGCAGGTCGGGGGTGTCGGCGACCACCGCGTCGCGGGCGTCGACGACCCGGACGTCACCGTCCACCACGGCCCGTAGGTCATCGGGCAGGGTGACCTGTTCCGGATCGAGGTCGGCCAGTGCCGTGTAGAGGCCGTGCAGCTGAGCTGGGTGCACCGGCAGATCGGGGTCGGCCAACCGGCCGAGCAGTTCGGCCGCGCCACCGGGCTCGTCGAGGAGTGCGCCGAGCGAGGTCCGCACTCCCAGTGCCCGCAGCACCTGCACATCGTCGAAGCCCGTCGCGTCCACGGCTTCGTACACTCCGTCGAGCAGGGGATCGCCGCCCGCGGCCCGCAGACCGGCCGGCCGCCGACCGTCGAGGACGGGGTGGTCCCGCAGCCACCAGGCGGTGTGGGAACGCACGGTCTGCGTCGTGCCGTCCGGCAGGAGCACGCGGACGGGTTGGGTCAGCGCGTCCCGCAGCGGCGGCCTGGCCAGCAGGGCGAGTGCCTGGGGCCAACAGTCGTCGTCGACCAGTTCGAGGTCCCGCACGGCGACGATCTCCGTCGCGACGGGCGGGACCGCGGTTTCGGGCAGCCGGTCGAGCACGTCCTCGCACCAGACGTCGATCGCGTCGAGCAGCCCCGCGTCATCGGGTTCCGCGTAGTCGCCTTCGCGGGGCTCCAGCTCATCGGGGTCGAGGACCACGTCGGTGGCCCGCACGAGGGCGAAGTCGGCGAGCACTCCACAGGCGGCCAGCGGTTGCTCGCCCCAGCGGGCGGCCAGGTCACCGTCGCACAGGGCCAACTCATCACGTCGCATGACCAGCGCGAACGGGCTCCCGGGGAAGACCAGTTCGCCGGCCGGTGCGAGTTCGCCCTCCTCGTCGGGCAGGGCGAGCGCCCCGAGCCAGGGCTCGTCGCCCGGTTCGAGGTCGGCGTCCCGGACCAGCGCGAGCACGGTGTCGGCGAGCTCCTCCGCGTCGGGGGCGTCCTCGTCGCCGAAGTCGAAGAGCTCGCCCTCGTCGAGGGAACCGGCGACGGCCGCCCGCACCTGGGGCGTCGTCAGTACGGCGCGCGGGGTCGCGGGCAGCGCGCCGAGCTTCTCAAGCAGCGGATGTGCGGCATCCGGGTGGACGACCTTGAGGCCGAGTCGGGCGAGCCGCGGCGGGGTGTCGGCGAGCGGCAGGAGGGTCTGCCGGGGACCGATGACGGTACGTCCGTCGGCGAGCGGTACCGGCAGCCCCGAGAGCCGGTCGGGGTCGACGCCGGCCAGGCTGTCGTACAGCCGCCGCCACCAGTCGGTATCGCGTTCGAGGCCGGCGAGCCGGTCGATGGCCTCGGTCAGCGGTACGCGGGCGATCCCGAGGGTACGCAGCTCCACCCGGCGCTCCAGCCCGGCGGGCAGCAGGCTCGGCAGCACCTCGGAGAGCACCTGGACGGTTTCCGCACCGGCGCCTTCGAGGACTTCCGCTTCGATCGGGCGCAGCGCACCGGGGACCTGACGGTCCGGCAGTCCGGTGTCGGTCGGCTCGGGGTAGTCGGCCTCTCCGCGGGGTGCGGCGGCTTCCAGGAAGGCCGTGCGCGGCAGGAGCCGCAGGATCGCCTCGCGCAGGGCACCGTCCAGTCCGCCCTTGCCGAGGGGCCCGGGAACCAGGTCGATGGTGGCGCGGGTCACCGGTTGCCAGCTGCCGAGCAGTTCGGCGTAGGCGTCGGCGGCCCGTTCGACGAGGAAGTCGGTGAGCGGACCGGGCGCGGGGTGTCGGCGGGTGGTGTCCAGCGGCAGTGACGCGATGAGCAGGGCGGGCACGCCCAACGGCTCGTCGGTGGGCGTGGGCGCATGGACGACGGGTGCGGTGCGCGGCCGGTCGGGAGCGCCTTCGGCATCGACGGGAACGGCCCAGGTGAGCGTCCAGTGCGGCCGGAGACGCTCCTCCACCGGGCGGTCGGCGAGCAGTTCGGGAGCGATGTCTCCGCTGTGGCTGACGACCCGCCAGCGCCGGTCGCCGCGTTCGCTGTCCTCGATGTGGATGTGGGGCGCCTGCTCCGAGCGCCGCAGGGTGCGTACTCCGTCGGGCGTCTCGATCACGACTTCGGCGAGTCCGGCGAGGGTGAGCAGGAGGGCGTCGTCCACATCGGCCAGCAGGCGTTCGACGAGGTCCGCCGCCGAACCGTCGCGCAGGGGAAGGACGACGACGGTGTCATAGCCGTCGGGTGCGGTGCCCTCGGCTGGCAGGGGGAGACGCAGCAGGGGCACATGGCCGTCGCGCCGACGGCGCTCCTCGCCGAGCCCGGGGCTGGTGCCGGCTGCTTCGTCGACGAGATCGCGTGCTTCGGCGAGTGACCAGCGCACTCCTCCGTGCCGGCCGACGACCGCGGGTTCGTCGCTGACGGCGAGCACCGCGGCGAATCCGACGCCGAACCGGCCGACGCTGCTGTCCGCTGCATCACGTTTGGCGGAGGCGCGCAGGGTGCTGAGGGATTCCACACCGACCGCGTCAAGGGGTGCGCCGGTGTTGGCGGCGGCCAGGACGGCGGGGGTGTCGCCCACGGCGGGCTTGAGGGTGAGCCGCAGTCGGCCGAGTTCGCCGGTGCGGGCGGCGGCATCGGCCGCGTTCTGGGCGAGTTCGACGACGAGCCGGTCACGGTAGCCGCCGAGGACCAGGTCCTCTTCCGCATTGGCGTCCTCGCGGAACCTGGCGGGGCTGGCGCGCCAGGCGTCGAGCACGCCGCGTCGCAGCCGTGCGGTCTCGAACGGGTCGGCGCCCTCGGTGGTCGTGACGCTCACGGTGTGACTCCGCTCTTTCTGGTAACGCTGTCGCCTTCGGCCCTACTGGGGCCGAAGGTACTGCCTGGGTCGTGGGAATCGCTCCCGGCAAGGGAGGTGACGCTATCGTGCGCCGGTGTCGGTCGGTCCGGTGCGGGGAGGTGCCGGCTGGTCAGAGCCGGTTGGCTGGTTCGGCGGGCGGGGCGCGGAAACTTCTCGTCGCACGCGTACCCCCGACCGGGCTCCCCACCGGACGACGGGGACCCGACCCCGCTGATCGGCGCCAGGAGGCGGGACCCGACTCCCTGTCATGGGGTCTGTGCCCACGGGCGGGTTCGAGGGGGTGCGAACCACCTGTGGTGCCTGTCGTGGCGGTCGTGCCTGTGGTGCCTGTCGTGGCGGTCGTGTCTTCGGTGCCTGCCGTGACCGCCGTACGGAATCGTCAGCGAGTACCAGCGCCCGTCCGGGCGAACAGTCGTGTCACCCGGTCCGTCCTGAACACGGCTCGAACATGGCCGAAACCAGATGGCTTCCCGATGCGCACGGGCATGCGGACGCAGGAACCTTCGTACCGCGAAACGGCCGCGTCGGGGCCGACGTACCCGGAAACGGACGCCGACACGGGCGCCAGTAGTCCGACCCTCCTACGGCAAGGTCACGGACCGTGTTCTGGCCGTCGACGGCGAGGGCAGGAAGCCCTGGGCCCGGGCCGCCATCGCCCGGGCCCGCGACCAGAAGTGGCCCGGCGCAGGACCAAAGTGGCCCCGGCGCAGGACGAGAAGTGGACCCACCCAGGATCAGGAGTGGCCCAGGTCTTCGTCTTCGTCTTCGCCTTCGGCACCCTGCGTGGCCGAGGACACCGAAGCGGCCTCCCGGTCCGGGTGGAGCCGGAACTCATCCGTCCCCATGGAGTCGAAGACCGGTGGCGCGGGCTGTGGCGGCTTGGGCATCACCGCGGCCTCCGAATGTCCACCGCACCCATAGCCGAGGGACACCACCCGACCGTCGGCAGGTGAGAACTCATTGGCGCACACCCCGAACGCCTGCCGGAGCGATCCCGCGAGGGGTACGAGGAATCCGCAGGTCACACAGGCCGCCGGAGCTGCCTGCGCCATGGGGGTCTTCGGCCCGAAGGACTCGTCCCAGCGGTCCGCTGCGATGTGGAGGCCATAGCGGGACAGCACCCGCGCCCGGCGCATTCCGAGCTCCTCGGCGATGGCCGCGAGCTCGCCCCGCGCATTGAGGACCGTGTCCGCGGGCGCCCGGTCGACGAGCTCCGCGTCCTCCGCGTCGACGCGTTCGACCAGGTCGTGGGAGGTCTCAGCGATGATCGAATTCGGCGGTGGTGCGTCCTCGCCGGTGAAGCCCGGCTCCAGCCGCAGATCCTCCGCCTCGGTGGGCAGCAGATCGCCTGGGCCCATGTCACCCGGTCGCAGCCGCTCGCTCCACGGCACCCATTCGGGGGCCAGCAGCGCATCCGGGCCCGGCAGCAGGACGGTTTCATCGACGGTGACGAGCTTGGCCCGCGACGCCCGGGCGACGGTCACCGCCCAGCGCCACCCCCGATAGCCCAGTTCCTTGGACTCGAAGAAGTGCGTGACGACACGGTCCCCCTCGGAGACCAGGGACACATGCTCACCCACCACCCCCGGGGCCGCGGCCTCCTCGGCCGCCTCCCTGGCGAGGTCTACCGCCTCGGCGCACAGGCGGTCGGGGGTACGGCTTCGCGTCGTCGCAGCACTCACAGGTCTCGCTTCTCTCCTACGCCGTCTCACGGGTGCGCCGACCGATTCGTGAGGTTCGAGCCGCAGGCGGAGCGGACCAGGGGGCCGCATCGACGTCCGCGCCCGAACCAAAGCGTCCCGGGCACACCTACCGTCATCCATTCTGCGGGATGCCGAAGAGGAGCGCGGCCGAGAACAATCGCCGGTGGCGCCCTACGCACGCTACCCCCTCCACAGCGCCGAGCCCACCTGCGCGCTCCAAGAAGGGGCCGATCAAGAGCTGATCAGCGACCACTGAGACGTCCCTGAGACATCAACGAGACATCAACGAGTCGCCGGAGGTCCCCGCCGGCGACCTGCGCGCGTCCACCGCGCAACGACTGTCCACACCGCGGCGCCCGGCGGTCCGTACGGGCAGACATGATCGCCCCGTACACCGGGACAACATCGCATCGGACCTCCTACGGCCCGCCCTTGGGGCACTATGGCCAGGTGGCAGCCGCGAGCTCGTCTGACAGGTCCGGCCCGTTCGCACGAGCGGGCCGGGCGATCGGCCGTGCGCTCCACCTCCCGTTCACGGGCACGGCGCGCGGCATCCGCAAGGCCACCCACGCACACGGCGCGGGCGAGTCGGGCCTCGGCAAACTGATCGAACTGCACGCGGTGAACGGCGCCGGCGACGTCATGATCACCGTTGCCCTGGCATCCACCGTCTTCTTCTCCGTACCGACGGACGAGGCGCGCGGACGGGTCACGCTCTACCTCGCGATCACCCTCGCGCCCTTCGCACTGCTGGCACCGGTGATCGGACCGCTGCTGGACCGCATTCCCCACGGCAGGCGCGCGGCGATGGCCGGGGCCATGCTGACGCGGGCCGTGCTGGCGGTGATGATGTCGGTACTGGTGGCGACGGGAGGGCTGGAGCTGTATCCGGCGGCACTGGGGGTGCTGGTCGCGTCCAAGGCGTACGGAGTGGTCCGCAGCGCGGTCGTGCCACGACTGCTGCCACCCGGGTTCTCCCTGGTGAAAGCGAACTCCCGGGTCACCCTGGCGGGCCTGCTCGCCACGGGCGCCGCCGCGCCCATCGCTGCCGGCCTGCAACAGGTGGGGCACCAGTGGCCGCTGTACGGGGCGTGCGTGCTCTTCCTCCTGGGCACCTACTGGGCCCTGCGGATGCCGCCCAAGGTCGACTCGGCCAAGGGGGAGCACAAGGTCCGCATCCTCGCGCACGGCGAGAAGAAGCCGAGCCTGCGGTCGGTGGGCCCGTCCGTGGTGCACGGACTCCAGGCGAACGCGGGGTTCCGGATGCTCTCCGGATTCTTGATCTTCTTCCTGGCCTTCCTCCTGCGCGAACACCCGCTGGATGGGCAGAGTGCCGCCCTGTCCCTGGGGATAGTGGGTGTCGCGGCGGGGCTGGGCAATGCGCTGGGGACCACGGTGGGCGCCTGGCTCAAGGCCCGCGCTCCGGAAATGATCATCGCGACGGTGCAGGGCCTGGTCCTGACGGCGGCGATCCTGGCGGCGATCTTCTTCGGTGCCGGAATGGTGGCGGTTCTGGGGGCGACGGCGGGTCTGTGCCAGGCGCTGGCGAAGCTGTCGCTGGACGCGACGATCCAGCGGGACGTCCCGGAGGAGATCCGCACGTCCGCTTTCGCCCGGTCGGAGACCCTGTTGCAGATGTCATGGGTGGTGGGTGGGGCGATTGGCATCGTGCTGCCGTTGAACGGAGTGCTGGGCATGTCCGTGGCAGCCGCCATCGTCTTCACCGGAGCGACCGCATCGGTACGGGGGCTGCTGGAGGCGGCCCGGGGCAGCGGCAGCGGCAACGCCCGGCCACGCGTGGCATAGCGCGGAACGGCACGAACACCGCCAACCGGCGCCAGGCACCGCCAGCCACCAGCCACCAGCCACCAGCCACCAGCCACCAGCCACCAGCCAGGAACGACAGCACGGACGGCGCAGCCAGCTCCGACGACCAGGACCACGACCAGGGAATCGAACCGGTGCGGCACGGCGCGCCCGTCCATCGCTGCCGGGAACGCCACGACACCCGGTCGGCGATCCCTGAAAAGCGGCGGTCCGGCACGGCGTGCGGACGGCGCGCCGGACCCCCACACAACCAGGCGCGGTGGGACCGATAGCCTTTCGGCCATGACCGTTGCGTTCTTCTCGGGCAAGCGCCGCCGGGCCGCTGCCACCATCGGTGCCGTCTCCGCCGGGCTCCTCGTCCTCTCCGCCTGCGACAAGCCGACGCCGCTGGCGACCATCACGGTGGGGACGGACTCCGTCAACTCCGAGGCGGCCTGCTACAACGACGGCAAGGCCCTCGCGGAGTCCAAGGTCCAGGGCTGTCTCTCCAAGTCCAGCGGAAAGACCGTCAAGGTCGCGCTGGACGACAAGATCCGCTTCGGTGTCGACACCGAGATCGCGGAGAACGGCTGGGTGCTCTTCCTCGGAGGACAGCGCGCCGAGGAGGAGCCGTACAAGAACACGTACCGGACCATCCCCGCCAGCGCCTTCTTCGCCTCGCAGACCGGGGAACCGGTCAACAAGGTGAACGTGAGCATCATGGAGCAGAAGGGCAAGAAGGTCCTGGGCATCTGGCACTTCACGCTGGAGAAGAAGTGACGAAGTCCTGACGCCGGGAGGCCGAGCGTGCGCGTACTCGTCGTGACCGCAGTGGCGGCGGAGGCGGACTCCGTCACCGCCGCCCTGCCCGCGTCCCTGCTGGACCGTCATGACCCGGAGCACCGGGTGGAGGTCCTGGCGGGTGGCGTCGGTCCCGGCGCCGCAGCGGCGGCCACCGCGACCGCCCTGGCCAAGGGCTCGTACGACCTGGTCGTCTCGGCGGGCATCGGCGGAGGCTTCCAGCCCCAGGCTCCCGTCGGTTCGCTGGTCGTCGCCGACGCCATCGTCGCCGCCGACCTCGGGGCCCAGACTCCCGACGGCTTCATCCCGGTCGTCGAGCTCGGTTTCGGGCACTCGACCCACCGCCCGCCCGCAGCCCTCGCCGCCCGCGCCGCGCGGGCGATCGGTGCGCTCCACGCACCCGTGCTCACGGTCTCGACCGTCACCGGTACCGCCGCCCGCGCCGCCGAGCTGAGCTCCCGTCATCCGGGCGCTGGCGCCGAGGCGATGGAGGGTTTCGGCGTCGCCGAAGCAGCCGCCGCGCAGAACGTTCCGGTACTGGAGATCCGGGCGATCTCGAATGCGGTGGGCCCGCGGGACCGCTCGGCCTGGCGCATCAAAGAGGCCCTTTCCTCGTTGGAGGGCGCCTTCCATGCCCTTCGCCCGCTCCTGGAGGAGTCGCCGTGACCTTGCGCATCGCGTACTCGCCCTGCCCCAACGACACCTTCGTCTTCGATGCCTGGGCCCATGGCAGGGTGCCCGCGGCGCCCGCCATCGATGTGACGTTCGCCGACATCGACATCACCAACGGCATGGCCGAGCGTGGCGGGTTCGATGTCCTCAAGGTGTCCTATGCGGTGCTGCCCTGGGTCCTGGAGGACTACGCCCTGCTGCCCTGCGGCGGCGCGCTGGGGCGTGGCTGCGGCCCGTTGGTGCTCACCCGCACCCCGGGGATGGATCTGACGGGCAAGACGGTCGCGGTCCCGAGCGAGCGCTCGACGGCGTATCTGCTCTTCCGGCTGTGGGCCGCGGACCTGGTGCCCGGCGGGGTGGGACAGGTCGTCGTGATGCCGTTCCACGAGATCATGCCCGCGGTCCAGGAGGGGAAGGTGGACGCCGGTCTGGTGATCCACGAGGCCCGGTTCACCTACCAGAACTACGGACTGCACCGCCTCGCCGACCTCGGGGAGCACTGGGAGTCCACCACCAGCCTGCCCATCCCCCTGGGCGCCATCATCGCCAAGCGTTCGCTGGGTGAGGACAAGCTCCTCCAACTCGCCACGACGATCCGTACGTCCGTACGGATGGCCTGGGACGATCCGGAAGCGTCCCGGCCCTATGTGCGAGCGCACGCCCAGGAGATGTCACCGGCCGTCGCCGACCAGCACATCGGCCTGTACGTCAACGAGTTCACTGCCGACCTCGGCGAGGACGGCTACGCGGCCGTGCGCGGACTGCTGACACGCGCAGCGGCCGAGGGACTCGTACCGCCCCTCGGCCCGCGTGCTCTCGCGTTCGTGTGAAAGCCCCGGCCGGACACCGGCCGGGGCTGCGCATCGGATTCGGGCGTACGGGACTCAGACGTCGAGCTGATCCGCCACCGCCCTGAGCAGACCCGCGATCTTCTTGCCGTGGACCTTGTCGGGGTAGCGACCGCGCTCCAACATCGGAGTGATGTTCTCCAACAGGGTCGTCAGGTCCTGGACGATCGACGCCAGTTCATCGGGCTTGCGCCGTTGGGCGGCAGCGACGGAGGGAGTGGGGTCGAGGACGGTGACCGACAGCGCCTGGTCGCCGCGCTGTCCGGCGACGACGCCGAATTCCACCCGCTGACCGGGCTTGAGCGAATCGATGCCGTCGGGCAGCACTGACGAGTGCACGAAGACGTCGCCGCCGTCGTCGCGGGAGAGAAAGCCGAAGCCTTTCTCACTGTTGAACCATTTGACCTTGCCGGTAGGCAAAGCACGCACCCCATTCCACCAGTCAGCCAAACCACTGTTTCCGCGGGTCAGGCTATCCAGCGCTTGCTCGTGCCTGCCGTTTGAAGCCTCCCCAGCTTGATACCCCCCGTCAAGCCGCTCCACCCATCCGGCCACTGGCGGTGGCCGACATTGATCGCAGCTCGCTCGGAGGCGAGAAGGCACGCACATCACAGCACATGTCGGTGACACCGGGACAGTGGATACCCCTCGCGCATACGGCGAATCCCCCTCCCGTGGTGAATGCGAGAGGGCGATTCGACAGGTGGGAGTACGGACATCGGAAAACCATCCGCCGACACCGCGAGAACGAGAGGGGACGGGCGAATCGGGGAGAGCCGATCAAGGCCCGGAGCGCAGTGGGTGAAAAGGAGCTTCCCCGACGATCGAGCCCCCGGGCTGATGGGGGCCGATCGGTACTCGTGGGTGTCTCGATACGGTTTTCCGCAATGCGGCGGTACGGACGGCGGGCGAACGATCCGGGTACGGAACTCCCGGTACGCCACTCAAAGCGGAGACCGGATACCGGGGCACCAGCCACACGGCAACGGCTCGACGCGATCGGCACGGTCGACCGGGCCACGCCCTGGAGGCGGCTCAGCGGCTCAGCGGCTCAGCGGCTCAGCGGCTCAGCGGCTCAGCGGCTCAGCGGCTCAGCGGCTCAGCGGCTCAGCGGCTCAGCGGCTCAGCGGCGACGATCCGACGCCCCCGAACGGTTCCCTGACGCCGGGAACTACCCTGGCCGGATGACTGCTACTCCTTCCGACCCGGGTGACCGACTCGTCCGCATCGGAGCCATCGTCTTCATCGTCGGCGCAGTGGCCACTTTGGTCACCTTCGCCCCGCTCTTCCTGGGAACCGAGCCGTTTCCGCCGGTCGCCTACGCGGTGTGCATGTTGATGGGCGTCGGCTTCATGATCGCCGCGGCGGGTGTGCTGCGGTCGATCGCGGCCCAGCGACGGGCGGCACGGTCCCTCTCCTAGTGCAACTGCCGGGCCGTGCGGCTACGGGGTCGCCGCGCGCTGTGAGCGTGCCTCAGGACGCGGGGGCGATGGCGCCCCAAAAGGGCATCACAAGCCGGGCGTCACATCGTGGGAGCCGGAGCCGGAGCCGGTGCCGGAGCCGGAACCGGAACCAGAGCCGGAGTCGGTACCAGAGTCGGAGCTAGCCCGGCCCGCTGCCTCGGCGTACGCGCGCAGCCAGTCGGGGAAGGCCAGGAGATCGTCGAGCACCACATCGGCACCGCCGTCGTGCAGTTCGGCACGGCTGCACGGACCGGTGGGCACCGCCACGGCGAGGGCTCCCGCTGTGCGCGCTCCCCTGATGTCCCCGAGGTGGTCCCCGACGTACACGCTGGCCCCGTACTCACGCAGCGCCAGCGCCTTGCCCTCCGCCCACAGCCATCCGATCACCGCGTCCGGGGCGATGCCGAGGTGGGCGAGGTGAAGCCGGGCGTTGGGCTCGTGCTTGGCGGTGACGACGATCGCCCGCCCCCCGACGCCCTGCACCGCGGCCACCGCCTCACGGGCCCCCGGAAGGGCCTTCGTGGGGGCGATCGCATAGTCGGGATAGAGCTCTCGGTACCGATCGCCCATGGCTTGAATGTGCTTCTCCGGGAACCAGTGCGCCAGTTCCTGATCCAATGGCGGACCGAGCCGGCTCACCGCGAGATCGGCATCGATCCAGACACCGGTCTCGGCGGAGAGCGCCGTGAAGGCGGCGTGAATACCGGGCCGGGAATCGATGAGCGTCATATCGAGGTCGAAGCCAATGGTGAGCGGTGGAGTCGACGGATCTGGAGCCATGGGGTCCATTGTGCCGGTGCGTCCGCACCTCCCGACCGCTGATCCGGCCGCTGATCCGACCTCCGATCCGCTGATCCGCGCCCTTCGCCCCCGGCTGGCCCCTTCGCCGCCCGCCGCGGGAGCACGACACGCGCGACGTCGACCCCGTCCCGGTCATCCCTTCCGTCGGGACTCCCAGCGGGCCCAGCGGCTGGCCGCTTACCTCGAAGCACCGTCCGCCAGAGCACCGTCCCCTGAGACCTGGCGCACCTGGCGTATTCGGCGCACCCCCGTAAGCGGCGCATTCGGCGCGCAAGGACTCACTCCACGACCTTGCGGGCCCGCCACACCAGATACAGGGCCGAGGCGATCGCCGCCCCCTTCAACATCCAGGGCCAGGTCTCCACCATCGCGTCCCGCATCCCGTCCGGTGGTACGGCTCCACCCCAGCGGCCGACCGAACGACCCCAGAGCCAGACCAGCCCCGCCGTCAACGCGGCACCGGGCAGAACGAAGACGGCGACCTTCTTCTGAGCGGTCGTGAGCTTCCGCGAGACCCACACCAGCAACCAGCCGAGACCGAGTGCGAGCAACGAGCCGGCAAGGGCGCCCCCCAGCAGGGCGACGGCGGCCACCAACAGCATCGGACTGCCGAACCGCGTACCCACAGCAGTCGCGCCAGCCGCGGGCTCGACCACGGCTTCGATCGGGCGACGCCGGAACTTGGCCAGTGACCGCGGCACGGGCACCCAGCGCAACCAGCGCTTCCGGGCCTCGGCTTCCGCTGCTTCGTCCTCCTCGGTGGCCCCGGCCTCCTCTTCCTCCTCCGGCGGGGGTTTCAGTATTTCCGGGATCTCCACCCCGCCCGTGAAGCCGGGCACCTGCTCGCCCACCCCGAACGGCGTCGACTCGATGCGCCACCAGTCGACGTCCGGGCCCGGGTCCACATCCCCGAATTCGCCCGGCTCCGCCTGGTGCGGGGGCAGCCCGCCATCGGGGAACAGCGGATCCGGCACCGGTTCCGGTGCGACGGTGTCGGACTTGGTCAGCCAACTCCGCGGGCGCGGAATCCGACGGCGCGCCGGCTTCTCAGGCTCGATCGGCGAGGGCGCCGGAGGAGCGGGCGGAGCAGCCGTAGCGGGCGGCTCCTCGGCCTCCAGCGGTGGAGCGGGTTGCTGCGGGGCGAAGGGCTCGGTCGTCTCGGACGGGGACCGATCGCCCGAACCGACCGCGTTCACCACCTCGTCCGGGGTACCTAGCCGCCCCAGGATGCGCCGCACCGAAGCGGGCCCGTCACCCAGCGCACGGGCCCGCTGCCGATCGATCTCCCCACGCAGCGAAGTCACCAACTGCATGCGGGCGCCCGATGGCAACTGCCGCTGCTGCGCCAGATCTCCGACCCGGCTCAGATAGTCGTAGACGAGCTGATCGCTCTCGATCCCCACGGGCTTTCCCCTGCCGTTCCCTGCCCCGGGCCGTCCCGTCTTCCCCGGACCGGCCCGCCCTGCACCAGACCGTAGCGTTCCAGGGGCTAACGTGGGGCGGATGGGGACCACACCCGAAGGAAGCAGCCCGCGCACACTGGCCGAGGCCCTGCGCTCCCGAGACGACGGGGAGCTCGCGGCCCTGCTGCGCGCACGCCCCGACCTGTTGTCCCCGGTCCCCGGCGATCTCACCCAGCTGGCGACCCGGGCGGGCACCAGGGCCTCGGTGGTGCGCGCTCTGGAACGGCTCGACAGGTTCACGCTCCAGACCGCCGAAGCCGTCGCCGTGGCGCCCGATCAGGCGTCGTACGCAACGCTCCTGGCCCTGATGGCGGGCGACGACGGCAACGAAGCGGTGGAGGCCGCCCTGCCGAGGGCGGTGACGCTGCTGCGCACCCAGGCGCTGCTGTGGGGTGGCGATGACCGGCTGCGGCTGATCCGCACCGCCCGTGAACTGCTCGCGCCCTCGCCCAGCCGGCCGTCTCCCACCGGGCTCGGTCCGACCGTCGCGGAATCCACGGCCGGGATGTCGCCCGGGCGCCTCCAGGAGATCATCGCGGCGGCGGGCCTGCCGACCACCCACGATCCGGTGTCGGCGGTCGCCGGGTTGACGGCGCTGTTCACCGACCGGGAGCGCATGGCCGCCCTGCTGGACACCGCCCCCTCCGAGGCACTGACCGTGCTGGACCGACTCGTCTGGGGACCCCCGTACGGCGAGGTGACGTCCAGTCCGACACCACCGGTGCGCTGGCTGCGCGATCGCGGACTGCTGCTGCCCACCTCGCCGCGGACGATGGTCCTGCCGCGCGAAGTGGCGCTCCATCTGCGCGCAGGGCGGGCCCACCGCACTCCCGAGCCGGTACCGCCCGCGGTCGAACCGGCCGTCTCAGCGCTGGGCGAGGGCCGTCCACAGCTCGTGGACGCCACGGCGGCGGGTCAGGCGCTCACCGCCCTGACGACCGTCGAGGACCTGCTCCAGGACTGGCATGAGGGCGGACCCGCCGTGCTGCGCGCCGGTGGACTCTCGGTGCGCGACCTCAAGCGGACCGCGACCGCGCTCGACACCACCGAGGCGATGGCCGCCTTCTGGTTGGAGTTGGCGTACGCGGCCGGGCTCCTCGCATCCGACGGAGAAGCGGACGAGCGGTACGCCCCCACGCCCGCCTACGACGAATGGCTCACCCTCGCCCCCGCCGCACGCTGGGCCGAGCTGGCGCGTGCCTGGCTCACGGCGACGCGTACGTCCGGCCTGGTGGGCAGCTTGGACGGCAAGGGCCGCACCTATGCGGTGCTCGGTCCCGACCTGGACCGTTCGGCGACCGTGGAGACCCGACGGCGGGTGCTGGAGCTGCTGGCCGCACTGCCCGAGGGCACGGCCCCGGTTCCGCAGACCCTGCTGGCACGGTTGCACTGGGAGCGCCCGCTGCGGTCGCAGACCCCGAGCAACACCCTCACCAGCGGCCATCCCGCCGACCGTGCGAGCGGCCCGGTCGACCTGCGCTCCAAGATCGCGTCTTGGACCCTGGCGGAGGCGGAATCCCTGGGCGTGACCGGTCGGGGCGCACTGGCGAGCCACGGCCGGGCGCTGCTGTCGGCCACTCCCGGTTCGGAAGAGCCGTCTTCCGAACCGGGAGTGGCCGATCCGGCCCGGACCGCCGCAAGCGTCCTCACCCCCCTGCTGCCCAACCCGCTCGACCACGTCCTGCTCCAGGCCGACCTGACCGCCGTCGCGCCGGGCCCGCTGGAGCGGCCCCTCGCGGAGACCCTCGCGGTCCTCGCGGACGTCGAGTCCAAGGGCGGTGCGACCGTCTACCGCTTCACGCCCGGTTCGGTGCGCCGCGCTCTGGACGCCGGCCGTTCGGCATCCGATCTGCATGCCTTCCTGGCCGCGCACTCCCGTACCCCGGTTCCCCAGCCGCTGAGCTATCTCATCGACGACATGGCCCGTCGCCACGGTCACCTACGGGTCGGTTCGGCCTCCGCGTATGTGCGCTGCGACGACGAGGCGCTGTTGGACGAGATCCTCGCGGACCGGCGCTCGCAGCCGTTGGGCCTGCGGCGCATCGCCCCCACCGTGCTCGCCGCCCAGGCCGACCCGGCGGGGCTGCTCACCGGACTGCGCGGCCTCGGGTACGCACCCGCCGCCGAGTCGTCGGACGGCGATGTGATGATCGCCCGCGCCCATGCCCGCCGCACCCCGCCGCGCACCCCGCCCACTCCGGTGCCCGACGGTCCGCCGGTGCCGGATTCGACCCTGCTCGGAGCGGCGGTCAAGGCGATCCGGGCCGGCGATCTGGCGGCGACGGTGGCCCTGAAGCCGGTGGCGTCCGATGCGCCCCAGCCGAAGGGCGGCGAACTGCCCCGCTCCACTCCGGCCGAGACCCTCGCCACGGTTCAGGCGGCTGCCATGACGGGGTCGGCGGTCTGGATCGGTTATGTGAACGCGGAAGGATCGGCGAGCCAGCGGGTGATCGCCCCGGTGCGGGTCGAGGGCGGCTTCGTCACCGCGTACGACCACACGGCCGACGAGGTCCGCACCTATCCGCTGCACCGCATCACGGGCGTCGCGGAACTCGCGGACGATCCGAGCTGAATCCGTCCCGGAACCTGAGCCTGAGCCGGGTCAGCGCCTTGGTCCGGCCGGCGCCGGGGGCCGCCGGCTTGCTCTGCGGGGCCGGCTTGCTCAGCGAGGGGGCGGGCGTGGCCGGTTCGCCCTGCCGGTCGTCCGTCTCCCGGCCGGGTTCGGTGCCCCTCGGGTCCATGGCGCCCCGGGACGGGGTCGGCTCGGCCAGGGTGTGGAAGCGATGGCTGATCCGCCGCCCCAGGAGGAGATAGGCGATCAATGCACCGCTGGTGTTGAGGATGACGTCGTCCACGTCGAAGGCACGGCCTTCCACCAGCGCCCCCTGCGTCAGCTCCACGAAGATCATCACCACCGCGGTCAGCACCAGGACCCGGAGCATCCGCAGCTTGCGGGGCACGAGCAACGGCAGGAGCAGTCCGAACGGGGCGCCAAGCAGCAGATTGCCGCCGACCTGCTTGCAGGCGGCGAGGAAGGTGTACTCCTCGGCGTACTGCCGCAATGACCTACCGGGCTGGAGATTGGCTCCGGCGATGTCGGCCGATGCCGTCGAGGGGGTCAGGGTCAGTCTGGCCAGCACCACCGAGAACACGACCAGTGCCGCCAGAGCCACCGCCATGATCAGCAGCCGCAGGGCCGTCGTACGCCATGGAGCACCCGAAGCATCCGCCGAGACAGCGCCTGCCGGGGTACCCCCTTCGCTCTGTGTTCCCCTGGGTCCGGTCATATCTCGCGGATGCCCCCGAAGGCGGCGATCAGGCGTGTCGAACACAGATGCTGCCCGGGTGTTCGGCACCGTCCACCGGCCGTGGCGGCCCGCGTCACACCCCACGGGGGCATCCATGCGGCACACTGGAGGTTTGGCTCACCGAAAGGGCACAGGTGTGAACGGCCCCCTCATCGTTCAGAGCGACAAGACCCTCCTCCTCGAAGTCGACCACGAGCTGGCCGACGCCTGCCGCCGCGTCATCGCTCCCTTCGCCGAACTGGAGCGCGCGCCCGAGCACATCCACACCTACCGGATCACCCCCCTCGGCCTGTGGAACGCCCGGGCGGCAGGGCACGACGCGGAGCAGGTCGTGGACGCCCTCGTCGAGTACAGCCGCTACCCCGTGCCCCACGCCCTGCTCGTCGATGTCGCCGAGACCATGGCCCGCTACGGCCGGCTCACGCTGTCCAAGCACCCCACGCACGGGCTGGTCCTCACCAGCACCGACCGGCCGGTGCTGGAGGAGATCCTGCGCTCCAAGCGGGTCCAGCCGCTCATCGGGGAACGCATCGACGCCGACTCGGTCGCCGTGCACCCCTCCGAGCGCGGGCAGATCAAGCAGACCCTGCTGAAGCTGGGCTGGCCCGCCGAGGACCACGCCGGATACGTCGACGGCGAGGCCCACCGCATCGATCTCGAAGAGAACGGCTGGGCACTGCGCCCGTACCAGAAGCAGGCCGTCGAGGGCTTCTGGCACGGCGGCTCTGGCGTCGTCGTACTGCCGTGCGGTGCGGGCAAGACGCTGGTCGGCGCGGGTGCGATGGCACAGGCGAAGGCGACCACGCTGATCCTGGTCACCAACACGGTCTCCGCCCGCCAGTGGAAGCACGAACTGATCAAGCGCACTTCGCTGACCGAGGACGAGATCGGCGAGTACAGCGGCACGAAGAAGGAGATCCGCCCGGTCACCATCGCCACCTACCAGGTGCTGACGACCAAGCGGAAGGGCATCTATCCGCATCTGGAGCTGTTCGACTCGCGCGACTGGGGGCTGATCCTCTACGACGAGGTGCATCTGCTGCCCGCGCCCGTCTTCAAGTTCACCGCCGACCTCCAGGCCAGACGTCGCCTCGGGCTGACCGCCACGCTCGTACGGGAGGACGGACGCGAGTCGGACGTGTTCTCGCTGATCGGTCCGAAGCGGTTCGACGCGCCGTGGAAGGAGATCGAGGCGCAGGGTTACATCGCGCCCGCGGACTGTGTGGAGGTGCGGGTGAACCTCACCGACTCCGAGCGTCTCGCGTACGCCACGGCGGAGACCGAGGAGAAGTACCGCTTCTGTGCCACCACCGCCACCAAGCGGAAGGTGACCGAGGCTCTCGTCGCGAAGCACCAGGGCGAGCAGACCCTGGTCATCGGGCAGTACATCGATCAACTCGATGAGCTCGGCGAGCATCTGGACGCGCCCGTGATCAAGGGCGAGACGTCCAACGCCCAGCGCGAGAAGCTCTTCGAGGCGTTCCGGCAGGGCGAGATCTCTGTGCTCGTCGTATCGAAGGTCGCCAACTTCTCGATCGACCTTCCGGAGGCGACCGTCGCCATCCAGGTGTCCGGCACCTTCGGTTCCCGACAGGAGGAGGCCCAGCGGCTGGGCCGGGTGCTGCGGCCCAAGGCGGACGGCCATGAGGCGCGGTTCTACTCGGTGGTCGCGCGGGACACGATCGACCAGGACTTCGCGGCGCACCGTCAGCGCTTCCTGGCGGAGCAGGGATACGCCTACCGCATCATGGACGCGGACGAACTGCTCAGCTGATGTATCCGTGGGAAGACCCGGTGGGTTGCGAGCCAGGAGTCGGGTCGTCCTCGGCGCCCGCGGTGCGAGGTACGGGGGCGGGGTACGGGGTCTGCGGATTCAGCGGCGCCGGACACCCGCCTCCTCCGCGTACTCGCCGAGGACGGCGACGCTGAAGACGGTGCCGACGAACACCTTGACCGCGCGCAGCGCATTTCCCGCGCGGTGGGGTGAGTGGTGGGCGCCGCTCGCCGATGCACCGTGGTGGGAGCGGGGTCGAGGGACCTGGGCGCTGGGTGTGAAGGTTGCTGTACTCATACCTCCATGGTGGTCGGCGGGCCGTTCGAACACATCGAACCAAGGACTGAACCGCGTCCCCACCCGCCTACGACTCCAGACATAGGGGTTCCCCTACGGGCACGGGACCTGGGGAGGAGCGGCGAGTCATCCCTGTGGCAGGCAACCGATGGGCGGGTGGAGCCCTCCACCCCCCGGCGATGCTCACACCACACGATCGAACGACCACACCGTGTCACCGACGGGTGGGAAACCCGGTCGCCCGGGACCCGCCCCCAGGACTAGACTCCGCGCCTTGCCCGCCTCCCACTCGTGGAGCGCCGCCGTCCGGACGGAAACCGGACGGCTCAGCCATGCCCGTACCGCTGTTGCTCCGGAGGCGACCCGTGCCCGCGCACGCCCCACTCCCAGCCGTCCCCGACCCCGACCCGGTCCCAGACCCCGAAACCGTGCCCGAAGCCGTGCCCGCTGAACCTGCTGTCGCCCTCGACCCGCTGGCGCGAGAGCGTGCCCATCTGCGCGCGTCGCGCACCGCCCTGCGCTCCATGCGCGAGGAGGTGCAGGCACTGGACATCAAGGACGTCACCGCGAACTGGGTCAACGCGGCCGTCCTCCAGGCACAGATCGACGGGCGCATCGCGGAGTTGGCCGACCTCTCCCACACCCCCCTCTTCTTCGGCCGTCTCGACTTCCTCCACACCACGCAGGAGGGGCAGCGCTTCTACATCGGCCGCCGCCATGTGCACGACGGCGGCGGCGATCCCATGGTGGTGGACTGGCGCGCCCCGGTGTCACAGGCGTTCTACCGGGCCTCGCGGAAGGACCCGCTCGACGTCCGGCTGCGCCGCAGGTTCGGCTACACCGGCGGCGAACTCACCGCGTACGAGGACGAGGACCTGACCGTTCCCACCGAGGGCGACGCGTACGCGAGCAAACTGCTCCAGGCGGAGATCGAACGTCCCCGAGTGGGCCCCATGCGGGACATCGTCGCCACGATCCAACCCGAGCAGGACGAGATCGTCCGGTCCTCGCTCGGCGGCACGGTGTGCGTGCAGGGCGGGCCGGGCACCGGGAAGACGGCCGTGGGTCTGCACCGGGTCGCCTACCTCCTCTACGCCCATCGGGAGCGCCTGGCCCGCACCGGCACCCTGGTGATCGGGCCGAACCGCTCCTTCCTCCACTACATCGAGCAGGTGCTGCCCGCGCTCGGTGAACTGGACGTCAAGCAGGCGACGGTGAACGACCTGGTGGCCCGGGTCGAGGTGCGCGGGGTGGACGAGGCGGCAGCGGCGGTCGTCAAGGGGGACGCCCGGCTGGCCCGGGTGCTGCGGACCGCCCTGCGTTCCCACGTCACCCTGCCCACCGAGCCGGTGATGGTGGTGCGGGGTTCACGGCGCTGGCGCATCCCCGCGTACGAACTGGAGGAGATCGTCCAGGAGCTGTTGGACCGGGACATTCGGTACGGCGCGGCCCGTGACGCACTGCCGCAGCGCATCGCCCATGCGGTGCTGATCCGGATGGAGGCGGCCGGCGAGGCTCCCGACGACCGGGTGCAGGACGCGGTGGCCCGCAATCCCGCGGTGAAGGCAGCGGTCAAGGCCATCTGGCCGCCGGTGGACCCGGCCAAGCTGGTCCTGCGGCTGCTGTCGGACGCCGACTTCCTGGCGGAGCACGCCGAAGGGGTGCTCACCGCCGAGGAGCAGCGCACGATCCTGTGGATGAGACCGGCGAGGAGCGTGCGCAGCGCGAAGTGGTCGGCGGCGGACGCCGTGCTGATCGACGAGGCCACCGATCTGGTGCAGCGCACGCCGTCGCTGGGCCATGTGGTGCTGGACGAGGCTCAGGATCTGTCCCCCATGCAGTACCGGGCGGTGGGTCGGCGCTGTACGACGGGATCGGCCACTGTCCTCGGTGACCTGGCCCAGGGCACCACTCCGTGGGCCACCGGGAGTTGGCGCGAGGCCCTGGCGCACCTCGGCAAGCCGGACGCCCATGTGGAGGAGCTCACCGCGGGCTTCCGCGTGCCCCGGGAGGTCATCGCGTACGCCTCCCGGCTGCTGCCGCACATGTCGCCGGGGTTGGCGGAGGTGCGTTCGGTGCGGGAGTCCCCTGGGTCGCTCGACGTGCGCCGGGTCGAGTCACCCGGGTCGCTCGACGAGGCCGTGGTCGGGGCCTGCGTCGAGGCGCTGGCCCATGAGGGGTCGATCGCGCTGATCGCCGCGGACGGCCGGGTGGAGGCGCTGGGTGCGGCTCTGTCCGCGGCCGGGCTCGCCTTCCTGGCGCCGGGCGAGGAGACCACGGTGGACTCCCGGCTGACCCTGGTTCCGGCGTCGCTGGCGAAGGGTCTTGAGTACGACTACGTGGTGTTGGACGATCCCGCGACGATCGTGGCGTCCGAGCCCGACGAACGCACCGGGCTGCGACGGTTGTACGTGACGTTGACGCGTGCCGTGTCGGGGCTGACCGTGCTGTACGAGGACGAACTGCCGGCTCAGCTGCGGTAGCCGGCCCACTCACGGCCTTGGGGCCACCACCACCCCGTCGGGATGGTAGTGGCCCCAAGGGCCGCTCAGGCCGGCCCGGTCTGGTTCACAGGCGGGCCGGCCCGATCGGGTTCACAGGCGGGCCGGCCCGGCCGGGTTCACAGGCGGGCCGGCCCGGCCGGGTTCACAGGCGTTCAGGCGTCGAGCACGGACCGCCATTCGCGTACCGCCGATGCCGACACCGGCCCGGTCCAGCCCTCGGGGCGGGCCGCTCCACCGATGTGGAAGCCCTCGATGCCGGCCGAGAGCAGCACCGACACATGGTCCAGGCGCAGCCCGCCGCCGACCAGGATCTGGGCCTCGTACCCGGGCTCGCCCGCGCGGGCCACCTCTGCGAGCAGCGTCGGCAGTCCTGCGTCGACGCCCGTGGGGGATCCGGCGGTCAGATAGGTGTCGAGGCCGGGTACGTCCGCCAGTCGTGTGCGCAGGGCCTCCCGGTCCTTGGCGCGGTCGATGGCCCGGTGGAAGGTCCAGGCACAGCCGGAGATCTCCACCAGGATGCGTTCGACGGTGACCAGGTCGGGGTTGCCCGATGCGTCCAGGTAGCCGAGGACGAATTCGTCGGCGCCCTCGGCCCGTAGTCCGGCGGCGGCCTCCACCAGGTTCTCGACGTCCTGGGGTGACCCGGCCGTGAATCCGTCGGTCAGTCGCAGCATGACGCGCAGCGGGATGTCCACGGCGGCCCGGATGCGGCCGAAGGTCTCGCGGGACGGGGTCAGCCCGTCCGCCGCGATGTCGGTGACCAGCTCAAGCCGGTCCGCGCCTCCGGTCTGGGCCGCGACCGCGTCCTCGGCGTCCAGAGCGATCACCTCTAGGACTGCACGGTTGCTCATGTGACCCCATTCCTCCAGGGAGACGGCTTATCGCTCCAATAGGTCTAGTCCAATAAACAAGACTAGTGCGCAGCCTGCACAGCCGCAGCAGCACCCCCATGGGTCCACACTTGCATGAGATACGGGCAGGGGGTATACATGAACCCATAAGAGATACCCCCTAGGGGTATCAGCCGCCGGACAGGGAGGACTCATGGCGCACACAGCCACCCACCAAGAGGTAGAACTCGCCATCGGCGGGATGACGTGTGCCTCCTGCGCGGCCCGCATCGAGAAGAAGCTCAACCGCATGGAAGGCGTCGAGGCCACCGTCAACTACGCCACCGAGAAGGCCAAGGTCACCTTCGCGGGCGAGGTCTCCGTCCAGGACCTGATCGGCACGGTCGAGGCGACCGGTTACAGCGCCAAGCAGCCCAAGCCGGCCCCCACCCACGGTACGACGGGCGGGCCGGGCGACGGCGACCAGGAGCCCGAAGAGGAGGACCGCGAGCTGGTGACCTTGCGCCAGCGCATGATCACCGCCGTCACCCTCTCGATCCCGGTCATCGCCATGGCGATGATCCCCGCCCTCCAGTTCCAGTACTGGCAGTGGCTCTCGCTCACCCTCGCCGCTCCGGTCGTCACCTACGCCGGCTGGCCCTTCCACCGCGCGGCCTGGAAGAACCTGCGGCACGGCGCGGCCACCATGGACACCCTCGTCTCGGTCGGCACCTCGGCCGCGTTCATCTGGTCGCTGTACGCCCTGTTCTGGGGCCACGCCGGGATGCCCGGCATGACCCACCCCTTCGAGCTCACGATCTCCCGCAGCGACGGCGCGTCGAACATCTACCTGGAGGCTGCGGCCGGCGTCACCGCGTTCATCCTGGCCGGCCGGTTCTTCGAGGCGCGCTCCAAGCGGAAGGCGGGCGCGGCCCTGCGTGCGCTGATGCACCTGGGCGCCAAGGAGGTCACGGTCCTGCGGGACGGGCAGGAGGTCCGCGTACCCACCGGCGAACTGGCGGTCGGCGACCACTTCCTGGTGCGCCCCGGAGAGAAGATCGCCACGGACGGTGTGGTCGTCGAGGGCTCGTCCGCCGTGGACGCCTCGATGCTGACCGGTGAGTCCGTACCCGTCGAGGTCTCCCCCGGCGACGGGGTCACCGGTGCCACCCTGAACGCCGGCGGCCGACTGGTCGTCGAGGCCACCAGGGTCGGCGCGGACACCCAGCTCGCCCGGATGGCACAGCTCGTCGAGGACGCCCAGAACGGCAAGGCGTCCGCCCAGCGGCTGGCCGACAAGATCTCCGCGGTCTTCGTCCCGATCGTGATCCTGCTCGCCCTCGGCACCCTCGCGGTGTGGCTGGCGACCGGCGAGGGCTGGGCGGCTGCCTTCACCGCGGCGGTGGCCGTACTGATCATCGCCTGCCCCTGCGCGCTCGGCCTGGCCACACCGACCGCCCTCATGGTCGGCACCGGCCGGGGAGCCCAGCTCGGCATCCTGATCAAGGGACCCGAGGTCCTGGAGACCACCCGCAAGGTCGACACCGTCGTCCTGGACAAGACCGGAACCGTCACCACCGGCAAGATGACCCTGCTCGCCGTCCACACCGCCGACTCCACCGACGAGACCGAGGTGCTCAGGATCGCCGGCGCGCTGGAGAACGCATCCGAGCACCCCATCGCCCAGGCCGTTGCCGCCGGCGCCGTCCAGAAGACCGGTGCGCTGCCGACCCCCGAGGACTTCGCCAACATCCCCGGACTCGGCGTCCAGGGAATCGTCGAGGGCCGTGCGGTCCTGGTCGGCCGGCAGAAGCTGCTCGCCGAGTGGGAGATCCACCTGCCGGTGGAGCTTGAGCGCGCCAAGGCGGACGCCGAGGCCGCGGGCCGCACCGCGATCGCGGTGGCCTGGGACGGCGAGGCCCGTGCGGTCCTGGAGGTCGCCGACGCGGTGAAGGACACCAGCGCCGAGGCGATCAAGGGGCTGCGCGCCCTGGGACTGACGCCGATCCTGCTCACCGGTGACAACCGGGCGGTGGCCGAAGCGGTGGCCGCCGAGGTCGGCATCGACGAGGTGATCGCCGAGGTCATGCCGGAGGACAAGGTCGACGTGGTCAAGCGGCTCCAGGCCGAGGGCCGGAGCGTGGCCATGGTCGGCGACGGTGTGAACGACGCCGCGGCGCTCGCCCAGGCCGATCTGGGGCTCGCCATGGGCACCGGTACGGACGCGGCGATCGAGGCCAGCGATCTGACCCTGGTACGGGGCGACCTGAGGGCCGCGGCCGATGCCATCCGGCTCGCCCGTCGCACCCTGGGCACGATCCGCTCGAACCTGTTCTGGGCCTTCGCCTACAACGTGGCCGCCCTGCCGCTCGCGGCGCTGGGGCTTCTCAGCCCGATGATCGCGGGCGCGGCGATGGCCTTCTCCTCGGTGTTCGTCGTGGGCAACAGTCTGCGACTGCGCCGCTTCAAGTCAGCCATCTGAAAACCGGCCGACCGACCCTCCGAGCCGAAGGGACAGAGGACCAAAAACAGAGGACCACAAGGGACAGAGGACCAAGGGAGCGGGAGTCGGGGCGTCAGCCGCCCAGGCTCCCGCTTCCGAATGCCCCGCCGCCGACGTTCTTCCCGTGCATGGGCCGAGCTTCCCGCCCCTTGCCGGTGCTGTGGGAGCTGTGCGCCTTCATGTTGTACGGCAGCAGACGTTCCCCACCGTGCGGGAAGTCGTCGACGTCTTCCTCGCGGACCTCTTCGATGTGCTCCCGGTGGGCCGGTTTGTGCGGCTGCTCATCGGGGCGCGGCGGCTCGTACTCCTCCCGGCGGCGCGAGTCCCACCACATGGCCGCGGTCAGCAGGGCCACCAGGAAAATACCGATGATGAGCATGAGTGCGATCATGGTGTCTGCCTTCCGTACGGGGTGGCACGCACCTCTCCTTCCTTCCAGTATCGCCCTCTTTGTGCGTTTTAGTACGATTCAACTGACGAGGACCGCTCTGACCTGCACGAACGGGATGCAGACGACCATGAGGACACCGCGAACCGTGCCGCTCTAGAGTCGGACGCATGAGCCCCGCTGACGCCGGCCTCCCGGAACCCCGAGCACTCCACGCCCTTGAGGCATCCCTGCCACCTCAGGTGCTCGTCGAGCGCTTCTCCCGCGCCCTGCTGGCCGCCCGCGGTGATGCCCCGGGCCCCGACCCCCGGCCGTACGCCACTGCCCTCCTCGCCCGCTGGGACGAGCCGCAGCGCCGCTACCACACCACCGCCCACCTCGCCGCGGTCCTGGACCACATCGACGCCCTCGCCCCGCACGCGGCGGACGCCGACCTCGTACGACTGGCGGCCTGGTTCCACGACGCGATCTACCTCCCCGACCGCTCGGAGAATGAGGAGCGCTCGGCCCGGCTCGCCGAACGCGCCCTGCGTGAGGCAGGGCTGCCCGAATCCGCCACCGCGGAGGTCGCCCGACTCGTCCGGCTAACCGTCACCCATGCCCCCGAGCCGACCGACGCCAACGGCGCGGTCCTGTGCGATGCGGACCTGGCGATCCTCGCGGCACCTCCGACGGCCTACGCGGCCTATGCGGCAGCCGTGCGCGAGGAGTACGGATTCGTCCCGGACGACGCCTTCCGCGCCGGCCGGGCCGCGGTCCTGCGCCAACTCCTCGCGCTGCCCGCGCTGTTCCACACCCCACCGGCGACGAGGGAGTGGGAAGAGGCCGCGCGCACCAATCTGGCAGCCGAGATCGGTCGGCTCGATGCCGGCCCACCGCACTCGACGGACACCCACCCATCACCCGCGTGAACAACCCTGCGGGCCGATGCGCCTCGATCGTGGCTGAGCGCACCGGGGACTGGAGTCCGACGCGTACCGCACCGGCATATCACCGGTAATTCCCGGCCGAAATTCGCTGTGGCGGGAATGTAGACCCCAAGGCGTCCCGTTGCCACTGCTATGCCCGACTCCACCCAGCGCTCCCGCATGCCCCTCGCCGTCTACATCCTCGGCCTCTCCGTCTTCGCCCTCGGCACCAGCGAATTCATGCTCTCCGGGCTGCTCCCTCCGATCGCCGACGACATGGACGTCTCCATCCCGCAGGCCGGCCTGCTCACCTCCGCCTTCGCCATCGGCATGGTGATCGGAGCGCCCCTGCTGGCGGTCGCCACCCTCCGGCTCCCCCGCAAGACCACCCTCATCACCCTGATCTCCGTCTTCGGCCTCGGGCAGGTGGCCGGCGCGGTGGCACCGACGTACGAGATCCTCTTCGCGTCCCGGGTGATCAGCGCACTGGCGTGCGCCGGCTTCTGGGCGGTCGGCGCGGCGGTCGCCATCGCCATGGTTCCGGTCACCTCACGGGCCCGAGCCATGGCCGTGATGATCGGCGGGCTCTCCATAGCCAATGTCCTCGGCGTTCCGGCCGGGGCGTTCCTGGGCGACCACCTCGGCTGGCGATCCGCGTTCTGGGCCGTGGGTCTGGCATCCGCCGTCGCGCTCATCGGCGTGATCACCCTGATCCCGCACATCCCGCTCCCGGCCGAGAAGCCGCGACTGAAGCGGGAACTGCTGATCTACCGCGACCGACAGGTCTGGCTGTCCATCGCCGTGACCGCGCTCGCGGCGGGCGGGGTGTTCGCGGTGTTCACCTACTTCGCCCCACTGCTGACCGATGTGGCGGGCATGGACAAGAGTTCCGTCCCGATGGTGTTGGGCCTGTTCGGTCTCGGCGCCCTGGTGGGCACGGTGGTCGGCGGCCGGGTCGCCGATGCGCACCTCTTCGGAGTGCTGCTCTCCGGCATCACGGCATCGACGGTCTTCCTCGCGTTGCTCGCCCTCTTCGCCTCGACGCCCGCAGTGACGATCGCGCTGGCGTTCCTGCTCGGCCTCTCCGCGTTCTACACCGCGCCGGCGCTCAACGCCCGGATGTTCAACGTGGCGGGCGCAGCCCCCACGCTGGCGGGCGCGACGACGACCGCCGCCTTCAACCTGGGCAATTCGGGCGGCCCTTGGCTCGGCGGCAAGGTGATCGACGGCGGGTTCAGCCCCGCGGCCACGGCCTGGGCGGGGGCGGGAATGACGATCGTGGCACTGGCCCTGGTGGCTGTCTCACTGCGACTCCACGGCACCTCCCGCCTGGTCGCGGCCTCCGCACCGGCTTCCGACTCCCCCGTACGACCTGCGACACCGAGCCCCGAGCGCGTCTGATCCGGTGGACGGTTCACCCGGCCGTGGGACGCTGAACGAAACGGCCACGGCCGGGAACCCCATGGATCTACGCTCGCTCAGTCGGGTCACGGAACCCGTAGAGGGCCACGGAGAAGGAAGTCGGAATGACCTCCGCAACAGCCGGGAACGCCCGGCCGCCCCAGGGACAGCCCTGGGACGACCTCCTCCAAGCCTGGCGTGAACTGGAGGTGCGCGACGGGTGGCGTGCGGAGATCGACGGAGGAAAGATCCACGTGGTACCCCCGCCTCATGCACACCGCAACCACATCGCGGCCAAGGTGCAGCGTGCTCTGTACCCGACGCTCCCCGAGGACCTGGAGATCTACCAGACGCTCGGCGTCCACATCGCCCCGCTCGGCAAGCTGTACATCCCGGACCTCGTAGTGGCCCCCGGTGAGCTGATCGCCTCGGCATCGCCGGATCGAACCGATCCCGTCGATGCGGCCGAAGCCCTCCTCATCGTGGAGATCACCTCGCAGGGCAACGCCAAGGACGACCGCACCAAGAAACTCTGGGCCTACGCACACGCACCCGTGCCCGTCCATCTGCTGATCGACCGGTTCGATGAACACGGCCCGACCTCGACCCTCTTCACCAAGCCGCACCACGGCGCCTACCAGCACGCCGAGCGGGTGCCCTTCGGGCAGCAGGTCCGGCTGCCGGTGCCGTTCGACCTCAAGCTCGACACCGCGGCCTTTCCCCACTGATCCGCCGCAGGCGGCTACCAGGCCCGGCCCTTGGGGCGCCGCAGGCCGGCCGTCACCAGCAGCCGCACCACTTCGCGGCTCGACACCTCCACCGCACCGGCCCCCACCGCGTCCGCGTACCGATGGGACGGCACGTCGTAGTGATCGCGCTCGAACGCCCTCGGCGGACAACCGATCGAGGCGGCGAACACATGGAGCTCGTCGTACGACAGATCGCTGATGAGGTGGGACCAGAGCCGGCCGTGGCCCGGCCAGGTCGGTGGGTCGATGTACACGGTCATGCCAGCCCGCCGACCTTCGCGACCACCACGCCTGCCTTGTGGCACACCCACTGGGGATCGGGCCCCAGTTCCGGTTCCACTTCGAGGGCGTGCGGATCACCTTGATCGCACACGGGGCACAGCGGCCAGCGGCCGTGTCGTTCCAAAAGGGCGTCCTGTACGTCTTGGGCGACGAGGCCCGTGATGTACTCAATGCCCTGTGGCCACTGCTCGACCCACCAGCGCCGATGGGTCACGGAGTCTTCCACCAGTGATACGACCGCCGCGTCGGCCACGTCACGTGCGGCGAGATCCGCGAGCACGAGGGCCCGGGCCAGATGAAGGGCCTGCTCAAGAGGGTCGGCGTCGTCCATGCAGCCATTGTCACCCCTTTGGAGTACCGACCACGGCCCCGTACAGGGTCTTGACGTGAGGGTATTTTTGAAAATATCTTTCATAATGTGAGTGATTCCGTGAAGGATATTTTCAGCACGCTTCCCCCTACCGGGTCAAGGGGGCATACGCCCCCTGCCCCGGCCGCCCTGGCCGCGAAGGTCCGCACCCTCGCGCCTTCGATGACCCGCTCCATGCAACGGGTCGCCGAAGCCGTAGCCGAAGACCCCGCCGGCTGCGCCGCCCTGACCGTCACCGGACTCGCACAACTGACCGGCACCAGCGAAGCCACCGTCGTGCGCACCGCGCGCATCCTGGGGTACCCCGGGTACCGCGATCTACGCCTCGCACTGGCCGGTCTCGCCGCCCACCAGCAGTCGGGTCGATCCCCCAGCGTCACGGCTGACATCGCTGTCGACGACCCGATCAGCGAGGTGGTCACCAAGCTGGCGTACGACGAACAGCAGACCCTCGCCGACACGGCGGCCGGTCTCGACATCGCCCAACTCTCCGCGTCCGTGGCCGCTCTCGCCACGGCCCGTCGGATCGACATCTACGGCGTCGGCGCATCCTGTCTCGTGGGGATGGACCTCGCCCAGAAACTGCTCCGCATCGGTCTCGTCGCCCAGGCCCACGCCGATCCGCACCTGGCCATCACCAATGCCGTACAACTGCGCTCCGGTGATGTCGCCCTCGCCATCACCCACTCGGGCAGCACCAGCGACGTGATCGAACCACTGCGCGTGGCCTTCGACCGCGGCGCCACCACGATCGCGGTCACCGGCCGCCCGGACGGACCGGTCACCCAGTACGCCGACCAGGTGCTGACCACGTCCACGGCCCGCGAGAGCGAGTTGCGGCCGGCCGCCATGTCCTCCCGTACGGGGCAACTGCTGGTCGTCGACTGCCTGTTCATAGGTGTCGCCCAGCGGACCTACGACACGGCGGCTCCCGCACTCGCCGCCTCCTACGAAGCGCTCGCCCACCGCCACAACCACCGCAACCCGAGATGAAGAGCGGCGACGGACCACCTGATAGAGAGCAGAGCTCCATGACCTCCACGTCGGCATCGACGTCGACCTCCGCATCGGCCTCCACATCAACCCCCGCGCGCTACCGCGAGCTGCGCGCCCAACTCGACTCCCTGACCACCGAGGCGTTCCGCCCCGAGCTGGCCGACATCGACGAGCTGCCCACCCTGGACATCGCACGGATCATGAACGGGGAGGACCAGACCGTCCCCGCCGCGGTCGCCGCCCAACTGCCCCGGATCGCCGCCGCGATCGACGCCATCGCCGAACGGATGGCCCGCGGCGGACGGCTGGTCTACGCGGGCGCCGGCACGGCCGGCCGGATGGGCATCCTCGACGCCAGCGAGTGCCCCCCGACCTTCAACACCGGCCCCACGCAGGTGGTGGGCCTCATCGCCGGCGGTACGGAGGCGATCTCCGAAGCCGTCGAGGGCGCGGAGGACGATGCCGCCTTGGCCGCCGCCGATCTCGACGGGCTGGCACTGACGCCGGACGACACGGTGATCGGCGTCTCCGCCTCCGGTCGCACCCCCTATGCCGTGGGTGCCGTCGAGTACGCCCGCTCCCGTGGCGCGCTCACGGTCGGACTGTCCTGCAACGCGGGCAGCGCGCTTTCGGCCGCAGCCGACCACGGCATCGAGGTCGTCGTCGGACCGGAACTGCTCACGGGCTCCACCCGGTTGAAGTCCGGCACGGCACAGAAGCTCGTCCTCAACATGATCTCGACGATCACCATGATCCGGCTCGGCAAGACCTACGGAAACCTCATGGTCGATCTGCGCGCCTCCAACGAGAAGCTGCACGCCCGTTCCCGGCGGATCGTCTCCCTGGCCACCGGTGCATCCGACGAACAGGTCGAAGCCGCGCTCCTCGCCACCGACGGCGAGGTCAAGAGCGCGATCCTGACGATCCTGGGGAAGGTGGACGCCTCCACGGCGACCCGGCTGCTCACCCAGTCCGACGGCCATCTCCGCGCTGCCCTGTCAGCAACCGGCTAGCCCCCCGAGGAACTGGCTGAGCAACCGGACGAGAACCGGCTGAGAACCAACTGAGAACCGGCTGAAGCAGCCACCACGCGGGCCCCATCGAGAACACCGCGCCATGAAGCACACATGAAGAACACCGTGCGCGACGGCAGACACAGAGAACCGGAGCGCACGGAGAACACAGAGAACACAGAGAACTCACCGTTCGTGCAGGAAGGATTCGCGGCGCCCGAAAACCGGTCGTGCCCCCGGCCCCTCGGCCCCACCCGAGGCCCCGGCACCACCCCAGGGTCGCCCTCCGTCTTCCTCGCACACCGAGGGAACAGCGCGCAGCAGTGCCCCACCGTGCCCGTATCTCAGCCGTCGACAGCGCCCAGCGCCTCGACGAGCCGGCGAGCGCGGGTGTCGTCCCGCAAGAGGGCTTCCACCAGGGGCCCGGTTCCACTGTCGGACGCGGCTGCGTCGAGGTACTTCCCGACGGCCCGGGAATCCTCTGCCCCGAGGGCGAACCTCTCCGACTCGTCGCGCTCGATCGCCGCCCACACCGAGGCGTAGTCGACACCCATCTCATGGAGTCGTCGGCCGCCCGCGTACCGGGTGTCCAGGAGGTCCGCGCCGGCCAGCCCCTCGGCCGCCAGATGCGGGTAGTGCACGGCCACTTCATGGGTCGCGAGGACGGCCAGCAACAGGTGCTCGGTGCGCTGTTCATCGTGGCCGAGCCACTTGACGTGTACCTCGGTCTCCATCTTCACCCAGGCGATCGGGGTGGAGGCCCAGTTGACCCCGGCGGAGATGACCAACCAGCGCTTGAAGAAACCGAGGCTCCGATAGGCACGGTGCCCCAACAAACCATCGCGGGTCTTCCACAGCATCAGGTCGAGGCCGTCATCGGGGTCGGGCTCCGCGCCGTCGATGAGGGCGATGACGGCGGCAGGGGTGGTGCCGCAGATCCGCAGCGCCTCGGCGGCCCGGCTCTGTTCGTCCTGGAGTACGGCCCGTAGGAGCATGACGGTGGTCAGTTTCTTCGCACGCTGCTGTACCGCCGCGGCCATGGCGGTGTCGACAGCTCGCCGGGCGGCACCCGTCAGTTGGACGCCCTTGGCCGCGTGCTCGCCCAGCGCGACCTGGATGTCCACGCTCCGGGCGATGTCGTCAGTGCTCGTCCAGGCGTCGGGGCGGCCTGCCCGGTCGCGCAGCAGACTGAGCATGACGGTTTTGGTGACCCGTGCGTCGGCCAGCGCGCGCCTGGCGGTGGAACCCTCGTCGGTGAGGGCGGCCAGGAGTTGTTCCGTACCGATGGGTCCGTCGTCGTCACGGGCGCCCCGGGCGGCGCCGAGGACTCCGGCGGTGCTCCAGTCGGGTTCGACGACGATCGGCGTTGGGCCCTGGCCCGAGTGGCTGGTCATGGGCCCACCCTGCCCGAAGAGGATGCATACGACATCGACTGTGAGGTGGAGCGCCGACGTTCTCCTTGGTCGTGGTGGACCGGTTCAAGGAGCACCCAAAGGGGGTTGCGCAAACCGGCCATGGCATGCCGGGGCGGCGATCGGACGGCCCGGGGGACGCGCACTGGCCGCGGCCGTTTCCACAGGCCGCGGGCGGATGTCCGGGCGGGCCACCCGGTGCGCAGTGCCCCGGCTCAACTGACCGGCGCCCAGCGCTCAGGGGTGGCCGCTCGGTGCGCAGTGCTCCGGCTCAGCCCAGCGACGCCGTCAGGTCCACCTCGATCAGCTGTCCCGGGTAGCCGAGTTGGGCCACGCCCAGCAGGGTGCTCGCGGTGGTGAAGGCGGGGGCGAGCACGGATTCGTTGAGGCGGAACCAGGCCGCCGCCAGCACCTCCGCATCGGCGCTCGCCACGTAGATCACTGATCGAACGACGTCCTGCGGGGTGGCGTCCACCGCGGTGAGGGCGGCCACGGCATTGGCCGCGACCTGGTCGATCTGGGCGTTGAGGTCGGCCTCTCCCACCAGGTCGCCGGCCGGATCCAGGGGGCATTGCCCGGCCAGATATGCGGTCCGGCCCGCTTCGACGACGGTGATGTGGTGGTAGCCGGGGGTCGCGTGGAGATTGTCAGGGTTGATTCGGGTGATGCGTGCAGTCATGGTCCGAGTCTCATCGAAATGCGGAGGGGGCGCACCGGGATTTCGCTCCCGGCTCGCCCCCGCGTCCGCGTCCGCCTATCAGCGGTCGATCAGCCCCTGACCTGGTGGAGTACGACAGCCAGTCTCATCGCCGTATCCAGATTGCACCGCCCCAGATCGACCAGGGGGTAGGGGTCATCGCTGGCGAGCGAAATGGGGTCGACGCGAAGCGACGGCAATGTCACTCCCATTTCCCTCAGTTCGGTCCTCAACTGTTCGATGACCTCCTCGGCCGCCCGTAGGCGCTCCGCCGATTGCGTTGTCATAGGCCCTTCACCTCCACGCCGTGGTCGCGACTTACGTACACAGCGTGTCCAAGAACTGCCCCGCCTGAACAAGGACAATCCAGCCCTAATAGTCCTACTATTTGGCGGGCGAGTCGGCGCCGGGTCGGGGATGCCCACGACGGTCCGTACGGGTGCGCCAGAAGCCGGCCCCGACGCTGGGAGCTTGAGCTTCGAGTCGCCGAGATCGCGTTTGGCGCCGGTCGGGCCAGGGCAGCCAGTCATCGGATCTCGGGCCCGCCGGGATTTGAGCCCCGAGCCGCGAGCCCTCTCTTCAAGGAACGGGAGGAGGGCTTCAACCCGCCCACCCACCCGTGCAGTTGACTCCGGGCTACCGGTTTGCCACGGAGTGTCATCAGGCTCTAGCGTGCCCACAGCGGCACGACTCCCGTGCCCTCAGAACGAAACAACCCCCGCCAGGCGCTAGCAACACCTGCGGGGGTCTGACCAACCAAGATCAGAAGAGTGATCCAGATGGCTGATACCCAGCTTAGTGCTGTCCCGTCTCAAGTGCACGCCCACACCCACCCGATGGCCAATCCGGGCTACGGAAAGCGCTCAGCGCCGAACCAAGTAGCCCCCACCAAGCAGACGTTCGCCCACCTCCCTAGCCGGGAAGCCGCCGTCGCCGCCTACATCGACCGGCTGGCGGACGGCTCAGACATCTCCGTCAAGACCCTCGCCAAGGTCCTCCCGTACGGGCAGTGCGCCCTGCGTACGGCTCTCAACCACCTGGCCCGCGCAGGGCACTTACGACGTGGTCGCGAACACCTCAAGGGCTCGAACAGCGCCCGCTGGGTCACCCGCACCTGGTTCTCGCGCACCGCACGGGACGACACCTGGTGGGCCGCCTTCGCCGGTGGGGAGCTACGGGAGGACGTTCCGCCCCGGCCCACCCGGTCACGGGCCCTGATCCTGCTGGTGGCCCTGGGACGCACGGCTCCCGCGCTCTCCCTGTCGGCGGCGGAGTGCGCCTCCCTGGAACCGCTGGTGTCCCAGTGGTTCACCCGTGGCGCCACCGAAGCCGAGGTGCTGCGGGCGCTGACCACGGGGCTGCCCGACCCGATCCACAGCCCTGCGGCCCTCACCCGCAACCGACTGGTGCACAAGATCCCGCCGACGGCCCCGGCGCCCCCGCCCGCCCTACGCATCCTGGAGTGCGACACCTGCGGCGCGCCCGGACGCCCGCAGGCGCTGCCGGGTGGCACCTGTGCCTCCTGTCGAGGAGAACGCACCCCGTCCACGAACCCCGCCGCCCTGCCGCCGTCCCGGGTGCACGCCCACGCCCAACTGGCCCGCAGATCGGCCAGGGCCACGCGTTGACGAACGCTGGGCCCGATCGTCGCCCGATCGTCAGGAGAACCCCGGTGTGAGCGGATTACTGGGCCCCGGAAGCGTTCCGGTGCGCTCCGGCTCCGACGAGGAAGGACAGTTCAGATTGCTCGCCGGCAGCCGGCCGGACACCAGATAGGCGTTGGCCGCAGTCTCGGCGCAGACATTGCCGCTGAGGTCGTACACGCCGTGCCCCTCACCCTCGTCGACCGTCACCAGACGCGAACCCTTGAGCGCCTTGTGCATGGCGATCCCCGTCGACAGGGGGGTCTGTGAATCCCACTCGTTGTGGAGGATCAGCGCACTGCCCCCGTGGTCGATCTTGGTGGCCGGCTCGATCGCCTTGGTCCAGAACGCACAGGGGGAGACATTGGAGGGATGGTCCCCGTACAGCGGATAGCGGCCCGCGTCGTGGTACGCGTCCCGTCGATAGGTCTGGGGGTCGCGCGGCCAACTGCGGCTGTCCCCGCACAACAGGGCGTACAGGGCCGCCACCGCATTGTCCGACACCGGCTTCAACTCGGGCAACGCCGGTACGGGTTCACCCGCCGCAGCCCGCTTGAGATCGGCCATGTACCCCGCACCGATGCGGGGCGAGAAGAACGTGCCGCGGAACAGATCGCGGATGTCCGCACCGGTCAGGGAGTGCTCGCCCCACACGATGGGCTCGCGGTCCGCCCGGTCCACCAGCCCCCAGAAGGTCCCGATCACCTCGTCGCGGGTGTCCCCGAGCTGATAGGTGGTGTGGCGCTCGGCGGTCCACTCCGCCCAGCGCTGGAAGGCGGGCTCGGCCTCCGACGCCCACTTCTGGAAGGTGCCCCGCCAGATGAGTTCGGGGTCGATGGCACTGTCCAGGACGAACCGATCAGTCCGCCGGGGGAACAACTGCCCGTAGACCGCGCCCAGATAGGTGCCGTAGGAGTAGCCGAAGTAGGAGATCTTCTGCTCGCCCAGTACCGCCCGGATGATGTCCATGTCCCGCGCGGTGTTACGGGTGGTGGTGTAGCGCATGCGGTCGCTGGACTCGGTGCGGCACTTGCTCGCGATGGTGCGCGCCCATGCCACCTGCTGGGAGAACGCCTTCTCGCGGAAGGGCCTGAGCCACTTCCGCTCGTCCTCGGTGGTGCGGCAGCTCAAGGGGGAACTCTGGCCGACGCCCCGCGGGTCGAAGCCGATCAGGTCGTACCGGTCGGTGACCGACTTGGGCATGGCGGCCGTCATCTGGAGCGGCATCCCCAACCCACCGGCACCGGGCCCACCGGGGTTGAGCAGCAGTACTCCACGGCGCTTGACCGGGTCTCCCGCGGTAAGCCGCGATATCTCCAGATCGATCGCCCTGCCGCCGGGCGTCTGGTAGTCGAGCGGCACTTCGATCGTCGCGCACTGGAAGTCGGGAGTGGTGTCGGCACAGGACTGCCACACCGGGGTCTGGCGGATGTACCGGTCCAGCGCGCTGGCCGCACTGGCCGGTTCCACGGAGTAGAGCGCAGGGGCGAGCGTCGCGAGCACGGTGACCGCGATCAGTGGCACCAGCCGCTGTGCACGCATGGAGAGTCCTTCCGATCTCGGCCCGGCGAATGGGCTGACATGACTTTGCCGTGCCGGACCGCCCGACGGAAAGCCCCACTTGTGTGTGCCAGCGGCATGCACCGGGCTCCACAGAGCTGTCCGACTCGCCCCACCGTGGTACCGGATTCCCCCCGCACGCATCCGACTCCACCGACAGACCACGCCTTTTACCGGAAACCGCCCACTGTTCGGACGGACCGTCAGGAGTTCAGCCGGCCCCTGGCGGCGGATGGCGAAACGGACCTGTGAGCTTTCCCACCCTCGGGGCCGGTGTGATTTCGTACACCTTCGCTGCCGATGGTCGGGTCCGGGCAACGTTACGGCCACTCATGCCGCTTCTTCGCCTGCCCGACGCCTCTTCTGCCGATGGTGTCGCTCGTAGCGAACCCTCTGCCGATGGTCCGCTCGAACCAACCCCTTCCCCGGCGCCCGGCCCTGCGGATCACGAGCGCCGGGGAGGAGGTCCTCAGAAGCGGGGGAGAAGGTCCTCAGAAGCGGTTGGGCAGTTGGGGCAGCGGGATCGGGCTGGTGCGCGGACCGGAGGTGCGCGGCGACCCGCTCGCCTGGCAACTGACGTTCTTCGCGGGCAGCTTGCCGGTGTTGAGGTAGGTGTTGGTGATGCTGTCGGCACAGAAGTTGAGGCCCCCGTAGACGCCGTGTCCTTCGCCGCCCTTGACCGTGAGCAGCTTGGACCCCTTCAGCGCCCGGTGCAGACCGAGAGCGGAGGAGAGCGGGGTCTGCGGGTCCCACTCGTTCTGGAGGATCAGCGCGGGCACCTTGTTGTCGACCACGGTCACGGGCTCGACTGACTTGTTCCAGAAGGCGCACGGCTTGATGTTGGAGGCGAAGTCGCCGAACAGCGGATAGCGGGCCTTGTCGCGGATCGCGTCCTTGCGGTACTGCTCGGTGTCCCGGGGCCAGGCGGCGGAGTTGTCGTTGCACACGACCGTCCAGAACGCCGAATCGAGGTTGTCCAGCGTGGCGAAGTCGCCCGAGGCGGCGGGGGTGCCCGAGAGAGCGGGGGTGCCCGATGCAGCAAGGTGGCGCGACGGCGCGAGGTTGCCCGACATCGCGAACGAGCGGGGTGCCTCGGTCGGCGCGGTGCTGCGCTTGCCCGATGTGGCCTTGCCCGCCGCGGCCTTCTTGAGGTCCGAGACCATCCTGCTGGCCGTGTCCACGAAGAAGAACACATGGCGCCCGGCGCGGATGGCGTCACCGCTCAGGACTTCACCATCGATCTTGATGGGCTTCTTGTCGGCCCGGGCCACCAGGTCCCAGTAGGTCTTGCTGACCTTGGCCGGAGTGTCGCCGAGCCGATAGGTGGTGTGGCGCTTGGCCGCCCACTCGGTCCACCGCTTGAACGCCGGCTCCGTACCCTCTGCCCACACCTGGATCATCCCGCGCCAGGCCAGCTTCGGGTCCACTGCGCTGTCGAGGACGAACCGGTCCGCCCGGCTGGGAAACATCTGGCTGTAGACGGCGCCGAGATAGGTGCCGTACGAGTAGCCCAGGTAGGAGATCTTCTTCTCGCCGAGGGCGGCACGGATGACGTCCATGTCCCGGGCGGTGTTGCGCGTGGTGAAGTGCGGGAGCTTGTCGCCCACCTTCTTGCGGCACTTGTCCGCGATCCCGCGCGCCCAGGAGACGTCCTTGTTGTACGTGGCCGCCTTGTAGGGGCGCGGCCACTCCAAGTCCTTGTCGGTGAGACCGCAACTGACGGGCGAACTGTGGTTCACACCCCGTGGGTCGAAGCCGATCAGGTCGTACCGGTCGCGCACCGACTTGGGCAGCATCTGCATCATGTCGTAGGGCATGTAGAGGCCGGAGCCACCAGGGCCGCCCGGATTGAAGAACAGCACTCCGCGACGTTTGGCCGCGGTACTGGTCTTCATCCGAGATATCGCCACCTCGGTCTTCTTGCCGGTCGGCTTCTTGTAGTCCAGGGGCACCTTGATCTTGGCGCACTGGAGGGTGGCCGGAAGATCGGGAACGCACCGCTTCCACTTGAGCTTCTGCTGCGTGTACTGGGCCAGCGGCTGAGCGGCTGCGGGTGTTGCGGCGAGACCGGGGGCGAGTGTCGCCATGACGCTCACGGCGAGCAGGGGCACCAGTCGTCGTCTTTGCACGTGGGGATTCCTTCCGGCATATGCAGGGGACATGACGACACTGCCGTGCGGGACGACCCGCGGAATCCATCGCTCAGATGGCTTTGAATCCACCTGTGGTCGGACAACCGATCGACGCTCTCCTCCTAGGGCTGTAGAGAAGGAACAGCCCGTTCCGAGGGAGGAATTGAACGAGGGCACCGGAGAAGTCCCCTCGGCCGGCCTGGGGTTCCCCTGAGCGGGCACACCCGGCCCCATGCAGACACCCGGGCCCACAGGGCACCCGGCCCCATGCAGACACGCGGATACTCAGACCCGCAGACATGCCGAAGGGCGGCACCCCCTGGGAGTTGGGGTACCGCCCTTCGTACGTACCGGGCTACCGATCCTCAGAAGGATCAGAAGTCCATGTCACCGCCGGGCATGCCACCGGGAGCACCGGCGGACGCCTTCTCGGGCTTGTCAGCGATGACAGCCTCGGTGGTGAGGAACAGCGCGGCGATCGACGCGGCGTTCTGAAGCGCCGAGCGGGTCACCTTCGCCGGGTCGAGGATGCCCTCGGCGATCATGTCCACGTACTCACCGGTCGCGGCGTTGAGACCGTGACCCGGGGTGAGGTTGCGAACCTTCTCGACGACGACGCCACCCTCAAGGCCGGCGTTGACGGCGATCTGCTTCAGCGGGGCCTCCAGGGCGAGCCGCACGGCGTTGGCGCCGGTCGCCTCGTCACCTTCGAGGTCCAGCTTCTCGAACACCGAGGTGGCCTGGAGCAGAGCCACGCCGCCACCGGCGACGATGCCCTCCTCGACGGCCGCCTTCGCGTTGCGAACGGCGTCCTCGATGCGGTGCTTGCGCTCCTTGAGCTCGACCTCGGTCGCGGCACCGGCCTTGATGACGGCCACGCCGCCGGCCAGCTTCGCAAGGCGCTCCTGGAGCTTCTCGCGGTCGTAGTCGGAGTCGGAGCCCTCGATCTCGGCACGGATCTGGTTGACCCGACCGGCGACCTGGTCGCTGTCACCGGCACCGTCGACGATGGTGGTCTCGTCCTTGGTGATGACGACCTTGCGGGCGTTGCCCAGGAGGTCGAGACCGGTGTTCTCCAGCTTGAGGCCGACCTCTTCCGAGATGACCGTGCCGCCGGTGAGGATGGCGATGTCGTTCAGCATCGCCTTGCGGCGGTCGCCGAAGCCCGGAGCCTTGACGGCCACGGACTTGAAGACGCCCTTGATCTTGTTGACGAGCAGCGTGGACAGGGCCTCGCCCTCGACGTCCTCGGCGATGATCAGCAGCGGCTTGCCGGACTGCATGACCTTCTCCAGGAGCGGCAGCAGGTCCTTGACGCTGGCGATCTTGGAGTTGACGATCAGGATGTACGGGTCGTCGAGCGACGCCTCCATACGCTCCATGTCGGTGGCGAAGTAAGCCGAGATGTAGCCCTTGTCGAAGCGCATGCCTTCGGTGAGCTCAAGCTCCAGACCGAAGGTCTGGGACTCCTCGACGGTGATGACGCCTTCCTTGCCGACCTTGTCCATGGCCTCGGCGATGAGCTCGCCGATCTGGGTGTCAGCGGCGGAGATGGAGGCGGTCGAAGCGATCTGCTCCTTGGTCTCCACGTCCTTGGCCTGCTCAAGGAGAGCACCGGAGACGGCCTCGACGGCCTTCTCGATACCGCGCTTGAGGGCCATCGGGTTGGCGCCGGCAGCGACGTTGCGCAGCCCCTCGCGCACGAGCGCCTGAGCCAGAACGGTGGCGGTGGTCGTTCCGTCGCCAGCGACGTCATCCGTCTTCTTGGCGACTTCCTTGACCAGCTCGGCGCCGATCTTCTCGTACGGGTCCTCCAGCTCGATCTCCTTGGCGATGGACACACCATCGTTGGTGATCGTGGGCGCGCCCCACTTCTTCTCAAGGACGACGTTACGGCCCTTGGGACCGAGGGTGACCTTGACGGCGTCGGCGAGCTGGTTCATCCCGCGCTCAAGGCCGCGCCGTGCCTCCTCGTCGAACGCGATGATCTTTGCCATGTGAAGTGTCCTCCACGGACTGGGTGGGAAGCTCTGGGGGACCGCGCTGGCGCCCGCGACGGACGGCCTGCCAGCCGGATGGTTTTCTGTACCGTCCGGCTTGCGGGCCTCACCGACCCGGTCCTTCTTTTTGTCACTCTCACCCGGAGAGTGCTAACGCCAATGATTAGCACTCGCCCCCTTCGAGTGCAAGCGCCTTCGAGAGAACCACCCCCCGCGCTACCCCCCCGAAATCAGCCGTGCACGGGGTGCCCTTCGCTGCATGCGCCCTGGTGGTACGGGGTGTCGTGGCGGAGCGCGGGGGGTGTTGAAGCCGTCTTGGACGGGAGTTCCATGACGGCGGCGTGATGGCGTTCGACCGTTCCCCGCACAGTCCGGGCACCGCGCTCCATGACCGACACGGCCGAAATCGAGGGCCTGCGGAGGTCGGCGTGCCTGACCTGAGGGGGCGGCTGGGAGGGGGCACGGCCGGTCCTCGGTGAAGGCACGAGGAGGCAAGTCCGTGAGCGTCATGGGTGCGGGCGGCGGAGGGCTGCCGACGGCGCGCTTCGACGCTCGCGGCCGGGGGTGGGGTGCGGATGCAAAGACCGGTCGACGGGGCACGAGCGGGCCCACCGGTGCGCGGGGCACACAGCGGTGTCCACCCGCGCACATCGGGCCGACCGCTCATCACGGTGCCGGTGTACGGGACGGTGTCCGGGCACGCACATGGGGCCCACACCCCCCGGCGGGATGTGGACCCCATGTACATATAGATGAGCGCGTCGGTGGCCGATCGCGTCGCAGTTGCCGCGGAGTCAGACCGCGAGCTTGACCATGTCCGCCTGCGGACCCTTCTGCCCCTGCGAGATCTCGAACTCGACTCGTTGACCCTCCTCCAGGGTGCGGTAGCCGTCCATCTGAATCGCGCTGTAGTGGACGAAAACATCCGCACCACCGTCGACCGCGATGAAGCCGTAGCCCTTCTCCGCGTTGAACCACTTGACGGTGCCCTGAGCCATGCCTAACTCCCCTATTACTGGCCCTTGCGCAGGACCGCACTTCGCGGACCCGGGTCAGACCTCACCTGATTCGGTTTTCCTCGCCGGAGTGGCGAGGTGACTTCATAGGCGTGCGCCGGAACGCGTCGACCGCGGCTGAATGTATCTGCCCAACTGCCCTCTGCAACAGGTCAATCGGACGACAATTCGCAGGCTCAGCTAACGGGAAATTGATATGAATTCAAGAAATTCCGGGGCAAGTCGGGCCCGACAAAGAAGACTTATGAGACAAATCCCCGAAGCACATTGGCTGTTTCTTATCGGAGCTGGGGCGCATTCTGTTGCTCGACCGACGGGAGCAGCGGAGGGGCCTTCCCCAACTGTATCGCGCTCAACCATGCAGAATTGCCCCCTCCGTTTCTCTCACGGAGGGGGCAATTGAAATGACGTTGCGTAATTAGCCACCGGCCACGGCGGGGATGATGGAGATGCCCGCACCGTCCGGGGTCGCCGTCTCCAGTCCCTGCTCAAAGCGGACGTCGTCATCGTTCACATAGACGTTGACGAAGCGCCGCAGCTTGCCCTGGTCGTCCAGGACGCGCGCAGCGATGCCCGCGTGATTCTTCTCCAGGTCCGCGATCACCTCGGAGAGGGTCGCCCCCTCGGCCGGGACCTCGGACTTGCCGCCCGTGTAGGTGCGCAGAATGGTCGGGATGCGGACGTTGACGCTCATCTTCGGGTCTCCCAGTGATCCGTTGGTCAGTTGGCCAGGCCGGCGGCGCGGAAGGCGTCCAGGCTCGGGCGAATGGTCGCCGAAGGGCCGGTGGTCGGGGCGACGGCGTCCAGGGTCTTGAGGCCGTCACCGGTGTTGAGGACGACCGTAGTGAGCGAGGGGTCGAGCAGGCCGCTGTCGATGAGCTTGCGCGTCACTCCGACGGTCACGCCGCCCGCGGTCTCCGCGAAGATGCCCTCGGTACGGGCCAACAGCTTGATCGCGTCCACGATCTGCTCGTCGTTGACGTCCTCGACGGCACCGCCCGTGCGACGGGCGATGTCCAGGACGTACGGGCCGTCGGCGGGGTTGCCGATCGCCAGGGACTTGGCGATGGTGTCCGGCTTCACCGGGCGCACCACGTCGTGCCCGGCCTTGAAGGCCGCGGACACCGGGGAGCAGCCCTCGGCCTGGGCACCGAAGATCTTGTACGGGCGGTCCTCGACGAGCCCTAGCTTGATCAGCTCCTGGAACCCCTTGTCGATCTTGGTGAGCTGGGAGCCGGAGGCGATCGGGATCACGATCTGGTCGGGCAGCCGCCAGCCGAGCTGCTCGCAGATCTCGTACGCGAGGGTCTTGGAGCCCTCGCCGTAGTACGGGCGGAGGTTGACGTTGACGAAGCCCCAGCCCTCACCGAGCGGGTCACCGATCAGTTCGGAGCAGAAGCGGTTGACGTCGTCGTAGTTGCCCTCGATGCCGACCAGCTCACCGCCGTAGACCGCGGCCATGACGACCTTGCCCTGCTCCAGGTCGTGCGGGATGAAGACGCAGGAGCGCAGCCCGGCGCGAGCCGCCGCAGCGCCGACCGCACCCGCGAGGTTGCCGGTGGAGGAGCAGGACAGTGTGGTGAAGCCGAAGGCGCGAGCGGCCTCCACGGCGATGGCGACGACCCGGTCCTTGAAGGAGTGGGTCGGGTTGCCGGAGTCGTCCTTGATGTGGAGCGAGCCGGTCACACCGAGTTCGCGGGCGAGGTTGTCAGCCTTCACGAGCTTGGTGAAGCCGGGGTTGAGATTGGGCTTGTCCGCCACGTCGGCGGGGACGGGCAGCAGCGGTGCGTACCGCCAGATGCTGTCCGGGCCCGCTTCGATCCGCTTGCGCAGCCCCTCGGGGTCGCCCGTCGGAAGGTCGTAGGCGACTTCCAGCGGCCCGAAGCACGAGGCGCAGGCGAAGATCGGGCCGAGTTCGAAACGCTCGCCGCACTCGCGACAGGAAAGCGCCGCGGCGGGTCCGAGATCGAGCGTGGTGTTGTCTGCGACAGTCTGCACAGCCATGGAGGCGAGGCCCTTTCTCCTCATCTTCCTCATGACGCATTTCGCCATGAGACGGATTTGGCACCTTCCCGAGCCGGGAGCCTCGCGGCGCTGAATCGGCTGCCTCGCACGACGGACAGTGTCCGTACGGAACTGTCTGCGGGTGGCGGCGACTCTTAATGCGACGGAGACCGGCTGGAGGGTTGCCGGGGCTTCAACGGGCCGTATCCCTCTGCCCCTCTGGATGAGCGGTATTCGGTTGTTGATCATGCGGGGCGGTGATCGCTCCGCACCGGTGTACGCATCACCCCGACGTGCGCCGGGCTTCAGCGTTGCTCAAGACTGTAACCGAACGCCCGGACTGTTGAGATAGTCGTCCGAACCGCGAGATGGATCACAAAGTGCAGGAGTGGCGAACGTGCTGGAAGAGGTGGAGCGCTGGCTGACCAGGCGTTCCTGGTCGGCAGCCGACCGCCCGCTGGCCCGGATGATGGCGGCGAAACGCGCATCGGGAACCACCGTCAGTGTGGTCCTTCCCGCCCTGAACGAAGAGGCGACGGTCGGCGAGATCGCGACCGTCATCCGACGTGAATTGATGGAGGCGCTGCCGCTCGTCGACGAGCTGGTGGTGATCGACTCGGGCTCCACGGACCGTACGGCCGAAGTCGCGGCGGCGGCGGGGGCACGCGTGGTGCACCGGGACACGATCCTGCCCCGGATCCCTGCGGTGGCCGGCAAGGGCGAGGTGCTCTGGCGCTCCCTCATGGTGACGCACGGTGACATCGTCTGCTTTGTGGACGCGGACCTCAGGGAGTTCTCGGCGGATTTCGTGTCCGGGATCGTGGGCCCGTTGCTGACCGAGCCCGAGGTGCACTTCGTCAAGGCGATGTACGACCGCCCGCTGGGTGAGCTCGCAGGTCAGGGCGGTCGGGTGACCGAGTTGGTGGCCCGCCCGCTGCTGAATCTGCACTGGCCGGCCCTGGCCGGATTCGTTCAGCCGCTCGGCGGCGAGTACGCGGCACGGCGCTCCCTGCTGGAGCGGCTCCCGTTCCCCGTTGGTTACGGGGTGGAGCTGGGGCTCCTCGTGGACGCACTGCACACGGTCGGGCTCGACAGTCTGGCGCAGGTGGACGTCGGCTCCCGCAAACACCGCCACCAGGACGGCCAGGCACTCGGCCGGATGGCGGCGGCGATCTACCGGACGGCCCAACTTCGGCTTTCCCGAGGTCACTTGGTACGGCCGGCGCTGACGCAGTTCGAACGTGGCGAGAAGGGGTTCGTGCCGCGGACCCATCCGGTGGACACGGAGGAGCGTCCGCCGATGCGCGAGATCGGTGAGTATGCGGCGCGTCGCGCCGCATAGCGATGACTAGCACCACTTCAGTGATGACTATCCTATTTATGAACTTTAGACGTCATGTACTGAGAGGCACCGGAATCTTCGTCATCGTTGTCGCCATCGTGGGTGCCGCCGCCCCCACGAGCCCGGCGAGCAGCCCTGCCACGGAACGCCTCTGGCTTCTGGGCGGGCTGGCATTGAGCCTGACGGCGGCGGGGGTGGTGGCGGTGGCGGCGGCACGGGGGCGGCGCAAGGGGTGAGGGGTCCTAGCTGTTTCCGGGTGGGGCTCGTGCGTGGGTTTCCGCCCTGGGGGGCGGGGGGTTCCGTCCTCAAGCGCCGGACGGGCTGAGGGTGGTCCGGCGCTGCGGGGCCTAGCTGTTACCGGGTGGAGCCCGTGCGTGGGTTTCCGCCCTGGGGGGGCGGAGGGTTCCGTCCTCAAACGCCGGACGGGCTGAGGTGGTCCGGGGCTGCGGGTCCTAGCTGTTTCCGGGTGGGGCTCGTGTGTGGGTTTCCGCCCTGGGGGGCGGGGGGTTCCGTCCTCAAGCGCCGGACGGGCTGAGGTGGTCCGGGTGCGGGGTTTGGGTTGGTGCGGGTGGTGGGGGTGCTTTCGGGCGTGACTCCTCAGCGCCGGCGGCCAGCGGCTGATCCGTCGGTGACAGCCCTGAAGCCGCCGACGCTTCCGGGGACACCCCCTGCGCGCCCCCAATACCGCAACCAGGCACGTCTGCCCCTGGCCGGTCCATAAGTCGGGCTCAGGATGGGCGCTCGGTGGCGCAACTGCCTCCGCCTACCCCCGCCCCGTCCACAAGTCGGGCTCAGGGCGGGCGCTTGGTGGAGTAACCAGGCATGCCTGCCCCCGTCTCCCCCCCATAGGTTCGGCTTCGGGCGCGCCCCAATACCGCAACCAGACACGTCTGCCCCTAGCCCATCCGTAAGTCAGGCTCAGGATGGGTGCCCAGTGGCGCAACTGGTGCTGTTCGCCCCCTCCCCGTCCGCGAGTCGGGCTCATCATGGGCGCCCAGTGACGCAACCAGGCATGCCTGCCCACGGTCCCGTCCGTAGGTTCAGCTATGGATGGGGGGTGGGCCCCGGGCCGTGGATCAAGCTTGGAGCTTGAGGGGGAAGTTCTACGGGTCCAGGTCTGCTTGGCCCCTGGCCCGTGTGGTGGCCAGGGGTGGGGGAGGGATTGAGCCAGTTGTGGTGAGGGGGGACTCTTGAGGGCGAACGCACGTTTGGGGGTTTACGGGACGGGCTAGGTTCGCGACATGGTCTCCGAGCACTCAGCTGCCCAGATCCTCGTCGCGTCGAACCGCGGCCCCATCTCCTACACCGTCCGGGATGACGGGACCCTCGACTCGCGGCGTGGAGGCGGTGGTCTGGTTTCCGGGCTCTCCGCCATCGGATCGGAGGCCGACGCCCTGTGGGTGTGCTCAGCCCTCGGTGACGGTGACCGGGAGGCGGTGCGTCGCGGTGTCGGTGAGCAGGGCGTCCTCATGCTCGACATCGACGCGGACATCCACCACGACGCCTACAACGGCATCGCCAACTCCGTGCTCTGGTTCATCAACCACATGCTCTACCAAACCCCGCTGGAGCCGGTCTTCGACCTGGAGTTCCGGCGGCAGTGGGGTGCGTACGAGCAGTACAACCGCGCCTTTGCGCAGGCCCTCGCCGACCGTGCTGGCGAAGGTGCCGCGGTCCTGGTGCAGGACTACCATCTGGCCCTCGTCCCCGGGATGCTCCGCGCGCTGCGGCCCGATCTCAAGATCGGTCACTTCTCGCACACCCCCTGGGCCCCGGTGGACTACTTCCGGTTGCTGCCCGACGACATCTCCCGTCAGCTGCTGCGCGGGCTGCTGGGCGCCGATCGAACCTGCTTCCTGACCCGCCGTTGGGCAGATGCCTTCGCGCAGTGCTGTACGGAATTGCTGGGAGCAGAGGCGCTCAAGGGCACCGACATCGGAGTGCACGGGCTCGGCGCGGACGCGGAGTTCCTACGCGAGCGGGCGCACCGGCCCGATGTGGACGAGCGTCTGGCCGACCTTCGGCAGCAGATCGGGCCGGAGGGGACGGACCGTCGAACCATCGTGCGCGTCGACCGCACCGAGTTGTCCAAGAACATCGTGCGCGGACTCCTGGCCTACCGGGAGCTGCTGAACACCAGGAGCGAATGGCGCGAGCGCGTGGTGCACGTGGCGTTCGCGTACCCCTCCCGCCAGGACCTGTCGGTCTACCGCGACTACACGGCCGAGGTCCAACGGGTCGCCGATGCGATCAACGCCGAATTCGGAACGGACGGCTGGAACCCGGTCGTCCTGCATGTGAAGGACGACTTCGCACGTTCTCTGGCCGCGTACCGCTTGGCTGACGTGGCGCTGGTCAACCCCATTCGCGATGGCATGAACCTGGTCGCGAAGGAGATCCCGGTGGTGTCGGATGCGGGCTGCGCCCTGGTGCTGTCACGAGAGGCGGGCGCCCATGAGGAGCTCGGCGAGGACGCGATCACGGTCAATCCCTATGACGTGACCGGCACGGCGGAGGCCCTGCACGAGGCGCTGACCATGCCCGCCACCGAGCGCTCCCGCCGCACTGCCCGACTGGCCGCCGCTGCGACGGCGCTGCCGCCGCAGCGGTGGTTCCTCGACCAGTTGGACGCCTTGCGCCAGCAGCGCTGATCGGCGCTGCTACAGGCTCTCCGCCAGGGCGGCGAGGAAGTCGACAACGGCGGCCGGACCCGGAAGGAGGAGGTCTGCCCGTTCGGCCAGTTCGGGGACTTCCGCGCTGCCGCTGCACACGAGCAGTCCGGGCAGGCCGTCCGAGCGGAGCTTCTCCACGGCCGCGAACGCGGGCAGGTCGCCCAGGTCGTCACCGGCGTAGAGGACGGCTTCGGCGTCGACCTCGCGTACGTAGTCGGCGAGAGCGACGCCCTTGTCCATGCCAGGTGGGCGGATCTCCAGCACCATCCGGCCCGGTTCCAGGATCAGACCGTGGCGGGCCGCGAGGGTGGCCAGTGGTTCGCGCAGGGCCTCGAAGGCTCCCTGCGGGTCGCTGGCACGGCGGGTGTGGACCGCCACCGCCTGGCCCTTCTCCTCGATCCAGGTGCCCTGCCAGGCACCGATGCTGTCGAGGAACCCGGGCAGTTCGGATCGTACGGCGGCGACGCCCAGATGTGGTGCGGGTGTGTTCACGGTGCCGGAAACGGCGTCCCAGCGTTCTGATCCGTAGTGCCCGAGGACGACGAGGTGATCGAGGCCCGACACCCCGGCGAAGCCTCCGTAGCGAACGGCGACGCCCGCGGGGCGGCCGGTGACCACGGCGACGGAGGCGACCTTGGGCGCCAGTTGCGCCAGTGCGGGTACGGCGCCCGGGTGGGCGCGTGCGCGCTCGGGGTCGGGAACGATCTCGGCGAGTGTGCCGTCGAAGTCGAGAGCGACGACGGCCTTGTGCGGTCTGGCCAGAAGCGCGGCGAGACCTTCACGGCCCGCGGGCGTCGACGGCGACGGCAGGGAGTGCGCGTGCGGAGAGCTGCCCATGCTCCGACCCTATCGGCGGGCGCGTTGTGCGTCTCTGATCCGGCGCAGGCGATTGACGGTGATCGGGTCGTGGGCGAGTGCCCGCCGATCGTCGAGGAGGGCGTTGAGAAGCTGGTAGTAGCGGGTCGGAGAGATCCCCAGGTCCTCCCTGATGGCCCGTTCCTTGGCGCCGGGCCCAGGCCAGGAGCGGCGCTCCATCGCGAGCACCGCCCGATCGCGCTCGGAGAGCTCGGTGGGACCGGGGGAGGCGGCCTGATCGTCGGTCATACGATCCAACCTATCGGCGGACGCCTCCCCCCGCCCCTCACCCGGTTGCGCCGGGTCGACGGCCCGCTCGATCAGCGCGAAGGACCGAAGGAGCGATGTCGGGGAGGCTCGGCTACTCCCGTTGCTGTGCCTCGCGGGCCTTCTGGGCTATGTGCTCCAGGACCTGACGGGGGCTGCCGCCGGGCTTCACCGCGTTTCCGATGTTCTGCTTGAGCTCCTCGCTGACGGTCGCCCAGGACGTCTTGTCGACCGGGGGCAGCACCGACTCCGGCAGCTCGTCGAGGAACTGCTTCAGGTCCTGGTGATTCGGGTCGGCCTCCATGGCTTCCGACGCGGAAACCGTGACGGGCAGCAGGGCGTTCTGGGCGGCGAAGGCGAGGACGTTCTCGTCGGTGAAGAGGAAGTTGAGGAAGTCGCCTATCTCGGTCTGGTGCCCGTTCTGCTTGAAGCCCATGATCCAGTCGGCCACGCCCATGGTCGACCTCGACCGTCCGACGCGGCTGGGCGTGGTCACCATGCCGACGTCGACGCCGGCGGCCCTGGCGGACTTCATCAAGGAGGGATGGCCGTTGAGCATGCCGACTTCGCCCCGCGTGAAGGCGGCGAACGCCTCCTTGCGGTTCAACTTGCCGGGAGCCACTGGACCGGTGAGCTTCTGGTCGACCAGGTCGGACTTCAGCCACTCAAGGGCTGCCGTGTTGTCCTCGGAGTCAATGTCGTAGACACCGCTGGGGTCGACGTAGCCGTTGCTCCCTGCGCCGAGGAGCCACACCATGGTCTCGGCCTGGGCCTCCTCCGGCCCGAGGGGGAGCGCAATGGGATAGCTGACCTTGGTGTTGGCCTTCAGGAGCTGTGCCGCTTTGCCCAGCTCCTCCCAGGTCTGCGGGGGCTTGACTATGCCTGCCTTCTTGAAGTGCTCCTTGTTGTAGAAGAGCATTCGAGTGGAGGCTGTAAACGGAAGTCCGTAATGCACGCGTCGCTGCTTGCCCGCGGCGACAAGGGGGGCGAGGAAGTTCGATTGGATGGGGATGGAGAGGAGTTCATCGGCGGTGTAGAGCTTGTCACCGGCTGCGTAGTCGGCGTACGCACCGATTTGGGCGATGTCGGGAGCCTCACCAGCCTTGACCAGCTCGGCGACCTTACGATCGATATTGGTCCAGGACTCGATCTGGACTTCCACATTGATGTCGGAGTGCGCTGCTTCGAACTTGTGAACGACGCCGTCCCAGTAAGCACGGCTGCTGTGACCGCCGTTGACGTCGTAGTCAGCGGCGATCAATTTCAGGGTGACCACATCGGCTTCGCCCGATGCGCTACACCCCGCCAAGGCGACCGCCATGCCTAGTGCGGCCGTCGCCGCGGTCAGTCTCAAGAAGTGCCGTTGCACAGCTCTTCCCCCACTATTGGTACTGATGGCTGGATTTACTCCGGTCCGCTCCCCGTGGCGCCCCCGTTTATGCCCCCGTGGCGCCCCTCGCGACCTCATTGAGGCCCCAGAGATGAGCAGCGATTTTCCACCATGAAACCTTCAGTGGTCTACGCCCTCTGATCTCACTTTTGCAACGTCTCTTCCGAAGGAACCTTTCAGAAAGATGTGCCCAAAGTGGCGGTCGTTGCTCGTGTGTGTGTTGGGCTGCTAAGCACATATCGGCACGTCGTCGCCATCACGACTGGGTGCCGGTCCGAGAACAGCATGTACGTCGCTAGGAGCCATGCCACATGTCCCGTACCGCAGCTGAGATAGTCACCCAGCCCAATTGCTGGCGACGCGCGGCAGAAACCGCCAAAACCTTCGATGGACTACCCCGGTCGGGCGAGCGAGTGGCCGTGACGGGGTGCGGCACCTCCTGGTTCATGGCCATCGCCTACGCCGCTCTGCGCGAGGCCGCGGGGCTCGGCGAGACCGATGCATTTGCGTCATCGGAGTTCCCGTCGGGACGGACGTACGACCGTGTCGTGGCCATCACCCGGTCCGGTACCACCACTGAAGTCCTGGAACTCCTCCAGCAGCTGAAGGGACACGTCCCGACGGTGGCTCTCACCGCCGACCCCGCAACGCCCGTGATGGAGGCGGCGGACACGGTGGCCGTACTGGACTGGGCGGACGAGGAATCAGTGGTCCAGACCCGTTTCGCGACCACGGCTCTGGCCTTCCTGCGGGCCGGCCTCGGTGAGATTCCCGGAGTGAAGTCGATCGCCGAAGCCGCGGTGGACGCGGAACTGGCCGTGACGGAACCGCTGCCGGACGGGGTGTTGGGAGCGGAGCAGTGGACCTTCCTGGGCCGGGGATGGACCTACGGTCTCGCCCTGGAGGCCGGTTTGAAGATGCGTGAGGCGGCGGGGGCCTGGACCGAGGCGTATCCGGCAATGGAGTACCGCCACGGACCGATCGCCATCACCGGCCCGGGACGGGTGGCCTGGGTCTTCGGCGAGCTGCCAGAGGGTCTATCGGTGGATGTCGCCGGGGTCGGGGGGACCCTGGTGGCCAACCGGGGAGTGGACCCCCTGGCAGACCTGGTGCGCGCCCAGCGACTGGCGGTGGAGCTCGCGGAGTCAAAGGGCTACGACCCCGACCGCCCCCGCAACCTCACCCGCAGCGTGATCCTCCCCCAGCCCTAACCCACCCCACCCCCGGCCCTGCCCCACCGGGCAGAGCCGGGCCCCAAGCCCGATCCACAGCCCGCCGACCGCTCCCCCTGGCCCCGACTCGCGGATGGGCCCGCCCTCTTTTTGGACCCGCAAACTTTCCTCCCCGGGGCCGGAGCTTGATCCACGCCCCGGGGGAACACTCCCCACCGAGGCTCACCCCATGGCCAGGGCCATGGCAGAGCCAGTTGCGCCACTGGTACACCCGTCCTGAGCCCGACTTCCCGATTTATGGACGATCCAGGGCCGGGCAGACCTGGTTGCGCCACTGGGCGCCCGTCCTGAGCACCCGTGGACAGGGCCCGGGGCAGGCATGCCCGGTTGCGGTATTTGGGTAGCGCGCACCCTGAGCCCGACCTATGGACGAGCCGGGGGCAAGCAGACCTGGTTGCGGTGTTGGCTAGCGCGCACCCTGAGCCCGGCCTATGGATGGACCGGGGGCAAGCAGACCTGGTTGCGGTATTGGGTAGCACCCGGCCTGAGCCCGACCTATGCATGAGCCAGGGGCAGGCGGAGCTGGTTGATGTTCTGGGGGCGCGCAGGGGGTGTCCCCGGAAGCGTCGGCGGCTTCAGGGCTGTCACCTACGGATCAGCAGCTGGCCGCCGGCGCTGAGGAGTCACGCCCGAAAGCACCCCCACCACCCGCACCAACCCAAACCCCGCACCCGGACCCCCCAGCCCGTCCGGCGCTTGAGGACGGAACCCCCCGCCCCCCAAGGCGGAAACCCACGCACAGGCCCCACCCGGAAACAGCTAAGACCCCCACCCCCGGACCAAGCCCAGCCCGTCCGGCGCTTGAGGACGGAACCCCGCCACCCCCCAAGGCGGAAACCCACACACGGGCCCCACCCGCAAACAGCCAAGACTCACAGCCCCAACCTCACCCGCCCCCCACACCCCACCACCCCCACCCACAACAGCGTTAATCGATCAAGACAAACCACCCCACACCCCACCCAACCCCATCCGTTCGGTTTTGTACGGGCCCGCAACAATCACAGCTAGTGGACTAGACCTTTCGGTGTCTCTCGCGCCAGACTGTCCACGTGAGACACGTCATCGCCCTGGATGTGGGCGGCACCGGCATGAAGGCCGCCCTCGTCGGGGTGGACGGGACCCTCCTCTATGAGGCCCGCCGCGCCACGAAGCGAGACCGTGGGCCTGATGCCGTCGTCCAGTCCATCCTCGACTTCGCCGACGACCTTCGCACCCATGGCAAGGAGCAGTTGGGAGAACCCGCACTCGCCGCAGGTGTCGCCGTCCCCGGAATCGTCGACTCCGAGCTCGGCGTCGCCGTCTACGCAACCAACCTCGGCTGGCGTGACGTACCCCTGCGTTCGATCCTGAGCGACCGACTCGCAGGCATCCCCGTCGCCCTCGGCCACGACGTCCGCACCGGCGGGCTCGCCGAAGGCCGTATCGGAGCCGGGCAGGGCGCCGATCGCTTCCTGTTCGTGCCCCTGGGCACCGGCATCGCCGGTGCCATCGGCATCGGCGGCACCATAGAAGCCGGCGCCCACGGGTACGCGGGCGAGATCGGCCATGTCATCGTGCGGCCCGACGGACCGCACTGCGGCTGTGGGCAGCGCGGCTGTCTGGAAACACTCGCCTCCGCAGCGGCCGTCACCCGCGCCTGGGCCAAAGCCAGCGGTGACCCGGGCGCCGACGCGGCCGACTGCGCCAAGGCCGTCGAGTCCGGGGACCCCAGGGCCATCGCCGTCTGGCAGGACGCTGTCGACGCCCTCGCCGCGGGACTGGTCACCGCCATCACTCTGCTGGACCCGCGCACCCTGATCATCGGTGGCGGGCTGGCCGAGGCCAGGGAAACCTTGTTCACACCCCTACGGGCAGCGGTGGAAGCGAGGGTCACGTTCCAGAAGCTGCCCTCGATCGTCCCCGCAGCCCTCGGGGACACCGCTGGATGCCTGGGCGCGGGCCTGCTCGCCTGGGATCTGATCGCCACCGACTCGGAGGTAACCGCCTAATGGCCGCACGCGCCGCACTCGCTGACAGCGCCGCACGCGCCGCACACGGGGCATCCGGCGACAGCACGATCCTCACCGGAGCCCGGGTCGTGCTGCCCACCGGGATTGTCGAGAACGGGCAGGTGAGCATCGAGGGCACGAAGATCACCGGTGCTGCACCGGCCACCGCACCCCACCGTGATCTCTCCGGGCACTGGATCGTTCCCGGCTTCGTCGACATCCACAACCACGGCGGTGGCGGCGGCTCCTTCACCGGCGGCAGTGCCGAGGACGTGCTCCAGGGCGTCCGGACGCACCGGGAGCACGGCACGACCACGCTGGTCGCCTCGATGGTCACCGCGGAGATCGACTTCCTCGCCCACCGGGCGGGAGTCCTCTCCGAGTTGGTCGAACAGGGCGACCTCGCCGGCATCCACTTCGAAGGCCCCTTCATCTCGCCCTGCCGCAAGGGCGCACACAGCGAAGAACTGCTGCGCGACCCCGACCCGGCCGAGGTCCGCAAGCTGATCGACGCGGCCCGCGGCACCGCCAAAATGGTGACGCTCGCCGCCGAACTGCCCGGTGGCATCGACTCCGTACGGCTCCTCGCCGAGCATGGCGTCATCGCGGCGATCGGACATACGGACGCCACCTACGAGCAGACCGTGGAAGCCATCAACGCCGGCGCCACGGTGGCGACGCACCTGTTCAACGCGATGCCGCCGCTGGGTCACCGCTCCCCCGGCCCGATCGTGGCGCTGCTGGAGGACGAGCGGATCACCGTTGAGCTGATCAACGACGGTACGCACCTCCACCCCGCCGCACTGGAGCTGGCCTTCCACCGCGCGGGCGCGGGCCGGGTCGCCTTCATCACGGACGCCATGGACGCCGCGGGCTTCGGCGACGGCCGCTACCAACTCGGTCCGCTGGCCGTCGACGTCATCGACGGGGTGGCCCGCCTCACCGAGGGCGGTTCCATCGCGGGCTCGACCCTCACCCTGGACACCGCCTTCAGACGGGCCGCGACCGTGGACCGGCTGCCCGTCACCGACATCGTCCAGGCCATCTCAGTGAACCCGGCGAAGCTGCTCGGCGCGTACGACCGGGTCGGCTCACTGGAGCCCGGCAAGGACGCCGACCTGGTGGTACTGGACGACCAGTTCCGTCTCAAGGGTGTTATGCGCCAAGGCAGCTGGGTGATCGAACCGCAGTAACCCGGGCCCGGCAAGGTCCTCCCGCAAGGGGGGACCGGACGGTGGCCGGCACATCATGGCTGGTACGGCGAGGCGGTTGGCCCGGGGTCTGGGCCGACCGCCTTCCGTTTGGCATGATCAGTACCAGCCAGCAATCCGGTTCAGCAGGGGGTGCCGCGGTGATCCTCACGGTCACACTCAACACCGCGCTCGACATCACCTACCAGGTCAGCGCACTGACCCCGCACGGCAGCCACCGCGTGGACAACGTAGTCGAGCGGCCGGGCGGCAAAGGGCTGAATGTCGCCAGGGTGCTTGCGGCCCTGGGTCAGGAATGCGTCGTCACCGGCTTTGCAGGCGGACCGGTCGGAGCGGTGCTCCGGGATCTGCTCGCCCCCTTGGCTCCACTGGACGCGCTCCTTCCCATCGCCGGTTCCACCCGCCGCACGATCGCCGTCGTGGACGGCGCCAGCGGGGACACCACCCAGCTCAACGAACCCGGCCCCACGATCACCTCCGCGGAGTGGACCGCGTTCCTCCATGCGTACGAGACGCTGCTGCGCGACGCGAACGCCGTGGCGCTGTGCGGCAGCCTCCCACCGGGGATCCACGTCGGTGCCTATGCAGAGCTGATCCGTCGTGCCCGGACCGCGGGCGTACCCGTACTCCTGGACACCAGCGGCGAACCCCTGCGCCGGGGCATCGCCGCCCGCCCCGACCTCATCAAACCCAACCTCGATGAGCTGGCCCAGCTCACCGGCTCCCGTGAACCGCTGCGCGCCACCTGCGAAGCACGCCGCCGCGGTGCGCGGGCGGTCGTCTCCTCGCTCGGTGCCGATGGGCTGTTCGCCGCCACTCCCGAGGGAATCTGGCACGCCGCCCCGCCCGCGCCGGTGCGCGGCAACCCCACCGGCGCCGGCGACTCCGTGGTCGCGGCGCTCTTGGCCGGCCTGGTCGACGAGGTGCCCTGGCCGGAGCGGCTGGCCCGTGCGGTGGCACTGTCGGCGGCGACGGTACTGGCCCCATCGGCGGGGGAGTTCGACTCCCCGGGGTACGCAACCCTGCTGCCCCGGGTCACGGTGACCGAGCACCAGGCAGCGGCATGAGCCCCGCCGAGCAGCACCCCTTCGTCACCACGCTTCGGACGCCTTCGCCCCTTCGCACCGTGCACCACCGCACCACCGGGGGCTCGCCCCCGCGCACCACGGGCCCTCGCCCGGGAAATGGGACCGCACCATGCCACTCGTCAGCACCGGTGAACTCGTCTCGGCCGCCGCGGCCGGCGGCCGGGGCGTAGCCGCCTTCAACGTCATCACGCTGGAACACGCGGAAGCCATCGCGGCGGGCGCGGAGAGCACCGGTGTCCCCGCGATCCTCCAGATCTCCGAGAACGCCGTCAGGTTCCGCGGTGGCCGGCTGTCAGCCATAGCTGCGGCTGCGGCTGCCACCGCCCGCTCATCGTCCGCCCGGCTCGCCCTCCATCTCGACCATGTGGTCTCCCCCGACCTGTTGCGCACCGCAGACGGCGAGGGCTTCAGTTCGGTGATGTTCGATGCGTCGAAGTTGTCGTACGAAAGGAACGTCGAGGCCACCGCGGAAGCAGTGCGCTGGGGACACGAGCGGGGCATCTGGGTCGAGGCCGAGTTGGGCAAGGTCGGCGGCAAGGAAGGAGAAGCCCCGCTCGACGCGCACACCCCGGGAGTGCGTACGGACCCGGCGGAGGCAGCGGCCTATGTCGCGGCGACCGGGGTGGACGCCCTTGCGGTCGCCGTCGGCTCGTCCCACGCGATGACCGAACGCACCGCCACCCTGGACCACGGGCTGATCGCGCGGTTGAAGGACGCGGTTCCCGTCCCGCTGGTGCTGCACGGCTCATCCGGTGTTCCGGATGCCGAGATCCGCGCCGCGGTGGCCGCGGGAATGGTCAAGATCAATGTGGGTACGGCGCTGAACACCGCGCTCACGGCAGCGGTCCGCGACCATCTGAGCGCGAACCCCCATGTGGTGGACCCGCGGAAGTACCTGGGACCGGGCCGCACGGCGATGACCAACACCGTGGCGACCTTCATGCGGCTCTTCCTCGCTGTCTAGCGATGTCAGGGACCGGAATCACGCTCGCGATCTCGCGGGAATCACCGGGCGTTGATCGACGGGGAGTGCCCGAATGAAATCTGCCCCGTCGGCACGCCGACGGGGCAGATTCTTGGCTTCTCACGGTCCCGGCGGGCGAGTCGACTCAAGCTCACCGAGGTCCGTGGGCTCAGCGCTTGTTGCCGGCTTCCAGCCGGACCTGGTCGAGTATGGCCTCGCACTGGTTGCCCTGCTCGCAGGAGATCTTCAGGTCGTTCTTGCCCTTTTTGAGATCGATCCAGACGAACGTGCGCGTCCAGCCCTTCTCCCAGTCGCCCTCGGCGGCCTTGGCGAAGTTCGACATATTGATCTTGCGCGGTGTGCCGTCGTTGATCGTCAGCGAGGTGTGGGCGTCCTTGCCGGGCACACCGTAGGTGATGTACATCGTGTGCGGACCGCCGGCGGGCACGTCCACCGACCAACTCGCGGAACCACCGACACCGTTGAACTTCACATAGGCGCCGTCAGCGCCCTTCGCGCCCTTGATCTCCGTACCGAGCTCTGCCGGCGCACCCAGCTTGAGCGTCGCCGCGTCCTGCTTCGGCAGGTCAGCGGGCTTTTCCTCACCGGAGTCGGGCTCACTGGGCTGCTGCGACTGCGACGGGGTCGGGGCCGTGCTCGGCTTGACCTGGCCACCGGTCTTGTCGTCGGTGTCATCAGGATCCAGCAGCGCGGCGGCGATGCCGATCACGACGACCGCCACCACGGCGATCGCACCGATCAGCAGTCCCTTGGTGTTGGGTCCGCGTCCGCTGCCCCGGCCGCCCGTGGACGGTTGCTGGGCTGCGCGCGGTGTCACCCCTCCGGGGTAGGTCTCGGGCGCCGCGTACTGGGCTGTCGGATGGCTGCCGTAACCCTGCTGCTGGTATCCCTGCTGCGGGACCGGCTGGCCGGGGCCCTGGTTGTGGCCGACCTGACGCTCGCCGACCGCACGTACGTGGTTGTAGGAGGTCCTGGGCACACCGGGCTGCGCGGCCGGTCCGGGGTAGCCGTAGCCGCGGCCCCGGCCCGAGGGCGATGTGGCGCCCGCTGCGTGTCCGTCCTCATACAGATAGCCGAACGGATCGTCGTCCTCGGGCGTATTCGCGCCGTTGTTCCCGGCCGTCATGCCTGGTACCTCCTCACCCTCGTCAGCCCTACGCCGACCCCGGCGAGCCTACCCGGTTTGGATTAACGCAACGGATGGCCTTGACCTCGATGGGTCACTCGTCACAAGACCAGGACAGAATCACTACACAAGAGGAGAACCGGCCGACCCGACGATCAACCCGCGCGCCGGTGCACCTTCGAACGCGAGCGCTTTTCGACGTACATCCGTTGATCCGCGGATTGCAGCACCTCGTCGACGGTCATGCCGCAGCTCGCCCAGCTGATGCCGAAGCTCGCCCCGACGCGCACCCCGCGTCCTCCCACCCGGATCGGCAGGACGATCGCGTTCCGCAGCCGTGCCGCGAGATCGGCGGCATCGGCCGAGCCCAGACCGTCGGCGAGGACCACGAACTCATCGCCGCCGAGACGGGCCACCGTGTCCCCTTCCCTTACGCCCGTGGTGAGCCGGCGGGCGACCTCGACCAGGACGGCGTCACCGGTCTGGTGCCCGAACCGGTCGTTGATCGACTTAAAGCCGTCCAGGTCGCAGAAGAGGACCGCGAGCCCCTTCGTACCGTCGTCGACCTCCTCGTCCGGCGCGACCGTGTGGACGTGGTGGTCGTACGCGGTGCCGGTGGGGCCGAAGTCGAAGCCGTCGCCGAACAGGGCTCCGGGGTCCTGGTCGTATCCCGCGCCCAGGTGCTCCAGCTCGGCCTCATGGCTGCTCGGTGGTCGTTCGCAGAGCTTGGCGCTCAGTCTGGTGCGCAGCTCCGCGCTGTTGGGAAGGCCGGTGAGGGCGTCGTGGGAGGCCCGGTGCGCCAGTTGGAGTTCATGGCGCTTGCGATCCTCTATGTCCTCGATGTGGGTCAGGAGGAAGCGCGGGCCGTCCGCGGTGTCGGCGACCACGGAGTTCCGCAGGGAGACCCACACATAGGTGCCGTCCCGCCGGCCCAGCCTCAGTTCCGCGCGACCGCCTTCGGCGGAGGTGCGCAGGAGGGTGCCGATGTCGTCCTGGTGCACCAGGTCTGCGAAGGAGTAGCGACGCATGGCGGATGCGGGGCGGCCCAGGAGCCGGCACAGTGCGTCATTGGTCCGCAGCAGTCTGCCGTGCTGATCGCCGCCCATTTCGGCGATGGCCATACCGCTGGGGGCGTACTCGAATGCCTGCCGGAAGGACTCCTCGCTCGCTCTGAGGGCCTGCTGTTCGCGCTCCAGCCGTACCAGCGCGCGCTGCATGTTTGCTCTGAGGCGGGCATTGCTGATCGCAATCGCGGCCTGGGAGGCGTACATCTGGAGGGCTTCTTGGCCCCAGGCGCCGGGACGGCGTCCGTTGCGCGGTCGATCGACGGAGATGACGCCGAGGAGTTCGCGACCGCCGCCCGAGGCGTACATGGGCGCGTAGAGGCGGTCCTGGGGGTGCCACTCGTCTTCGAACCGGGGGTCGGGTCCTTCGGTGTGCCACTGTGGGACGTCGTCCTCGATGAGCACCCAGCCCTCGGTGTGGGGTATGAACCGCAGTTCTCCCCATGCCTCGCCCATGGACAGCCGACGGTCCCAGGAGGATCGGGAGCCGACGCGCCCTGTGATCAGGGCTTCCGCGGCGGCGCTACCAGCGAATGCGGCGACGACCAAGTCGCCGTCGGCCCGGACGAGGTTGACGCAGGCGAGTTCGTAACCGAGCCCGGCCACAATGCCGTCGGCGACGGTCTGGAGGGTGTCAGCAAGGCTGCGGGCGGTGTTGAGGTCCGCGACCACCTTGTGCAGCTGCCGCAGGGTAGCAAGACGGACGTACGGCTCCGACTCGGTCTCCATGCTCGCTCTCCCCGAGACCTCGACAGCAATCTTCAGAAACTCCAGGTTCCTCTTCGGCCTTCTCGTTGCGGTTTCCCGGCCACTGAATCACAGCGAGCACTTCACCCGGTACACAGGGTCAACAAATACCGCCCTCTGTGACTCAAGTCACATCATCTGATGAAGACGGGCTCTGGCCGAATGGATGTGCGTTTGGTCTTTACCAGTGTTCTACGAACGCAAATCCGCCCGTTTCCGCCGTACGGGCGCACTCCTCACAAGAGCTTCCCAGACGCTCCCCTCAAACGGTATGGCGCGTCCTTCGGGGTCGCCGACCCTACAGAGGTCCTAGGACTTTCGCTGTGTCTGGTGGCCGATGCGCACACCGGGTGACGACAGTTAGCGTCTCATGTGTGTTGCATACGACTTCGCACTCCTGGCCTGTTACTCCCCCGAGCCCCGCACGCCCCTTGGGACCACCGGGACCCCGGAGTCCCGCCGAACCGGACTCCGCTCCCCGCGTCCCCCATGCTGAGGGGGTGACGAATGAGGAGTTCCGCGCCGCGATGTCCCAGCTTGCCGCCGGGGTGGTCCTGGTGACCGCGCACGACGCGGACGACGGCCCGCGCGGCGAGGACGTGGGCATGACCGCAACCGCCTTCCTCTCCGTGTCGCTCAACCCCCCACTGGTGATGGTCAGCCTCCGCAACGGCTCGCGCATGGATGACCTCCTCGCGGAACAACCGATGTGGGGAATCTCCGTACTCTCCGAAAGTCAGCGACACATCGCGGGCAGGTTCGCCATGAAGGGGCGGATCAGCGACCGGCTGCTGTTCGAGGACATCCCCTACGCACGAGGGAAGGTGAGCGGGGCACTGCTGGTGCGCGGAGCGCTGGCGACCTTGGAGTGCCGCACGGAGAACCGGGTCGTCGCGGGTGATCACACCCTGGTGATCGGACGGGTGCTGGGAGCGGATCTCTACAGCACGGAGGGCGGACCGCTGATGTACTTCAGGGGCCGCTACCGCCAACTGGGCTGATCAGAGCGATCGCCGATGCATGAATCCCTACCACGTCGAACCCTCTGTGCCGGGTGGGGCACCGAGCGGTCGACGCGGCCCGCGTCCCTTTGTCGACCCTTCTGCTGATCTGCCGTTGACCTGCTGCTGATCCTCGAAGCATCCCGGTGCGGCACATCGACCCCGTCAGACCCGTCAGACCGGTCGAACCCGTCAGACCAGATCGACCAGATCGACCAGATCGACGCCTTCAGAACACATCCGGCGCCTTCAGAGCCCCAGCCATCCGGCCGCGGTCGCCGCTTCAGTGCCAGTCACGGCCTGAGCGACCGCGTTTAACGTCCGCGCGCTGCTTCTTCTCCTTCAGACGCCTCTCGTTGATCCCTCGTGGCACCCGCACGGCCCGGCGCGGCTTCGGCGGCGGAGCGGTCGCATCCGCGAGGAGCGAGGCGAGCCGGACGGCCGCCGTCTCACGATTGCGCCACTGCGAGCGGTGCTCGGACGAGCGCACGGCGATCACTCCGCCGACCAGACGGCCGGCCAACCGCTCCAGAGCGCGTTCCTTCCACACCCTGGGCAGGGCGTCCGTCTTGCCGAGGTCGAAGCGCAGCTCGACCTGTGAATCGGTGGTGTTCACGTGCTGGCCACCAGGCCCAGATGACCTGGAGAAACGCCAGATCAACTCGGCCTCCGGCAAGGAGACCGAGCCACGGATGACATAGGGCCCGGACATGCCCCCATGATCCCGCGACTACGGAGCGGACGTCATCCAGTTTTCCCAGCGCGTCGCATATGGGCACGCACTTCACCTTTGGCCGGCACCTGCCGTTCCGACAGACCACGGCACCCGGCGCAGACGGCCGGCGAGCGTGTGTACCGCGGCGGACGCGAACCCGGCGAAGAACCCTCAACCACATGGAACCTGGCAGTCCCCTGCCTGCGTTATGACGGGTACCGGTAGCTTCGTACGACAAGAAGCCGGATGATTCGATCACGAAGGGGACTTCCCAATGGCAGTTAGCCTGACCAAGGGCGGCAACGTCTCGCTCACCAAGGAGGCACCGGGCCTGACCGCCGTTACGGTCGGCCTCGGCTGGGACGTCCGCACCACGACGGGCACGGACTTCGACCTCGACGCCTCCGCGATCGGTGTGAACCCTGCGGGCAAGGTCGCATCCGACGCCCACTTCATCTTCTTCAACAACCGGGCCACGCCGGACCAGACCATCGTGCACACCGGTGACAACCGCACCGGCGAGGGCGGCGGCGACGACGAGCAGATCAATGTGAACCTCGCGGGTCTGCCCGCCGACGTCGACAAGATCGTCTTCCCGGTCTCGATCTACGACGCCGTCACCCGCGCCCAGAACTTCGGCCAGGTGCGCAACGCCTACATCCGCATCCTCAACCAGGCCGGTGGCGCCGAGATCGCCCGCTACGACCTGAGCGAGGACGCGGCGGTCGAGACCGCGATGGTCTTCGGCGAGCTCTACCGCAACGGCGCCGAGTGGAAGTTCCGCGCGGTCGGCCAGGGATACGCGGCCGGGCTGGAAGGCATCGCCCGCGACTTCGGCGTGAACCTCTAGGTACGACTTTCGGCGTGCGCCTCGACAGGCGCGCCGAGCGCATGGCGCCGTGCCCCGGCAGGGAGCGATCCCGGCCGGGGCACGGCCGTGTCCGCTCCCGTGTTCCCTCCGAAGAGGGCACCCGGAGACCCTCCCACCCGCCCCTCTGATCGGGCTCACATGAGAAGATCACTTCGCGCCAAGCGTGCCGATTCCAGCCGTGAGAGGTAACGATGTACGCAATATCCCTGGGTGATGACGGCGCCGAGCTGCGTCCGCTCGAACCCTGGCAGGCGGACGAGTTCCTGGCCCACGTGGACCGCGGGCGGGAGTTCATCGGGCAGTTCAACGGACTGCCGGACGTGATCACGGATCTGGAGTCGAGCCGGGCGTTCCTCCAGGCGTACGCCGAGAAGACCGCGGCCGACACCGGACGCATCTACGGCATCCGCACGGACGGCAAGCTGGTCGGTGCGGTCATCTTCCGCCAACTGGACGCCGCCCGGGGCACAGCCGAAGCGGGCTGTTGGCTGGAACCGTCCGCGGTGGGCCGGGGCCTGGTGACCCGAGCGGTACGGACCATCATCGACTGGGCCGTCGAGGAGCGGGGAATCCACCGGGTCGAGTGGGTGGTCTCCGCGGGCAACGCCCCGAGCATCGCGGTCGCCCGCCGCCTCGGAATGACCAAGGAAGGCGTCCTGCGCGAGAGCTACCTCTACCGGGGCGAGCGCCACGACGAGGAGATCTGGTCGGTCCTGGCACCGGAGTGGCGGGCCGCCAAGCGGGCTTCCTGAACCCCACCGACCGCTGGAAGCAGCGCGGTCGGCCCCCTCAACTCAACCCTTCCGTCTGCTCGATCCTGGCCCCGGGCGTCACCCCCGAGCCGGGCGGTCGTCCCCATAGAGCCAGATGCGCCAGAGGTCGTCGAGTCGGTGGCCCGCCGTCTTCTCCGCGTAGGCCGTGAAGTCCTCCGTCGAGGCGTTGCCGTGCCGGTGTTCAGCGGGCCAGCCCTTCAGGATCTTGTCGAAGGTCTCGTCGCCGACTTCCTGTCGGAGCTTGTGGAGGACCATCGCGCCCCTCCCGTACACCGGGGAGCTGGAGATCCTGGCCGGTGACGGCGGGGCGGCCGGCGGGAACTCCCAGTTGGACTCGTCCTCGAACGCCTTCTCGTAGTTCTGCTGGGCCGGTACGCCGTCGAAGTCCTCGGCCCACAGCCATTCGGCGTAGGTGGCGAAGCCCTCGTTCAGCCACATGTCGCGCCAGTCGGCGGGGGTGACCGAGTTTCCGTACCAGTGGTGCGCGATCTCGTGGACGAGGATGTCGAGTTGGAAGTGCTCGGCGGGGAAGACCGGGCGGTTCTGGGTCTCCAGGGCGTAGCCGACCTCCCCGTCGGGGACGACGATCGCGCCGATCGACGAGTACGGGTACGGGCCGAACCGCCGTGTGGACCACTGCATGACCTTTGGGATCTCGGACAGCAGCGCCGCGCTGTCGTCGGCCACCGAGGGATCCACCGCGGTGATCACGGGCAGCCCTGTCGGGGTGCGCGAGGTCTTGGTGTCGTACGCGCCGATGGCCAGCGTCGCCAGATAGCTGGCCATTGGCCGGGCCGACTTCCATCTGAAGGTGGTGCGACCCGCCCGGGTGGTCTCACCGGCCAACTCGCCGTTGGAGATCACATCGAGTCCTTCGGGGACGGTCGCGGTGACGGCGTAGGTGGCCTTGTCGCTCGGATGGTGGTTCCCGGGGAACCAGGCCATCGAGCCGGCGGGTTCACCGACCGCGAGTGCGCCGTCCGCGGTCCGCAGCCAGCCCTCCTCGGAGCCGTCGGAGTCGGTGATGGTCCGGGGGGTGCCGGAGTAGTGAACGACCGTACGGAACGTCGTGCCCCGGCCCACGTCCTTCCGGGGGCGCACGGTCAGTTCATCGCCGGCCTGGTTGGCGGCTGACCCCAGCCCGTCGACGGTGACCCGGTCGGCCCTCAGGGCGTGGAGGTCGAGGTTGAAGGCGCTGAGGTCAGCGGTGGCGCGGGCGGTGATCTCGGCGGTGCCGGTCAGCCGTCCGGTGCGCGGCTCGTAGTCCAGGGTGAGGGCGTAGTGCTGGACGTCGTAGCCACCGTTCCCCAGTCGCGGGAAGAGGGGATCGCGCACTCCGGACCCGCCCGGGGTGCCCTGGACGCCCTTCGGTACGGGTCCGCTCGCGCTACATCCCGTCAGCGCGCATGCCGCGATGAGAGCCAGGGCGACGAAGGGCGCGAAAGGGCGCGATGAGATGGGCGGACGCACAGCGCGATCCTAGGGGCGGGGCGCTGTGATGCCGGGGAAAGCCCTGCTGGGGCAGGGTGTCCGACAGTCGTGACATGTCCTGGCGGGGTGCCGCCCGGGCCGCCGTCGAACGGTTGTGAACCGCCCGATGCCCCGGGCCGTCGCGTCACGACGGCCCGGGGCATCCGTGCGGGGGCCGGCCGGCGGGTCAGCGGGTCAGAGCCGCCACACCCGCTCGGGCGAACTCCTCGTCCTGGGCGCCGCTCGGCGCGCCCGCGACCCCGATTCCGGCGATCGGAGCACCCTTGACCTGCACCGGGGCTCCGCCGCCCAGGAAGAGGGTGCCGGGGATGTCCTTCAGGTTCGGGGTGGACTCCAGACGCTTGACCAGCTCAGAGGTGGGGGCGTTCCAGGAGACGGCGGTGAACGCCTTCTTCTCGGCCGACTCGTACGACTGCGGACCTGCGCCGTTGCCCCGGAGGGTCACGAGCGTGTTGCCGTTGCGGTCGACCACGGCGACCGTGATCCGCTGGCCGGCCCGCTCGGCGGCGTCCAGCGTGGCCTGCGCGGCCCGGGAGGCGGCGTCGACCGTGAGGTGGGTCGTCTGCTGGAGGTGCCGGTTCGAGGTGTCCGCCTTGACCGCCGCGCGGGACTCGGCGGCCGGCGCGTCGGCACTGGCGGTGACGGCGCCGACCGTCCCGACACCGAGGGCCGCGGCGACGGCCGCACCGGTCAGAACGCGGGTACGGACCGAGATCGACGACATCTTCTTCATGATCGTTAGCTCCTGGGGGCTGAGTTCCGGTGGTCAGCGGGACCATCTGCCATCGATCCTGGGCCTCACCAGGGCTTGTGGGCATCGGCGTACCGGCTGCCCCACACATGCATGATGGAGGAGGGGTGGGTCAGCCGATCGGCTGATGCGGCCGTGCTCCCCCGGGGTCACGATGCTGAGGAAGACCCCCTGTCCCGCCGGACCGATACGCCCGGATCAGACGTACGTAGGAGATGGCCATGCCCCCCACACCGCGGGCCGCACCTCGGTACCGGGAGGGCGAGCCTGCTCGGGAGAGCGCGTACGACACCTCGGGGGACTCGCGGGGAGCGGAGCGGGAGACCCGCTGGCTGGAGACGGTGATGAACATCGCGTTCCTCGCCCTCCTCGCCGGCGCCCTGCTGCGCTTCCTCACCCGGCACTCCGACAGCCCCTCGCTGCCCTGGGTGATCGGTCTCAGCGTCGCCCTCGCGGTCCTGCAACTCGCGGGGAGTCGCCTGACCGCGCGCCATCGGCACGGGGACCTGGTCCGACTCGCGCTGATCGTGGGCTGCTGGACGGTGGTGGTGCTGCTCGCCCCCAGCTTCGCCTGGTGCGCCGTACCGCTGATCTACACCGGTCTGCGGTCTCTGCCGACCCGCGCCGCCGTCGTCCTGGTGGCCGTCCTGTGCGCCCTGGTCATGATCGCCGAATGGCGGCTGCGGGACGGCGTCGACCCCAATCTCTTCCTGGTGCCACCCGCCGTCGCCGTACTGGCCACCGCGGTCTTCCTCCACATGGGCCGGCAGGCCGACCGGCTCCGGGCGCTGGTCGACGATCTGATCCGCACCCGTCGCGAACTGGCCGCCACCGAGCGGCGCGAAGGAACGCTCGCGGAACGGCAGCGCCTGTCCATGGAGATCCACGACACCCTCGCCCAGAGCCTGTCCAGCCAACAGATGCTCCTTCAGGCCGCCGACCGCATCTGGGCGAGCGACCCGCTGACGGCGCGCGGCCACGTCCGTACCGCAGAGTCGATCACCGAGCGCAGCCTCGCCGAGGCCAGACGCTTCGTCCACGACCTGGCGCCCGCAGACCTCGCGGAGGGCGGCGGCCTGGAACAGGCGCTGCGCACGCTCGCCGAGCGGGAGTCCACCCCGTCCCTCCCGGTCCGCTTCCACCTCGACGGCCCTCCGCAGCAGTTGCCCGACCGGGTGCAGTCCGCGCTGTTGCGGATCGCGCAGGGCGCCCTGGCGAACGTCCGCGAACACTCGGGCGCCGGCTCGGCCGCGCTGACCCTGAGCCATCTCGACGACCAGGTGGTCCTGGACATCGCGGACGACGGGACCGGGTTCGTCCCGGGGGACCCGGCGCCGGGAGTGCGCGGTCATGGCCTCGCCGCGATGCGGGCGCGCGTACAACAACTCGGCGGCACGCTGACCATCGAGTCGACACCTGGCGAAGGCACCGTCGTGTCCGCCGCGATCCCCGGGGAGCAGCGATGACCGCCGTACGCATCCTGTTGTGCGACGACCACGCGGTCGTACGGGCCGGACTGCTGGCGCTGCTCGGCAGCGAGCCCGACATCGAGGTGGTCGGCGAGGCCGGCAGCGGTGAGGAGGCGGTCGCCCTGGCCGCCAAGCTGGAGCCGGACGTGGTGCTGATGGACCTCCAGCTGGGGGCCGGTATCGACGGGGTGGAGGCGACCCGGCTGATCGCCTCCCCCACGGTGCACGTCCTGGTGCTGACGACGTACGACACCGACGCGGACATCACCCGGGCGATCGGGGCTGGCGCGACCGGATATCTGTTGAAGGCGGAACGCCCGGAGGAGTTGTTCGCCGCGATCCGTGCGGCGGCGCAGGGCCGCACCACCCTGTCAGCGCCGGTCGCGAGCCGGGTCATGGACCGGATGCGGGGCACCGGGAGCCCGCAGCTGACCGAGCGGGAGCGGGACATCCTGGGCCAGCTGGGGAGAGGGCTCGGCAACCGGGAGATCGCGAGGGCGCTGTTCATCAGCGAGGCGACGGTGAAGACCCATCTGGGCCGGATCTACGCCAAGCTGGGTGTGGACACCCGCGCGGGGGCAGTGTCCGTGGCCAAGGAGCGGCGGCTGCTGCCCTGAGCCCCGGGCCGGTTCCATGGGGTCGGCAGCCGGGGCGGGGGCACGTCCCGGAGCGTGACACCATCGGGCGGTGCTCGATATCGGCTACTCCCTCTCCCGGCGCTTCCCCGACCCCCCGCAGACCGACTACCGGCGCGCGGACACCCAGTCGCTGCGCCACGATCTGTTCTGCGGCGACGTCTACCTCGCCGACACCAAGGCCGACCGCGAACTGTCCACAGCCTGGGGATGGGTCCCGGTGCTCGACTTCGCCTGGGCACTGTGCGACATCGTCGAGCGCATCGACCGCGATCCGCGCGGCAACAGGGCCTCCGTTCCCCAGTACGCCGAGTTGGACTTCACCGAGTCCTCGGACCGGATGGTCTTCGAGCGGCGCTTCGGCTGGGTCGATGTGGAAGCCGACTGGATGCCCAGCGACGAACCGGCCCTGACCTTCAGCCACCGCGAGCTACGGCGCGAGGCCCGCGACTTCCTGCACGATCTGCTGGCCGACCTCTTCGACATGCACGAGGGCCTCGCGGACAACCCGGTGGTCTGGGACCTCCAGGCCCGCTTCCCCCGGCTGTAGGTTGCGCCCACCGGCCATGTCACATCGCGCGGCCCTGGATCGTCCTTCCTGCGAGAGCGTTCACCGACTCAGGGAAGGGATGCCCTCATGCATGAGATCACCGTGATCGGCGGCGGCTTCGGCGGACTGACCGCGGCCATCGCCGCCGCCGAGTCCGGGGCCGCGGTCCGCCTGTACGAGGCGCACCGGACGTTCGGCGGCCGGGCCCGCACCAGCGAGGCGCCCTACCGCACGAATGACGGCCCGCACGCCTTCTACCGCCGTGGACCCCACTGGGGCTGGCTGAAGCAGCGCGACCTCATCGGGCCGCTGGCCTCGATCCCGGCACGGGAGGCGGCACGCTTCCGGTTCCGTCGTGGCGGACGGCTGCGCAGGACGCCTCCGGCAGCCCTGGTCAAGCTGGCCTGCTGGGATCCAGGGCACGTACCGGTCGACGACGACTTCACCGGTTGGGCGAGCTCCCGGGTGGGCCTTGAGGGAGCGCGGGCCGCGGCCCGGTACACGGGGGTGGCGCTCTTCCACCACGACCCCGGCTCGCTCTCGGCCGCGTTCGTCCACGAGCGGCTGCGGCGCGCGACCTCGCTGCCGCCCGAGGCGAGCTATCCGCGCGGGGGCTGGGGCCAGGTCATCGCCCGCATGCTCGCCCGTGCCACGACGTTGGGCGTACGGATCGAGAGCGGCGCCCGGGTCGACGTACTGCCCGAGCGCGGCCAGGTGATCGTCGCCACCTCGCTCGATGCGGCGCGCGGGCTGCTGAAGGACGAGTCGCTGCGCTGGCCGAGCGGACGTACGACCCTGATCGACCTTGCGGTGCGCACCCACCGCAAGGACCCGTTCGTACTCTCCGATCTGGACGCGCCCGGCTGGCTGGAGCGCTTCACCGCACAGGACCCCTCACTGGCACCGGCCGGACATTCGCTCATCCAAGGTCAACTGCCCATTGCGCCCGAGGAGTCGAAGGCGGACGGGGTCCTGCACGCCGAATCCCTCTTGGACCTGGGCTTCCCTGGCTGGCGCGAACGGACCGTGTGGCGACGGGACGGACTGTCCCAGGGCCGCACCGGAGCACTCGACGCTCCGGGAACGACCTGGCGGGACCGGCCGGCGATCGATCGCGGTGACGGTGTGTATCTGGTCGGCGATCAGGTGGCGGCGCCCGGCGTCCTCTCGGAGGTGTCGTTCACCAGTGCCCTGTCGGCGGTGTCCCTGGCCGTCCGGCATCCCGCCACGGGGGTTGACCTCAATCGAACTTGAGGTTGGAAGCTGGAAGCAGACCAGGGAACGACCACTCCAGGGGAGCCCACCATGCACGCCGTACGCCTCCACGCCTTCGGACCCGCCGAGAACCTCCGCCACGAGCAGGTGGAGGACCCGCACCCCGGTCCCGGCCAGGTACGGATCGCCGTCGAAGCGGCCGGCGTCCACTACCTCGACACCCTGCTGCGCACCGGGCTCGAAGGACACCCGGCGGCACCCGCCGCGCTGCCCAGCATCCCCGGCCGGGAGGTCGCAGGAACCGTCGACGCCCTGGGCGAGGGCACCGACCACGACTGGCTGGGCAAGCGGGTGGTGGCCCATCTGGGGTTGGCCCCGGGCGGTTATGCGGAACTCGCCGTCACCGATGCGACCAGACTGCATGAGATCCCGGCGACGATCGACGCCGCCGAAGCCGTCGCCATGATCGGCACCGGCCGTACGGCCATGGGCATCGTCCAGTTCACCGAGCTCGGCCCGGACGACGTGGTGATCGTTTCAGCGGCGGCGGGCGGCATCGGCACCCTCCTGGTCCAGTACGCCAAGAACGCCGGCGCCACCGTCATCGCCCTCGCGGGCGGCCCGGCCAAGGCCGCCCGGGCACTGGCCAACGGCGCCGACCTCGCACTCGACTACCGACGGCCCGAATGGGTCGAGCAGGCACGCGACCACCTGGGCGAAACCCGGGCCACCGTCGTCTTCGACGCGGTCGGCGGAGACATCGCCCGGCAAGCCGTCGACCTGCTCGGCAAGGGGGGCCGGCACCTCGTCTACGGCGGCTTCGGGGACGACGTGACCTTCACCGCCGATGAACTGATCGAGCGGGGCATCACATCGGAGACCGTCGTGGGACCGGCAATGATCGAAAAGGCGGGCGGGGACATCCGCTCGCTGGAGGAGCGATCCCTCACGGAGGCGGCGTCCGGGCGGCTGCGCCCGGCGGTCCAGCGCTTCCCCCTCGCCGATGCCGCCGGCGCCCACCGCGCGTTGGAGACCCGCGGCACGGTCGGCAAGGTGGTGCTCGTCCCCTGATCACGGGCCCGGGCCGACCGTGGGCCCCGGTCGACCGTGGGCCCAGGTCGACCGTGGCGCTGGCCGGCCGTGGCGCTGGCCGGCCCGCCCGGCGATCCCGGCTGACTCGAAGGAAGCCCCGACGACCGGGGCCGCAGCCTCCCCGGTCGTCTCGGAAACGACGCCTGCGGGCTGTCCCGTGGTGCCTGGTGGATCAGCGCGCGCCCGCCGAGCACTGCGGGACGGCCCTTACTCCTTTTTGCCGAGCTTCCGCAGTGCGTCGTCCGTCAGCCGGTTCACGGTCCACTCGTCCATGGGCACCGCGCCCAGCGACCGATAGAAGTCGATCGACGGCTTGTTCCAGTCCAGGACCGACCACTCAAGCCGCTCGTAGCCGCGCGCCACGCAGAGCCGGGCCAACTCCGTCAACAGGGCCTTTCCATGGCCGCCGCCACGGCTGCTCGGACGGACGTAGAGGTCTTCCAGATAGATCCCGTGCACCCCGCGCCAGGTGGAGAAGTTCAAGAACCAGAGCGCGAACCCAACCGTCTCACCGGCCTCGTTCACCGCGATGTGCGCATAGGCCGCGGGATTCTCGCCGAACAGTGCCTCACGGAGTTGGCCCTCCGTGGCGTGAACCTCGTCCAGGGCTCTCTCATACTCGGCGAGTTCACACACCATGCGGTGGATCTCGGGAACATCTGTGGGCACAGCGGTACGAATCATAGGCCGAGCCTGCCCTATTTTTTGATCAGCGAGCCAACAGTGTCCGAGCGATGGACAGCTGTTCGTCCTCCAGATCGGACTCGCCGTCCTCGATGGACCACAGGCTGTTCTGGAGCACGCGCCCCAGGACCCATGCCCGCGCCCGTTCGCGATCCAGACCCAGCGTCTCGGTGAGCAGATCGAACCGCCACTGCGTCTCGGCCGGGTCGAAGAGGTTGTCCAGCGCGGGCATCAGATCGAAGCCGGGGTCCCCGGCCAACGGCCTGGGATCGATGACGAGCCAGTCTTCCCGCTCGGCACCGAGAACGTTGTCGTAGTGCAGGTCCCAGTGCAGCAGCCGATCTCCGCTCTCATCCACCACCTCCCGCACGGCGGCGGCGCAGTCCAGCAACACCCGGCGCCTGTCGTCGCGGAGGGGTTGCACCGCGTCGGGGACATCGGCGAGCATCCCGGCGGCGATGTCCTTGAGGGTGCGCATCCCCTCGGGTGCGGGCCCCGCCGTCAGACGGGCCAGCAACTCCGCCAGGATGCGCACCGCCTCGCGCTGGTCCGCCAGCGCCGACAGGGGGCGCCCGGAGTCGAGCCGTTCGAGCAGCAGCGTATTGGTGTCCGCGTCGTGGTCGAGGAGCCGTACCGCCCCGTCCCCGTCCCAGATGCGCAGGGCGACGGGCTCCCCCTCGCTCTCCTCGTCGAGCGCCTGGAGCTTGAGCGCGGCCGAAGTGCCATCGGGCCGCTCCACCGGCAGAACCAGGGCGGCCATGCCGTGCATGGCCGGCCCCGTCACCCGTAGTTGCCAACGCTCCAGGAACTCGGCCGCCCGTTGCGGCAGTACTTCGATGAAGGCACGCCCCGCTTTCCCCCCGTACTTGTGCTGTGAATCGGCCAGTGCTTCCGGTACCTCGATCATGTAGGCGATCGTATGGACACAGTGCCGACCCGCTCGCCCTATTTTCCGGCACCCGCACCAGGGCGCTCGGCCGTTGTGTTGCGTACAGTCGCCCGCAGACAAGGGGCCCGAGCAGCACCTTCACGGCCATCGGATCACCGCAGCGCGAGCCAGAGCGGCAGGGACACCATGACCAGCACCACCGCGAACGGCGGAATCTCGTTCTGGTACGCCCGGGAGGGTCTGCCCACTCCCCGTGAACCGCTGCCCGGGGACGCCTCGGCCGATGTTTGCATCGTCGGCGGTGGATACACCGGCCTCTGGACGGCCTACTACCTCAAGAAGGCCGCCCCCTTCCTGAACATCGTGGTCCTCGAAGGCAAGTTCTGCGGCTACGGGGCCTCGGGGCGCAACGGCGGCTGGCTCTACAACGGCATCGCGGGCCGTGACCGCTACGCACGGCTGCACGGCCAGGACTCGGCGGTCCGGCTCCAGCGCGCCATGAACGACACCGTCGACGAGGTCATCCGGGTCGTGGCCGAGGAGGGCATCGACGCCGACGTCCACCGCGGCGGAGTGCTGGAGGTCGCCCACACCCCGGCCCAGGCAGCCCGGCTACGGGCGTACCACGCGGCCGAAGTCGCCTTCGGTGAGAAGGAACGCGTCCTGCTCGGCGCACGGGAGACCGCGGAACGCATCCGGATCAACGGCGCGATCGCCTCCTCGTGGACCCCGCACGGCGCCCGCGTGCAGCCGGTGAAACTGGTCAAGGGGCTGGCCGCGGCGGTGGAAGCGCTGGGCGTGACGATCCATGAGTCCACCCCCGTGACCGAGATCCGCCCCCGGCACGCGGTCACCCCCTACGGAACGGTCCGCGCGCCGTACATCCTGCGCTGCACCGAGGGGTTCACCGCCGCACTGAAGGGACAGCGGCGGGCCTGGCTCCCCATGAACTCCTCCATGATCGCCACCGAGCCGTTGCCGCCGGAGGTGTGGGCGACCATCGGCTGGGAGGGCCGCGAAACACTCGGCGACATGGCGCACGCCTACGTCTACGCCCAACGCACCGCCGACGACCGGATCGCACTCGGCGGCCGTGGCGTGCCCTACCGCTTCGGTTCCCGCACCGACCACGACGGCCGTACGCAGTCGGTGACCGTGGAGGCGCTGCGCGAGATGCTGGTGCGCCTCTTCCCCACCACCGCGGGTGTCCGGATCGCCCACGCCTGGTCGGGTGTGCTCGGAGTGCCGCGCGACTGGTGCGCCACGGTCACCCTGGACCGTTCCACGGGACTCGGCTGGGCCGGCGGCTATGTGGGCTCCGGCGTCGCCACCGCCAACCTCGCCGGCCGCACCCTGCGCGATCTGATCCAACAGGACTCGGGACAGGCGGGCGCGACGGACCTCACCGCCCTGCCGTGGGTCGGCCACCGGGTCCGCAAGTGGGAGCCGGAGCCGCTGCGCTGGCTGGGCGTACAGACGATGTACGCGGCCTACCGGGGCGCCGACCGGCGCGAGTCGCTGGCCCGCAGCGCCCGAACTGACCGGGTGGCACAGATCGCGGACCGCGTCTCGGGCCGCCACTGAGCGTCCGTGCGGCGCTTCCCGTGATGCGCGTCCCTGCGGGGAAGTCACGTCCTCCCCCGCAGGAAGCGCACCACGGGAACACGGATCAACTGAACACGGATCAACCGATGGATCGCATCAACCGATGGATCGCATCAACCGGTGAAGCAGCTCAGCGAGGCAACGCATCGACCGGTGAGACGGGTCAGTCGGTGAACCGGGTCAGGATCCCGCCGAGGGATTCCCACCCCTGCACGGACGGACCCCACGAACTCCCGTCCCACCACTTGTGATGCAACGCCGAATCCGTACCGCGCACGAACAGATCCAGTCTGCCCGGCTCCCAGGCCACCGCCTCGGGCGAGCTGGTGCAGATCCCGCCGAGGGATTCCCAACCCTGCACCGACGGACCCCACGAACTCCCGTCCCACCACTTGTGATGCAACGCCGAATCCGTACCGATCACAAAGACATCAAGCCGGTTGCGACCCCAGGAAACCGCAGCGGGCGTGCCGTTGCAGATCCCGCCGAGGGATTCCCATCCCTGCACCGACGGACCCCAGGCACTCCCGTCCCACCACTTGTGGTAGAGCGCCGAATCCGTACCGACGACGAAGAGGTCGAGCCGATTCGGTCCCCAGGAGACCGCGGCGGGTGCTCCCGCACAGATTCCGCCCAATGATTCCCAGCCGGTAAGGGACGGTCCCCAGGCACTCCCGTCCCACCACTTGTGGTAGAGCGCCGAGTCAGTTCCGACACAGAAGAGATCGATCCGGTCCGCGCCCCAGGAAACCGCGACGGGATCACTCATGGAAATACCGCCGAGTGATTCCCAACCCTGCACCGAAGGGCCCCACGCATTTCCGTCCCACCACTTGTGGAAGATCGCGGAATCCGTGCCACGCACAAAGAGATCGAGCCGGTCGGGCGCCCAGGAGATCGCCTCGGGCGGACTCATACAGATTCCACCGAGGGACTCCCAACCCTGCACGGACGGACCCCACGAACTCCCGTCCCACCACTTGTGATGCAACGCCGAATCCGTACCGATCACAAAGACGTCGAGTCGGTCGTGGCCCCAGGAGAGCGCGGTGGGGCGGCTGGTGCAGATTCCACCGAGCGATTCCCAGCCCGGCACCGATGGACCCCAGGCGTTCCCGTCCCACCACTTGTGGAAGAGGGCGGAATCGGTGCCGATACCGAAGGCGTCGAGCCGGGCGGACTCCCAGGAGACGACCGGCCCCGAGGAGGGCGAGGGTCCGTACAGCGCCCGCACGGCGGCGATGTCATCGGTGCTCAGCCCGGTCCGCTGCCCGATGACCGCCCCCGCCTGCGTGGGCACGACGGTGTCCTGCCCATTGCGGGAGAAGGCCGTGCGCGGGTAGTGCATGATCGAGCCGTAGTCGTACGGGCCCACGTCGTCCCCGTCGGCGATGTGCTGGTCGAAGTTGTGCTCGAAGCCCGGGCTGATGTTGGCCCAGACGATCGAGACGAACTGGTCACGGTCCTCGCGGCTCTGCTCGTGCCAGAGTCCCACCGCATGGCCGATCTCATGGATCGTGTTCCCGGTCGTACAGCCGGCGCCGAGCGTGATGTTCTGGCCGCCGCGCTGGCGTCCGACGAAGGAGGAGCAGCCACCGCCCGGGACGAAGCGTACGAAGTCCGGGAAGCGGGCCGCGTTCGCCGCGGTTCTCCGGACGAACCGGATGGAGGTGCGCCCCTGCCAGTGGGCGATCGCGTCGGTGACCCGCTGCTGATTGGGCAGTGCCGCATCGATCTCGAACGGCACCAGCGCGCCCGGCCAACGAAATTCCCGCCCGGAGATGCTGACCGCGGACTGCGGCTGCGCATCGCCCTGCGCCTTCAGTTGGGCCGTACGCCGTTCGACGGCCTCGGCCGCGCCCAGGACGATGTCTCCTTCGAAGATCGCCTGCCCGTCGATTTCGACGTAACGAACGGGCTTGGCCTGAAAGCTTGCTCCGTCGATCAGTGCGGTTTTGACTTCCCCTGAGGAACGGAATTCCCCGTGACCCTCTCCAGCAACACTGGTTTCTGCGTTGGACATGATTTCCCCCTGCCATTCGGCTTCTTGTCCGCGCACACCGCAAAACCGATTCGCGGAACGTACTGTGGAATATCAGTGCCAGCGGGGGCCGACAAGGGGGTGCGCGAGCGTATGCCGACCGTAGAAATCACGGTGCGCCTCGCGCCGGGAACGAGCGCCCCCGGCGCGGCGATCACCTTGCGCGCCCAGGTGGAGGAAGTGGGTCCTGCGGACGCTCCGGCACGCGTGGTGGCTCGCCGAGTCATCCGTGACGTGCTCTTGGACGAGCCCCGGCAACTGTCGCTGGAGGTGGCAGAGCCGAATCCCACCCTCCGCTACACGGTCCGGGTGCACGCCGATGTGGACGGCTCGGGCCTTGTGGCCGGGCGCGATCTGGTCAGCACCCGCTCCCATCCGGTCCTCACCCTCGGCGGCCCGAACACGATCACGGTCGAGCTGAGCCCGGCAGCACCCTGAGCCCGAGCGGGCGGACAACGGACCACGGCGGAACGCACGAGGAGCAGCGGGACACCTGCGCACACGCGGGTTACATGAGGCCGGAGAAACAACCGGGGCGCCAGATGCCAGAGCCCGCTTCGGACAAAAATATGTCCCGGGTCAGAGTGATCCGGGACACATCTTGAGCTTCTGAGAGCCCCCTGTCGGATTCGAACCGACGACCTACGCATTACAAGTGCGTTGCTCTGGCCAGCTGAGCTAAGGAGGCAGCCGTAGCAGTGTAACCAACCGTGCGCCCTGGTCGACCGGCAATCTGGTTGCCCACGGCAGCTGACAGATCAGAAAAGGGCAGGTAGCGTCACCCCACGTCCACACAGGTGGACTACACCAATCCTTTACTCGGATCGTCCGGCACGTTCCTGCCGGTGAAGGGAACCATCAGCATGGCCAGCGTTACGTTCGACAAGGCGACCCGCATCTACCCCGGCGGGGACAAGCCTGCGGTCGACCAGCTCCAGATCGAGATCGAAGACGGCGAGTTCCTCGTCCTCGTCGGCCCTTCCGGTTGTGGCAAGTCCACTTCCCTCCGGATGCTCGCCGGACTTGAGGACGTCAACGGCGGAGCGATCCGCATCGGCGACCGCGATGTCACCCATCTGCCGCCCAAGGACCGGGACATCGCCATGGTGTTCCAGAACTACGCGCTCTACCCGCACATGTCCGTCGCCGACAACATGGGCTTCGCGCTCAAGATCGCCGGCGTCAACAAGAGCGAGATCCGCAAGAAGGTCGAAGAGGCTGCCAAGATCCTCGACCTGAGCCCCTACCTCGACCGCAAGCCGAAGGCGCTCTCCGGCGGCCAGCGCCAGCGTGTGGCCATGGGCCGCGCCATCGTCCGTGAGCCGCAGGTCTTCCTCATGGACGAGCCGCTGTCGAACCTCGACGCCAAGCTCCGCGTCTCCACCCGTACCCAGATCGCCTCGCTCCAGCGGCGCCTGGGCATCACCACCGTGTACGTCACCCACGACCAGGTCGAGGCCCTCACCATGGGCGACCGGGTCGCGGTCCTCAAGGACGGTCTGCTCCAGCAGGTCGACTCCCCGCGCAACATGTACGACCGCCCGGCCAACCTCTTCGTCGCCGGCTTCATCGGCTCCCCCGCCATGAACCTGGTCGAGGTGCCGATCACCGACGGCGGCGTGAAGTTCGGCAACAGCGTGGTGCCGGTCTCCCGCGAAGCCCTGAGCGCCGCCGCCGACCGCGGCGACACCACGGTCACCGTGGGCGTCCGTCCTGAGCACTTCGACGTCGTCGAGCACAACGGCGCCGCCGCCCGCTCGCTCTCCAAGGACTCCCAGGACGCGCCGGCCGGTCTCGCGATCTCCGTCAACGTCGTCGAGGAGCTCGGCGCCGACGGTTTCGTGTACGGCTCCACCGAGGTCGGCGGGGAGTACAAGGACCTGGTCGTCCGCGTCGGCGGTCGTTCCGTGCCCGACAAGGGCGCTGAGCTGCACGTCGTTCCGCGCCCTGACGAGCTGCACGTCTTCGCGACCTCGACCGGTGAGCGCCTCACCAACTGAGTCAGCTGAACGGCTCAACACAGAGTGACGGCCCCGCAGTTCCTGCGGGGCCGTTTCGCGTTTCCCGCCAAAAGCCCCACCGCTCCGGGCATTTCGGTACCCGCCGTCAACACCGGATTCGAAAGGGCTCGTCGAACCGTCCCCCGCGCGAGTGACTAAATGTCGCCAAATCATCACTGACCGCTACGCTCGCTCGCGTGACCCACTCAGCACGCCGAATCGGCCGCACTCTCGCCCTCGTTCTGCCCGTCGTCCTGGTGCTCTCCGGAACCCTCGCGGTCACCAGCGTCCCGTGGGCAGGCCAGCCGAGCCAGTCCCAGATGCTCACCGCCTCCTCCCAGGACGTCTCCGTACGCGCGAAGCCACGGGCACCCCAGGACGTCCTGCGCGACCGCCTCCTGGCCGAACTCCAAGAGAAGGACCCCGGCACCGCGCTCACCCACCTCCAGCGCGAGGTGGAAGCCCGTCCCTCACTCGCGCAGCACTGCATGTCCATCGCACGCGCCCTCGGCCGCGCCGCCGTCGACCGCCTCGGCCCCACCCGCGCCCAGTCCTACTCCAAGCCCGTCTGCGACACCTCCTTCGCCACCGGTGTCGCCGCTCAGACCCAGGGCAGCTGAGCCGCCGGGGCCTCCCGGCCCGCGCCGCATATGGTTCACGGCATGAGTACGCCTACGCATCCGACGCAGGCCGTGGTCCTGGCGGGCGGCCAGGGGTCACGGCTGCGCCCGTACACCGACGACCGCCCCAAGCCGATGGTCGAGATCCCGGGAACCGGGACCCCGATCATCGGCCATCAGCTTTCCTGGCTCGCCGCCGAAGGCGTGACCGACGCGGTCGTCTCCTGCGGCCACCTCGCCGAAGTGCTCCAGGACTGGCTGGAGAACACCGAATTGCCGCTGCGGGTCACCACCGTCGTCGAGCCCGAGCCGCTCGGCCGCGGCGGTGGACTCAAGTACGCCGCCGCCCGCCTGCCCCGTCCCGATCTGCCCTGGTACGCCACCAACGGCGACATCTGGACCCGGTTCCCCCTGCGTGAGATGGCCGCCTTCCACACCGAGCGGGACGCCGTGGCGACCCTTGCGCTCGCCCGCCCCCGCATTCCCTGGGGAGCCGTGGAGACCGATGCGTTCGGACACATCACGGACTTCATCGAATCCCCGCCGTCGCCCTTCCTGATCAACGCGGGCGTGTACGTCTTCTCCGCCACGTTCACCGAGCTCCTGCCGGATCGCGGCGACCATGAGCGCACGACGTTCCCCGGACTCGCCCGAGAGCGCCTGCTGGCCGGCTTCCCGCTGCCCCAGGGCGCCTACTGGCGGGCGATCGACACGGCGAAGGACCTCACCGAGGCCGCGAAGGAACTGGCCGCTCAGCGGCCGTCCTCGTAACTCGTACTCGTACGTTCGCCTCCCCTGCCGCACCGGCCCCCGCGCCGGCACTTCGGTACGCCTTGGTGGCTGACCCGTCCGACGGCTCCCTGCCCCCGCATGCCCGGGTGGACCTCGGCGAAGGACCCCCAGCCTTCAGCCCTCGCCCTCAGCCCTGGCCTTCAGCCCTCAGGCATGCGAAAGGCGGCCATCGGAGCTTCCGATGGCCGCCTTCGTACTGTTCGCGGGCGGGGTCTCAGCCCAGCAGACCGCCGATCACCCGGCCGCTGCCACCGCTTCCCGAACCGCCGCCGGAACCCGAGCCGGAACCGCTCGTGGACCCCGGGTCCTCGGCACTGCTGTCCGTGGCGCCGGTGCCACCGCTGCCACCCCCGGACGACGACGGCCCCGAACTGCCCGACGGTGCCTGCTGAGCGGGCTCCGAGCGGGTCTGGGGCTCCTGGGCGCCACCACCCGTGCCCCGCGGCTCGCTGGGCCTCTCCTGAGCCTCCCGGCCCGGCTCACGGGCCTTCTCCCCGGACGGTGTCGCCTGCTCCTTCTTCGGCGTGTCCACCCGGCTCACCGAAGGCTTGGGCCGCTCGGACTTCTCTCCGGTGGGGCCGGACGAACTGCGCTCGCCCGTCGGTTCGTCCTGCGGCAGGGCGGATCCGGGCAGATGGTTCGTCGGATCCTGATGGGGCCCTGGCACGGTGACCATGTCCGTGGAGCGCACCGCCCCGCCCAGCATCGAGCCGAGCAGCAGGGTGAGACCCACCACCACGGTGGCCACGACCGCTCCCCGCCTCAGCACCCGCTGGCGCAGCTGCCAGAGCTCGGAACGCGGCCCGAGCTTGCGCCACGCCTCGCTCGCCAACCGACCGTCCACCGAGTAGACCGGTGCACCCGCGATGATCAGCGGGGACCAGGCGGCGAGGTAGATGATGTCGGGAGCGTCGTAGACGGGCACGGTCCGCCAGCTGACCGTGAGGATCAACGCGGCCGACAGCAGCGCGCCCACGACGGCGGCGACCCGCTGCCACAGCCCCAGCACGGTCAGGACGCCGACGACGATCTGGAGGAAGGCGACCGTGAGACCGGCACCCACCGGGTGGGAGAGGGCGAAGTCACGCAGGGGTTCGGCCAGCGCCCACGGGTGCAGCGAGTTCAGCCACTTGACCATGGAGCCGCGCTCGCCGCCGTCGAAGTAGACGGGATCGCTGAGCTTGCCCATGCCGGCGTAGATGGAGATGAAGCCGAGGAAGACGCGCATCGGCAGCAGCACCACGCCGAGGTTCATCCGGCGCCCGGGGTAGTAGCCGTGCCGGACCGCGTCCTGACCGGCCCGATGACCGGCGGTGTCGCCCACGACGTCGTCCAACTCGTCGTCGTAGGGCTCCTGTTCATAGGAGGTGTACGAGTCGTGTGAGTCGTTGGGGTGATAGCCGTCATAGCCGTCGGGAGAGTCGTAGGCGCCGACGGCCTGGCGCATCGGCGGCAGGAGCGGGCTCTCCGAGCGGCTGTGGGGCACTGCGGGATACACGGGGTGCGGCTCGGTCGGCTCACCCTCGACGCCTGCCACACCGACCCGCGGGATCACCTGGGTCGAACCGCCGTCGTAGCGCTGGTCGTGTCCGTCCTGGTACCCGGTGGTGGCGTTGTTGCGGACCGCCTGGAGCAGTCCGGTCGCTCCCACGTCCCCGGGCGCGGACCGACCGCTCCAGACGACGGGAGCCCGCCGCCGGGTCACCGCACCCGTAAGGGGGACGCGCGTGGTGTCCGCCATGGCTCGTGAGGGGCGCGAGCTCGGAGCGAGCCGCACCCGGAAGCTGGCGTGGTTCACGATGACCTGCGCGGGGTCGCAGTCAACCTTGACCATGCTCAACGCAGGCTGATCATCGAACCCGGGCCGGGGCGTTCTGGTGTCCACACTCATCTAACCGAGTGACAACGAGTTAGGACACTGCCACGGCCAGCCCTATCTGTCCGAGACCCGTCAAGGCTGGTGAGCGGCCCGCAAAGGGCGTGGCGGGCCGACGTCAACCCGCCACGCTGGGGTCAGGCGCGCCGCTTCGCCGCCTCGTACAGCACGACGCCCGCGGCGACACCGGCGTTGAGCGACTCCGCGCCACCCGGCATCGGAATGCGGACGAGGAAGTCACACGTCTCGCCGACGAGCCTGGACAGGCCCTTGCCCTCGCTGCCGACGACGATGACCAGCGGTCCGCCGAGGGCTGCGAGGTCACCGACCTCGTGCTCGCCGTCGGCGGCGAGACCGACCACGGTCAGGCCCGCCTTCTGGTACCCCTCCAGGGCACGGGTCAGATTGGTGGCACGGGCCACCGGCGTACGGGCGGCGGTGCCGGCGGACGTCTTCCAGGCGCCCGCGGTCATACCGGCCGCGCGGCGCTCGGGCACCACGACGCCGTGCCCGCCGAAGGCGGAGACCGAACGCACCACGGCGCCCAGGTTGCGCGGGTCGGTCACGCCGTCGAGCGCGACGATCAGCGGGTCCTCGCCCTCGTCGAAGGCGGCGGCAGCCAGGTCCTCCGGGTGCGCGTACTCGTACGGCGGGACCTGGAGCACCATGCCCTGGTGGTTGAGGCCACCGGTCATCCGGTCCAGCTCCGGGCGGGGGGCCTCCATCAGATGGATGTTGCCCCGCCGGGCCGCCAGCTGGAGGGCCTCGCGGACGCGCTCGTCGTTGTCGATGAACTGCTGCACGTAGAGCGTGCTCGCGGGCACCCCGTCGCGCAGCGCCTCGAAGACGGGGTTGCGGCCGACGACCATCTCGGAGCTGCCCTTGCCGCCGCGGCGGGCGACGGGGCGGCGCGCGGTCTGCTTCGCCTTCGCGTTGGCGACGCGGTTCTTCACGTGCCCCTTGCGGGCGGAGGCGGGTGGGGTCGGGCCCTTGCCCTCAAGCGAGCGGCGCCGATTGCCACCGCTGCCGACCTGCGCGCCCTTCTTGTTGGACGTGCGGCGGTTCCTGCGCTGGCTGTTCCCGGCCATGGCTACTACCTGTTTCCTGAAAGCTCGAAGGCGTACGTACGTATGTATGAAAGTGTGCCGCCCGGAGAGCCGGGCGGCACATCGCGGATGGTCGTCAGCGCGGTCCGAGCGTCCAGCGCGGTCCGTCCGGGCTGTCCGCGATGACCAGACCGGACTGCTGGAGCTGGTCGCGGATGGCGTCGGCAGTGGCCCAGTCCTTGCGGCTGCGGGCGGCCTCGCGCTGCTGGAGCACCAGCCGTACGAGGGTGTCGACCGCGCCGTGGAGGTCCTCGCCGCTCTCGGTCTCACCCGCCCAGTGCGGGTCGAGCGGGTCGAGACCCAGTACCCCGAGCATGGCACGAACCTCGGCCAGACGGGCTACCGCGCTCTCCTTGTCGTCCGCGGCGAGTGCCGAGTTCCCCTGTCGGACGGTGGTGTGGATGACGGCGAGGGCCTGCGGGACCCCGAGGTCGTCGTCCATCGCCTCGGCGAAGGCCAGGGGGACCTCGGTGGCGGGCTCGACGGTGTCGCCGGCCTTCTCGCAGACGCGCTGCATGAAGCCGACGATCCGAGCGAAGGCCGATTCCGCCTCGCGCAGGGCCTCCTCGCTGTACTCGATCATCGACCGGTAGTGCGGGGTCCCCAGGTAGTAGCGCAGGACGATGGGCTTCCAGTGCTTGACCATCTCGGAGACGAGCACCGAGTTGCCGAGCGACTTGGACATCTTCTCGCCGCTCATGGTGACCCAGGCGTTGTGCACCCAGTACTGGGCGAAGTCGTCGCCGAACGCCTTGGCCTGCGCGATCTCGTTCTCGTGGTGCGGGAAGACCAGGTCGATCCCGCCGCCGTGGATGTCGAAGCTGGTGCCCAGGTACTTGTGCACCATGGCCGAGCACTCCAGGTGCCAGCCGGGCCGACCGCGTCCCCAGGGCGTCTCCCAGTTGGGTTCGCCGGGCTTGACGGCCTTCCACATGGCGAAGTCGCGCGGATCGCGCTTGCCGGTCTCACCCTCGCCGGAGGGCTGGCGCAGATCGTCGATGTCCTGGTTGGAGAGCTGGAGGTAACCGGGGAAGGAGCGCACGTCGAAGTAGACGTTGCCATCGGCCTCGTAGGCGTGCCCGCGCTCGATGAGGCCGCGCATCATCTCGACCATCTCGGTGATGTGGCCGGTGGCGCGGGGCTCGTAGGTGGGCGGGAGGCAGCCGAGTGCGGTGTAGCCGTCGTTGAAGGCCCGCTCGTTCTCGTAGCCGATCGACCACCAGGGGCGGTTCTGTTCCGCGGACTTCTGGATGATCTTGTCATCGATGTCAGTCACGTTCCGGATGAACGTCACGTCGTAACCGCGGTACTCGAACCAGCGGCGCATGATGTCGAAGTTCAGCCCCGAGCGGATGTGACCGATGTGAGGGGCGGCCTGCACCGTGGCGCCACAGAGGTAGATCGAGACACAGCCCGGCTTGAGCGGGTTGAAGTCACGGATCTGCCGGGCGCTGGTGTCGTACAGGCGAATAGTCACGCAACAAGGGTAGTGGGCGCACGGCAGTGCCCCGCGACCCAGTGGGGGACGCGGGGCGAAACTTTGCTCGCGTGGCCTGTGTGACCTCTGTCTTGTGGGGTTCAGATACGCCCGACGACCTTCCGCGGGGTGATTCGGACAACCACCCGGGGAGCGTCCTGGGCGGAGGTCGGATTGAACTCCGCGTACTTCTTGCCGGTGTACTTCACGGAGAGCTCATCGATGAGCTCCTGTCCGCCCTCGGTGGCGAGCGAGGCGGTTCCGCGGATCTCGGCGTAGGTGTACGGGGCGTCGAAGGGCTGCACCAGGACCGTCACCCGGGGATCGCGACGCAGGTTCTGCTCCTTGCGGCGACCGACGGTCGTCGAGATGAGGACGTCGTCGCCGTCCCGCTTCACCCACACCGGCGACACCTGAGGGCTGCCGTCGGGCTGGATCGTCGCGATGTTCACGAAGACGGGGGAGTCGAGGAGCGTCCTCAAGTCGTCCGAGAGTTCGGCGGTCATGTACGCGGCCTTTCGGGTGGGTGAAATCTGATGAACGGGCTGACAACGGGCTGGGGAACGGAGCTGGTGGGACGCAGTGAACCCGCCACCCGTTCGACCCCGGCGGATACCTGAAACCCGCCGGAGCCGGTTCGGGATCGGAGTCCATCGGGCCCGATGGAGACGAGTCCTGGTACGAGTACCCGCCGCAAGCCGCCCGTCACACCCTCCCAACGTTTCAGCCTGACGAACTACTCACCCGTACGGAACACCAGTGCCGTGGCGATGGCGGCGATGCCCTCGGCACGACCGGTCAGGCCGAGGCCGTCCGTCGTCGTGCCGGAAACGGAGACCGGGGCCCCGACCGCAGCGCCCAAAGCCTTCTGCGCCTCGGCGCGACGCTTACCGATCTTCGGACGCACCCCGATCACCTGAATGGCGACATTTCCGATCTCCATGCCCTCCGCACGGACCAGCCGGGCGGCCTCGGCGAGCAGGGTGGCCCCTGAGGCGCCGGACCACTCGGGGCGGTCGGTGCCGAAGTGGGCTCCGAGATCGCCGATCCCGGCGGCCGAGAAGAGCGCGTCACACGCGGCGTGCGCCGCGACATCGGCGTCGGAGTGACCGGCGAGACCCGTCTCGCCCTCCCAGAACAAGCCGGCACACCACAGCTCACGGCCGGCCTCGAAGGCGTGGACGTCGGTGCCGATGCCGACCAGGGGGAGGTGAGAAAGGGGGAGGTCAGAAGCCGTCATTGGCCCTCCTGCGGGCGAGCACTGCTTCGGCGAGGACGAGATCGAGGGGGCGCGTCACCTTGAACGCCTCCTCGTGGCCGGGAACCACGACCACGGGGGCACCCAGCCGCTCCACCATGCCGGCGCAGTCAGTCGCACCGTCACCACCGGCGACGGCCATGGTGGCGTGGGCATTGACGAGTGTGGCGCGGTCGAATCCCTGCGGTGTCTGTACGGCCCGCAGTCGGGCCCGTTCGGGAGTGGCGACCACGGGCTCGGGGCCTCCCGAGGGTGCCGGCTCGACCTCCTTGACGGTGTCCGCGAGCGGTAGGGCCGGCACGACGGCCACAGCGCCGTCCCGTACCGCTTCAATGACGGAATCGACCGTGTCGACGGGTACGAGGGGGCGGGCCGCGTCATGGACCAGGACGATGTCGATCCCCTCGGGGATGGCCTCCAGACCGAGGCGCACCGACTCCTGACGGGTGTCGCCACCGGGGACGACGGCGATGTCGGTGCGGTCGGGCAGCGCGAGGTCCGCAAGGAGGGCCTTCACCCCCTGGGCCTCGTCAGCAGGAGCGACGACCACGACGAGGGTGACCGCACGCGAGGCCGCCATGGCGCGTACGGCGTGGACGAGCATCGGTGTGCCGTTGAGCGTACGGAGCGCCTTGGGGGCACCGGGGCCGAGCCTCACCCCCCGTCCGGCAGCCGGAATCACCGCTGCGGTGCGGGGCGGGTGCGATACGTCTGACATCGGTTGCACTCCGGCAGGTTTGTTTCCTCGGCCGACATGGGTATGGCCTCAAGCGTGCCGGGCGCGACGCCTTGACGGACCCTTCCGTGACTACTGGTCTGCGCCAGCCGCCCGGGCCCGGCACACCACAGGGATCAGTGGTGCGGCCCCTGCGGTTGGCACCGGAAGCAGTACCGGCACGACCAGTACGCACGACCAATACGGGCGGGACCACGAAACATGCCGCAGCGCCCGGCGACAGGACCGTGATCAATGGTGATCATGTCATGTCATCGGGCACCGCGGCATTGGTGCGTCACGCGTCAGGACGCGAGGACCTCGTCGAGCAGAGCCTCGGCCTTGTCTTCGTTGGTGTTCTCCGCGAGGGCAAGCTCGCTCACCAGGATCTGGCGAGCCTTGGCGAGCATGCGCTTCTCACCTGCGGAAAGTCCACGCTCACGCTCACGACGCCACAGGTCACGCACTACTTCAGCGACCTTGATGACATCACCGGAGGCAAGCTTCTCCAGATTTGCCTTGTACCGACGGGACCAGTTAGTCGGCTCTTCGGCATACGGTGCGCGGAGCACCTCGAAGACCCGGTCGAGCCCGTCCTGACCGACCACATCGCGTACGCCGACGAACTCCGCATTGTCCGCTGGCACGCGAACAGTCAGGTCACCCTGAGCGACCTTGAGCACCAAGTAGGTCTTGTCCACGCCTTTGATCTGGCGAGTTTCGATGGCCTCGATCAGCGCGGCCCCGTGATGGGGATAGACCACGGTGTCGCCAACCTTGAACGTCATGTGACAGGTACCCCTTCCGTGGCTATCCAGGGTAACACGGATACAGCTTCTTCTGAATGGCGTTTTCGCAGGTCAGGGCATATCTCGGGGCTTGACAACAGCAACAGGAACGTGCTGCGAACGGCTTCCGGAAGACGGTATTCGCAGGTCGGAGCGGCTGCACGGGCCGAGTGAAACACGTACGTTACCCCCCGTACCGACCCCTTAGACATGGCTGAACGTCCCGATATGCCGGGTTCTACACGGTGAACTTCCCGTACTCCGTTCGGCCGTCGTTCACCCGTTCGGCCTGATGGGCGCGGGAATCCGCAATTGATCATCTGAGGTGTGTCGAGGCGCGTCGAAGCTTTCACCTGCACGGTATTCGGAAGGAATGCGGAGCGGCCCGGGGAATTGATCACCGGTGATATGCGAACGCCAAGGGGAACACCAAGGGAATCCCGCTTGCGGGGTCGCGGTCGGAAGTTAGCTGGAAGATCGGCTGTTGTGGGTCCGGTTCGTCGCCAGATCGGTTGTGCAGTTCGTCGTGCCGTTCGCTACCAGGTGGTGCCACAACGCGTAGGGGCGGGTCGGGTGCAGGACGGAAGCGACGGCTCTGTAATCTGTCGGCGAACTGAAGTGGTCTCGGCCGGTATCGCGAACTGTCGCGGTCCCGGCCGGTATTACGCCGGTTCAACCGGCCCGCCCACCGTCGTTCGGCAGGCGGCAGCCCGACCAGTCCGCAGTCCGTACGTCCAAGGAGATGCCGCCGTCGTGAGCCTCCACCACACTCCGTCGGGAGGCCGCACCCGCAGCCTTCGACGCGGTGCCCTCGCCGTGACCGCTGCCGTGCTGTCGACCGCCGCTCTCACCGCCTGCGGCGCGGGCAACAACGCCCAGTCCCTCGGCGTCAAGCCGGACACGGCAGCAGTGACGGTCGACACCATCAGCGTTCAGAACGCCAACGTCATCGTGCAGCCGAAGGCTGACTCGGAGGGCCCGGCCGCCGTCTCCGCGACGGTCTTCAACAACGGCCGGAAGGCCCAGACGATCGACTCGATCACCCTGCCGGGCGCCGGTCGGGTGCAGTTGAAGCCCGCGAAGGGGTCCGGTCCCATCACGGTGCCCGCCGAGGGTTCGGTGATCATCGGCGGCAAGGGCAATGCCTCCGCGTTCATCGAGAACGGCCGCGATCTGACGAAGAACATCGGCGGTGTGCAGGAGACGGTCTTCCGCTTCAGCGACACCGGTGATGTGAAGCTGAAGGCGTTCGTGATGGCGTCGAAGGGTGACTTCAAGGACTTCGGGCCCACCGCGCCGCCGAAGCCCGCTCCCCCGAAGCCCAAGCCGTCGGAGCCGGCGGGCGAGCCGGGCAGCGATCCCTCAGGAACCCCCGAGAACGCTGAGAACGCAGAAAATGCTGCGAACGCCGACGACGGTGCCAACGCTGAGAACGCCACGAACCCCGGCAATGGGGAGAACTCGACCGAGCAGGGCACGGAAGGCCAGCCGGGCGCCGAGGGCGAGCAGAGCGACCAGGCGAATGAGCAGGCTCAGAGCGAGCAGGGCCAGGACGGCGAGCAGGGCCAGGGCGACCACGAGGGCGAATCCTCCGACTCCGCCCACAGCTGACGCCTGAACGTCTGGCTAGCTGGCTGGCTGAACATCTGGCCGTCTGGACGCCGAAGCGTCGGTGCCGGAAGGCCCGGGTTCTGGATCGGACGGCCTCCACAGCACGAAGAGAACGCCCCACCGGTTTCGGTGGGGCGTTCTCTTCGTCAGCGGGCACCATCGGCCCCGAGGGGCCGGGACCGGCTAGGGCTCGAACTTGTAGCCGAGGCCGCGGACCGTGACCAGGTAGCGCGGGGCACCCGGGTCCGGTTCGATCTTGGCGCGCAGCCGCTTCACATGGACGTCCAGGGTCTTGGTGTCGCCCACGTAGTCGGCTCCCCACACCCGGTCGATGAGTTGCATGCGGGTGAGGACCCGGCCCGCGTTGCGGAGCAGCATCTCCAGGAGGTCGAACTCCTTGAGCGGCAGGTCGACCTTGCCGCCTCCGACGGTGACGACGTGGCGGTCCACGTCCATCCGGACCGGGCCGGCCTCCAGCGCGGCGGGGGTGACCTCCTCCGGCTCGCCCCGGCGGCGCAGCACCGCGCGGATGCGCGCCACCAGTTCCCGGGACGAGAAGGGCTTGGTGACGTAGTCGTCCGCCCCTATCTCCAACCCGACAACCTTGTCGATCTCGCTGTCCTTCGCGGTCACCATGATGACCGGGACATTGGACCGACCGCGCAGTTGGCGGCAGACCTCGGTGCCGGGTAGGCCGGGGAGCATCAGATCGAGGAGGACGAGATCGGCGCCGTTGCGCTCGAATTCGTCGAGTCCTTCGGGGCCCGTGGTCGCCACGGCGACTTCGAAGCCTTCCTTGCGGAGCATGTAGGACAGGGCGTCGCTGAAGGATTCCTCATCCTCGACGACGAGCACTCGGGTCACGGAAGGACCTCCGGGGCAGGGGTGTCGGTGTTCGGATCGGTGTCGTGGGGCCGGTTGTCGTCCTCAGCGGGGCGATCCGTGCCGGTGGCGGGGCGGCCGTCGGGCGTGGTGACGCCTTCGGGTGCGTCCGTACGGGTGGCGGGGGCCTGGCTGCTGGCCGGGCCCTGGCCGTTGGCTGAGCGGCCCCTGGCGGCGCCCGCTTCGGGCAGTCGCAGGGTGAAGGTGGAGCCCTGTCCCTCGGTACTCCAGACGCTGACCTCCCCGCCGTGCGAGGCGGCCACGTGCTTGACGATCGCCAGTCCGAGCCCGGTGCCCCCAGTGGCGCGGGAGCGGGCCGGATCGACGCGGTAGAAGCGTTCGAAGATCCGCTCGCGGTCCTTCTCGGGGATGCCGATGCCCTGGTCGGTGACGGCGATCTCGATCAGGTCGGTGCCCATGTCGGAGATCCGGCGTGCGGAGATGCCGACGCGGGTGCGGGCGGGTGAGTAGTTGACGGCGTTCTCGACGAGATTGCCCAGTGCCGCGGCGAGCTGGCCGCGATTGCCCCAGATTCGCAGGTCTTCGGCGCCAGCGGCAGCCATAGTGATCTGTTTGGTGGAGGCGGGGTGGCGGGAGCGGTCGATGGCCTCGGCGACCAGCTCCTCCACCCGTACGGGTTCGGCGTCGTCCAACGGGTCGTCGTTCTGGACGCGGGAGAGGTCGATGAGTTCTTGTACGAGGTTGGTGAGCCGGGTCGCCTCGATCTGCATCCGCCCGGCGAACCGGGTCACCGCCTCGGGGTCGTCGGATGCGTCCATGACGGCTTCGGAGAGCAGCGAGAGCGCGCCGACGGGGGTTTTGAGCTCATGGCTGACGTTGGCGACGAAGTCCCTGCGCACCGCATCTATCCTGCGTGCCTCGGTGAGGTCCTCGACCAGCAGGAGGACCAGGCGGGAGCCGAGCGGAGCAACCCGGGCGGAGACGGCGAGGGCCTCGCCCCGACCGGTGCCGCGCCGCGGGAGATCCAGCTCCACCTGGCGTATCTCACCGTCTCGACGTGTGTCCCTGGCCATCTGAAGCATGGCGTCAACAGTGAGTTTTCCGCCACGAACCAGTCCGAGGGCGTATGCGGCGGAGCTGGCCTTGACGACGGAGTCGCCCTCGTCGAGAACGACGGCGGAGGAGCGCAGCACGGACAGGACCGTGTCGACGCCGGGTGGCAGCACGGCGTCCGTGTGCAACGAGCTACGGGTGGGTCTGCGCTGTTCCCGCTCGCTCCAGCGGAACGCCAGCATCGCGATCACACCGGTCAGGAGACCGGCGATCGCCGCTGCTGCGGCGACTGCCGCGTTCACGTCCATGCATCCAGGTTATGCGTGGTCACGGACATGCTCACAGCCAATCGGGTGGCAGCGGGAACACTCGTCGCCCAGAGTTCACCAAGGGGATGGGACCGGTTCATTTGGCCGGGAGGATCTGGACGGGTTATCCATGCACCGTGGGAGCGTGGAGGTCCGAGTACCCCACCCGGACCTCTGTTCATCAGCAGAAAGGGAACCCGATGCGGGACGCGTACCACGAGGAACTGGATTCCATCGGCGAGGGTCTTGTCGAAATGGCCCGACTGGTGGGGTCGGCGATTGGACGCGCCACCACGGCCATGCTCGACGCCGATCTGAAACTGGCCGAAACCGTGATCGCCGCGGATCAGAAGGTCGATGACCTCCAGCACGATCTGGAGGCTCGGGCGATTGCCCTACTGGCCCGGCAGCAGCCGGTCGCCACGGATCTTCGGATCGTGGTCACTTCGCTGCGGATGAGCGCTGATCTGGAGCGTTCCGGGGATCTGGCACAGCACGTGGCGAAGCTCGCCCGGCTGCGCTTCCCCGATTCGGCGGTGCCCCAGGACCTCCAGGCGACCATCCTGGAGATGGGCCAGCTCGCCCAGCGGCTGATGGCCAAGGCCGCCGAGGTGATCATCACCAAGGACGTCGATCTGGCACTCCAGCTGGAGACGGACGACGACGAGATGGATCTTCTGCACCGCACCCTCTTCCAGCATCTGATGGACGACCGCTGGAAGCACGGGATCGAGACGGCGGTGGATGTAACGCTTCTCGGGCGTTACTACGAGCGCTTCGCCGACCATGCGGTGTCGGTGGCCAAGCGGGTCGTCTATCTGGTCACGGGCGAGCACGCCGACGAGATTCAGCCACTCACCCCGGTGGACGGGACCTGAGGGCTGCGGCCTCCCGTCCTTCCCGTCCTGCTCCCGCACCGGCTCTCGGGGAATCACAGCCCGGGAGCCGGGGTGGGGCGGACCATCGCAGGGGCTCGGACGGCGGTTCGACGCGTCCCGGGCACCCTGCGGCTCTCCTGGCCCGTCGGGCACTCACCGACCTCTCCGCCCGCCACCCCAGGCGGATACCAGCCGTCCGCCGGCCCTTCGCGGTTTGCGCCGGATCGCGGTACGACGTCGGGCCACGGGCCCATGCCTCAACGCGCTGTTGATGCGCCTGCCCCGGCGGGCATGGAATGGCGAGAGGCGACCCATCTCGTACGTCTTGTACGGCTCGTACGCCCATCAGGAGGAACTCATGACCGATTCCCCTAAATCAGCGATAGCGGCTCCGCAGGAAGTAGCGGCGGAGGTGGTGCGGTTCGCGCTGCTTCGCGCATGCGGTTGCGGCGCAGGATGCAGCTGCGGCTGCCAGTCGGGCGGCTCCTGCCAGTGCGGCGGCGGTTGCGGCTGACCGACCGCTGACCCACACGGCGACACGGACATGCCCCGCCCGGTGTCATCGGGCGGGGCATGTCCTTCGAAGCGCGGAGGGGGTCCTTCGGCATCCGGTCGGATCCGGTGGCCCGCTACCGGACGGTCCGCCCGGCGCGTCACAAAGCCCCCTGTCCGCGGGAACTGCGGACAAGGGGCTCGAACGGCAATGCCGCGTGCTGCTGCCTACTTCTTCTTGCCCTGGTTCCTGACCGCCTCGATCGCCGCCGCAGCCGCGTCCGGGTCGAGGTAGGTGCCGCCCGGCTTGAGGGGCTTGAAGTCGGCGTCCAGCTCATAGGCCAGCGGGATGCCCGTCGGGATGTTCAGCCCGGCGATGTCCTCGTCGGAGACGCCGTCGAGGTGCTTGACCAGCGCGCGCAGCGAGTTCCCGTGCGCGGCGACCAGGACGGTCCGTCCGGTCAGCAGGTCCGGGACGATGCCGTCGTACCAGTACGGGAGCATCCGGACGACGACGTCCTTGAGGCACTCGGTGCGCGGGCGCAGCTCAGGCGGGATGGTGGCGTAGCGCGGGTCGCCACTCTGCGAGAACTCCGTGCCGTCCTCAAGGGCGGGCGGCGGAGTGTCGTAGGAACGGCGCCAGAGCATGAACTGCTCCTCGCCGAACTCGGCGAGGGTCTGCGCCTTGTCCTTGCCCTGGAGCGCGCCGTAGTGGCGTTCGTTGAGGCGCCAGGAGCGGTGCACGGGAATCCAGTGCCGGTCGGCGGATTCCAGGGCGAGCTGGGCGGTGCGGATGGCACGCCTCTGGAGCGAGGTGTGCAGTACGTCGGGGAGCAGACCGGCGTCCTTCAGCAGCTCACCGCCGCGGACCGCCTCCTTCTCGCCCTTCTCGGTGAGATTGACGTCCACCCAGCCGGTGAACAGGTTCTTCGCGTTCCACTCGCTCTCGCCGTGGCGGAGGAGGATCAGCTTGTACGGTGCGTCGGCCATGCCTCCGAGCCTAGTGGACGCCCTTCGCCGCCTCGCCTGCGGCCGGCGTCAAGTCACTGGCGGCCGGATGACCAGCTATGTAATGTGCGCAATACCGAAAGAGCTATTACATGGCCTGATCGAGGCTGCTGGGGGGACCTATGCCCATCGCCCGTGCGCGGCGCGCGCTCAAGGAGAGCGTGTCCGGGCTGCCCCGTGAGTTCTGGTGGCTGTGGACCAGCACCCTGGTCAATCGCCTCGGGGCGTTCGTCGCGACCTTCATGACCCTCTACCTCACCCTGGATCGCGGCTACTCGGCCTCCTATGCGGGGCTGGTCGCCTCGCTCTACGGACTTGGCGGAGTGATCTCGTCCATCGGTGCCGGGGTCATGACCGATCGGCTGGGACGTCGGCCCACCCTGCTGATCGCCCAGAGTTCGTCGGCCGTGTCGGTGGCCGTGCTGGGGTTCGTACAGCACCCGGTGGCCATCGCCGTCGTCGCGACGGTCGTCGGTGCGGCGACCAACGCCTCGCGGCCCGCGGTACAGGCGATGATGGCCGACATCGTGCCGCCGAAGGACCGGGTGCGGGCGTTCTCGCTGAACTACTGGGCGATCAACCTCGGCTTCGCCATATCCGCCGCAGCGGCGGGATTCATCGCCGAGTACAGCTATCTGGCGGGCTTCATCGGGGAGGCCGTGATGACGCTGGCCTGCGCGATCTTCATCTATGTGAAGCTGCCGGAGTCACGGCCCGAGCGGGGCGGACCAGGCACGGCCGACAGCTCGACGCAGGCGGAGCAGGAACGGGTCAGTCTGGGCACGGTGCTGCGCGACGGCCGGTTCATGGGCATGGTCGGGCTGTCGTTCCTGATCTCGCTGATCTTCATGGAGGGCTTCGTCGGGCTGCCCCTGGCGATGGGCGCCGCCGGTTTCTCGGCCGCGGACTTCGGCCTGGTGATGGCCCTCAACGGCGGGCTGATCGTGGCCCTCCAGATCCCCCTCACCCGCTACATCGAGCACCGCGATCCACGTCGACTGCTGATCGTCTCGTCGCTGCTGGCGGGGTACGGATTCGGGCTGACGGCGTTCGCCGGGTCGATCGCCATGTACGCACTGACCGTCTGCATCTGGACCCTGGCGGAAATGGTGAACGCACCGACCCAGACGGGGTTGGTGGTCAGGCTCTCGCCGGTTCATGGGCGGGGCCGCTACCAGGGGATGTACACCCTGTCCTGGGCCGCAGCCTCGCTGGTCGCGCCGGTGCTCGCCGGCACGATCATGGACGGGTTGGGTGCCGCGTGGCTGTGGGGCACATGCGCGGCGTTGGGGACGGTGGCCGGGGTGGGCTACTGGGGTCTGATGCGCAATCTCCCGCCGGCCCTCACGGGTTCCGAGGTCGCGGATGCGGGACCCGTCACCGCGCCGAAGGAGGACGGCGCGGCGAGGTCGCCCATCGCCGCCGACTCCTCGTCCGACTGAACGCCTCCCGGGCGGGCGATCCACCGCGTGTCACGGCTCGGCCACCGTCGCTGTGTCGCCCCGCCCACCCGGCGAGATCCGGAGAGCTAGGGCCGGCGGGGCGGTACCGGCGCATGGTGATCACCGAGCACGCCGTATTCCGGCACACCCGCGAACGATCCGGCGCGAGGGGCAGCGGCACTCGACTGCGGGTCGGAGTTCGCGGTGGTTAACGCACCGGCGCCTGACACGAGGAGTGCGGCGAGGAGCGGGGGCAGGAGGAGGCGTCTGGTCTGGGGCACGTGGCCCTCCTTTTCCATGGTCGGGGGTGCCGTGCGGCACGGGAGTCTGCGCTGAGGTGCGGTGACACCGTTCCGGTCCGATCGTCGTACTTGATGACCGGCAACTTAACGAAGCCGAACGACGACATACAGGGTGCGAGGCACCGCACCTGCACACGGCACTCGGATGAGGAAGCGTCCCATCGGCGGCAAGGGGGCGGTTGGCCTGTGCGGCTCCCACAGCGCGCTTCCTAACCGGACTGACCAGCGCCAACGCCCTTGTGTCGCACATCACTTCGGGGCGATCGCGCGCCGGCCCGAAGGGGCGGGGAGCGGCGCGCCGTACCCCTCAGCGGCGGATGGAGCCGTCGTCCGTCACCCGGGTGCCAGGGTGGGCCAGGGCACAGAGGAAGGCCACGCCCAGCGCGATCGCCATGCCGTAGAACACCCACTGGTTGGCCTCGGCGAAGTCCATCCGCAGATGCTGCGTCGCTTCCTTCACCAGCACCGCGACCCCTCCTTCCCCCGCGGGCCCCCGCTCCTGCGCATGGCCGGTGACCTGTTGGGTCACCTTCTGTGCCGCCTGCCGTGCCAGTGCGGCCGGCACCCCACGCCCTTCCAGGGTTCCGGCCACCCGCTCGGTCGTGATGTGGGCGAGGACGGTTCCGTACACCGCGAGACCCACCGCTGCGGCGTAGTTGCGGACGGTCTGGGTGATGCCGGTGACCTCACCGTAGGAGGCACCGATGGCACGGTTGACCGCGTCGGTGGATGCGGGCGCCAGCAGGAATCCGATGCCCGCTCCGGCCAGGACCACATAGGGCCATTGGGCGCTGAAGGAGAGGTCGGTGAGCTTTCCGGCCCACAGGGCGAATCCGACGGCGCCCAGCACCGTACCCAGCAGCATGGCCGGTCTGGCGCCGCGCTTGTCCAGGATGCGTCCGCCGATCTGGGAGGTGATCGCGAAACCGATGAAGAAGTAGAGGAGGTAGAGCGCGGCCTCGTTGGGCGAGGCACTGAGGGAGACCTGTGCGTACACGGAGGCGAAGAAGAACAGGGGGACGAAGGCCAGCATCGCGAAGAAGAGGACCGCGTTGTCGACGGCGAAGGCCCGGTCCCGGAACACCCTGAGTTGGATCAGCGGGTGTTCCGACAGCCGGAGTTCATAGCGACAGAACGCCACCAGGACCAGGAGGCCGCCGACGATGCAGACCCAGGTGGCCGCCGAGTCCCAGCCCCACTCGGATGCCTGTTGCAGCCCCAGCACGCTCAGCCCCATGCCCAGGGCGACCAGGACCGCACCCGGTACGTCGATCCGTTCCTCGCGTTCGACGTTGGGAATGCGGGCGAGCACGGTCAGGACGATCGCGATCACCGCGACCGGGACGTTGACCCAGAAGATCGCCCGCCAGGTCCAGGTGGTGAGCCAGCCTCCGAGCAGGGGGCCCAGGGCGGTGAGACCGCCCGAGACCCCGAAGAAGAGGGCCAGTGCCCGACCGCGGCGTTCCACCGGGAAGACGGCGACGACCACGGCGAGCGCGGCCGGGAACATCAGGGCCGCCCCCAGCCCCTGAGTCGCCCGGAAGACGATCATCCATGCCTGTGCGACATCGCCGGTCGGTACGCAACCGCACAGGATGGACGAGACGACGAAGACCAGGGTCCCGATGAGCATGATCCTGCGGTGGCCGTAGACGTCGGCGAGGCGCCCGCCGAGTGCGAAGAACGCGGCGAGGGAGAGCAGATAGGCATTGACCACCCAGCGCATTCCCGCCGAGGAGAGGCCCAGTTCATGGGTGATGTCCGGGGCTGCGATGGCGACGATCGTCTGGTCGATGAAGGTCATCGCCACGGCGAACATCATGGCGGCGAGGGCGAGCCGCTCGTTGGGGACGGGTTCCCGGGGTGCGGAGGGGCCGCGCGACGGCCTCCCCATTTCCGACTCTCCGGACATTTCGCTCATGCGCAGATTCTGCCGCGCAGCTCTCACGGTCGCACCAAGGGACGAGCGATCGGCGGAGCCCGAATCTGGCCGTCAGCAGGGATTCGCTGTGCAGAAAGGTTCCGGAAACCGGCTGTATGATCCCACCGCCATCATCACCAAAGGGGGAATCATGGAGAATTTCGCACCACACACACCCACACCCGAACCGGCTCCGGGCCGAAGACGGAATCCCTGGATGATCGCCAGCGTCGTGCTGGCGGCCACCGTGCTCGCGCTCGGCGGCTTCCTCACCGGGCAGGCGTTCCCGTCGGACGGTCACCACAAGTCGAAGAGTGACTGCGGCGAACTGCGCGACCTGGCGAAAAAGAAGAAGCGGAAGGCCGAGTCACTGCAATCGGTGGAGACCGAACGCACCGCATGGCTCCAGACCGTGCGCACCCACGCCTATCTCATCAAACAGAACCGCCGTTGCTTCTCCGCCGAGGACCGGGCAGAAGCCCACGCCACGCTGGACCAGTTCCGCGTGGTGTCCTGACGCTCCCGGCGCGGGCGGTGCATCCGCGCGTGCACGCTCCGGGCAAGGCATAGGGCCGGTGCCTGATCCCCCGGCCAAGCGGCCAACCGGCCAAGCGGCCAATCCCCTGGTCAGTCGGTCGAGCCCCTGGTCAGTCCAGTGAAGGCATCCAGGTTCTTCGTGGACTCACCGCGAGCCACCCGCCAGGCGTACTCCTTGCGGATCGCGGTCGCGAACCCCAGCTCCAGCAGGGTGTTGAACGCACCGTCGGACGCTTCGAGCACCGACCCGAGCAGACGGTCGAGCTCCGCCGCATTGATCACCGAGAGCGGCAGTCGTGCGGTGACGTAGACATCGCCCAGTTGGTCCACCGCATAGCTGATCCCGTACAGCTTGAGGTTGCGCTCCAGTAGCCAGCGATGGACGGCGGCGTCGTTCTCATCGGGGTGACGGATGACGAAGGCGTTCACCGACAGCGAGTGCCTGCCGATGCGGAGCGAACAGGTCGTGGAGAGCTTGCGGGTGCCGGGCAGGGTGACCACGTAGGAACCGCTGGCCGGGCTCTCCCACTCCAGGCCGGCGTCCTCCAGGGCGCTCTCGATGATCAGCGCCGGCTGCCGTACGTCAGACATGGTGCGAGCGTACCCGGCGCCGCCGCTCCCACATCGCTGCCGTGTAGACGTCCGCGGTGGCCGCGGCTGCGGTGTCCCAGCCGAAGCGTTCCGCGTGCCGCGCCGCGTCCACGCCCATCCGGGTGGCGAGAGCGGGGTCGAGCAGCAGTCGGTGCAGCGCCGTGGCGTAGTCGGCGGGGTCATGGCCGTCGACGAGGATCCCCGTACGACCGTCGGACACCGCGACCGGCAGTCCGCCCACGGCTGCGGCGACCACCGGCGTGCCCGCGGCCTGGGCCTCGATGGCGACCAGCCCGAAGGACTCGCTGTACGAGGGCATCACCAGCGTGGATGCGGCCCGGAACCAGTCCGCGAGCACGTCCTGCCCCACCGGCGGATGGAAGTGGACGATGTCAGCGATGCCGAGGCGCGCCGCCAGCTTCTGGAGCCCTTCGGGCCTGGCCAGCCCGCTGCCGCTGGGCCCGCCGACTATGGGGACGTACATCCGCGCACGCAGCCCCGGTTCGCGCACCAGCAGTTGTGCGACGGCTCGCAGGAGGATGTCGGGGGCCTTCAGCGGCTGGATGCGTCCCGCGAAGAGGGGGACGAAGGCGCCCTGAGGCACCCCGAGCCGGGCTCGGGCGGCGGCCCGCCCGTCGGCGGGACGGAAGCGGTCCAGGTTCACACCGGGGTGGACGACGGCCACCTTCGCGGGTTCCGCGTCGTAGAAGCGGACCAACTCGTCGGCCTCTTCCGCGGTGTTGGCGATCAACCGGTCGGCGGCATGGACGATCTGGGTCTCGCCGATGACGCGTGAGGCGGGCTCGGGGGTGTCGCCGTCGGCGAGCGCCGCGTTCTTGACCTTGGCCATGGTGTGCATGGCGTGCACCAGCGGGACGCCCCAGCGCTCCGCGGCGAGCCAGCCGACATGGCCGGAGAGCCAGTAGTGGGAGTGGACGAGGTCGTAGTGGCCGGGGCGGTGTCCGGCCCACGCCTGCATCACACCGTGGGTGAAGGCACAGAGCTGCCCTGGCAGCTCCTCCTTGGCCAGCCCCTCGTAGGGGCCTGCGTCCACATGGCGTACGAGGACTCCCGGGGCCAGTTCGACCACGGGGGCGAGGCCGCCGGCGGTGGCCCGGGTGAAGATCTCCACCTCGATGTTGATGGCGGCGAGACGCTTCGCGAGTTCGACGATGTAGACGTTCATCCCGCCCGCGTCACCCGTCCCCGGCTGGTGGAGGGGGGAGGTGTGGACGCTGAGCATCGCGATCCGACGCGGTTTGCGGTGGCCGCCCGGAAATCTGATGCGGGGAGCCAGGAAGCTGCCGGAGAGGCGGGAGACGTACTGGCTCACGTCGAAGGTCCTCCTCGCTCAGGGCACGGCAAGCTGCGGCCACCAGCAGCCCTCCACCCGCGCACAACAGCGGACCGCCGCCTTCCATTTCCCGAGTGTGTCCGCTTTACCAAATTATTGCCAACAGCTCTCCGGCGCCGGGGCGGCCGGGAGGAGGACGGGCATCGAGCCGCCGACAGCGGCGGGCACGGTTGACCGGACGCCTCCACAACCCTCCGGAATTACATATTCCGAATGCTCTGCGCGAGCGCCGCCGCCAGGCCCGGGCGCAGCGGGCACCGCATACGCTCGCCCGTATGACACGCCCCGTAGGCACCGCCACCCGCGGGACCACCAACCCCAATCGACTGCGCCGCATGGACCGCTGGATCGCCGCCGTCCACGGCCCGGCACTGCGCCGGAGCGAACACCCACTGGCCGTCGACCTCGGCTACGGCGCGGCACCCTGGACCACGCTCGAACTGCTGCGCCGACTGCGTACCGCCGACCCTCGCTGCGAAGTGATCGGCATCGAGATCGACCCGGCACGCGTCACGGCTGCCGAACCCTATGTGCGCGAGGGGCTGAGTTTTCGACACGGCGGCTTCGAGATCCCCGTGCAGCCCCCCGTCAGTCTCATCCGCGCGGCCAATGTGCTGCGGCAGTACGACGAGGGCGCAGTCGACTCCGTCTGGGCCCGACTGCGCTCGCGGCTCGCCCCCGGAGGGCTGCTGGTCGAGGGCACCTGCGATGAGATCGGGCGACGGCACGTCTGGGTGGCGCTCGGTCCGGAGGGACCGCGGACCGTGACGTTCGCGGCCAGGTTGGGTTCGCTCGACCGGCCTTCCGACCTGGCGGAACGACTGCCGAAGGCGCTGATCCACCGCAATGTCCCGGGCGAACCGGTCCATGCGTTCCTCCGGGACTTCGACCGCGCCTGGGCGAGCGCCGCGCCGTACGCCGCGCTCAGTGCCCGGCAGCGCTGGATCAGGGCGGTCAGGGACCTGGGCGCCGACTGGCCGCTGCGGGACGACCACAGGCGGTGGCGGCAGGGTGAGGTGACCGTGGAGTGGTCGGCGCTGGCACCCCGATCCGCCTGAGCGAGGCGACGGCACCCCGGTCCGCCTGAGCGAGGCGAGAACCAACCGCGAGCATCCGGCCGACCTGCGTGGATGCCCGGACGAAATCGCTGTGCGGGGAACGACACGGGGGCGTCGTTCGTCTTGTGAATTCGGGGAGGGTCGCACGGCCGGCATGGCTCAGGGACCCTGTCGCTTTGCGCCACAGCGTGGCAGCATCGCCGAAGCGCCCGCACATTACTGGCGGTACATCAGCTGGATTGGGGAGGGGAGCTGTGCTTCGACGTCACTGCGCCACCGCGGCGGTCGCGCTGGTCTGCGCACTGACCGCCTTGGCAGTACCGGGCACCGCCTTCGCCTCCCCCGTCTCGCCCCGACCCGCCGTGGCCCCTGGCACCCCTCTGTTGCCCAACGCACCGGAGCCACCTCCAAGGAGCGGCACGCCGGGTATGCCGGCCGCGCCCGAGAAGTCGCTCGACGAGATCCGCTTGGAGATAGAGGGCCTCTACCACCAGGCCGTGTCCGCCACGGACACCTACAACCTCGCCGAGGAACAGGCCAAACAGCAGTCCAAGGAGATCACCGAACTGGCCCAGCGGATCGTCAGGGGCCAGACCCGCATCGACGATCTCAAGCTTCGTGCGGGCGCGGCAGCCCGCGCCCAGTACCAAAGCGGTGGTCTACCGCCCGAGGCCCAACTCATCCTCACCGACGACCCCCAACTCTTCCTCGACGGCGCCAGCAGGGTGAAGGACGGGATGAAGGCGACCCGGGACCTGTTGCGGGAGTTGGAGCAGACGCAAGCCGATCTGGAGTCCTACTCCCTGGACGCGAACGCGCAGTGGCGCAAGTTGGAGGCCAATCGCGTCCGGCAGGCCACGGCGAAGAAGGAGATCGACGCGAAGATCGCGGCGGCCGAGGCGCTGGAGGGCCGACTGCACAAGGAGGAGCTGAAGCGCATGCTCGTCCTGGAGCGGCGCGCAGCGGACAAGGCCCAGTCGGAGTGGCTGAGGTCGTCGCCGCTCAAGCGCGGCGCGAAGGCCACCACGCAGGGGTCCGCGGCGGTGAAGTTCGCGACCGGACAGATCGGCAAGCCGTATGTGTGGGGGGCGGAGGGCCCCGGTTCGTACGACTGCTCGGGACTGACCTCGCAGGCGTGGGCGTCGGCCGGGCGCCCCATCCCCCGGACCTCGCAGGAACAGTGGCGCCAACTGCCCAAGGTGGCGGTGGCGGACCTGCAGCCCGGCGACCTGATCATCTATCACGCGGATGCCAGCCATGTGGGGATGTACGTGGGCGACGGGACGATCGTTCACTCGCCTCGCCCCGGTCGGCATGTGACGCTCGCGGGCGCTGGCTCGATGAGGATCCTCGGCGTCGTACGCCCCTGAGGCCGTGCGGGCAGGCGGTGGTTACGCGCAAGTCCGGGCGTAGGTGGCTGCGGTCGCACCTGGCGTAGGAGTTCCGGGCGTACGGGGTGCCCGTCGGTCGCGCTCAGATGCGTACGGCGTGGGGTTCGATCCGAACCGCGTGCGGTCGGGCCCGGGTGCGCGTGCGGCGTGTGCACGGGCTCGGAGTACGAGTTGGTTCCTGGCAGCGCAGCGCCGAGGCTCCCCGGCTCAGCCTTGGGCGCCAGCACATGTCCCGAACCCGGAGTGACACGAGCCGCCCACCGATGCCCCGCTATAGCGTCGAAAACACGCCTAGTCGGGAGTAAGAAATGAGACATGGGCAACACTCACCCCGCCATATCCACAAGAACATTGGGGCCAGTGTGACTGGTGATGCTTCACGGCATCTATGGGAGCTTGATGCTCCCGGCTAACTCAGGACCGCCCGCCTACCCCGAACGCCGGGGAGAACGCCACGGAAGGGCGCTCACGCCGCTCGAACGGCCCGCGCGACCTGCCGCAAGAGCGCTTCGGAGCCTTCCGCGGACGCCTGATCCCGACCCCCGTCCCCAGGGAACCCCACCGCCACTCCAGCACTGCCCATCACCAGGGCAACCGGCTCCGTCGCCATCCGGTGACCGGGCGTGTTCAACGGCGTGATGTTCGTCATGGGGGCCTCGCCAACCGCCCGTGGACCGCGTAGAGATGACGCCACCCGCTCCTCGGACGCCATTCCACTATCGGCGGGGCTACCGCTATGGTCCCCGTCTGGCGGGTTGTCGATCGTCGTCCCGCCGTGCCCTCGGGGGAGGGAAGGAATCCGGATCAATGCCAGCACCTGTACCGCGACAGCGGAGAGTCCCCGTCGCGGAGGCCGCACAGGGCGCCACAGCCGTGAGCGCACCCCGTGGCGGAGCTCCCGACACCGAAGCCACCGCTGCGCGGGAGCTCAACGGCGCCGGCCCCGGCACCCATGAAGCCGCCGAATCCACCGGTGGCACCAACCTCACCGATCTCACCCTGCTGGTGATCGAGGACGACCCGACAGGCCCCTTCTCCGTACCCGAACTGCCCACCACCGCGGCCACCCGGGTACGCATCCGCAGCGCACGCAACCTCACCGAGGCCGAGCGCCTCCTCACCGACGACGTCCATTGCGTCCTGGTGGACCTCGCCCTGCCGCTGCCGGGCGACGACGGACTTGCCGCGCTCAGGCACGTACTGCGCATCGCACCGCGACATGCCGTGCTCGCCCTGACCACGTCCGACGACACGGAACGGGCCACGGAGGCGGTTCGGGTCGGAGCGCAGGACCATGTGTTCCGGGACGAGCTGGACGGGCGGCTGCTGAGCCGGACCGTTCGGTACGCCGTGGAGCGCAAGCGCGCCGACACCACGCAGATCAAACTGGCCGAGTCCCGGCTGCGCGCCCAGGAGAACGCACGGCTGGAGCGCGGACTGCTGCCGACGCCCCTCCTCGAAGGCTCGAACCTGAGGTTCGCCGCGCGCTACCGTCCCGGCCGCTCCCGCGCCCTCCTCGGCGGGGACTTCTACGACACCGTCCGCACCCCCGACGGAACCGTCCACGCCATGATCGGCGATGTCTGCGGACACGGCCCCGACGAGGCCGCGCTCGGGGTGGAGCTGCGGATCGCCTGGCGGGCCCTGACCTTCGCGGGCCTGTGCGGAGACGAACTGCTCTCGACCATGCAACAGGTGCTGGAGCACGAGCGGGAGAGCGAAGAGATCTTCGCGACGCTCTGCACCGTGGACATCGCACCGGACGGACGGCGCGCCGGGCTCTGTCTGGCCGGCCACCCCTCACCGCTGATCACCCGGGCCGGCCGGGCCGCGCAGATGCTTCCGTACGAGAGCGGAGGGCCGGCGCTCGGGCTGCTGCCCAGGGCGCGCTGGCCGCGGCTCCAAGTGGAGCTCGGCGGAGCGTGGAGCCTGATGATGTACACGGACGGGCTGATCGAGGGCCGCTCGGGGCCCGGCGCCGCTCAGCGCCTGGGGGACGAGGGCATGGTCCAGATGGTCAATCGGCAGCTCGCGGCCGGACTACAGGGCGAAGAGCTGCTGGACGCCGCGGTGACCGAGGTTCGGGAGCTCAACGGCGGGGAGCTCACCGACGATGTGGCGGTACTGCTGCTGAGCAGGGGCTGAATCCCTGCTCAGCACGGTTCGAACGGGATGGTGCGGGGCGGTAGGTGACCTGCCGCCGTGGGGGCAGGTCACCTACCGCCGTTGTACGGGCCGTAGGGGCCGTCGCTGCTGGAGCCGCCGCGCTTGCCGCCACCACCACCGGTGACCGCCTTCAGCGCGGGTCGCACATCGACGAAGAAGACGATCGTGGCGATCAGACCTGCGATGGACAGGAACAGGATGTTCAGGAGCAGGTTCACCACGACGGTGATGCCGAGGATGATCAGCCAGAAGTTCTTGGTCTGCTTGTCGGCGGCGCGGTAGGCGTCTCCCCGCGCCATGGCAGCCATGACCAGCGCGGTCACGGATGTCACGGCAAAGACCAGGAAGAGCAGGAGCGAGAGGGTCGCGTCGAAGTTCGCGCGAAGCATGATGAGCACCGCCTTGTCTGCTGAGGGCACCTCGCCGCAAAGGTACCTGGAGAACGGGCCGGACACTCCAAAGGTGCCCGGCCCATTCTGCCCGTACGCATATGCCTACTCGGCGGGCGGGGGCGTCTTCTTCGCAGCGGGCTTGCGGGCCGGGGTCGTCTTGCGGGACGCCGCAGTGCTCTGGCGTGCGGCGACCTTGGGCTGCTGGGTCTTGGCCTCGGCCTTCGGCTCGCTCTTGGCCTCGGCCTTGGCGGCGGGCGAGGTCTTCGGCTGGGCGGTCCTGGCCTGCCGGGGCTTGGGCGGCTGGGCCTTCGCGGGCTGCGGCTTCGCCGGCTCGGGCTCGACGGCCACGGCGATCTCCGTGATCTCTTCGGCCGCCTCACCACGCCAGGTCCGCACGGCCTGCTCACCGTGCTCGGCGACCCGCTCGTAGGTCTCCCGCGCCCGAACTGCGTACTCCGCGGCGAGCCCGACACTGCGCAGGGCCAGGTCCTGGGCGCTCTCGCTGAGCTTCTTGAAGTCGGCGTCGAAACCGCCGAGCACCTCGTTGACCTTGGTCTGCACGGTGACCTGGGCCTCCTTGGCCTGGACGGTCACCTTCTCCTGCACGGCCTTGGGGTCGGCGTTGCGCACGGCATCGATCCGCCCGGGCGCCTCGGCCGCGAGCTGCTCAAGGATCGCGGGCACCTTCCGGGCCTCCTGGACGGCGAGGTCGGCGGTGCCGGCGAAGAAGTAGAGGGGCTTCGGGTCGGACAGGGTCTTGCGCAGGTCATCGGTGATGGCCATGGGTGGTCCTCCTGGACGCGGGTTCAGTGTGAGGGTCGGTCGGGTTCACCGCCGTCGCCCGCGCTCGGGCCTTCGGCAGTGGTGTCCGGGGCTATGTCCATACGGGTGCCCTCGCCGGCTGCGATCACGGCATCGGCGTCTTCGACGGCATCCGCCGCATCCGGATCGTCCGAGCCGGCGGCGGTCTCGAATCCGTTCTCCTTGCGGAAGGACTCGTAGATCTGGAGCAGTACGGCCTTCTGCCGCTCGGTTATGGAGGGGTCCGCGATGATGACTGCTCGCGTCTCCAACTCGTCCCGGTCCCGCTCGTCGAGGATGCCGGCCCGCACATAGAGCGTCTCGGCGGAGATCCGCAGGGCCTTGGCGACCTGCTGGAGCACCTCCGCGCTCGGCTTGCGCAGTCCGCGCTCGATCTGGCTCAGATAGGGATTGGACACCCCGGCGGCATCCGCGAGCTGCCTCAGCGAGAGCTGGGCGTTTCGCCGCTGCTCGCGGAGGTACTCACCGAGATTGCCGACGTTGAGTGATGCCATGAACCGATGGTGCAACAGGTCTGCTAACTATTGCAAGCAAGTGCTTGCAATAGTGTTACGCACAACAGTGCGAACACTCACGCCTCGACCCTCGCACCCCGACCCTCGCACCCCGTCTCGCCGGAGGCGCCGAGGGGCAGGACCGGGCGGGGCGCCCTGACTGAGACCGACGGGCAGCACCCTGATGTACGACGGCCAGTCATTGCGCCTAGCGCGACGCCGCGATGCCTCCGCCGGGCGGCTTTCCGAGACGGGAGCAGCGCCAAGCCCCCGACACACGGCACACGGCACACGGCACACGGCACACGGCACACGGCGACAATAAAGTCCCCTTCCGGATAATCCGCCACAGTCCTAATTGCTACCCTCGCGGGCATGACCGCCAAGGCGCCCGTCCGGACCCAGCCCGACCTCTCCTTCCTGCTGGACCACACCAGCCATGTACTGCGGACCCAGATGGCCGCCGCCCTCGCTGAGCTCGGGTTGACCGCGCGGATGCACTGTGTCCTGGTGCACGCCCTGGAGCAGGAGCGCACCCAAGCGCAGCTCGCCGAGTTGGGGGACATGGACAAGACCACGATGGTCGTGACCGTGGACGCCCTGGAGAAGGCCGGCCTTGCCGAGCGCATCCCGTCCCCGCACGACCGTCGCGCCCGGATCATCACCGTCACCGACGAGGGCGCGAGGGTCGCCGCAGAGAGTCAGCGGATCGTCGACCGCGTCCACGCGCGGGCGCTGGACACATTGGACGAGGGCGATCGGCAGGTGCTACTCCAGGCGCTGAACCAGCTGGCCGCAGGGCATTTGGCGACCCCCAGCGAGAGCCCACGGCCCGCACGACGGGCGCGCCAGCGGGAGCACTGAACGGCACCGGCCCCCCAGGACGACCACAGCACTCCACGGCACTCCACGGCACTCCACGACAGAGAGCATCCGAGATAGATAGTCTGCAACAAAACTATCTGCTACGGTCGATCTTATTGCTCCCTGGAAGAGGAGAACCGCCGTGCCCACACCGTCCACTCCTGCCACTGGCCCCGGAACGACCGACGACCCGCCCGGCGGCGGCCCCGCCCCTCGCGCCCTGAGCGAAGAGGAGTTGGACACGCTCCTTCGATCGCAGCAGTTCGGAGTGCTGGCGAGCGTGAAGCGCAGCGGACATCCCCATCTGTCCACCGTGCTCTTCCACTGGAGCCCTCGGGAACGCATCGTGCGCGTGTCAACCACGGCCGATCGCCTCAAGGCACGTCAGTTGCGGCGCGATCCACACACAGCCCTCCATGTCAGCGGTCCGGACGTGTGGTCGTTCGCCGTCGCGGAGGGCGATGCGGTGGTGTCGGAGCCGTCCACCGAACCCGGTGATGCCGTGGGGCGCGAACTGCTCTCCATGACGCCCGGATTCACCGACCCCGGTGAGGAAGCCGCGTTCCTCCAGCAGTTGGTGAGGGAGCGTCGCGTGGTCGTACGCATCGAAGTGACACGTCTGTACGGGACGGCGCTGGACGTGCCGCGAGGAGACTGACCGCACAGCGGTGCGCCACTCCTGGCGCACCGACTGCCCCCGAGCCGCGGGGAGTCGACCCACCCGCAGTGCCATCGACCGCAGCGCCATGGACAGCAGCGCCATGGACAGCAGCGCCATGGACAGCAGCGGTACGGACGGCGACGGGATCGATCCGTACGTGTGAGTCGGTTGGGAAATGCGGGGTCATTCGCCCACTCCCCGCCCCGGTACCCCTGGTCCGCTCTACCATCTGGGCATGAGCATGATCGGTGAGTACGTGCGGGTGACGGCGGCGCAGCTCGACCAGGCGATCAAGGACCCCGAATGGGCGTCGGACCTCATCGACGAACTGATCGAGGCCGACTGGGAAGGGGGTGCGGCCCCCGAGGAGGATCCGTCGGGCACCGCCCCCGATGCGCCCACCAGCACCTTGGGGGTTCGCTCCCTCGACGTGGACAAGGCATGGGACGCCCTGGACTTCCTCCTGCGCCGCCGGGACTTCCCTGTCGACATCATCCACGGCGAAGCGCCGATCCCCGGGGCCGACGACTGGGGGTACGGACCGCCCCGCTACCTCACGCCGGCCCGGGTTCAGGTCGCGGCCGACGCGCTTCGTGGACTCACCGCCGATGAACTCGTCGCGGACGTCTCCCCGCAGGAGTTGGCCCGTGCGGACGTCTACCCCCGGATCATCTGGGAGCGGGGCGAATCCCTGGACTACGTCCGTGGGTACTTCGCGGTGCTCGTCCCGTTCTTCCAGGCAGCAGCCCAAGCGGGCGACGGAATGCTGATCTGGCTTGATTGATCTGCTGTAGTCCCACTGGTGCAGAGTCACGCAATACCACGAGTCCCAGGCAATTGGGCGTATTGTTCCAGCCAGATTGAAGCCCCGTGAACCTGGGCGAAGAGGCCGACACGCTGAGCCTTGGGGTCAACCAGCACGACCAACTGCGCTATTTATATTGCGTTTTGCGATTTTTATACCTTTTCTTGAATGCCCATAGAACATGTGTCGCAGATCTCTTCCGGGCACTTCCGCTCGCCCGAACTCCGTGCCGACGGCGCGATGACTGCTTGGGCGTGTCGCATTCGAGCCATCGCCAACAGCCCCTTGCCATCAGGGAATCTCGGACGCAAAGCGCACCACCCCGGGAGCGCAAAAAGGGCTCCCTTTTGCGCCATCGAAGCGCGCCGGAGCGAAGAACGGGCGCGTACACGCTCTCCATCGTGGCGTGAAGGCTCCATTGGATGCCCCCTGACCAGTGAGTACTATGCGCCGTAGTTGATCAGTCGCGTGGCGTCACCCGACGCACCAGCAACGGGCGACCCACACACCATGTGCAGAGAGGTGGCCGAAGGTGGGGCCAGAACTGACCGTTCCGCCGATCTTCTCGCCGATACCCCCAGCCATCCATCCGCGCCATGCAGCCATCGACGCCCGAACGGCCGCATGGGCGGAGGCGTTCAGCATCGGCAATCCGGAGCTTCGGGCCCGGCTCGTCCGCCATGACATCGGTACGTTCTCCGCCATGATCCTCCCCGAAGGCCGGGAAGAGGTCGTCAGCATCCTGGCGGACTTCGTCCTCTGGCTCTTCGGTGTCGATGACGGCTACTGCGAAGAGAGCGATCTCGGCCACCGTCCGGGAGATCTGGCCGCCGTACTCCACCGCCTGTTGCGTGTCGCCCAGAACCCCGACACCCCACTGCTGCAATCCGACCCGATCGCCACCGGGCTGCGCGACCTGCGGGCCCGGATCTCGCACCACGGCACACATGGACAGGCGGCCCGCTGGATAGACGCGCTGCGCGAGTACTTCTTCTCCGTCATCTGGGAGGCGAACCACCGTCAGTCCGGGACCGTCCCGGACCTCAACGACTACACGTTGATGCGGCTCTACGACGGCGCGACCACGGTCGTACTGCCCCTGCTGGAGATCGCGCACGGCTATGAACTCCAGCCGCATGAACGGGACCACCCCGCCACCCGCGCCGCGGCCGAGATGGCGTCCTTCATCATCACCTGGGACAACGACATCCTCTCCCACCACAAGGAGAGCCGTTCGCCCGGCTACTGGCTCAACGTCCTACGCGTACTGGAACACCACCACCAACTCGACCCGGACGAGGCATTGGCGGTGGCGGTGGCCCAGCGCGACCGGGTGATGTGCCTCTACTTGCGTCTGCTGCGCGATCTCACACCCCGTGCGAGTCCGCAGTTGCACCGGTACCTCGCCAGCATCACCCACTTCATCCGCGGTGCGCAGGACTGGGGCATCAGCTCCCACCGCTACACCACGCCCGACGACCCCGCCGACCTGCCCACCACGTTCAGCGACGTCCCCACCGACAGCAGTGAGGAACCGCTCGACATCCCCGTCATCACGTGGTGGTGGGATCTGGTTCCCGAGGGCGCCAGCGCCACGAACATCGAGGCCGTGGTCCCGACGGCACAGTTGGTCGCTCCTGCCTGACCCTGCTCACGGCCCGTGGGGCGTTCGCACAGCCGGACGCTCCACGGGCTCCCGGGTCGTCGCCTCCGTGACCACGCCCTTCGACCCCGCGGGCACGCCCTCCAACCCCGCGACCGCCGCGCGCTCCTGCTCCTTGCGTGCGACCAGGACCGCGACACCGTCCAGGACCGTGTCCAAGCCGAAGGCGAAGTCCTCGTCGGGGTCGCTCGCCCCGGTCAACGCCCCCGTGTCCAGCAGTCGGGCCAGAGCCGGATATCGCGCCGGATCCGCCAGTTGCCTGAGGACGCGCTCATGGCGGCGCATGGCGTCCTCCGGGCTCGCCCCGCTGGCGGCCACGGCCTCCTCGATCTCCGTCATCATCTGGACCTCGTTGCGGACGAAGCCGGTGATCACCACGATCATCGCGAGCTTCTCCCCCTCGTCCAGCTCGGTCGCCTCCAGGGCGGTGAGACCGCGCTCCCACCAGGCGAAGGAATGGGGGGTGACGGGGGGGCCTGAGACGGGGATGCGCAGGGACCAGCGGTTGCGGTGGAGCGCCTGCCGGTACGCCTCGGCCCATGTGGTCAGCGCTTCGCGCCAGCCGGCGTCCGCGGGCGGGGGCGGTCCGGGAGGGCCGACCGCCGCGTCCAACATCAGGACGTAGAGCTCGTCCTTGGCCGCCACGTACCGGTAGAGGGACATCGTCGCCACGCCCAACTCCTTGGCGACCCGCCCCATCGAGACCGCGGCCAACCCCTCCCGTACGGCGAGCGCGACGGCCGCGTCGACGATCCGTTCGAGGGTGAGGCCGGGCCTCGGGCCCTTCGTAGGACGCTCACGCAGACCCCAGGCCGCCGCGAGGCTCGCGGGCAGGCCCGTATCGCTGTCGTCCCCGCTGTGCGTCATCGATGTCGCCTCACGTCGTCGGTCCGGCCCCTCTTGACTCCCATCCTAGTAATGCGTAAGCCTTACGCAATAAAGCGTAACCCATACGCAGTAGTAGGAGGCGTGATGACCATCCAGCACACTCCCGCCGTCGAGACCGTCGGCCTCACCAAGCGGTACGGGGAGTCGACCGTGCTCGACGGGCTCGACCTACGCGTCGAACGCGGTGCCGTGTTCGCGCTGCTCGGGCCCAACGGGGCGGGCAAGACCACCACCGTCCGACTCCTGGCCACCCTCACCCGACCCTCGGCCGGCACCGCCCGTGTCGCCGGGCACGACGTGCTCACCGACCGTTCGCGAGTACGCCGTGCCATCAGCCTGACCGGCCAGTTCGTCGCACTGGACGACAAGCAGTCGGGGGCGGAGAACCTACGCATGATGGGCAGGCTCCGGGGGCTGTCGCGTCCGGCAGCCCGCCGACGCACCGCCGAACTGCTGGAGCGCTTCGACCTCACAGCCGCCGCGCACCGCCGCATCGAGACGTACTCCGGGGGGATGCGCCGCCGGCTCGACCTCGCAGCGGGGCTGCTGGGCGACCCCGAGATCGTCTTCCTCGACGAGCCGACCACCGGTCTCGACCCGCGCAGCAGAAAGGAGTTGTGGCAACTCGTACGGGAGTTGCGCCGCGGCGGCACCACCGTCTTCCTGACGACGCAGTATCTGGAAGAGGCCGATCGGCTCGCGGATCGCATCGCCCTCGTCGACGGTGGACGACTCGTCGCCGAAGGCACCGCTGACGAGCTGAAATCGCAGGTCGCCGGGCATCGACTCGATGTGATCGCGGCCGACCCCACGGCGTATCTGCGCATCGTGGAGCGCACGGAAAAGCAATCGCGCCGACTGCACCACATCCCGGAGACTCTCACCATCGGCCTTCCCACGGATGGATCGGCCTCCGGGGTCCGCGCGTTGTTGGACGAAGCGGACCCGGACCGCCGCGACGTTCTGCGCTTCTCGGTCCACCAAGCGACGCTCGACGACGTCTTCCTCGCACTGACCGGAAAGGAGCACCAGCATGTCTGACGTACTGGGAGGCATGAGCCGCGCCACGACCATGGCCGGCCGCAGCATCCGCATCAGCGGGCGCAACACCGATGCCTTCATCACCTCACTGGTGCTCCCGGTGATGTTGATGCTCGTCTTCGTCTACCTGTTCGGTGGGGCGATCGACACGGGCACCGCCTATGTGACCTACGTCGTTCCCGGCATCCTGATCCTCTGTGCGTCGTTCGGCGGAGCCACCACAGCGGTCGGGGTCAGCGAGGACATGAAGGGCGGGATCATCGACCGGTTCCGCTCGCTGGACGTCGGCGGCACGGCGATCCTGGCCGGTCATGTCGCCGCCAGCACCGTGCGCAACCTCGCCTCCACGGTGCTGGTTCTCGCAGTTGCCCTGTTGATCGGCTTCGAACCGACACCGACGGTCGCCGGTGCACTGGCGGCGACCGGGCTGCTGGTCGCCTTCCTGGTGGCGATCTCCTGGCTCTCGGCTGCCTTCGGACTGCTGGCCCGCACCCCCGAGACCGCCGGAGGATTCACCTTCCTGATGACTTTCCTGCCCTACCCCAGCAGTGCTTTCGTCCGCATCGACACCATGCCGACCTGGCTGCACGACTTCGCCCGGCACCAGCCGGTGACCTCGCTGATCGAGTCACTGCGCGGTCTGCTGCTCAACGAGCCCGTGGGAACCGCGCCCTGGACTGCACTCGCCTGGTGCGCGGGCATCCTGACCGTCGCCGTCGCCCTGTCGGGCGCACTCTTTGGAATGAGGACACGATGAACACCGCACGTGTGCCGCTGCGCGCACTCCCCACCACGGCAGTCGTCCGGGCGATCGCCTTCTCCTCGGGAGGAGGTTCGTCGGGCGGTCCCGGCGAATGGGACCCGGGCCTCCGGTTCGCGTCCGGCCCTGCCCCCTGAGCCCTTCGGTGGGTCCTGCACCGGCTCCGCGCCGGTGTGCAGGACCCACCGACCGCATTCCGGGACGAGTACGGCCGACGTTGCTCGGTCATCGCCGTCGGACCGGCCACGGCGGGATGCCCCAAGTTCGATCAGCCGGCCTGCGCCCGCCACCACTCCGTGTACACCGTCATCACCTGGGGAAGGTTCGGTACGCCCCGCAACCCCAGCGGCCGTTGTGCCGCGACCAGCGCCCGTCGGACCTTCCAGGCCGCTGCGGGCAGCCCGCGCCAGTGCGGATCGGTGCCGTCACTCAACATCCTGGCCGTACGCATGACGTCGGTGAAGACCGACTGGGTGCGCTTGAAGGCCAGGAGGTGCGGCAGATCGCGTTCCCAGCCGCGAGAACTCCCCGGCAACACACCCTCCACCGCCTGTGCCCACATGGCACCGATGCGTTGGGCATCACGTCGCGCGTAGCGCATCAGATGGAGATGGGTGGCCAGTTCATAGAGCGGGTCGCCGATCATCGCGAGTTCCCAGTCGATGGTCCAGAGGTCACCCATGGTGTCGACGATGAAGTTCCGTCGGTGCAGATCGCCGTGGACGAGCGCGAAGGGGCGTTCGGTGAAGGGGCACCGTGGAGCCTTGAGGGCTTCCAGGGCGCTGCCGCGCACACCCAACCGCTCGAAGATCTCGCCGTAGACGTCGAGCCCGTCGCGGTACACCCGGTTCTCGGTGAAGGAGATCAGCCGGTGCAGGAAGCCGAGCGAGTCCTCGCTGTCGACGCCGGGCCCATCGGGCTCACAGCTACGCGGTACGCCGTCCAGCTCACTGGTCTTGACCGCCACCAACTCCCGGAAGAGTTGCAGTAGTTGCTGCTCGTGTCGGGCGGTCAACGGACGGCCCGGCAATGCGCCGGCGTTCGGCGGCGCCCCTTCGATGAAGCCTTGGAGGAAGATGTTCTCGGCCACCTCCACGGTGTCCGGAATGCGAGAGATCCGGCCCTTCAGCGCGGTGAGCAGCCGGTCCTCGGATGCGAAGCACCGCCGGTCGTACCAGAACACTCCGGGGCGGGGCGCTCGTAGCTTTCCCCGCTGGAAGCGTCTGCCCAGGGGATTGCCTTCGGGCAGCGAGAACGCGTAGGTCTCGTGGTGGTAGCCCTTGAGCGGTCCGAAGACCTCGCCATCGCCGTTGCTCAGCTCGACGGCCTGTCGATGAGCTGCTGAAGCCGTCTCGTCTGTCATCGCTGGTGCCTTTGGTGCTCTTGCCTGCTGGTGGGGTGTCCGTGTCGGTGGTCCCGTCGGGCTCGCGCCCTGCCGTCGCCGTGGTCCACCACCCGTACGACTGCTGCCTTCCCCGTCTTCCGTCTCTTCCATGTTGTCCATGGATCTCTGACACTCGGTGGCCCTGATGCCCCTGATACTCCTGATGTTCTGGAGAAAGGAGTGACCGGAAAGCGATGTAAGGAAGCTACTCCTCCGGCCCCCGTCCGGTGGCGGTTTCCCGGGATGCGCTCCGCGGCAGACCGCACTTTCGGGAGGAATCCCTTCGGGCCCCACCGTCTCACGCAAAGGGGACGCCCGACGACCACCGCACGGGCAACTCAGATCAGTTTGGACCCACTTGGCCGATCTCCCCGAGTCCGCTTCCGGTCCGCGCCGTCGAGCACCGGCAACAGTTCGACCATCGAGGCGACCACGTGCACCGCTCCCGACTCCAGGAGCAGGGAACGCTTGGCGCCGTCCCTGGCGTATCCGAGGAAGGGCACCCCCAGCCGGGCCGCGGCCTCGCCGTCGGCGACCGAGTCGCCGATCATCAATGACTCGTCGGGAGTCGAGCCCGTGGTGTCGAGCGCCCTGCGCAAGCAGTGCGGATCGGGCTTCATCAACTTGGGCTCCTCCGGCGCCCGACCGTGGACGTGCCCGGCGAAGAACTCCGACAGCCCCACGCGGGCGAGGTACTGGTGCGCCGCGTCCGGGGAGTTGTTGGTCGTGACGGCCAGCCGGTAGCCGGCCCGGTGCAGTCCGCGGATCAACGCCCCCGCGCCCGGAGTGGGTTCCGCCTTCCGCGCGGCCCGTACCTCCTCCCCCGTGAGCCGGTGTTCCAACTCCTGCACGACGGGGTCCCCCGGATGGGAGTCGGCCACCGCTCTGAGCAACGCCAGGGGATCGTCCTCGGCCCCGGGTTCCACCGACACCCCACCCGGGATGCGCCGCTCGGCCCACTCCCTGAGCCCGGCGGCGACGGAGGCGGCCGGATGGCGGCCGAAGAGACGGCAGACCGGGCCGTCGAAGTCGAAGAGCACACATCCGGCAGCGGAGAAGAGGGCGGCTATCGCAGCCGGGGGCGCGTCGGTCACATCGCTCCGTCCGTGGGACCAGGCGGGTGGCACCGTTCGGCCGGCACCGTCGCCTCCATACTGCCCGCCGGGGTCGTGGGCGGGCGAAGCGCCTGATGCGGCGGGCACCGCCCCGGGAGTGCGGCAACGTCGTCAACCGAGGGTGATCTCCTTGGCCAGCGTGCCCCACAGGCCGTCGAACCACGCCTGTGACTGGGCCACGAACACCTCATCGCGCGGCTGCCCCACGCCCTCGAAGGGAAAGAGCACCGACTCGCTCCCCAGGGCGTCGTAGATCTCCGTGGACGTTCCGTCGATCTGCTCCTTGCGCTTGGTGACGGTGTAGAAGGCGAACAGGGCCGTCTCCCCGTTCAGCAGGTAGAGCTTCACCGGCGGAGTGAAGGGCAGTGCCCGCAAGGTCACTTCCACATCGAGGTCCCTGGTGGTGCGCAGGGCGCGCAGGCTGGAGCGGAGCACCTGACCGTGGCTGTTGCGCAGCGCGAGCCAGCGCTCGTGGACCAGGCGCACCTTGCCGATGTCGCCGGCGGGCCGGGGGAAAGCGAGTTCCAGGTCCCGGGAGGGCACCATCAGCCGGACCCGCACGGTCGCGGGGCTGAGTTGGCCCGTCCGCATCAGCCGCAGCGGCTCGGCGAGGGCGAGGTTGAGCGACTCCGCGGTCAGGGACACGGCATCGATGCGGACGTGGGGTTCCTGGAAGGCCGCCATGAGCCGGGGGCCTAGCCCTGCATCGGTCTGTTCGGGGCGTTGGGTCGATACGTCCGAGGCGCTGGGGCGGGTGATGCGCGCGGGGGCGCCCTTGACCGCCGCACTCAACAGGCCGGCCCTTCGCAGGAGGTCCAGCGCCTGCCGAATCGCCCGGCGCTCCACACCGAACTCGTCGGCCAGTTGTTCCTGGGTCGGCATGCGCTGCCCGTGCTGGAGGAGGCCCGAGCGGATACGCCCGGTCAGGATCTCGGCCATCTCGGCCGGCGAGGGCTTGTGACGGCCGTCTGCCATGTGCTGCCCGTGCTCGGAGTTCACAGCAGAACGCTACAACTCCCGACCATCTAAGGGGAGAGAGCTGCAAGTTGTTTATCGATCGCGGCCAAGTGGGGACAACTTTATTGAAGTTGGCCGACAGTTGGCCAAGTTGATGCGCTCTTCGGCGCATCCCGGCTTCCCGTCCGATGGCGTACGGGGTGCTGTGCGGCTCGTACCGCATCTCCAACCACACCCCCCACGGCACCGCCGGCTCCGCGCACCCGCGCCGGCCGGCCAGGCGCACACGGCCAGACGACCATGAGGAGGGACGCCATGCCCGTGATCACCCTTTTGATCGAGCAGTACGTACAAGTGCGGTTCGGCTTCATGGCCGCCCTGGGGCTCGCCCTGCTCACGGTCGGCGTGAAGTCCGAGAACGCCACCTGCGCAGGTATCGGCGGACTGCTGCTGATGGCCCCGCTGATCTCCTCCGGCGGCTGATCCACCCCGAGCGGGCGGCGGGACCCGACCGCCGCCCCATCCACCCGGGACGCCCGTCCGAACGACGTGCACGTCCCACCGGAGTGCCCTGCTCAGCAATACGCCCCGCTCACTCCAACACTCCAACGCCCCCGCTCACCCCAACGCCCAGCTCACCGAAGCGCCCTGCTCGCTGGCGTATCTAGAACACGTCCGGGCACCAAGGCCGCTTTGGTGTGCGGAACACCCGCTCGGCCATCCGCGCCGCGCCTACCCCGTGCTCCTCCAACGTCCCCAACTCGACCAGCCGCAGAGCCGATTCATCGCCGAGGTAGAGGGCACCCAACTCTCGTACGTCGAGAGTCAGATCCGCGGAGTCCGTCGTCCTCGTACAGTGCGCGCCCTGTTCGGACACCTCCAACCGGTAGCGCCCCGACGACAGACCGAGCCCGTCGTGGATCTCCAGCACCAGGGTCGCCGACACATCGTAGGTACGCGCCTCCAGGGCCCGTACGACATCGAGGACCCGCAGCCACAGGAGGTCCGCGTGGGTGTGGACCTTGGCCGCCCGGGGGTCGGGCAGCAGTCGGGGCAACAGGTCGTCGGGGGCGCGGTGGCCGGAGCGCAGTGTGGTGACCCAGTCGACGGAGCAGACGTAGTTCCACAGCGCCCGCTCGGCGGCGGGGTTCAGGGCGATCATCTCGCTGACCTGGGCCGTGTTCTGCGGCTGCTTGGCCCGGCCCCAGTGGTCGTCGCACTGGTAGGCGAGCAGCCCGTCGACCTGTCCATCGGCCGTGCGGTAGACGGCGTAGAACTGCTCCTTCAACGGCTGGCTCGGGACCTTCAGCGCGCCGGTGCTCACCTGCCACCAGCGCTCGGTGCGGCTCACCATGCCCGGCCGGACGGCCGCGAGGCGCTCATGCAGTTGCGGACCGAGCACCCGGACGTCCGCCGGGTCCACCAGGTCGATGCGGCCACCGTCCGCGGGGCCAGCCCATCGGCGGTCCAGGCCCGTGCGCGGCAGATCGATCTCCCATTCGGTGATCCAGGTCGCCGGACCGAACCCGAAGCGACCGTAGATCGGGTACTCGGCCGAGACCAGGGACGCCACCGCATCGCCGCGCTCCTTGGCCACCGCGAGGTCCGCGGTCATCAGCCTGCTGAGCAGCCCGCGACGGCGGTGGGTCGGGGAGACCGAGACATTGGTGATCGCGTTCGACGGCACGGTGGCGCCGCCGACCACGGTGAGCCGCTGGGCGAAGGTGCGGTACGTCGCCACACAGCGCCCGTCGTCGAAGGCACCGAACGTCCTGGAGAGGTCCACTCCGGTTCGGCGGGCCGCGATCTCCTCGGCGGAGGGCGTCGGAGGTTGCAGGAACCCGGTGGCCGTAGCCCTGAGCCAGTCGGGGAACTCGGATTCCATGACAGCACGGGTTTCGATGGTCATGCCATCCAAGCTAGGCAGAGTGCGCTCAGAATGTCGCGCGGATTTCGCCGACCTCATGACCGCCGCCGAGGAGCGGTGCCCGTCCGATCCTGGTCAGCACCGGAGCGTGCACGCCCATGCGCTCCAGCGCCCGTGCCAGCACCGGCCCGAGCGCCCTGCCCCCACCGTCGTCGATCTTGAAGGCGAGGGCGCGGCCGTCGGCGAGCGCGACCGCCTGCACCGCCTCGGCGCCCATCTTCGCGAGCGTGCCCGGCACCTCCCGCATCAGCCAGGTGTCGGCGCGGCGCGTGCCGGCCACGTACTCGGGGTGTGCCCGCATCGCGTCCGCCACCCGCCGCCCCGCCGTGCCGGGGTCGGCCCGGACCAGCGAGGAGAAGGCCCGGGCCAGCCCCACCAGACTGATCGCCATCAGCGGCGCACCGCACCCGTCCGTGCCGACGGCCGCGACGCGCTCACCCGCGGCCTCCTCCACCACCTCGCGCACCAGGAGTTGCAGCGGGTGCGCGGGATCGAGATAGCCCGCACGGTCCCAGCCGTTGTGCGCACAGGCCGCCAGCATCGCCGCGTGCTTCCCGGAGCAGTTCATGGTGACCCGGTCGCGTATCCCGCCCGCGGCGAGGTACGCCTCGGCTTCGACCGGGTCGAGCGGCAGATCGGGGGGCGTGCGGAGTTCGTCGGCTGCGATGGAGTGCTCGGCGAGCATCGTACGGACCAGATCGAGGTGGAAGCCCTCACCGGAGTGGCTCGCGGCGGCCAGCGCCAACCGCTCACCCGACAGATCGAGCCCCGCACGCAGCACCGCTGCGGCCTGGAACGGTTTGCTGCTGGACCGGGGGAAGACCGGCGCGAAGGGGTCGCCGAGCGCGAACTCGACCTCGCCGTCCGCGGTGAGGGCCACCAGGGAGCCGCGGTGGTGCCCCTCGATGAATCCGGAGCGTACGACCTCGGCCAGCACGGGGGGTACGGCAGGAGTGGTGCTCATCGTCGTCCTCCACAACGGCGACCCACCCCCGAAGGATCGCTTCAGGTCAGCAGGTCATCAACTTGGGCTTCGCCCTCACGGTACCTGCGGGCGATCTCCGCGCTGCATTCGTCCGCCGTGCGTTGCAGCGCCTGACGCCGATGGGAAACCTGCTGCTCATAGCGGCTGAGCCGGCCGAGTCCTGCCCGGAGCTCATCGCCCGTGCGGGCATCGAGGTCGGACAGTTCCACATCGGCGAGCATGTCGGCGGCCAGCCGTCGGTACTCCTCGGTGTGGGGCGTCGACAGCGTCACATGACGGGCGGAGGTGCGGTGTCGTGAGGGCGTGTCGGTGAGGATCTCGGAGAGCCGGTCGACAACCGCGGCTTCGGGGTCGATGGGGGTGTCGGGGGCGCTACGCCGGGCCAGTTCCGCCCGGAGGATATCGATCCGGCCTTGCAGCAGGCGTCGTACGTAACTCAGATCGGCCTCGTCGCGCTGGGAGTCGCGGCGCAGGGTGCGCAGTTCGGTCAGCCGCAGCGCCGGCAGGTCGTGCCGCACCGCGTCGGGCAGGACATCCGTGCGGGAGAGCGGATCGGTGTCGGGGCGGGCGCCGTCCTGGGGGGCCTGGTCGGTGCGCACGGTGGCGTCCACGGCGCGTTGTTGGGGCGGGAGGGCCGGTCGGGCCGTCGCCATCGCCAGGGGAGAGGTGGGGTTCGATGCAGGACCGGCAGGCTGTCCCGTGCCAGATGTATTCATCGGATACCTCCGTGGGTGCTCCGCCCGACGGGGCGGAAGGGGGACGGACTCCTGCGGAGCTCGGTGGGAGCGACGCGTGCGGAGCGGGGCAGGAGTGGCGACTCGTACGCGAGGACCGGGAGCCCGTGGTGGCGGGCCCGGCGCGGCGGGGCGCAATCGGGTACCGGAGCCCTGTCGGCGCCGTTGAGTTCGGTGGCGTTGAGTTCGGTGGCGGGGGCAGCGGCGCACGGCGTGGGATGCGGGGCCGGTGGCAGGGCGCGGCCGTGCGGTACGGCCGCCGTCCGGTGGTCCCCGGCGGCCGGTGGCAGCCCGCGCCGGGACGTCCGCGCGATGTCCGGGCCCTGGAGGCCCGAGCCGCGTCGGAGGACCTGTTGGCCGCCGTACGGGCGGTGACGGGCGGTGGAGCTGGTGTAAGACCTCAACGGAGCACTCCGGGCGGGCGGCCGGCAATGAAGCAGAAACGGCACGGCACGAGCCGTGTGATCCCCTCCCCTCAGGGAGGAGTGCGTCAGTCACGCATTCCGTCTCCTCGACCTCGACCGGTGCATGGGGTCTCCCCGGGCCCCGAGGGCCGAAGGTGAGGCCGCACCCGGCCGCAGGGGCCGGATGCGGGGCCTCCCACGACCGGACGGGCCCGGGACGGCTCTCCCCGGACGCGGGATCGAGGGGAAGCACCGCCTCTGAGTGCATCGTGCCATTCCGCTACCGTCCGACGCAGGTGCTCTGCACCCGTTCAGCCCCAGATAGGTTGGTCTGTATGCGTGCGGTGGTGCAGAGGGTGGACGGCGCGAGCGTCGTCGTGACGGACGGGTCCGGGACCGAGACGGTCGGCGAGATCATCGGCGAGGGGCTGTGTGTGCTGGTGGGGGTCACCCATGAGGACACCCCGGAGAAGGCGGCCCAACTGGCCCGCAAGCTCTGGTCGCTGCGGATTCTGACGGATGAGAAGTCCTGCTCGGACGTAAATGCGCCCTTGCTGGTGATTTCCCAGTTCACTCTCTACGGGGACGCCCGCAAGGGCCGCCGCCCGACCTGGAACGCCGCCGCGCCCGGCCCGGTCGCCGAGCCCCTCGTGGACGAGGTGGTGGCACAGCTCAGAAGCCTGGGCGCACGGGTGGAGACGGGCCGCTTCGGGGCGGACATGCGGGTCACGCTCACCAACCAGGGACCGTTCACGGTGCTGGTCGAGATGTAGCCGACCGACTGCGGCCCGGGCGCCCCCGTGAGTAGCGGGCGTTGCCCGGGGCCCCCGTACCCGACGCTTGTACGGGCGCCAGGTCCGTACCGGGTGCCGTACGGGCGCCAGGTCCACGCGGGTGCTGTACGGGCCCGGAGCGCCGGCGCCGGCCCCGTCCCCGTACAGCACACAGGCGTCGCTACGGCTCCACCACGGTCTCTTGGGCCGCGGCGGTGTCGCCTGCCAGCAGTTCAGCGTCCACGGGCACGTTCCGCTTCACCAGCGCGAGCGCGATCGGACCGAGTTCATGGTGGCGTACCGACGTGGTGATGAAGCCGAGTTTGCGACCGTCCTCGCCGCCGTCCGAAGCCAGCCGCACCGGGGTGCCCGGGGTCGGCAGATGGACCTCGCTGCCGTCGAGGTGGAGGAAGACCAGCCGCCGCGGCGGCTTCCCCAGGTTCTGGACCCGCGCCACGGTCTCCTGACCGCGGTAGCACCCCTTCTGGAGATGGACCGCGCTACCGATCAGACCCAGCTCGTGCGGGATGGTGCGGTGGTCCGTCTCGAAGCCGACCCGGGGGCGGTGGGCCTCCACGCGCAGCGCCTCATGGGCCAGCACTCCCGCCAGCGGGCCGTGGGCGGCGGCGTAGGACTCCAGTTCGGCCCGGGGCAGGAACACGTCCCGCCCGTACGGGGTCTCCCGCACGGCCACGTTCTCGGGGACTTCCGCGATGGACCCGGCGGGCAGCTGGATCAACGCGAAGTCCTCGGTGCGGTCCGCGACCTCGACCCGGTAGAAGAACTTCATCGATTCCAGATAGGCGATCAGCGCCTCCTGGCTGCCCGGCTCGACATGGGCCCAGAGGGTGTCACCGGTGTCGACCAGGGAGAGGCCGTGTTCGATGTGGCCGTTGGAGGAGAGGATCAGGGCCTCGGTCGCCTGACCGGGGCGCAAGTCGGTCACATGCTGGGTCACCAGCAGATGCAGCCAGGTCAGCCGGTCTTCCCCGGTGACGGTGAGGACTCCCCGGTGGGACAGGTCGACCAGCCCCTTGCCGTCCGCGAGGGTGCGTTGTTCGCGGAAGATGTCGCCGTAGTGCGCGGCGACGCCTTCGTCGACTCCTTCTGCGGGGACGGCACCGGGAAGGGACAGCAGTGGGCTCTTCATGGGAGCAAGCCTACGACTCGGTCGTGGCGGGCCGGGTGGGCGTCTTGGCCGCACAGCTCTGACAGCGGCCGAAGATCGCGAAGTGCTTCATGTCCGTGTCGAACCCGAAGGTCTCCCGGAGCTTCGCGGTGAACTCCGCGGCGACCTCGATGTCCGCCTCGATCACACCGGTGCAGTCACGGCAGACCAGATGCATGTGGTGGTGGCGATCGGCGAGGTGATAGGTGGGAGCGCCGTGCCCCAGGTGCGCGTGGGAGACGAGCCCCAGCTCTTCGAGCAGCTCCAGCGTCCGGTAGACGGTGGAGATGTTCACGCCCGACGCGGTCCTGCGCACCTCGCAGAGGATGTCGTCGGGCGTCGCGTGTTCCAGTGTGTCGACGGCTTCGAGGACAAGCTGGCGCTGCGGGGTCAGCCGGTAGCCACGCCGCCGTAGGTCGCTCTTCCAATCGGTGCTCACCACGCCCCCAGTGTAGGCAGGGGCGCGGGGTGTGCTCGGGGTCCGAACCCGGCGGTCCCCGTGGAGACCGCCGGAGCGGGTCCTACCGGAAGTACCGGAGCGGCTTACCGGAAGAAGGCGATGCCGTCGTCCGGGAGGTCGCCGAGGTCCTTGGCCCAGTTCTCGACCTGGTCCGGAGTGACGACCTTCTTCAGGTGCGCGGACATGTACGGGCGCAGGGGCACGTCCGGCGTGGTCTTCTCGCCCACCCACATCAGATCGCCCTTGACATAGCCGTAGAGCCGCTTGCCACCGCTGTAGGGGCCGGATGCGGCGGTGCGGGCGACCGCGTCGGTGACCAGGTCGATCTGCGGCTTCTGGTCGGCTAGCTCGCCGTACCAGACCTCGACGATGCCCTGGTCACGGACCATGACCGCTTCGATCTTGCGGTCCTTGTCGATGCGCCAGTAGCCGTGCTCGCTCTCCAGCGGCTTGACCTTGTTGCCCTCGGCGTCGAGGACCCAGGAGCGCGAGGTGTACTCGACGAAGTCCCGACCGTCATGGCTGAAGGTGACGGACTGGCCGAAGTTGCACTTCTCGGCGCCGGGGAAGTCGGAGACTCCAGCGCCCTCCCAGGTACCGAGGAGAAAGGCGAGGGGGACGAGGTCCGGGTTCAGGTCGGACGGAATCTCGATCATGAGGGCTCTGGCGATCTGTAGGGGAAGGTGCGGTACGGGAGCATAAAGCGGTCGGGGCCTTGCTGCCGGATCGAGCCACAGGGCTTAGATCCAGCCAGGAGACAAGGTCCACCGACTGGACGCTAGCGCTGCCCCTGGTAGAGCTTCTTCACGGTCAGCCACGCGAAGGCACCGACGCCGACGCAGACCAGGACCAGCAGGGCTTCGAAGAATGCCTCAAGCACAGTGTGCTCCTCGCGGTGACTCGACATGAGCTGTGGTGAGCGGTGGACCGACGAGAATCGGACCGGGCCCCAGCCTAATGGGTTGGGGCCCGGTCAGATGTGTGAGGTCGCCCGACGTGACGCGGGCCCCATCGCGGACAGGCGCCGTCCGAGTGCCGGCCGCCGCTCCGGATCAGCTGAGCAACTGCATCTGGAGCGCCACCGACTGGTGGAAGGGGACCGCCGCGGCGTTGCCCTCCTTGGCGTGGACGACGAGCCCGATGGTGTCGCCCGCCAGGACGTACGCCTGGCGGACATGGACCCCTCCGGCCGGCTTCATCTCCACGAAGACATCCACCAGCTCCGAGAGCGGGCTGTTCTGCCCGGGGTCCTTCCAGCTGCGGTCCGGCTCCGACAGGGTCTCCTCGGCCAGCCGCACCGACGGATAGTCGGTGCCGCCGAAGTGGTCCATCTTGAATGCCGCCGCCGTGTCGCCCGAGTCGAACCTCAGCAGATAGGTCCGTGCCGAGGTGCCGTCGGGCATGGTCCAGCCGCGACCCGCGATGTGCCGCAGTCCGTAGTCGACGAGTGCGGTCTTCAGCTCGGCCTGGTGGACGGACTCCAACTCGTCCGCGAACCGATCGGGAGTGACCCACCCACCGGGCAGCTTCTGGTCCGGGCGGGCGCCCTTCGGTGCCGGCAGCAGGAGCTTTCGCAGATCGGCATGGTGGATCTCGGCCGCGTTGGTGTGGGTGAAGGGCCGCGGGCTGCCCTGCGGGAGCGCGGGAAGGGTGAGCTTCGGGTACTCCCACCGGCCGTCGCTCTCGGTGGCGAGACCGGGGACGTCGGTGCGCTCCATGGCGGTGATGCCGTACGCCGTTCCCGTCGCGAGTCCGGCACACAGCAGCAGGGCGGCGCTCCACCGGCCGGCGGTGCGCAGGACCCGACGGCTCCGGGGCGGAGCGGGCGTCGTCCCGGGTGCCACGGGCTGGGTCTGTGGTTCCACGGGGGCGGTCGGCGCGGATGCGGGTTCAGCGGTCTGAGGTGCAGCGTGGGTGGTCGACTCGGTCATACGTACTCCCCCGGGGACGCGATGTGATCCAGCTGCTGCTTGACCAGCGCGGTCGCCGCAGACTTCTTAAAGGGCACGGTCCCGCTGATCCGGAAATTCACCAGGACCTCGCCCGTGTACGCGGCGCAGAGCATGCCGTCGAGCCCGGTCGGTTCGCCGTCCTCCATCACGCTGTCCTTGGGCGCCAGATAGCAGAAGGACTGCGGATGCCCTTCTATCTTGGGGCCCTTGCGCGCCTTCGTCAGCACGCCGTACTGCGTCCGCTGCTGATACATGGCGCGGAGTTGCCGCTTGTTCTTCGCAGAAACGATCTCGATCCCGACCACGAGGTCGTTGTCGTCGGATGCGTAGGAACGCGCGGCGAGCCCCTCAAGGCCCAGCGAGTCGACGAGACGGTCGAACACCCGGCGTTCCTTGCCGCTCAGTTCGCCGCGCGCGGCCCCTTTCAGCACGCTCGCCGCACGAGCACCGCTGATCTCGTCGTCGTTGCCGTACTCCTCGATGTCCGGGCCGAGTCGATAGCCCTCGGGGACCGGTAGCAGCAGTTTGCTGAGCGGGGTGGAGGTACGACCGCGGTGGGCGTCGGCGGCGGGGTCGTCCCCTGCGGGAGCCAACGTGCCCCAGGTCACCGTGGGCACGGTGCGATCGGCGTCCTGCACGGCGACGGTGGCATAGGTGGCGCCACTGCCGATCACCGCGAGGACGAGCGCGACGGGGAGCACCGTGCGCACCAGCACGGAACGCAGCGACCGGGCGGGCCTGGCCGGGGCAGCGGCTCCGTCTGCGCCTGTGTCTGTGTCTGTGTCTGTGTCTGTGCCTGTGCCTGTGCCTGCGAGGGGACTACTGCTGGCGGTGAGTTCTACATCGGAGACGAGTCCGTCGGCCCCTGCCGACGCGGCCGGGCCATCACTCGTCGTAACCGTCGTGGGGGTTGAAGGCGCCGTGGGCGCCGAAGACGTCGGCGGCACGGGGGAGTTCGGGGTGCTCACAAGCGCTCCAGCTGTTGCTCGGCCAGAGTGCGAATCTCGGTCTTGCCGATGGGCTTGCTGTCGAGAATGTTGATGTCGGCCACGGTGGAACCGCGCTGTACGAGTGCCCTGGCCTGGTAGAGCGGCTCATAGCCGGCCTCTTTGAAGGGCTTGTAGACGTAGTAGCGCCCATTGCCACTGCCATGGATCACATCGCCGTCGTTGCCTGCGCCGAACTCGTCGTCCCACGGCATGTAGGCGTGCTGTTCCTCGGCGAAGTCCTGGGCCTGACGGCTCTGGCCAAACTGGACGAGCCGTACGTGGATGTCCTTGTCACCCTGGTACCAGGACGCTGCCGCTGCCCGACGGAAGTCGGCCTCCAGGACGCTCCCGTAGATGTAGTCCGGCTGGTCGAAGTCCAGGGCGAAGTTCTCCAGGTTCGTCCAGCCGTCCTGGATCCACCAGGCTTGGTCGTTGACCCGGGCACCGGCCGGCATGGGGATCAGCAGCCGGCGCAGATCGCCGTCGGCCTTCACCTTGCTGTCCTCGGCCGCCGAGAGCGCGGCCGGCTGCTGGCTCGCGGGGAGCGGTTTGGCGGGGTGGTACAGGCCCGACTGGCTGAGCGGGGGCAGCGGGGAGGGGTCCCGCTCGGCCTGGATGCCGTAGCCGACGGAGGCTCCCACGGCGATGCCGATCACGGCGGCGACGGCGAGCAGCTTGACGAGTGAGCCGCGACGCCCGACCGGCCGCGCGGGGGAACCGGCTGCGCCGATGGAATCCGGTACGGGTACAGGTACGGGTACGGGGCCCGTGGCCGGTTCGGTCTCGGGCAGCGCCGCGAGTGCGGCTTCGCGATCGGCCGGTGCCGATGCCGTCGCGGCCGGAGCGGGCTGCGACGGGATGTCGACGAGGGCGACAGTCACCGTCGCGGCATCGGCATCGGCATCGGCATCGGCATCGGCAACCGGCGCGTCGGGTACGGGAGTTCCGCTCTCCGCCACTGTGTCGGCCGCTGTGTCGGCTGCCGCCTCCCCGTCCGTTCCGGCTGCCGTTCCGGTTGCCGTGTCCGTTCCCCGCGTCGCCAGGTGGGTGTCCGGTGCTCCCGGTGGGGAAGTCGACACCGTCCCGGAGATCGGCTCCCGATGCTCCCCGTCGTCGGTGTCCGTCGTTGCACCCATGCCCGTACTCGTCTCCGTAAGCTCCTCCTCCCGCTGCGAGGCGAAGCGTTCCTGCTGTGATGTGACCGGCTGCTTCAACAGTCCGACCGGTGATTCCTGCGAATCCTGCGTGCCCAAGGGGGTCCCTCCACGAGACCTGACGTACGCGTTCCGTTCCGTATGCACCCAAGTGACATCCGGGCGAGGAATGAGGTTGTGGTGCCGCGCATTACAGTTCGGACATGGCGAAGAAGCTCGTGATCAAGGTGACCTCCGGCGCGGACGCGCCCGAACGCTGCTCGCAGGCATTCACCGTGGCGGCGGTCGCCGTGGCCAGCGGTGTGGAGGTGTCGCTCTGGCTGACCGGGGAGTCGGCGTGGTTCGCGCTGCCGGGACGGGCCGCGGAGTTCGAATTGCCCCATGCGGCGCCGCTGCCGGAGCTGATCGCCTCCATCCAGGCGGCCGGCACCATCACGCTGTGCACGCAGTGCGCGACTCGCCGGAACATCACGGAGAAGGACGTGCTGGACGGTGTGCGGATCGCCGGCGCCCAGGTGTTCGTCAGCGAGATCATGCCGGAGGGCGTTCAGGCGCTCGTCTACTGACACCCCGGCGCCGTGCGCCGACACACCGAGACAACGGGTCAGGGGCTCTTGTCCCGGTCCGAGGGCGGTTCAGGGCGGCGCTTGCCGTCCAGTTCGTCCCACCACTCGTCTGATGTGGGGTCCCCGCTCGGGTCGTCCCACCAGCGGTCCTCGGGGCCGCGCCGGTTGGCGACCATCGCCGCGATCGGCGGAATGACCATCGCCACCACGCACATGGCGACCGCGGCGGGGACCGACCACAGCCGCACGAAAGCCCAGGCGGACACGAAGAGAACGAGGCATCCGCCCATCAGGACGAAATAGGCACGCCGACGCCGTGCGTACATGACTCCAGCGTACGGCCGGAGTGCGGCGCCGGGGCAGTCTCCGCCCTGGCCAGTGAATGTTTTCCAGCCGCCACGAGCGGGGCTCGGGCCCGATGGGTGCGCAGGGGCACCCATCGCACGCCGGGCGGGCCCTCACCGTCGAACGACCGAAGGGCCGCACCCCGTTTCCCAGTGGCGTCCAACCCCCGGGGGTGCGGCCCTTCGGCCAGTCAATCAACGCGGTCGTCGACCGCGATCCTTCGGATGCGATCCGTCAGACGGCGATCGCGACCTCGGCCAGCCCGCCCGTCTGGGCGACGACCGTACGGTCCGCGGTGCCGCCTGGCACGAGCGCACGCAGCGTCCAGGTGCCCTCGGCCGCATAGAAACGGAACTGTCCGGTCGCCGAGGTCGGGACCTCGGCGGTGAACTCGCCCGTCGAGTCCAGCAGTCGGACGTAGCCGGTGACGGGCTCGCCGTCGCGGGTCACCTGACCCTGGATCGTGGTCTCACCAGGCTTGATCGTCGAGGCGTCGGGGCCGCCCGCCTTCGCTCCACACATACAGCTCTCCAAAGATCCGGAATTCGAGAAGTCGAAAGGTGGGGGAATTACTTGGCCGCGCCGAGCTCGATCGGCACGCCGACGAGGGAGCCGTACTCGGTCCACGAGCCGTCGTAGTTCTTGACGTTCTCGACACCGAGCAGCTCGTGCAGCACGAACCAGGTCAGGGCGGAACGCTCACCGATGCGGCAGTACGCGATGGTGTCCTTGGCCAGGTCGACCTGCTCGGCCTCGTAGAGGGCCTTCAGCTCGTCGTCCGACTTGAAGGTGCCGTCGTCGTTGGCGTTCTTGGACCACGGGATGTTGCGCGCCGAGGGAACGTGGCCGGGACGCTGCGACTGCTCCTGGGGCAGGTGCGCCGGGGCGAGCAGCTTTCCGCTGAACTCGTCGGGCGACCGCACGTCGACCAGGTTCTGCACACCGATCGCGGAGACGACGTCGTCGCGGAAGGCGCGGATCGCGCTGTTCTGCGGCTTGGCCTTGTACTCGGTGACCGGGCGGGACGGCACCTGGGCGCCGTCGACGAGGTCGCGGGAGTCCAGCTCCCACTTCTTGCGGCCACCGTCGAGGAGCTTGACGCTGTCGTGGCCGTAGAGCTTGAAGTACCAGTAGGCGTAGGACGCGAACCAGTTGTTGTTGCCGCCGTAGAGGATGACGGTGGTGTCGTTCCCGATGCCCTTGGCCGAGAGGAGCTTCTCGAAGCCCTCCTGGTCGATGAAGTCCCGACGCACCGGGTCCTGGAGGTCCCGGGTCCAGTCGATCCGGATCGCGTTCTTGATGTGGTTCTTCTCGTAGGCCGAGGTGTCCTCGTCGACCTCGACAATGGCGACCTGCGGGTCGTCGATGTGGGCCTCGACCCAGTCGGCATCTACCAGGACGTCGCTGCGGCTCATGCTTTTTCTCCTCCGGGGCAGTGTGCGGCGGGCTTTGCGATGAAGGGCGATGTGGGTACGCAACAAACGCGGGGAGGCGGGCGTACCGCACGGGGCGGCCCTGATCAGAGGTCGAGGGGCCAGGGATGCCGGAGCGGAGCTCCAGCTCAGACGGCGCGACAGAGCATGGCGGCGACGCGGCACAGGTCTACTGCCCGCCGCTTCGTGAGGTCCGCCTGTCGCTTCATGGGTCCGATCGTAGGGACGATCCGGGCGGGATGTCACCGGTGTGTCAAATAATGAGACACGATCATCCATCATTCGAGACGCTTATCGGGTCGAATCCACCTTCGGGCACCCCGAGACGGGTTGTGCCTGCCCACCTTCTACACAGCGGACACACCCGTCTCACGATGCGGAAGATTCGCCTCAGGGCTCCGATATCGGAGAGCGAGGCCGCCGACACCCGGCCCGACACCGCACGGCTCGAAGTGGCCCGTGGTCCTCGTACCGGGCACTGGGCACTGGGCACTGGGCAAGGTCGTCCGTACAGATCAGCGCGCCGGGTGCCGCTCTTCGCCCGTCGTCCGCACACCACGACTGACGCCGGTGGACCAGCGGGTGCAGCACGGTGGGCGACCGCACCGGCCAGCGGGGGGATGGTTGAAGGATGGCCGGTTCTCAACCCGGCTACACCGGTGCACACTGGCCACGCCCGGTGCGGCAGCAGCGCTCAGCCGACCAGCGAGACGTTCGTGCCGGTCCCCGTGAACTTCAGCCCGTCCTCGGTGACTTCCGCCCGGTCGAGCTTGAGCCCCGCGGGCATCCCCTCGATCTTCAGGTCGTAGTCCAGGGCGCGCCGGATCTCGTCGTCGAAGCCCGGCACGGGCAGCTTCGGCAGGGAGTCGGCCTTGAGCTTGACGGTGTTCCCGCCCGCCAACTGGACCGTGCTGTAGACGGTGGCCTCACGTCCCTTGAGCAGGCTCTCGAAGGTGCGGGGCACCTGGATACCGGCTCCCTCCAGCACTTCGAGCAGCGGACCGACGACCTTGACCTGCCCCTTCGCCGCCCGCTCGGCACCCGCATAGCCGACCTTGGCACCGGCCGGTGCGGCCTTGCCGAGATCCGCGTACGAGATCCGGGCGGAGCCGTCGGCACGTGCCGCGACGGCCGACGAGTAGTTGTCCTTGATCTTCACATCGACGAGCTCGGCCCTGACCTCGGTGACATTGACCGTACGGCCGCTGGCGGTCGCGGTGATCCCCTTGAGGCTGATGCCCACCTCGTCGAGTTCCTTGGCCATGACCTGCGTCAGGAAGGGGAAGCCCTTGATGGATACCTCCGGCGTCGAGCGCAGCCCTTGGGAAGACCTGATCTTCTCCGCGGCTTCCGACTCCGCCATGGAGACCGCGAGGCGGTCGGCCGCGACGAAGAGGCCGCCGAGGATGACGCCGATGATCAGAAGTATTCGCACTGCACGCATGGCCCGGTGTCCCCCACCCTGGTTCGTCCCTCCGCGTGACGCCCGAGGGACTGGCTGGGTTCCGGACGACGCCCTGTCATGAGCGAACGACGTATGGGCGCTGGCTTTGGTTCCGTTGTTCGATCCAGAAGGTCTAGGCCAGGACCCGCCCGATCAGATAGACCGCCGGGGCAGCCGCGGTCAGGGGCAGCGCCACACCAGCGGTGAAGTGGACGAAGCGGGAGGGGTAGTCGTAGCTCGCGACCCGCAGACCGACCAGCGCCAATCCGCCAGCCGCCGCACCGAGCAGCGCGGCGCCCGTACCGAGGTCGGTCAGTGAGCCCGCGACCGCACCGGCACCCACGGCAGCCAGCAGGGCCGCCGCGATGGACGCCACAGCCGGCAGGGGCAGCGCCCGGACGAACACCGCGACCGCGACCGCGATGCCACCGACCACCACCGCATCGTCGGATGCCGCGAAGTACCCGGCGGCCAGGATCGCCAGCGCGGCCGATGCCACGGTCGCCATCAGTCCGGACATCCGCTCGTCCGCACCGGCACGGCTGCGGAGTTGGAGGACGAAGGTGAGCAGCACCCAGACGCCGAGCGTGCCGAGGATCGCGGTGAGCGCGTTCTCCCGTCCCGCCCACAGCAGGGCGACATCCGCGGCGAGCCCGCCCGCGAACGCGAGCGCGATGCCCTGACGCGCGGGCCACATGCCGTTCAGCCGGAACCAACCGGCCGCGGTCACCGCCTGGAGCGCGATGAGCGGCAACAGCAGCCCGTAGGAGCCGATGGCAGCCCCACCGGCGAGGAGAAGTCCGAGTACGGCGGTCAGCGCCGCGGGCTGAATCCCGGGGGCGATGATCGGCGAACGCCCTTCGGCCCGAGCGCGCTGGGCATCGGTGATCCGAGTGTTCCCGCCGGTGGTGGGGGTGCTGTAGCTGTCCGGGGTCGGTGCTGGCACGGCGGTGGGTCGAGCCTGCGCGGCACGCCGTCCGGGGCCGGCCGCACGCGGGGAGGCCGGACCGCCAGGACGCTGGGCTGCCTCCGGCGGCAGTGGCGCCCCTCCACCACCGGGTCCGGCGGAATGAGCGTCGCGCACGGGCGGCAGATAAGCGGTCTCGGCGGCTGCCGGAGCAGGACCGCCATCCCGTACGGGCGGGAGGTACGCGGTCTCAGCAGCCGCAGGTGCCGGGTGTTCGTCCCGTACGGGGGGAAGGTAGGCGGTCTCGGCGGCCTCAGGGGGCATCGCGCCGCGCGGGTCATGGGGTGGGACAGCGGGCTGGTAGGTCGTGTCCCACGTCTCGCCCTGCCAGGTCTGCGCCGAGGCGACCGGGTTCGGCTGTGGGTAGGGCTGCTGCCCCTGTGGGTACGGCTGCGCCGGATCCTGGGGGTACTGCACGGCCCCCGCCTGCGGATGTGCGGCGTGGGCCGAGTGCACAGGGGGGTAGGGCTGCTGTTGGGCAGGGCTCTCGCCGTACTGCCCCTGGACCCGTCCCTGCTGCGCCTGCGGCTCGGGCTGTGGCTGTGGCTGTGGCTGTGGCTGTGGCTGTGGAGCGTACGGGTCGTACGGTTGCCCCTGCTGCCCGGGCTGCGGAGCGTACGGGTACTGCTGGTCACTGCTCATGCTGTGGGGTTCACCCTCCTGCGAACGGCGGGAGCACCTCGACCGTGCCGCCCTCGGCAAGCCGTACCGTCTCATGGCCACGGGTACCCACGGGCGCACCGTCCACGAGGAACGAACAGCGTTGGAGCACACGGGTCAACTCACCGGGGTGCCGCTGTCGCACCACGGCCAGGGCCTCGGCGAGCGTTCCCGCCGCATAGGGCTCCTCCGCGGTGCCGGCCGCCGCCTTCGCCGCGGCCCAGTAGCGGATCGTGCCCGCCGCCATGTGCCACTCCTCTCGTCGCCGTCCATCATCGTCCATCGGCGCGGCGGCTCGGGGATCAGCAGGCGTGTGATCCGGCCGCGCTCCCCGGTCACGGACGGGCGGGAGCGGCCACCCGAATGGTCGTGTCCGCGCGAGGAGAACGAGATCAGGTGCGCGACTGCCGCGCACGACGTCCACCGCACGTCGCACGGCCCCACCCTCGACGGCACGGCGCAAACCCGACGCCGCAGACGCAGCCCCGGACGGCGACATGGCTCACACCGCTGGTACAGGGCTGGTAAAACGCCTCGATCCGTACCGCGTCCGCGATACGAAGGACGGGAAGCCGGGAGCCGTGAGTGACCTGAAGAACATCCACAGTGTGAAATCGGCCCCTTGGCTCAGAAGTCATCTGGGCTATTCTGCTGGGAAGAGACCCGGGCGATGCAGCCCCCGGGTCCTTTTGCGTTTTCCCGCCGTTGTTACAGGTAGGTGAACGCAAGGAGTCAACGGTGATCCACGGCTCGGATCACGGCTGACACCACCAGGAGCGAGACCAGCACCACGCGCAGTATGGAAGCAGCAGGGCCGCGATACGTCCTCGCAGGGACCGAGGAGGAACCGACGTTATGGGCGAGCGAACCGTGCACCACCAGACAACGACGAAGCCGGCAGGTGAGGCGCGATGAGTTCACTCCTGCTGTTGACCAATGCACTCCAACCATCGGCGGAAGTGCTCCCCGCGCTCGGACTGCTGCTGCACGGTGTGCGCGTGGCCCCGGCCGAGGGCTCGGCCCTCGTGAACACCCCCGGCGCCGATGTGATCCTCATCGACGGCCGCCGCGATCTGCCGCAGGTGCGATCCCTGTGTCAGCTGCTGCGGTCCACCGGCCCCGGCTGTCCCCTGATCCTCGTGGTCACCGAGGGCGGGCTCGCGGCCGTCACCGCGGACTGGGGCGTCGATGACGTACTGCTCGACACAGCAGGTCCGGCCGAGGTCGAGGCCCGGCTGCGGCTCGCCATGGGCCGCCAGCAGATCTCCACCGACGACTCCCCCATGGAGATCCGTAACGGCGACCTCTCCGTCGACGAGGCCACGTACAGCGCCAAGCTCAAGGGCAGAGTGCTGGATCTGACCTTCAAGGAGTTCGAGCTGCTGAAGTATCTGGCCCAGCACCCCGGCCGGGTCTTCACCCGCGCCCAGCTGCTCCAGGAGGTCTGGGGGTACGACTACTTCGGCGGTACCCGCACGGTCGACGTCCACGTACGGCGACTGCGCGCAAAACTGGGACCGGAACACGAATCCCTCATCGGAACCGTACGTAATGTCGGATATCGCTTTGTTGTACCGGAAAAAGTTGAGCGGGCGGCCGAGGAAGCCGCTGCTTCTGCGGTCACTCGAACGGAGGAGACCTCCGGAGTTGAAGAAGCAGCCGGACGGCCTGCCCGGAGGTAGGACACCGCGCGTAGACTCCGCTCGTGGCCAAGGTGACGCGGGACGACGTTGCGCGACTGGCGGGGACTTCGACCGCCGTCGTGAGCTATGTCATCAACAACGGACCCCGGCCGGTCGCACCGGCCACCCGAGAGCGTGTGCTCGCAGCAATCAAGGAGTTGGGGTACCGGCCGGACCGGGTCGCGCAAGCCATGGCTTCGCGACGCACCGATCTCATAGGCATGATCGTTCCTGACGCCCGTCAGCCCTTCTTCGCGGAGATGGCGCACGCGGTGGAGCAGGCGGCGGCTGAGCGCGGAAAGATGGTGCTCGTCGGCAACTCCGACTACCGGCGTGAGCGCGAGGTCCACTATCTCCGGGCGTTCCTCGGGATGCGGGTCTCGGGGCTGATCCTGGTGAGTCAGGGACTCGACGAGAAGGCCGCGGCCGAGATCGAAGCCTGGGACGCCCGGGTGGTGCTGCTGCATGAGCGGCCCGAGGCCATCGACGATGTCGCCGTCGTCACGGATGACATCGGCGGCGCCCAGATGGCGACGCGCCATCTGCTGGAACACGGCTACGAGTACGTGGCGTGCCTCGGCGGACCGGAGCCCCTGCCCTCGGTGGGGGACCCGGTCACCGACCACGTCGAGGGTTGGCGCCGGGCAATGCTGGAGTCCGGACGCTCCGTGGAGGGGCGACTCTTCGAGGCGCCGTTCAACCGGTACGACGCCTACCGGGTCGCCCTCAAGCTGCTCGCGGGCCCCGACAGACCGCCCGCGATCTTCTGCTCCACCGACGACCAGGCATTCGGCGTGCTGCGGGCGGCCCGCGAACTGCGGATCGACGTACCGCAGGAACTCGCCGTGGCCGGCTTCGACGACGTCAAGGAAGCCCACCTCACGGACCCGCCCCTGACCACGGTCTCCTCCGACCGCCCGGCGATGGCCCGAGCCGCGGTGGACCTCGTACTGGACGAGAGCCTGCGCCTGACGGGCTCACGCCGGGAACGGGTGAAGCAGTTCCCGTCGGGGCTGGTGATTCGCAGGTCGTGCGGTTGCGAGTAGCGCGGCCCGCTGCTCAGTGGCGCGTTCCTCTGGCCCCGGTACCGTCCGGGGTCAGAGAAGGCGTACGAACACTCGGGCCGTGTTGTGGAAGCGCACGGTCACACCGAAGTATCCGGTGCGGGCCTCTTCCCTGGTCGACCAGCGTTCGACCGCCGCGATCTCCGCTGAACCGGACTGGGCGAGCAGCGCGGCCAACCACTGCTCGGGAGAATCGGTCGCCCGCGGCGGGTCCTGGGGCTTGATCGGGTCGCCGTGGACCGGGGTGTCTTCGAAGTCCGTGTGCTTGGCGCCGTCGGGGAGTTGACCGACGACGCCCCAGCGCGTGACGTCGGCCACGGTGATCGCGAACCCGCAGGGAACTGAGTCGTCCATCTCGGCGAGCGTCTGGGCCGAGCCGGCTGTGGGGTCGTCCCCGGCCAGAGCGATCACGAATTCCTGGAACCTGGCGGGGCGCATCCTCAATCTCTTTCCCTCGGGGCCAAACGGATCACCGTAGGGGCAGGAACAGAGGCTGTGGCCTGTTCCGACGACGATCCACCCGAAGGAGCGACGGCACAGGCGCGGAGTTCATCGAGGCTGGGCGTAGTCCACCGGGGCGCTGTGCGTTTCAGGGGCGCCGCGGAAACAGGGCGTTGATCTCGGCCAGGAGTTGATCGTGCTCGGGGCTGCCGACGATCGCCTCGGCCTCGGGGTCGCGGTAGCGGAAGCTATGGACTCCCGGATGACAGGCGAAGAGGGTGCACGCTTCGTTGAGACCTGCGGGTTCACCGTTGTCCGCGGAGCAGTCCGGAAGCAACAACACCGTCTGGGGCGGGTGCTCGGTCACCCAGGCCGCCCACATCTCCCCGCGGGACGCGTCGTCCAACTGCCAGACCAGGTCGTAGTGCAGACCGACGGGGTGCGCCTCCAGTTTGCAGCTCAGCGTCGTCTCGATGTACATCGGATCACCGGCGTCCGGAGCGATGTCCAGCATGAGCGCAACCAGCCGCATGGGCAGCACGGCCCGCACTCCGCAGATGAGTGGCGCTTCCTCCTGTACCGAGACATCCGGGTTCATACACGGCTCCTTGGTCAGAGCGATCGCGCGGAGGCGATCTCACGGTCACCATTGACCTACTGACCGTCAGAATGCCGACAGTAAAGAGCCGCAGCGTTCCCGAAGAAGGAACACTGCGTCACTCTGGACGGCCCTACATGCCCACCCATCCCGCAAGGGAGGCCAGCCCCTGCGGAGCACACCGCTGGCGGCGGACGAGAACGGCGATGGTCTCGCGCATCAGCGGGTGGTATCTGGCCTGTTGGGGGGCAGCTTCGCGGGCGCGTTGGAGGAATCTCTCGGATGCCTCGGCTCTGCCCATCTGTGCATAGGCCCGGGCCATTTCTATGTAGTACCTGCCCACGCGCATCCTGGGGTGGTCGGCCGGGAAGACCAAGCTCTTGGACGACTTGACCGCCTCGCCGAGATTCCCCAGTTCGACCGAGGCGGCAACGTCGAAATGAGTCACGTTCGTGGCACCGAATGCGGCCCAATACACCCGGGGAACATCCCGTCCGATCTCGTTCGCCGATGTACGGGCCAGTTCCAGATGGTTGGCCACGTCGTCCTGATTCTGGGCTTGGGCTGCGGCGATGGCCGCGGCCAAGTGCAGCGTCCCGGACACTGCCAACGCGGGCACCGACCCCGTATCGTCATGCTGGGCCACCAGAACATGGGCTCGCTCCAGCACCTTCAATGCCATGCGGTTGTCACCCCGCCGCAGAAGCATGGCGCTGCGATATCGATGACGGATGGCTAGCAGCAGCGGGTCTTGTGCCTGCTCTGCCATCCAGCCCATCCGCTCCAGGGCGATCATGGCCAACTGCTCGTAGCCCAGACGGGAGGCGAATTCATACGCCACCCAGTAGGCCCAGCTCGTTGACGCTGCGGCCTGTCGTCTCTCGGCACCCTCGGACAGTAAGCTCACAGCCGTGGTGAGCTCGCCCAGGAGACCGGGGAGTTGGGAGCCAACTCCCTTGTACTCGGTGGCACACGCACTGGCACAGAGCTTCTCGACATCTGCGGCGATCTCGTTCACTGGCCGGGGCACGACATCCGGATCGGGCCCGAGGTCGTAGAGATCGAGAGCGTCGGAGAGTGGCGCGATCATGTGATCGAGCTTGTCCTGCTGCATCTCTGACAGGTACGGCTGCCCATTGAGCGCTGCTACATCGACTTCCAGCGCGCGGGCCACCGCGGCCACCATCGCGGGTGTTGCTGGACTGAGTCCGGCCTCGACCTTGGCGATCGTGCCCCGGGAGACAAAAGCGCGCTGGGCCAGTCCGATCTGGGTGAGCTGGCGCAGTTTCCGGTAGTCGGCGATGCGCGCGCCGATGTGTTCGTCAGTGCCACCGGACATGCTGGCATCTCCGTTCGGTGAGTCGACACCGAAACCGTACCCATGGGCCGCGCACCGGGAACGACGATCGGCCAGGGCCTCAACCTGAGGAGTATCCGGGAACGGCCGGGTCCTTTATCTCGGGCATACCGGGTTCTTCGCCCCTTCTCAGCGGGAACTCAGACTCCTCTCATCTACGGCAACGACAGTCAATGACATGACGGACCTCCCTCAGACTCCGCCCCAGTCCTCCTCTTGGCCCCCGTTCCCGACCCAGCCCCCCGAGCCCCAGCACCGTCGTGCGCGGCGACCCGTCGCGCTGATCGTGGCCGTCGCGATCGCCGCGGCGGCCATCGGTGGCGGGGCGGCCACCCTGTTGGACGGGGTCACCGGCCAGCAGAGCGCCCCGGCAAGCCAGGGGGTGCGCGGTACCACCGTGTCCACCAGCAGTGCGGGGACCGTCGCCGGTGTCGCCCAGGCCGTGTCGCCGAGCATCGTCGAGATCTCAGCGAACACGGGGGCGGGCGCGTCCACCGGCTCGGGAGTGATCATCTCCGAGGACGGCGAGGTCATCACCAACAATCACGTGGTCTCCGGCGCCGCTGCGGTCAAGGTGCAGCTCAGCGATGGCAAGTCCTACGACGCGGAGGTCACCGGGACCGACGCCAGCAAGGACCTCGCGCTGATCAAGATCAAGGGGGCCAGCGGGCTGAAGCCCGCCGCACTCGGTGACTCCAGCAAGCTCAGGGTCGGCGAGGAAGTGGTGGCGATCGGTTCCCCCGAGGGACTGACCGGGACCGTGACCAGCGGTATCGTCTCGGCGCTCGACCGCGACGTCACCGTCGGCAAGGAGCGCGAGAGCCAGCAGCAGGAGTGGCCGTTCGAGTTCGGCGGCCAGGAGTTCAACGGCGACACCGGTGACTCCAAGACCACCTACAAGGCCATCCAGACGGATGCCTCCCTCAACCCGGGCAACTCGGGTGGCGCGCTGATCAACATGCGCGGCGAGATCATCGGCATCAACTCGGCCATGTACGCACCGAGCGCGGCGAACGGTTCCGCGGCCGGCAGTGTCGGACTCGGCTTCGCCATCCCCGTGAACACCATGAAGGACGTACTGGGCGACCTGCGGTCCGGCGAGAGCATCTGAGTGCGTGCAAGGCTGGCCCCATGACGATCCCCCGTGACGGCGAACGCATCCTCATCGTCGATGACGAACCGGCTGTGCGCGAGGCTTTGCAGCGCTCCCTCGCCTTCGAGGGCTACGGCACCGAAGTGGCCGTCGACGGCCTCGACGCGTTGGCGAAGACGGAGTCGTACGCACCCGATCTGATCGTCCTCGACATCCAGATGCCGAGGATGGACGGGCTGACAGCCGCGCGACGCATCCGCGGTGCCGGATCGACCGTGCCGATCCTGATGCTGACCGCCAGGGACACCGTCGGCGACCGGGTGACGGGGCTCGACGCGGGCGCGGACGACTATCTGGTGAAGCCGTTCGAGTTGGACGAACTCTTCGCCCGCATTCGCGCACTGCTGCGGCGCAGCGCCTACCAAGCCCCGCCCGACGCCGAGCAGGACGCGGGTCGTGACGTGCTGTACTTCGGCGATCTGCGGATGGACCTGGCAACCCGCGAGGTGCACCGCGGCACCCGCGCGGTGGATCTGACGCGTACCGAGTTCACCCTGCTGGAACTCCTGCTGGCCCATCCCCGGCAGGTGCTGACCCGGGAGCAGATCCTCAAGTCCGTCTGGGGCTTCGACTTCGAACCCAGCTCCAATTCACTGGACGTCTATGTGATGTATCTACGGCGGAAGACCGAGGCCGGCGGCGAGCCGCGGCTCGTGCACACCGTGCGCGGGGTCGGGTATGTGCTGCGGTCCGGCGGCGGTGAGACATGACCTCGTTGGTCGACCGCTTCCATTTCCATGGGCTGGCGCTCAGATCCCGGCTCGCACTGCTGGTGGCCACCGCCGTCGCGATCGCCGTGGCGGCGGTTTCGGTCGCCTGCTGGCTGCTGACCCGCGCCCAGTTGAACGATGAGTTGAACACCACGCTGGAGAACACCGTCGCCTCTGAGGGTTCGGTGCAGGCGGCGTGGGACCAGTGCTTCAGGAAGGGCAGCGCGACCGAGGAATACCCGCGTTTCGCCTACCTCCAGATCATCGATGCGGCGGGCAACCGCTGTGTGGCGTCGGGATCCAAGGCGGTCAAGATCAAATCGCCGGACATCGCCGTGGCCGGAGGGCTGCGCGAGAGCACCCTGCACGACAGCACCACAGACGACGGGGACGCGGTACGGGTCCACACCACCGCGCAGGTGCTGCCCGCACGACAGGTGGTGCTCGCGGTCTCGGTGTCCCGGCCGCTGGACGAGATCAGCACCTCGTTGAACCGGCTCGCCCTCCTCCTCACCGGGCTCGCGGGGGTCGGTGTGCTCGGTGCAGGCGCGGCCGGGTTGTGGGTGGCCCGGGCCGGTCTGCGGCCGGTGGATCAGCTGACCGGCGCGGTCGAGCACGTGGCGCGCACGGAAGACCTGACCGTACGCATTCCGGTTGAGGGTGAGGACGAGATCGCTCGGCTGTCGCGGTCGTTCAACTCGATGACCGCCGCGCTGGCCTCCTCGCGGGACCGGCAGGCCAGGCTGATCGGGGACGCGGGCCATGAACTGCGTACCCCGTTGACCTCGCTCCGGACGAACATCGAACTGCTGGCGCGCAGCGAGCAGACCGGTCGGGAGATCCCGCCGGCGGACCGTCGGGCGCTGATGGCCTCGGTGAAGGCGCAGATGTCGGAGTTGGCGGCGCTCATCGGCGACCTCCAGGAGCTGTCGCGTCCCGATGCGGTGCAGAGCGAGCCACTGACGGTGGTGGCCCTGCACGAGATCGTGGAATCCGCACTGGGTCGGGCCCGGTTGCGCGGACCTGAGTTGTCGTTCGAGACCCGATTGGACCCCTGGTACGTACGGGCGGAGCCGTCGGCGCTGGAGCGTGCCCTCGTCAACGTCCTGGACAACGCGGTGAAGTTCTCCCCACGGGGCGGGGTCGTCGACGTGCGGCTGACCGCGGGTGAGCTGATCGTGCGCGATCACGGGCCCGGTGTGGGCGCAGATGAGCTTCCGCATGTGTTCGAACGGTTCTGGCGCTCGCCCTCGGCACGGGCCCTGCCGGGGTCGGGGCTCGGGCTGTCGATCGTGGCCCGCACGGTGCAACAGGCGGGCGGCGAGGTCGAACTGCGTCCGGCACCGGGTGGTGGGACACAGGCGGTGATCCGGCTCCCGGGTGCCGCCCATCCGCCGCCCTCGCTGGACTGATGGACACTGCTGTCGTTTTGAAGCTGACTGTTTTGAAGCTGACTGTTTTGAAGCTTCTGCGGCTGTTCTCGCTCTGGTCCGCAGAAAAGTCTCACAGGGTGTGTCAGTGAAACCATAGAAGCATGAGATTCGTGCTTGAAGTGGATGTGGACGGGTTCACCAGCACCGAGGAGAAGGCGGAGGAGTTGGGTCGGATCCTGCGGTACTGGGCCGGGAACCTCCGCCACTACGCCTTGCTGCCGGGCGACGGGGCCGCGGTGAGCGATTCGGAGTACCGCAAGATCGGCCGCTGGAGCATCACGGCTGACTGAGCCCCAGGCACCTAGCGAGACGTAACGTCTTGCAAGGAAGAGAGGTGTGATCTAGAGTGATTGTGAGAGACGGTCCGTATCGTCTCTCGACTCACTGTTGCCCAGGAAGAGGAGTCACCGCTTGTTCCCAGTCGCCCAACTCACCCTGACCGATGTCACCAAGCGCTATGACGACCACGTGGTCCTCGACCGTGTCTCCCTCACCGTCCGCCCCGGTGAACGCGTCGGCATCGTCGGCGAGAACGGCTCGGGAAAATCCACCCTGCTGCGACTGCTCGCCCGGCGCGAGGAGCCCGACAACGGCTCGGTCACCGTCATCTCCCCCGGAGGCACGGGCCATCTCGCCCAGACGCTGGAGCTCCCCGACTCCGCACTCGTCTCGGACGCCGTCGATCTCGCCCTCGCCGAGGTGCGCGCCATCGAGCGACGCATCCGAGAACTGGAACACCGGCTCACCGAGCGCGGCGCGCTCGCCGCCTATGAGCGGGCGACCGCCGAATTCGCAGCGCGCGGGGGCGCCGACGCCGACCGACGGGTGGCGATCGCACTCCGCTCCCTCGGCGAACGCGAACCCCTCGATCCCACCCGCCGCCTCGGCACCCTCTCCGGAGGCCGGCGCTCCAGGCTCGCACTCGCCGCCACCCTGGCCTCGGCACCCGAACTGCTGCTGCTCGACGAGCCCACCAACGACCTCGACGACGAGGCGGTGCACTGGCTGGAAGACCGGCTGCGCAACCACCGGGGAACGGTCATCGCCGTCACCCACGACCGGGCCTTCCTGGACCGGGTCACCACCACCGTCCTCGAAGTGGACCCGGACCGAAAGACCGTGAGGCGGTACGGAAACGGCTACCACGGCTTCCTCGCCGGCAAGGCCGCCGCCCGGGCCCGCTGGATCAGGGAACACGAACAGTGGCGCGCGGACCTCGACCGGCACCAGGCGCTCGCCGAGTCGTCGATCGGCCGGCTCGCCGCCATCCCGCGCAGCGCCCCGTACGCCTTCAGCGGCGCAGGGCAGTTCCGGGCCCGCTCCCGCACCCACGGTGCGATGAGTCGCATCCGCAACGCCAAGGAACACATCCAGCGACTCACCGCCGATCCGGTGCCACCGCCCCCCGAGCCACTGCGGTTCGCCGCCCGCATCGCCAGCGGGCCGGACGAGACCGTACGGACGGTCGAGTTGAGCGGGGTCGACGTGCCCGGCCGGCTCCATCTGGACGCCCTCACCCTGGCGCCGGGTGGCCGGCTCCTGGTCACCGGCGCCAACGGGGCCGGGAAGTCCACCCTCCTCGATGTCCTCGGGGGCCGTCTGAGCCCGCTCCGCGGTCGGGTCGAGCGGCCCGATCGCGTGGGGCTGCTGCGCCAGAGCATCGCGATCGGTGACGATCCCCGGCCGCTCGCCATCGCCTTCGGCATCGAGCGGGCCGCCCTCCTCACCGAGATGGGCCTGTTCCGCACCGAGGACCTCACCACCCCCGTACGGTCGCTCTCCGTAGGCCAGCGGCGCAGAGTGGAGTTGGCACGGGTGCTGGCCGAGCCCGTCGATCTGCTGCTGCTCGACGAACCGACCAACCATCTCTCACCCGCGCTGGTGGAGGAGTTGGAGTCGGCGCTCCGCGACTACGACGGGACGCTCGTGGTCGTCACCCACGATCGCCGACTGCGGGAGTCCTTCAGCGGACAACGGCTGGAACTGACGGCTGCCGTGCCGGCGAACAGGCTTTGACTGCGTTGGCTGCATGACGGCTTTGGCTGCGTTGACTGCATTGACGGCGTTGACGGCGTTGGCTGCGTTGAAACGGAACGCGGAAGGGGGCGGCGGATCCCTCCCGGACCCGCCGCCCCCGACCGTTCTAGCGACTACTTCGAGTGAGCAATTGCCCTTTGAGCGACTACTGCACGACCGTGATCCGGCCGAGCGCAGGCGGCGCCAGCGGGGTGCCCGCACTGGAGTTCGCCGCGAAGTAGTCGAGCAGCACATCGAGGTCGGACGCGCCGACCAGCTTGTTGGTGTGCTCCTTCAGGACGGAGAAGCCGTCACCGCCACCGGTGAGGAACTCGTTCATCGCGACCCGATAGGTCTTGGCCGGGTCGATCGGCTCACCGTTCAGCTTGATCGAGCCGACGACGATCCGGTCCGCACCGGCCTTCGTCAGATCCAGCGTGTAGGTGAAGCCCTTGGACACCTGGAGGATCCTCGGGGACGCCAGGTTGGTGCCGCTGACCTGCTGTTGAAGGGTGGTGATCAGCTGAGCGCCGGTCAGATCGACGACGTTCATCATGTTGGTGAACGGCTGGACGGTGAACGCCTCGCCGTAGGTCACCACACCGTCGCCTTCGGTCCCGGTGCTCTTGTGCACCAGTCCGGCCCGGATGCCGCCCGGGTTCATCAGGGCGAGTTGGGCTCCGCCCTTGTCGGCGGGCGCGAGGGCCGCGAGTTGGGCGTCGGCGATCAGATTGCCCAGTGGCCGTTCGTTGGTGGGCGAGTTCTCGATGTCCGCGGAGATATGTCCGACCGGACGGCTCGCGATGGGCGCGGCCAGGGCGTTCCAGCGCTGGATCAGCTGGGTCATGTCCGGGGCCTTGGGGACATCACGGGTGACGACGTGGTTCGCCGAGGTGACAGCGGTGCGGACGATGTCCTTGGTGCGCCGGTCGTACGTCAGGGTCGTGTCGGTGTACAGCCGACCGAAGGAGGCGGCCGACGTGACCGTGCGCGGCTTGCCGGCCGGGTCGGGGATGGTGCACGCGTACGCCTGGTGGGTGTGGCCGGTGACCAGGGCGTCGACCTGCGGGCTTATCCGCTTGGCGATGTCCACGATCGGTCCGGAGATGCCGTCACCGGGACCGGGGCTGTCGCAGTTGTAGTTGTACGAGGTCGAGGCGGGGGCACCGCCCTCGTGCAGCAGCGCGACGATCGACTTGACGCCCTTGCGCTCCAGGATGCGGGTGTACTTGTTGATGGCCTCGGCCTCGTCACCGAACTTCAGGCCCTTGATGCCCGCGGCGTTGACGATGTCCGGAGTGCCCTCCAGGGTCACGCCGATGAAGCCGATCTTCACGCCCTTGCGTTCCCAGATGAAGTACGGGTCCAGCAGCGGACGGCCGTTCTTCTCATGGGTGACGTTCGCGGTCAGATAGGGGAACTCGGCGCCCTTGAATTTCTTGCCGCGCTCGTAACAGCCCTCGGTCGGGTGGCAACCGCCGTCCTGGATGCGGGCCAACTCGCGCGCACCCTCGTCGAACTCATGGTTGCCGACGGACGAGACGTCCAGGTCCAGCTTGTTCAACGCCTCGACGATGGGCTCGTCGTGGAAGAGGCCGGAGAGCAGCGGGGTGGCACCGATGAGGTCACCCGCGGCTGCGGTGACGGAGTACTGGTTGCCCTTGCGCGCCTCGCGCAGATGGGTGGCGAGGTACTCCACACCGCCCGCGTCGATCGTGCGGGTGGTGCCGTCCGGGTTGGTGTGGGTGACGCGCCCGGACGAACCGGACGGCGGCTCCAGATGGCCGTGGATGTCGTTGAAGGAGAGCAACTGGACATCCACCGTGCGGCCGTGGCCGTGTCCGTGCCCACCGCCCTTGCCATGTCGATCGTCGCGCTCCTCGGCCCCCGCGGGCACGGCGGCGACCAGTGCGCCGACGGTGGTGAGCGCGGCGACCGCGGTGAGCAGGCGGCGGCGGTTCCGGTGCGGTCTCGTCTGACGCGATCTTGCTGTCATGTGTCCCCTTAGTCCCCTTGCAACTCGGCCGTGGCGGTACTGCTGCGAGCGGCAGCCTAGAGTCAACGCGCGTAGCGCGACAGGGGTTGAGGGTTACGAGCTGATTGCCTTCTGCGGAATCCACCTCGCCGCAAGAGTTCCCACCGAACCGGGCGGCTCACTCGGGCGAAAGCCTCAACAGCCCCTCTGAGCTGCGATTTTCACCCGCGACTGACCGTCCAGGAGCGGGCTCGACCACCCAGCAAGGGCCTCGGGCAGCGCATGGTCCGGCTGACGAAGTGCGCCGCACCTGGGTCGATTCGCCATCGAGCGGACCGCCCGGGACCCCTGCCGGTCGCCGAGCCGGGGCCAGCCCCCAAACCCACTTCGGCACCCCATTTCCAGCCACCGAAAAGGGCCCGCCTTCCGCGCGTTCCCACCCCTCGACAAGACCGTTTCGAGTCGACGACCTGTCCTGGATATCCCCCAAGGGGGCGAAATCCAGACAACCGTACGACATGCATCAACCCATGCCCGTCTGTCCGCCGTCATTCTCCACAGTGTCGGCTGGGGTCGGCTGGGGTCGGCTGGTGTCGGTGGGATCGACGGGATCGGCTGGGCTCCGCCTGGGTTGACCGGGACGCCCGCGCAGCGGCCGGGCCCCGGTGCACCGACGCTCGTCACCCCCATCGCAACCCCCGTCAGGGGACGATCGAGGAGCAACGCATGACAGCACGACGGACGACGCGCACCGGCGTAGTGGGCCTGATCGCGGTTGCTCTGGCCGCCACCGCCTTCACGGCCCCGGTCCAGGCGTCGGAGTACAAGGCGCCCCCCAACACCAAGAGGCACACGGAGACCCAGCGCGCCATGGACGACCTGGTCGCCGCCGGTATACCCGGAATCGTCGCCGGCGCCAGGGACAAGCACGGCACCTGGCGGAGCACGTCAGGCATCGGCAACCTCAACACGGGCGCACCGCGCGGTGTGAACGACCGCTTCCGGGTCGCGAGCATCACCAAGACCTTCGTGGCCACCGTGCTGCTCCAGATGGAGGCCGAGGGCAGACTCGACCTCGACGACACGGTGGACCGACATCTGCCCGGAGTCGTCAGGGGCAATGGCAACGACGGCCGGAAGATCACCGTGCGTCAGCTGCTGAACCACACCAGCGGGCTGTTCGACTACCTCGGGGACGCCGCGTACCAGAAGAAGTACATGGAGGCCCCCGGCTTCCTCAAGCACCGCTACGACACGGTGACCCCGGACCTCGCCGTACGGACCGCCCTGTCCCACCGGCCCGAGTTCAAGCCCGGCACGCGCTTCAGCTACTCCAACACCAACTACGTCCTGTCGGCGCTGATCATCGAGGCCGTCGGCGGCAAGACGTACGAGGACGAGGTCCGAAAGCGCATCATCCGACCGCTCGGACTGCACGGCACGACCATGCCCGAGAACACCTCCCACGTACCCGGCCCGCACAGCAGGGCGTACTCCCTGCTCTCCAACGACCCGACCGCGACCAAGGTCTACGACGTCACCCTCCAGAACGCCTCGCAGTCCTGGGCGGACGGCGACATCATCTCCACCACGGCCGACCTCAACCGGTTCTACAGCGCCCTGATGCGCGGCAAGCTGCTGTCCAAGAAGCAGCTGAACGCGATGAAGACGACCGTCCGGGACTCCGACGACCCCCGTACCGGCTACGGCCTGGGCATCGCCACCTTCACCACCAGCTGCGGCATCAAGCTGTGGGGCCACAGCGGCGGCTGGCTTGGCTCCCTGTCGCACGCCCTGACCACGGAGGACGGCAGCCACACGCTCGCCTACAACCTGAACGGCGACTGGGGCTGGTCCTCCTACATCGAGGAGGGTGAGTTCTGCGGAGTCGGCGGGCCCGCGCAGGGCACCGCGAAGCTCGACCGCACAGCGCCCAGACGCTGATCCGTCGCGACGCTGATCCGCCGCGACGTCGTCCACCGGCCCCGACGAGCCGGTGGACGATCAACCCCGGGCGGTCCCGAGCCCAGTGCTCAGGCGCCCGCTCCGGGCTGCGTCCGCCTGCGGGCGAGGTCTCGCCGAGCCGCGTCCGCTCGTGGCTCGGCGGAGCCCACGGCAGCCGCCGTACCCTTTTTGCATGACGACTGACGCAGTGATCCCGGAGCCCGGCCGCCAGATCCACACCCATGACGAGCTGACCCAGGAACAGGCGGAGGCCGTATCCACCCTGCTCGCCGATGCCGCGGCCATCGACGGCACCCAGGCCGTCTCCGAACAGGGGCGACTCCAACTGCGCGGCGGCAGGCGCGAAGGAGTGACGCATCTGCTGCTGACCGTCGGCGGAGAACTGACGGGCTACGCACAACTGGAGGACACCGATCCCGTCGAAGCCCCCGCCGCCGAACTGGTCGTCCACCCCTCACGCCGTGGACGCGGCCACGGCAGGGCCCTCGGGAACGCGCTCCTCGCCGCATCCGGCAAACGACTCCGGGTGTGGGCGCACGGCGGCAAATCAGCCGCCCGACACCTGGCCCAGGTGCTGGGACTGACCCTCTTCCGTGAACTGCGGCAGATGCGTCGGCCCCTGACCGACCTGTCCGAGATCCCGGAGCCGATCTTCCCGCCCGGGGTCACCGTGCGCACCTTCGTCCCCGGGCAGGACGACGCCGCCTGGCTCGCCGTGAACGCCGCCGCCTTCGCCCACCACCCCGAGCAGGGCTCCCTCACCCAGCGCGACCTCGACGACCGTACGAGCGAGTCCTGGTTCGACCCGCAGGGCTTCTTCCTCGCCGAACGCGAAGGCCGGCTCATCGGCTTCCACTGGACGAAGGTCCACGCCGCCGAACAACTCGGCGAGGTGTACGTGGTCGGAGTACTGCCCGACGCCCAGGGCGGCGGCCTCGGCAAGGCCCTCACCGCGACGGGGCTGCGCCATCTCGCCGCGCAGCAACTGCCCACGGCGATGCTGTACGTCGACGCGGACAACAAGGCCGCGGTCCAGGTGTACGAGCGGCTCGGCTTCACCACGCACGAGGTGGACCTGATGTACCGCACGGAGTCCTGAGCCCTGCCACCCGCGAAACAGTGGCCCTACCCCACCGGGGTAGGGCCATATCTGTTCCGTTCGGCCCGGGGGTCCCGGCCGGGCCGAACGGGACCCCGGCAGGTCACCGGGCATCACCGTGTCCCCCGGCAGAGCGAACCCTCACACGGCGCCCGGGCCGCGTACCGCCGCCTTCAAGAGACCCATCACCCGCCGCCCAGGCCCCCACCAGGCACCTCGCCGGCCCCCACAGGCCACCCTGGCGTCACCCGGCATTCAGACTGCCCTGGGACCCTCACCCCATGCAGCACCCCGCGTCTGACTCCGTACGCTCTGTGCCGTCACCGCCGGCCGGGAGAATCCACCTCATCTCGGTCCGCTCCGACGCGCCTGTCGGGCCTTTCACGCGGAAGAATGGGTTCATGAGTCAGCAGCCTGCCGATGCCTCGGTCCAGCACCCCCAGCCGTCCGTCGGTTCGATAGCCGCCCACCGACCGCACACCGTCGCAGCCACGGTCTCCGATCTGGAGCCCGACCTCGATGCGGACCTCGACGGCTACGAAGAGGACGATCGCACCGGCTCCGGGGACGAACTGCCGCAAGGACGGTTCCTGGACCGGGAGCGAAGCTGGCTTGCCTTCAACGAACGCGTACTGGAACTGGCCGAGGACCCGGCGACCCCGCTACTCGAACGGGCTAACTTCCTCGCCATCTTCGCGTCGAACCTCGACGAGTTCTTCATGGTCCGGGTCGCCGGCCTCAAGCGCCGCATCGCCACCGGCGTCGCCACCCGCTCCGCATCCGGGCTCCAGCCCCGTGAGGTCCTCGACCTGATCTGGACCCGCTCCCGTGAACTCATGGCGCGGCACGCCGCCACCTTCCAGCAGGATGTCTCCCCCGCCCTGGCCGACGAGGGCATCCATCTGATCCGCTGGCCCGATCTGACCGAGAAGGAGCAGGCCCGCCTCTTCACTCTCTTCCGGCACCAGATCTTCCCGGTGCTGACCCCGCTGGCGGTGGACCCGGCGCACCCGTTCCCGTACATCTCCGGGCTCTCCCTCAACCTCGCCGTCGTCGTCCGCAACCCGGTCAGCGGACACCGGCACTTCGCCCGGGTGAAGGTGCCGCCGCTGCTCTCCCGCTTCCTGGAGGCGTCCCCGCAGCGGTACGTGCCGCTGGAGGACGTCATCGCGGCCCATCTGGAGGAGCTGTTCCCGGGCATGGAGGTGCTGGCGCACCACATGTTCAGGGTCACCAGGAACGAGGACCTGGAGGTCGAGGAGGACGACGCCGAGAACCTGCTCCAGGCCCTGGAGAAGGAACTGATGCGGAGGCGCTTCGGCCCTCCGGTGCGGCTTGAGGTCGAGGAGTCCATCGACCCCTACGTCCTGGACCTGCTGGTCCGTGAGCTCAAGATCACCGACGCCGAGGTCTATCCGCTGCCCGGCCCGCTCGACCTGACCGGACTGTTCGGCATCGCCGCCCAGGACCGGCCCGAGTTGAAGTACCAGAAGTTCATCGCGGGCACCCACCGGGACCTGGCCGAGGTCGAGTCCTCCTCCGCGCCGGACATATTCATGGCACTGCGCGAACGGGACGTGCTGCTGCACCACCCGTACGACAGCTTCTCCACCTCCGTACAGGCATTCCTCGAACAGGCCGCGGCGGACCCCGACGTACTGGCCATCAAGCAGACCCTCTACCGGACCTCCGGCGACTCCCCCATAGTCGACGCCCTCATCGACGCGGCCGAATCCGGCAAGCAGGTCCTCGTCCTCGTCGAGATCAAGGCCCGCTTCGACGAGCAGGCCAACATCAAGTGGGCACGCAAGCTGGAGGAGTCGGGCTGCCACGTCGTCTACGGACTCGTCGGTCTCAAGACCCACTGCAAGCTCTCGCTCGTGGTGCGCCAGGAGGGCGACACCCTGCGGCGCTACTCCCACGTCGGCACCGGCAACTACCACCCCAAGACCGCACGGCTGTACGAGGACCTGGGGCTGCTGACGGCCGACCCGCAGGTCGGCGCCGACCTGTCCGACCTGTTCAACCGGCTCTCCGGCTACTCCCGCCGCGAGACCTACCGCCGACTGCTGGTCGCCCCCAAGTCCCTGCGCGACGGACTGGTCTCACGGATAAACAAGGAGGCCGCGCACCACCGCGCCGGCCGGCCCGCCTATGTCCGCATCAAGGTCAACTCGATGGTGGACGAGGCCATCATCGACGCCTGCTACCGGGCATCCATGGCCGGCGTCCCGGTGGACATATGGGTACGCGGGATCTGCGCCATCCGACCCGGGGTCGCGGGGCTCTCCGAGAACATCCGGGTGCGGTCCGTCCTGGGCCGCTTCCTGGAGCACTCCCGTCTCTTCGCCTTCGGCAACGGCGGAGAGCCCGAAGTGTGGCTCGGCAGCGCCGACATGATGCACCGCAACCTCGACCGACGGATCGAAGCACTGGTACGGGTCACCGACCCGGCCCACCGTGCGGCCCTGACCCGCTTCATGGAGAGCGGCATGTCCGACTCCGTCTCGTCCTGGCACCTGGGCCCCGACGGGGCATGGACCAGGCACTCCACGGACGCGGAAGGACAGCCGTTGAAGCATGTCCAAGAGATGTTGATCGATGCGCGGAGGCGCAGGCGTGCCAAGAACTGAATCGACCCCGGCCCCCCGACCCGCGCCCGTGGACCGTGCGTCCACGGACCGGGAGGCTCCGGGGGGCCACCTCCTCGCCGCGTATCTCCACGAGCGGGCGGGGGACTTCCTGCGCGGGCTGCGCCTGTACGGGGAGCGCGGGAGCGAAGCCGCGGGTGCGGCGGGAAGTACACGGGCCGCGCTGTCACTGCGGACGGCGGCCCGCCGCATCGGCGGCACTCTGCACACCTTCCGCCCGCTCCTGGACGTGGAGTGGGCGGACGGACTGCGTACGGAACTGGCCTGGATCTCCGGCACGCTGGCGCAGGAACACGCCTGTACGGCACGGCTGGAGCGGCTGCACTCCGCGCTGGGCCGACTGTCGGGCACCGGCCCGCCGACCCGCGCGCACTCGCCCGTACAGCATCCCGTACACCATGCAGACCTCACGGACCTCACAGTTCACCCTGACCGCACAGTTCACCCGGCCCGCACGGACAGCACAGACAGCACGGACCACGTGGACCCGACGGATACCGTGCCCGCTCCACGCGGCCAGGCACAACGAGCCGTCGGCACGGGGACGCTGGCGGTGGGCGCCGCCCGGGCCGCGGCACTCTTGGAGCGTCAACTGACCCTCGCCCGGACCCGGGCGCACTCGAACACCCTCCAGGCCCTGGGATCGGCCCGGCTGCACGCGGTGGCCGACGCGGTGGCGCTGCTCGCCTCGGAACTCCCGCTGGGCCCCGCCGCCAGGACCCACCGCAACGGCAGCCCGGGCCTGTTGACCGGACCCGGCTCCCTCGAAGTGCTGGAAGGGATGGCACAGGTGGCCGAGGAGCGGTTGGGGCAGGCGGTCGCGCTGCTGCCGCTGGCCCGGGCCGGCCACCCGTACAACGCGGACGCCCTCGTCAACGATCTGGCCGCGGCATCCGCCGAGGACGCCCAGGACGCCCCCTGGCACCAGGTCCGGGTCCTGCTGAGGCTGCACCGGTACGCGGCGGAGGTGCTGGCGCCGGCGAACGGCGATGTGCCGACCGCTCGGGGACTCCCCCAGCCACTGCATCGGGCCGGTCTGTTGCTGGACCTGCACCGCGATGCGGCCGAGGCAGCCGGGGCCGCAGCCGCGGCGGCCCGCACCCCGCGCATCGCGCCGGCCACCGCCTATGCCCTCGGGGTGCTCCACGCGGACCAGCGACATGAGGTGGAGGCGGCCCGGTTCGCCTTCCACGAGGTGTGGCAGAAGTGCTGCCCGGCGGAGGTGGGCCGATGACCGACGAAGAGATCGGGAACGGACGGGAAGAGATCGGGAGTGGGCGGATCGAGGGCGGGAGTGGGCGGGTCGAGGGCGGGCCGGCCGGGGAGATGGCGCCGGACGCACCCGCGCCGGTGCTGGCGGCTGGATGTGTGCTCTGGCGGCACCGGGCAGGCGGTCCGTCGGACCGGGCGACCTTGGAGGTCTGTCTGGTGCACCGCCCCAAATACGATGACTGGTCGCATCCCAAGGGAAAGCTCAAGCGCGGTGAGGACGCGCTCGCCGGCGCACTGCGCGAGGTCAAGGAGGAGACCGGGTGCGACTGCGCGCCCGGGATCGAACTGCCCACGGCCCACTATCTCGTCGACGGCCACCCCAAGGAGGTCCGCTACTGGGCCGCAGAGGCACGCGGGGGCGCGTTCGCGGCGAACAGCGAGGTCGACCGCCTCGCCTGGCTCACTCCGGACGCGGCGCGTGCCCGGCTCACCCAGGAACGGGATCGCGAAGTGCTGGACGCCCTGCTGGCGGACCTGCCCTGACAGACCGGTGAACTAGGCAGTGTCCGACAAGCCGGGCGGCGGCGCGCCCCAGAGCCGGGCGAGCAAGATGGTGAGCGCTTGTGTCACCGACTGCTCGGAGGCTTCGGGGTGATTGAGCGCCCAGCGGTCGAGCACGTCGAAGATCCCGCGGGTGGCGGTGGCGACCAGGACGGCGTCCGGCCCGGGATCGATCACCCCGATCCGCAGACCGTTGGCGACCAACTGGCCGATCCAGTCGTCACCGCCCCCTTCCTCGCCCTGGCCCCCGCCGACGCGCTGCTGTTCGGCGAGGACGGCCCTGTCGTCGGGGTGCTCGCGCAGTTGGGCCCGCAGCCGCCGGGCTCCGGCCGCCAACTGCTCCCACAACTCGCCCGCCGCATCGACCTCCGTCCAGGGGCCGAGCGCGCCGAGCGTCCGCCGCGCGGCATCCGCGACGACCTCCCCGAACAGATCGTCCTTGCCGTCGAAGTAGTGGTAGGCGGACGTCTTGGAGATGTTGGCCTCGGCGATGATCTGGTTGAACGAGGCCGCTTCCTTGCCGGCCCGGGCGAAGTGGGCGCGGGCGACGCCGAGGATGGCGGCCCGGGTGTCGGCCGGGAGCCGGTGGTAGCGAGGCAGGGGCATGGGTTCCCTAGGAGTGGTGGGCGAGCGGGGCGAGCGACCGCGGACGGGCGAGCCGCCGATTGAACCGGACCGTCATGATCCAGTGTGCCGCCCAGAGGACGATGGCGACCGCACCCCCCAGATACCCGGCCACTCCCGGGAAGAGGGAGAGGATCTGCGCCGCGCACCAGCCGTATCCGACGGCCGCCCAGCGCCGGACCGCCCGGGGCGGGGTGGTGGGATCGGCGGCCAGTGAGGCGGCGATGTTGCGGACGATGAAGAAGTCCTCGGTGAAGTTGTAGGGGATGGCGAACATCCACCACACGGATGCCGGCGCCGCTGCCCTTGCCGTCGGGGGCAGCAGGGCCAGGGTCCGTTGCAGGGACCGGCAGTAGAGGGCCACGAGGCCGAAGAAGACCGCGATGGTCAGCAGCGCCCCCAGCGGCCCCTGGTTCTCGATCTCACCGAGGATGCCGCGCCCCCAGCCGGGAGCCCAGAAGGGATACGTCAGCAGGACCGTGACCAGGGCGGTGCCCACGACCTTCAGAATGATGGTACGCATAATCAGAGCGTACTACCAGTACACCCCATCGGTTCACGCCCGATCGAGTGATCACCCACCCGAGTGTTTCCGGCGCTTCGCCGGCGTGCGCGCGCTACTTTGCGTAAAGGGCCCGACCGCAGGCGCACACCCTTCGCGCCCGGGACGGGGACCGGTCCTGCTGGCGCGTACCGCAGGCGGCACACCACCGGGGGAAGGGCGTCAGGGGAAGGTGACCAGGGTGGGGCAACAGGCAGATGGAGCAATCGCCCGCGCCTCGGCGACGGGTTCCCTCTGCTCCGGGCAGCCCGGAGCAGATACCGCACCCCGCCGAGACAACGGACGGGTGCGCACCGCGATACCGCCCGTTCGAGCGGACCGCGCACCGCTCGACCGCTGACCCCCGCGCCGTCGAACACCCGCTCAACATCCCTGGTCGCAGCAGGTGTACGGCTGCTCCCGGACCACCCGCACCACACCGGAAGCGGGATCGGGAACCCGAGCACCCAGCCGCCCGACACGGTTCACCTCCTGTTCACTCACCCCCATGGGCGGCTTCATCTGATCTGCCTAATTTCGGTCTTACGCGGTATCCGGCAAACAGGCCGGCGCATTCGCACCCCCGACATACGCCGCCAGGCGGACACCCGGCCCCGGTCGGCACCCCGGCGGACTCTGGAAGGAACACCCGAAAGTGAAGCTTCAGCGCAAGAACGGGCTTCGCGCCACGGCGCTCGGCGCCCTCGCCGTCTCCGGCGCCCTGGTGCTCACCGCGTGTGGTTCGGACGACAACTCCGGCAGCACGGGCGGTAACAGCGGCCAGACCAGCGCGGCGTCGAACATCGCTTGCGACGGCGCCCAGGGCAAGCTCCTCGCCTCCGGTTCCAGCGCGCAGAAGAACGCCATGGACCTCTGGGTCAAGAACTACATGGCGGCCTGCTCGGGCGTGGAGATCAACTACAAGTCCTCTTCGTCCGGTGAGGGCATCGTCGCCTTCAACCAGGGCACGGTCGGCTTCGCCGGCTCCGACTCGGCCCTGAAGCCGGAGGAGGTCGCCGAGTCCAAGAAGACGTGCCAGAGCGGCCAGGGCATCAACCTGCCGATGGTCGGCGGACCCGTCGCCCTCGGCTACAACCTCTCCGGCGTCGACGATCTGACCCTGGACGCCCCCACGATCGCCAAGATCTTCAACGGCAAGATCAAGAAGTGGAACGACCCGGCCATCGCCAAGCTGAATGACGGCGCGTCCCTCCCGGACAAGGCGATCCAGGCGTTCCACCGCTCCGAGGACTCCGGCACCACCCAGAACCTGGGCAAGTACCTCGGCGCCACAGCCGCGAGCGACTGGCCGTACGAGGCCGAGAAGAAGTGGCCCGCACCCGGCGGCCAGGCCGCCTCCGGCTCCTCCGGCGTCGCAGCACAGGTGAAGCAGGTCGACGGCGCGATCGGCTACTTCGAGCTGTCGTACGCCACCTCGCAGTCGATCCCCACCGTCCAGATCGACACCGGTGCCGCCGCCCCCGTCCAGGCCACCTCCGCGAACGCCTCCAAGGCGATCGCCGCCGCCAAGATCAAGGGCACGGGCAAGGACCTCGCCCTGGAGCTTGACTACGCCACCAAGGCCGACGGCGCCTACCCCATCGTCCTGGTGACCTACGAGGTCGTCTGCGACACCGGCAACAAGCCCGAGACGCTCGGCACGGTCAAGTCCTTCCTCAGCTACGCGGCGAGCGACGAGGGCCAGCAGGTCCTGTCCGGCGCCGGGTACGCCCCGATCCCCGCCGAGATCAACGCCAAGGTGCGCGAGACCGTGGCGGGCCTGAAGTAGTCACGGCCCGGCTCCGTCCCGACCGGTGGCAGCGACCACCGGTCGGGCGGATCCCCCCGAGCCCGGCCTGAACCGGAACCCGGCCCGAAACCGGAACCCGACCCGGAACCAGAACCCGACCCGAAACCGGTCGAACAGACCGGCCGAACGGACCAGCCGAACAGACCGGCCGGAACCAGCACCCCGCCAGAACCCGAGAAGCCCCGCCCACCCAACCCATCCGGTGCACCGCCGCCAGGGGAGCCCCCCACCGGGCGACTCCCCCACACAGACCGGAAAGACCATGGCATCGACGACACCCATAGACACACCCCCACCCCCTCTCGCCCCGATCGCCCCCCTCGACGCGAAGAACGGCTCCACCGGGCGGGCGGGCGACAAGATCTTCCTGGGCCTCTCCCGCGGCTCGGGCATCCTTCTGCTGCTCGTCATGGCGTCGATCGCCGCGTTCCTCACCTACCGCGCGGCCATCGCCATCTCGAAGGACGAGGGCAACTTCCTCACCACCTTCGACTGGAACCCGGCCGGGAACCCGCCCGTGTTCGGCATCGCGGTCCTCCTCTTCGGCACGGTCGTCAGCTCACTGATCGCGATGATGATCGCCGTCCCGATCGCAGTGGGCATCGCCCTGTTCATCTCCCACTACGCGCCCCGCCGGCTCGCCGGCCCGCTGTCGTACGTGGTCGATCTGCTGGCCGCCGTGCCGTCGATCATCTACGGCATCTGGGGCGCCCTGTTCCTCGTGCCTTACCTCGAAGGGCTCAACCTCTGGCTGGACGACTTCTTCGGCTGGACGTACCTCTTCGAGAAGACCGAGGTCGGGGTCGCCCGTTCGCTGTTCACCGTGGGCATCCTGCTCGCGATCATGATCCTGCCGATCGTGACCAGCGTCAGCCGGGAGGTCTTCCTCCAGGTCCCGAAGATGAACGAGGAGGCCGCGCTCGCGCTCGGTGCGACCCGCTGGGAAGTCATCCGGATGTCGGTCCTCCCCTTCGGCCGCTCCGGTGTCATCTCCGCCTCGATGCTGGGACTGGGCCGCGCGCTCGGCGAAACGATGGCGGTGGCGACCGTCCTCTCGCCGAGCTTCGTGATCTCGCTCCATCTGCTCAACCCGGGCGGCGGCACCTTCGCCCAGAACATCGCGGCGAAGTTCGACGAGGCCAATGAACTCGGACGGGACGCACTGATCGCATCCGGTCTGGTGCTGTTCGTCCTGACCCTGCTGGTCAACGGCGCGGCGCGGCTGATCATCGCCCGCCGCAAGGAGTATTCGGGGGCCAACGCATGAGCCACACCGCAGTGCAGGACCGGCCCACCAGCCCCACCCCACCCAGCCCGGACAGCCTCAACGGCCAGAAGCTCCCCCGTTGGGCACCGCTCGGATTCGCCGTCGTCGCCACCGCCCTGGGCTGTGGTCTCGGCGCACTCGCGGGCTGGCAGAGCAAGATCCAGTGGGGGATGGTCTCCGCCCTCCTCTTCCTGACCCTCTCCTACGTGGCGACCTCCCTGGTGGAAAACCGCCGCCAGGCCAAGGACCGACTGGCCACCAGCGTCGTCTGGGTCTGCTTCATCCTGGCCGTCGTCCCGCTGTTCTCGCTGATCTGGGTGACCGTCAGCCGTGGCGTCAAGGTCCTCGACGGCTACTTCCTCACCCACTCCATGGCGGGCGTCCCCGGCTTCGAAGCGGGCGGCGGCGTCTACCACGCCATCGTCGGCACCCTCCAACAGGTCGGGCTCGCCACCCTGGTGTCCGTACCGATCGGACTCCTGACCGCCGTCTACCTCGTCGAGTACGGCGGCGGGGCACTGGCGAAGGCCGTCACCTTCTTCGTCGACGTGATGACCGGCATCCCCTCCATCGTGGCGGGCCTCTTCCTCCTCTCGGTCATGCTGATGTTCGAACTCAGCCCGTCGGGGCTGATGGGCGCGCTGGCACTGGCGATCCTGATGCTGCCCGTCGTGGTGCGCTCCACGGAAGAGATGCTCAAGCTCGTGCCGAACGAGCTGCGTGAGGCGGCGCTGGCGCTGGGCGTGCCCAAGTGGCGGACGATCCTGAAGGTCGTCATCCCGACCGCCCTCGGCGGCATCACGACGGGCGTGATGCTCGCGATCGCCCGGATCGCCGGCGAGACCGCCCCGATCATGCTGCTGGTCTTCGGCAGCCAGCTGATCAACACCAATCCGTTCGAAGGTGCGCAGTCGTCGCTTCCGTTCTACATCTGGGAGCAGTACCGGGTCGGCAGCGAGGCGTCGTACGACCGCGCCTGGGCCGCCGCACTGGTCCTGATCGCCTTCGTCATGATCCTCAACCTGGTGGCCCGCGGCATCGCCCGCTGGAAGGCACCGAAGACCGGCCGCTGAGCGGCCCACGGGAAGTGAACACAAAGATGGCCAAGCGAATCGACGTCAGCGGACTGACCGCCTACTACGGCTCCCACAAGGCGATCGAGGACATCTCGATGACCGTGGAGCCCCGCTCGGTGACGGCGTTCATCGGCCCGTCCGGCTGCGGCAAGTCCACCTTCTTGCGCACCCTGAACCGCATGCACGAGGTCACCCCCGGCGGACGTGTCGAGGGCAAGGTGCTCCTGGACGACGAGAACCTGTACGGGGCCCAGGTGGACCCGGTCGCCGTGCGCCGCACGGTCGGCATGGTCTTCCAACGGCCCAACCCCTTCCCCACCATGTCGATCTTCGACAATGTGGCAGCGGGTCTACGGCTGAACGGCTCCGTCAAGAAGGGCCAGCTCCCCGACGTCGTCGAGAAGTCGCTGCGGGGCGCGAACCTCTGGAACGAGGTCAAGGACCGCCTCCACAAGCCCGGCTCGGGCCTCTCGGGCGGCCAGCAGCAGCGGCTGTGCATCGCCCGCGCGATCGCGGTCGAACCCCAGGTGCTGCTGATGGACGAGCCCTGCTCGGCGCTCGACCCCATCTCCACCCTGGCGATCGAGGATCTGATCGGCGAGCTGAAGGAGCGCTTCACGATCGTGATCGTGACGCACAACATGCAGCAGGCGGCACGGGTCTCGGACCGGACGGCGTTCTTCAACCTGTCGGCGGTGGGCCAGCCGGGGAGGCTCATCGAAATAGACGAAACCGAGCGGATCTTCGCCAACCCCTCGGTCCAGGCCACGGAGGACTACATCTCGGGCCGCTTCGGCTGAGCCCGCCCCACCAGTCCGTCTCGCGGTGCTGCCTGGCGGTGCCACCGCAAGACACGGGCCCGCCCCACTCCCCGGGGCGGGCCCATCCGCGTCCCCAGGCACTGCGTCTGCATCGGCTGACCACCCGTACGATCACCGTCCAGCGAGGGCCGCCGAGGACATCCAGCCGAAGGCCCTACTCACAGCTACGGCTCCCGGCCCCTCGCTCCTCGACAGCCCGGACCAGCCGGCTCAGCCGAAGACGAGGTAGACGACCCCGTAGCTCATCGCCGCCACCGCGGCTGCCGCGGGCATGGTGATGAACCACCCCATGACGATGTTCTTGGCGACCCCCCAGCGGACCGCGTTCACCCGCTTCGTGGCCCCCACGCCCATGATCGCCGAGGTGATCACATGGGTCGTCGAGATGGGGGCGTGGAACAGGAACGCGGAGCCGAACATGATCGACGCGCCCGTCGTCTCCGCCGCGAAGCCCTGTGGCGGGTCCAGTTCGATGATCTTGCGGCCGAGGGTGCGCATGATGCGCCAGCCGCCCGCGTACGTCCCGAGTGAGAGCATCACCGCACACGCGATCTTCACCCAGACCGGGATCGCGTCGCCCTGGTCCTCCACGTCCGCGATGACCAGGGCCATCACGACGATGCCCATGGTCTTCTGCGCGTCCTGGAGGCCGTGGCCCAGGGCCATCGCCGCCGCCGAGACCGTCTGGGCGATGCGGAAACCGCGCTTGGCCTTGTGCGGATTGGACTTCCGGAAGATCCACATGATCGCGACCATCACCAGATAGCCGGCGACCAGGCCGACGACGGGCGAGATGAACATGGGGATGACGACCTTCTCCAGCACCCCCGACCAGATCACCTCCGTACCGCCGGCGAGCGCCGCGCCCACCATGCCGCCGAACAAGGCGTGCGAGGACGAGGACGGCAGACCGAAGTACCAGGTCACCAGGTTCCAGACGATCGCCCCGATCAGTGCGGCGAAGAGGATCCCCATCCCCTTGCTGCCCTGCGGGGTGGCGATCAGGCCCTCGCTGACGGTCTTGGCGACGCCCTGCCCGAGGAACGCGCCCACCAGGTTCATCACCGCCGCCATCGCCAGCGCGGCGCGCGGTGTCAGGGCCCTGGTGGAGACGGAGGTGGCGATCGCGTTCGCCGAGTCGTGGAAGCCGTTGGTGTACGTGAATCCGAGCGCGACACCAATGGTCACGATCAGAGCGAAGGTGTCCACGAGGTTCAGGACTCCTTGACCGCGATGGTCTCCACGGTGTTCGCCACGTGCTCGAAGGCGTCGGCCGCCTCTTCCAGCACATCCACGATCTGCTTGAGCTTCAGCACCTCCATCGCGTCGTACTTGCCGTTGAAGAGCTGGGCCAGGAGCTTGCGGTGGATCTGGTCGGCCTGGTTCTCCAGCCGGTTGACCTCGATCCAGTACTCGGTGAGGTTCTCCATGGTCCGCAGGTGCGGCATCGCCTCGGCGGTCAACTCAGCCGCACGCGCCAGCACCTCGATCTGCTGCTCGACACCCTTGGGCAGCTCCTGCACCTGGTACAGCACCACCAGGTCGACGGCCTCCTCCATGAAGTCCATGATGTCGTCGAGGGAGGATGCGAGGTTGTAGATGTCCTCGCGGTCGAAGGGCGTGATGAACGAGGAGTTCAGCTGGTGGAAAATGGCATGGGTGGCGTCGTCGCCCGCGTGCTCCGCCGCCCTCATCCGTTCCGCGATCTCGGCCCGGGAAGATGCATCGGCCCCGAGCAGTTCCATGAGGAGCTTGGAGCCCGTGACGATGTTGTCCGCCGACGCGGCGAACATGTCGTAGAAGCTCGTCTCCCTGGGGGTCAGACGAAAGCGCACGTGGGGTCCTCGGGGTGCTGTGGATTCGGACAGGCTGATGCTAGGCGCATTCTTCCGGCCACGGCCAACCATCGTTCTTCAGTGTCGCCCATGGGGCACAGTGAGCATCATGGGCCCCGACCTCCCGCTCGGAGATTGGGTACCATATACCCATGAGGGGTATAGCACCCCTCACAAGCCAGCACCATTCGGATATGCATGGCGCGGATCAGTACGGCCAGGACCAACGGGAGGACCCGATGACGACCACCGAGGCGGCCGGCCCCCCGGTCACCGAAGCCACCCCTCTCACCGACCACGACAGGGGCGTGCACGGCTACCACCACCAGAAGGACGAGCACCTCAAGCGGCTGCGCCGGATCGAGGGCCAGGTCCGCGGCCTGCAGCGGATGGTCGACGAGGACGTCTACTGCATCGACATACTGACCCAGGTCTCCGCCTCCACCAAGGCGCTCCAGTCCTTCGCCCTCCAACTACTGGAGGAGCACCTGCGCCACTGTGTCGCCGACGCGGCGGTCAAGGGCGGCACCGAAGTGGACGCCAAGGTCGAAGAAGCCACCAAGGCCATCGCCCGGCTGCTGCGCACCTGAGGGCCTTCGAACAACTCAGCACCCCTGCCGACCGGGCCAGCGCTCCGCCTCCACCTGCTCGCGCGCCCCACAGGCGTACGGGTCGGGGCGCAGCATCGCCCCGACCCCGCCCGCGATCACCCCTGGTGGGGCGAGCGCTCGGTCACTACCTTGAGTACCTCGTCGATGCGGTCCGAACTGAGCCGCTCCCCATCAGCGGCCGAAGCAGCGATGATCAACTCGCCGCACAGTTCGATCTCGGCGAGGGCCACGTAGTCCTGGACCAATGTCGTACTGGGCGGAGCCACGTGCATTCACCTCTTCCTGCCGGTACCGGCTTCCTAGCGTAGGGAGTGATGCACGCGCCGCGCATGGCACGTCCGGACCATTTAGCCCCTGATCCTCCCGGCATAAATGTCACGTTCAGCTGGCAGTCGCACGGCCACCGGCAACCCGAAGCCGTCGAGCACCGTGATCGAGGTGACGGTGACCGTGCCGTCCCCGTTGGCGAAGGTGAAGCGGTGCCGCACCTTGCGCATGCGTCCCTCGTCGTCCAGGTAGACGTCAAAAGCGACTCGGTCCCTGGCGAACCCTTTCGCCGCAGCCGCCAGCGCCGGACGCGCGGCGGGCCGCGCCACCCGGGCCGCCCGCGAGAGGTCGGTGCTGCCGCGGAAATGTCGTACCGCCCCACCTTCGAAGACCTTCTCCCCCAGGTAGACCACATCGCCGGCACCCCTCAGCAACTCGGCCGCGGTCAGCGGATCGGTCGCCCCTCCGGTCACCAGATTGCCGTCCGCCAGGGTGGATGTGTCGATGCGCACCCACTTGTCGGCGGGCACCCCGGCACCCCGGTTCTTCATGTAGAGCGCCCCCGGCGCCAACAACTCGACCACCGGACGGTGTTCCTCGGCACCCGCGAGGTCCTCCGGGAGCGTGACCGTCAGCCGCCCCATCCCACGGGCGAAGTCGTACCTCCCCTCGCCGTGGAGGGTCACCCGAGTCCCCCCGGTCGCCGTCTCCATGGAAGTGCGCGCCCGAGCGCTCCGTGCCGCCAGCAGCGCATCGGCGGCGGACCTCACCGCATCCGCCGCGGCGATCCCGGGCCCCCGATCCGATACGGCACCCGATGGCCCATCGCCGTCGCCGGGTGCGGTGGCGCTCGGGCCCCCGCGCTCGGCGGGTGTCCCTGAGCGGTCCGGCTGTGCCTGGCCGCCGCCGAGGTGGCCCTGCGCGTTCGCCAGGCCCGGATCGCGATCCGCGCTGCTCCCATCGCTGCCGACGCCCTCGTTGACCGCGCAGCCACCGGTCGCGGTCACCACTGCGAGTACGGCGGCGACCGCGACCACCCCGCCGCTCCGCCCGTGCTGTCGCACCACCATCGCTGCCAACCCCCAACAACCGGAACCGCTGCTTCTACTGCTTGAGGCCCCTGGAGGGCGTTCGGGCGAGACCACAGCCCGTCCCGCCTAACGAGTGCCGGGGTCCGCCGTCACGCGAGGACCGCCGCCGAAGCGCCCCCATCACCGTGGTGACGTGCCCCCAGTACCGTGGTGACGTGCCCCAGCAAGACCACCCCGGCAACGGGCAGACGACCACCGTCGAGCGCGGTTCCTTCGCCCTGGCCCACTGCGTCTGCGGTTGGACGGGTCCCGCCCGCCGCTCGCGCGACCGCGCCCGTACGGACGCCCGGGAGCACGGCTGCGCCTCCCCCGCCGTACCCCGCCCCACGCCAGCACCAGCACCAGCACCAGCACCAGCACCAGCAGGATCGACACCGACACCGGCGGACCAGAGCGTGCCGAGCGCCTGAAGACCCGATCCGTGCCATCGCCACACCGAGCGGCTCCGAGCCGCGCCGGGCCGCACCGGTCAGCCCCGGGCCGTGAAATCCCGATCCCCCGCAACCCGATCCCCACAACCCGGTGACATCGGGCCCGCCGACCGGAACACTCTGCCCCGACGGCAGACCACGCCCGGGGGAGGTCGGATGGACCGGCGCGCACTGCTCACCACCGCGGTCGCCCTGGCCTCGACAGCGGCCTGCGGTCGAGGAGACACCGATCCGACCCCTTCCCCCTCGGTCGACCGCCCGACCACACCTGGCAGCCCGTCGGCCCGCACGTCCGCCCCCACCGCCACGCGCGCTCCACGGAACTGGCGTTCCCTGGCCGCCGGTCTCGACGGCCGACTGATATCCCCGGACGACGCCGACTACCGCAGCGCACGTCGACTCTTCAACACCCGGTTCGACGACCAGCGCCCTGCCGCCGTCGTCTACGTCAGCGGCGAAGCCGACATCCAGGAGTGCCTGGCCTTCGCCAGGGCCCATCGCGTCCCCGTCTCCATCCGCAGCGGCGGCCACTCCTACGCGGGCTGGTCCTCCGGAAACGGCCGCCTCGTCATCGATGTGTCGACCCTGAACCGTGTCACCCCCGACGGCCCCATCGGCGCCGGCGCCCAGCTCATCGACGTCTACCGAACACTGGGCGCAGCCGGTCGCACCCTCCCGGCAGGCTCCTGCCCCTCCGTCGGCATCTCCGGTCTCACCCTCGGCGGTGGACATGGCGTCGCGTCAAGGGCGTACGGGCTGACCTGCGACAACCTCACGGCAGCAACCATCGTGACCGCCGACGGCACCGTGCGGACCGCCAGCGCCGAACGCGAGAAGGACCTCTTCTGGGCGCTGCGCGGCGCGGGCAACGGCACGTTCGGCGTGGTGACCTCCCTGGAGTTCCGCACCCACCCCGCCCCACCGGTCGTCCTCGGCCGCCTCCAATGGCCCTGGGCGAAGGCGGCTGCCGTCCTCACGGCCTGGCAGCGCTGGGGCCCGGACCAAGGGGACGAGATCTGGTCGGCCGCTCTCCTGGCAGCGGACCCCGGCGGCGGCAGCCCGAACTGCGCGATCAACCTGTTCTCGCTCGCCACGGAAGGCGACACCCAGAACGCCGTGGACCGGCTCGTGGACGCGGTGGGCTCCCCGGCCGACTCCGACTCCCTGCGATCGCGCGACTACCTCGACGCCATGCTCGACTACGCGGGCTGCTCCTCCCTCACCGCCGACGAGTGCCGACTACCGGGCTCGGTGCCCGGCCGCAGCAGCGAGGGCGCTCTGTACCGCGCCACCTACACGGCCGCGTCCGACTTCTTCCACCGCGAGATCCCAGCGGCGGGCATCCGCTCGCTGCTCAACGCGGCGGAGGCGTTCACCCGGCTTCCGGACGGACAGAGCAAGGGCTCCGTCTCACTGACCGCGCTCGGCGGCGCCATCAACCGGATACAGCCGCTGGCGACTGCCTTCGTACACCGCCGCTCCCGGGTACTGGCGCAGTACAACGCCTCCTGGCGGGCGGGCACCTCCGGCCGGGCCGAACGGTCCTGGCTGCAACGGACGCACGGGGCGATGCGCGGCCATGCGTCAGGGGCCGCCTACCAGAACTACACCGATCCCCTGCTGACGGACTGGCGGCGGGCCTACTACGGTCCGGCGACGGGACGGCTCACGGAGCTGAAGCGGCGGTATGACCCCGACCGTCTGCTGGACTTCCCGCACGCCTTCTAAAGGGTGTTGCAGAAGGCTCTGTTCTGGGCATTTTGCCTGTATGGGTGGGGTGTTGCGGGCTGAGCCGGTGTGGGTGGAGACGTTCACGGGC
>NZ_JBHYZO010000003.1:663073-802509 GCF_042753785.1 Streptomyces sp. NPDC059256 | reverse complement strand
CCGGCATCACCCTCACCGCCACCACCCTCGGCCTCATCGCCGCCCTCGTCATCACCATCTCCATCCACCACCACCCCACCACCTCACCCACAGAAGCAACCGCGCAGGAAGAGCCGACACCGGCTCCGTAGAACCCCGCGGGCCTTGGTTCCGGTCCATCCAGCCGGAACCAAGGCCCGCGTCCCGTCGGCACTCACGGCACGACGGAAGGAGTCACATCTGGTGGTCGCACTCATAGAAGATGATCTTGCGGGCGAGTGCCACCCGATTGGTCACATCGAGCTTGGTGAAACTGTTGCGCACATGGGTGCCCACGGTGTGCACCGAGAGGTTCAGTCGCATGGCGATCTCCTTGTTGGTGAGCCCTTCAGCCACCAACTTCGCGACCGAGGTCTCCGCATGGGTCAACCCGCACATCCTCCCCAACACCTCTGCGGGAGAGGACTCCACCGGCTCGGTCCGGCGCGCCTGACCTCCGTCCGGGAACTGCTCCGCCCGCCTGGCCTCCGGGATCGTCGTCACCACCGCCTCAGCGCACGCCCCGGACTTCCCGGGCGCGATGGCGACTTCGAGCGGCCCCAGCCACTCAGGGCGTCCGGTGTACGACTCGCACAGGACGTACCGGAGGGTGGAGTCACCAGCTCCGTGACCGGCCAGCCCGAGGACCTGCCGGACCATGAGCGGGGACAGATGCACCGCGGTCGCCCGGTACCTGCCCACCGCGTCGACCACGTTCTCGGGGCCGGTGGCCCCACCGCTCATCAGGACCACCCTCACCCCCTCCAGGGTCCACAACAGGAGTTCCCAGACGGACACGGTCAGCGGGCGGGAGGGGACGTAGAGGAGGGTGTCGCCCGAGCCGACGCGGTTGCCCTGCCAGGCTCCGCGCGCCTGTCCGACGACCGATCGGTGGGTGAGTTCGACACACCTGTCGGACCCAACGCTCCGAGCGTCCTCCAGTACGCACGCCACCACGTCCGAATCGAGCCGATACGACTGGCCTCGCCCCATGCCGTCGTACGCCCGCGATGCGCGACCCCGTAGAGCATCGGAGATCGCGTGCGGCGACGGACGTCCCTGTTCGGGATCGCCGACATCCGCCGGGGATCGCAGAGGAGTGGGACGCGTGAGGGCGGCGGCGAGGTCCACTGACACATGCGCACCCGCTTTGAGGACACCCAGCAGACCTGGCAGAGCCTCCATGGGGTCCTCCGTCGATAAGTACACCCGCTCACCTGGGACGATGCCGCGCTCGCGCAGTAACTCGGCGACATGGTCGGAGAGTTTGTCGACCTCGGCGTAGGAGAGGGAGGATCCCAACGTGTCGTGGGTCAGCGCCGCATGGTGGGGGGTCAGAGCGGCCTGACGGGCGAACAGCCCGTGCAAGGTGTCCTCTGTGGGACAGCGAGGGTTGGGCCCCTGGTGCCAATACTCGGTACCGACGTGTTGCAGGCCCACATGACTCGTCTCCCTGTCCCGATCTCCGATTCCACGGTAGGAACGAGCAGTACTCATGAAGTTACCCTCCTGACAGCAGGTGATCCGGTGCCGACAGCCTCTGGGCGGACCGCCTGGTGGGGCACCACTCCCGCTACGCCAGCGGGCAGGGCCACGGTCTCGAGTGGGAGCGCACACGATGGCGCCCCGAATCCCAACGGCCGGGGCTCCGGACGACAGAACAGCATGGTGAACGGGGATTCCGCGCTCAACGGCGCGCCGGCCGCACCGCAACCCGTCTGCGGCCGAGATCGCGGACGTCGGGCACACGATTGTGTCGATGGCCCATCGCACTCGGCAGCGGCCCGCTCTCAGCCGGAACCGTCCGGTCACAGTGCCGGCCGGGGGGAAACTTCGTCGGACACGGCGGATGACAGTGCGTCAGCCGAGCGGGTGCCGGCCGTCGCCGGAACGACGACGGCAGCCCTCTGCGCATCACGACATACATCCGGAGCCCGTCCTTCCCCCGTGTGAGCCTTGCTCCGCATCCCAGTGCCGTCGACGAGTACCCGAAGCGGATCAGTAAAGTCTTGGCATGGCGTGAATCCGGCCGCAAGAGTGGGCTACCCACATGGCTCAAACCCTCGTTCGTTTCTGGATGACGGCGGACACTGTCCGAAAGAGGGACACCACACGCCACAAGCAGCGCCACGGGACACACAAATCACCAGGTGATGCACCTCTCCGCCGACCCTGGTGCCGGTTTCCGCACCGCTTCGGCCCCAGGTCGCACAAGAGGGATTGGCCTGAGCACATCGACCCTTCTGGCGCCACTCGACACGAACGGCTACCGGACAGTGACTCAATCAGAGCGCTGCGCATCTGGAGGCTCCTGGCCCGACTTCCCCACCCGTTACGTCCGACGGCGGGGCGGGTACATCCATCCAGGTCGGGCGGACCAACGCCTCCACCACAACAGGTGCGGGATCCTCGGAAAGATCCTGGTCAGGGGCCTTGAGGGGCAGACGAGTCGGGCTGTACGCCGGATTTTGTGCCCCGGGACCTCGCGGTCTTCGGGGCGACGGCCATCCATCTAGGGCCGGTGTTGCCACCGGCCTCGTGCGGTCTACCCGCGGACTCGGGCGGGCAGCCCTCGAACGTCCGCGCAGAGTGGCCTGTTACAGCCTCTCCTCTTGACCTTGCTCCGGGTGGGGTTTACCTAGCTGCCCAGGTCACCCTGGGCACTGGTGGTCTCTTACACCACCGTTTCACCCTTACCGAGGCCCGTACGGATACGGTCCCCGGCGGTTTGTTTTCTGTGGCACTGTCCCGCGGGTCACCCCGGGTGGCCGTTAGCCACCACCCTGCCGTGTGGAGTCCGGACGTTCCTCGGGAAGAGCCCGAAGGATCTTCACGCGGCCGTCCGCCCGGCTCGTCTGCCGTGCTGGCCATCGTACCCGCCGTTGCCGGGCGGTCGGGCACGCGGCAGGGGTGCGGCGCCCGGCGGTGACCCGGTCAGGCGGGGACGAACAGCGCCTTCGCCGTGCCGGGGGACGCCTGGGTGAGGCGGACCCGCAGCGATCCGCCGAGGGGGAGTTCACGGCCGGCCTCGATGCGTCCGACCACGGCCGGGTCCTCCAGGTGGACGGTGCCGACGGTGGGCTCGTTCTCCTTGACGTCGACCACGATCGCGTCGAACTCCTCGCCCACCCGACCGCTGAGCAGAGCGGCCTCGACGAGGTCGACGCATTCGCGTTCCACCGTGTTGGCGCGCCGGGAGCCCTCCGCCATGCGACCCGGTAGACCCGCCAGCGCCTCCAACACCCATTCCGGCACACCCTGCCCGGCGCAGGCGGCGATGCAGAGTTCGCCCGTGTACCGGTCCACCAGTCGGCGCAGGGGCGCGGTGCAGTGGGTGTACTCGTGGGCGACCGCCGCGTGGATGGCGGGCGAGGGGAGCCGACCGCCGGTGAAGACGGTGTAGCCGGCGCCGCGGAGGAGTGCGGTGCAGTCCTGGAGGAAGGCGGCGTGGTGGGCGTCGCGCGGGTCGAGGGAGCGGATGACGTCCGCGTACGAGACATGGTGGGGCCAGTCGATGTGCAGGGCCGTGGCGGAGCGGCGCAGCCGGGCGACGGCACCGTCGGGGGCGGTCGGGAGGGTGCGCAGGATGCCCGTACCGGATTCGATCATGATGTCGGCGGCGGCCATGCCGGTCAGCAGGGAGATCTGTGCGTTCCAGCCGTCGGCGGGGCGCGGCGCGCGGTACTCCAGGGTGTAGTGGCCGTCGTCGCCGATGATCTGCTGTTCGGGGACGTTGAGGGAGATCCCGCCGCGTTCGCGCTCCAGCTCTTCCCGCAGCAGGCCGATGTCCCGGAGCAGGGCGAGCGCCGTGGGTGCGGTGCCTTCGTCGATCTGGCGCTGGGCGGTCGCGTAGTCGATTCGGGCCCGGCTGCGGACCTGGGCCCGGTGCACTTCGGCCTTGCGGGTGCGGCCTTCGGCATCGAGGTCGATCCGCCAGAGCAGTGCGGGGGCGGTCTGTCCCGGGAGGAGGCTGGCCGCGGCGTGGGAGAGGGCAGGTGGGTGCAGGGGGACCGAGCCGTCGGGGAAGTAGAGGGTCTGGACCCGGCGCTGGGCTTCGGTGTCCAGTTGCCCCCCGGGTGTGATGAAGGCGGCCGTGTCCGTGATGGCGTAGTGGACCCGGTAGCCGTTGCCGTGCCGGGCGAGGTGCATCGCCTGGTCGAGGTCCGCGGAGCCGGGCGGGTCGATGGTGAAGAGGGGGATGTCGGTGGCGTCGGTCTGCGGCAGCCGAGGGGCCGCGGCGGCGGTGTGAGCCTCGGCGAGTACGGCTGGTGGGAAGTCGTCGGGCACCCCGAGTTCCGTGCGCAGTTCACGCAGCGCGACCTGGAGCGGGGCGTTCGGCGGGCCCGTGGTGTGCAGGGGGCGGCGGGGCATGGATCGAGCGTATGGCGGGGCGGGGCGGTCGGCACTCCGGAGGCGGGGGGCCTCGGCAGGGGGCATTCCCCGGTGGGAAGGAACCCCGGCGCAGGTGGGTGAAGGGGCGAGGCGGGGCGGACGTGCCCGGCGCTGCGCGTACGCTGGCGCGGGGGATTTCGCCCTCTTGCTGCCCCTGTTCGCCATGCGCCGTGAGGAGAACGTTCGTGCTCGTGCTGTTGCCGCCGTCGGAGGGGAAGGCCGCTTCCGGGCGCGGCGCTCCGCTGAAGCCCGAGTCGCTCTCGTTGCCGGGGTTGGCCGATGCGAGGGCCGCGGTCCTGGACGAGTTGGTGGAGTTGTGCGCGGCCGACGAGGTCAAGGCGCAGCAGGTGCTCGGGCTCAGCGAGGGCCTGCGGGGCGAGGTGGCCAAGAACGTGGCGCTGCGGACCGCGGGGACCCGGCCGGCCGGCGATGTCTATACGGGGGTGCTGTACGACGCGCTCGGTCTGGCGTCGTTGGAGCCGGATGCCAGACGTCGGGCGCGGGCGTCCCTGCTGGTGTTCTCCGGACTGTGGGGGGCGGTGCGGATCGGCGACCGGATTCCGTCGTACCGCTGCTCGATGGGGGTGAAGCTGCCGGGTCTCGGCTCACTCGCCGCGCACTGGCGCGGACCGATGGAGTCGGTCATGCCGGAGGCTGCGGGTCGAGGGCTGGTACTCGATCTGCGCTCGGCGGCCTATGCGGGGGCATGGAAGCCGAAGGGGGAGCTCGCGGCCCGGACGGCGACGGTGCGGGTGCTCCACTCGCAGATCGTCGACGGTGTGGAGAAGCGTTCGGTGGTGAGCCACTTCAACAAGGCGACCAAGGGGCGGATCGTGCGGGACCTGCTGGTGTCCGGGGCCCGCCCGAAGGGGCCCGCGGAGCTGGTGGAGGTACTGCGGGAGCTCGGGCACACGGTCGAGGCCACGGCTCCCGAAGCGAAGGGACGCTCTTGGGCCCTCGATGTCGTGGTCGCCGAGATCCACTGAACGTCTGAACCAGGGAGACCCGTTGCGCCATGCGCAACGAGCGTTGCGCACAGTGAAGGTGCAGGGCAGGATGAGCGCATGACCTCCGTCCTTGATCTCGCACCCGTCATTCCTGTCGTCGTCATCGAGGACGCCCATGACGCCGTGCCGCTCGCACGCGCCCTCGTCGCCGGCGGACTGCCCGCGATCGAGGTGACGCTCAGGACACCCGCCGCGCTGGACGCCGTCCGGGCGATCGCGGCCGAGGTGCCGCAGGCGGTCATCGGCGCCGGAACGGTGATCTCCGCCGAGAACGTCAAGGCCGCGACCGACGCCGGTGCCCGATTCCTGGTCAGCCCCGGTTGGACGGATCGGCTGCTGGACGCGCTGCGGACCTCCGGTGTGCCGTTCCTGCCGGGAGTCTCCACGGTGTCGGAGGTGGTGGCCCTACTGGAGCAGGGGGTGGACGAGATGAAGTTCTTCCCCGCCGAGGCGGCGGGCGGCACCGCCTACCTCCGGTCCATCGGCGGCCCGCTCCCCCAGGCGCGTTTCTGCCCGACCGGCGGGATCTCCCCCGCCAACGCCCCCGCCTATCTGGCGCTCCCCAACGTGGGCTGTGTCGGCGGCACCTGGATGCTGCCGGCGGACGCGCTGGCCGCCAAGGACTGGGCCCGAGTGGAGGCACTGGCCGCCTCGGCCGCCGCGCTGCGGGGCTGAGCGCCCGCCGAGCGCGGACGACCGTGCGTCACCACGGATCCCATCCCGCGATGCTTCACCCCCGAGGTCGGTCCCGGGTGCCGTCGACCGGCTCTGGAAGACTCCCCTCCATGTCGCAAGCCCCTGCTCCGCGCTCCGGATCGAGCGCCGACCATGACCCCGTGGGACGACGCAGCAGCGAGCGGGGGCCGGTGCCTTCCGTCTTCGATGCGACCGCACCGGGTGGTGTCTCACCCGCCCGTACCCGCTCACCGTTCGGGGAACGGCCCTGAGCGGGGCCTGGGCGACCACGCTCTCCGTCCTGCTGCTGGTCGCCGTTCTGATCGCTGCCGTCGTCCGCCCCTGGGGTTGGCCCGAGGCCGTCATCGCCGTCCCCGCGGCGGCCCTCGCGATCGGCACCGGCCTCCTCCCCCTGAATCGGGCGTGGCAGGAGGCCGAGCAGCTCGGACCCGTGATCGGGTTCCTCGCCGCCGTACTCGTCCTCGCCCAACTCTGCGACGACGAGGGCCTCTTCCGGGCGTGCGGGGCGTGGATGGCACGCGCCGCACGGGGGCAGCCGCGGCGGCTGCTCCCCCAAGTCTTCGTGGTCGCCTCGGCGATCACCGCGGTGCTCAGCCTGGACGCCACGGTCGTCCTGCTGACCCCGGTCGTCTTCGCCACCGCCGCCCGGCTGGGCGCTCGACCGACCCCGCACGTCTACGCCTGTACCCATCTGGCCAACACGGCGTCCTTGCTGCTGCCCGTCTCCAATCTCACCAATCTCCTCGCGTTCGCCGCGAGCGGGTTGAGCTTCACCCGGTTCGCCGCCCTGATGGCGCTGCCCTGGATCGCGGCGATCGCCGTGGAGTACGTGGTGCTCCGCCGCTTCTTCGCCACCGATCTGGACGCGGGGGCGAACCCTCCCGCGGCCGTGGAGGCTCCTACGGTGCCGGTGTTCGCGCTGGCCACGGTGGTGGGCACGCTGGCGGGTTTCGTCCTCGCATCGGCTGTGGGCATCGATCCGGCGTGGGCGGCCTGCGCGGGGGCCTCGGTGCTCGCCGTACGGGCCCTCGCGAGGCGTCGTACGACGGTCCGGAAGCTGGTCCGCTCGGCGGCCCTGCCCTTCCTCGCCTTCGTCCTGGCCCTGGGCATCGTGGTGCGCGCGGTCGTCGACCACGGGCTGGCCGATGCCCTCGGCCGGTTGATGCCGGACGGCACCGATCTCGCCGCGCTGTTCGCGATCGCAGCCCTCGCGGCCGTTCTCGCCAATGTCATCAACAATCTCCCCGCGGTCCTGGTGCTGCTGCCACTGGCCGCGCCGATCGGCCCGGGCGCCGTGCTCGCGGTGTTGCTGGGCGTGAACATCGGCCCGAACCTCACCTACGCGGGTTCACTCGCCACGCTGTTGTGGCGGCAGATCGTGCGTGACCACGACAGCGAGGTGGACCTGGGTGAGTTCACCCGGTTGGGACTGCTCGCCGTGCCTGCCACGCTGGTCGTCTCGGTGCTGGCACTGTGGGCCTCGCTGGCGGTCATCGGAGTGTGATCCGCACACCGCCCGTACAACGGTCTGCTGCGGAGGTGGGTCATGACCGTGGTCGCCTGGATCGTCGAAGGCACCTGGCCGGCCTGTGTGGACGCCGTACGTCGGTACGGGGTCGGCGAGTCGGGGATCGTCCTGCTGCACGTCTCGGGGCCCCAGGTGCCGGGCGTGGCCCGGGGTGCGTACGCCGGGCTGCTGGGGCGGGGCCAGCGCGAGGCGGACCCCGGCGAGCGGGTGGTCGAACTGGCGGCGCAGTCCGCCGACCGGCTGCTCACGGCGGCGGCGCAGCGACTCGCTCTCCCCTGCACCCGGCTGGAGCGCACCGGCCGGGTCGAGCGGGAGGTGGTGGAGGCAGCCAGGGGAGCCGAACTGCTCGTCCTGGCGCGGGACGGCGATCTCACCCGTCCGGGGCCGCACAGCCTGGGCCCGGCGAGCCGTTTCGTCGTGGACCACGCGCCCTGCCCGGTGCTGTTGGTCTGGCCCGGGCCGGTGACGGCGGGTCCGGGCGGCCCGCACGCACCCGACCCGCCGCCGCGGCCATGAGCCGACCGCGCGGGCGGAAGGCGTCGGCCATGAACTAACCGCGCAGGTGCGAGGTGTCGTTCAGCAGCCGCACGGATGCGTTGCCGTCCGCGTAGTGGGCGACGACGGACACCGATGCCGCCGAGAGTTCCATCCGGAACAACGACTCGGGCGGCGCCCCGAGCGCGAGGCGGACCAGGGTCTTGATCGGTGTGACATGGGTGACCAACAGGACCGTACGCCCGGCGTAGCGGGACAGCAGCCGGTCGCGGGCGGACACCATCCGGCGGGAGACCGCGGCGAAGCTCTCGCCGCCGCCCGTCGGGGTGGCCTTCGCGGAGGACAGCCAGGCCGTCAGGTCGTCCGGGTACCGCTCCTGCACCTCGGCGAAGGTCAGCCCTTCCCAGGCGCCGAAGTCCGTCTCCCGCAGCCCGTCCTCGATATGGACGTCGATGCCCAACCGCTCGGCGACCGCTCGGGCCGTCTCCCGGCAGCGCTGGAGCGGGGAACTGACGATGTCCTGGACGGTGCCCCTGGCCAGCAGCGCTGTTGCCACGGCCTGTGCCTGTCGTCGACCCGCTTCGGAGAGGGCCGGGTCGGTGCCGCCGCTGCCCGAGAAGCGCTTCTGGGGCGTCAGCGCGGTCTCGCCGTGCCGCAACAGGACGAAGGTGGTGGGGGCGCCGAGGTCGGCGGAGGCCGCCCAGCCGACGGGCGGCGGCGCCGCCTCGACGGACCGTGCGCTCGCTGTGGTCGCTGGGGGCCCGTCGGTCTCTGGGGGCCCGTCGAGCGTGGCGCCGGTGGTCTCGGGTGCGCGCCCCGACAGGGCCGCCCGCGCTCTGGCTGCGCCGGCCGCCGCATCACCCACGACCCTGGCCGGTGCGTCGAGCTCGGCCGTGGAACGCGCCGGCTCCCACTGCCGGCCGGCCTTGCCCGCGTCCATCGCCTCGTTGGCCAAGCGGTCCGCGTGCTTGTTCTGCGCCCGCGGAATCCACTCATAGGTGACGGCCGACCGCGGAAAGACGCCGGCCGCCTCGGCGGCCAGCGGCTTCATATCGGGGTGCTTGATCTTCCAGCGCCCCGACATCTGCTCGACGACCAGTTTGGAGTCCATCCGCACATGGACGGCGGCATCGGGCGCCAAGGCGTACGCGGCCCGCAGACCGGCGATCAGACCGCGGTACTCGGCCACGTTGTTCGTCGCCACACCGATGTACTCGGCCGCCTCGGCCAACGTCTCGCCGGTGCTCGCGTCGATCACCGCCGCACCGTAGCCCGCCGGTCCCGGATTGCCCCGGGAGCCGCCGTCGGCCTCGACGACGAACCTCCGCACGGCGGTCACTACAGCCCCGACTCCTGGGTACGGACCAGAATCCGACGGCAGTTCTCGCAGCGCAGCACCGTATCGCGGGGTGCGGCGCGCACCTCGTTGACCTCGGTGATGTTCAGCTCCAACTGGCAGCCCTCGCAGCGGCGCTGGAAGAGGCGAGCCGCGCCCACTCCGCCCTGCTGGACCCGGAGCTTCTCGTACAGCTTCAACAGGTCGGCCGGGACGACGGCCGAAATGGTCTCGCGCTCCTTCGTCGCCGCCGCGGCTTCGTCGTCCAACTCCTGGGTGGCGCTGTCGCGGCGGGCGGTGGCGAGGTCGGCCTTGGCCTGCACGGAGGCGACGCGCTCGGTCAGCTCCTTGACCCGCTCCTGCGCCGCCTCACGGCGCTCCATCACATCGAGGACGATGTCCTCCAGGTCGCCCTGGCGCTTGGCGAGGGAGACGATCTCGCGCTGGAGGCTCTCCAGGTCCTTGGGGGAGCTGACCGCGCCGGAGTCCAACCGCTGCTGGTCGCGTACGGCGCGCTGGCGCACCTGGTCCACGTCCTGCTCGGCCTTCGTCTGCTCGCGGGCGGTGTCGCTCTCCTGCGTCTGCGCCGCGACGAGCAGGTCGCGCAGCTGGGTGACGTCCTTGGTGAGCGAGTCGATCTCGGCGTGCTCCGGCAGCGACTGCCGCTTGTGGGCAAGCTGCGACAGTCGTACGTCGAGGGCCTGGACGTCGAGGAGTCGGATCTGGTCGGCGGGCGCGGCGTTCAGTTGGGGGCTCCAGGAGAAGAGAGACGTGAAGAGAGTTGGGAGGTCCAGGGATCGGTGACCGTGCGCGAGACATGGACCCGAAGGTTCCAGCCGTGCCGGTCGGAGATCTCGTCGAGCTGGCTGGCCGCGAGTTCGCACCAGGGCCATTCGGTGGCCCAGTGTGCGGCATCCACCAGGCCCAGCGGGGAGCGCTGGGTGGCTTCGGAGACCGGATGGTGACGCAGATCGGCGGTGAGGAAGGCGTCCACGCCTGCTGACCTCACCACGTCGAAGAGGCTGTCGCCCGAGCCGCCGCTCACGGCGACCGTGTGCACGACGGCGTCCGGGTCGCCCGCGAAGCGGATTCCCTGGGCGGTGGCGGGCAGTCGCTCGGCGGCCCTGGCGGCGAACTCCGCCAGGGTCTGGGGGTGGTCCAGCTCACAGATGCGGCCGAGCCCGCGGCGCCCGGAGGCATCGGTGGGATCGGGCACCAGGGGGCGTACGACCCGTAGGTCCAGAGCGCCCGCGAGGGCGTCGGAGACACCGGGGTCCGCGGTGTCGGCGTTGGTGTGCGCGACGTGCAGGGCGATGTCGTTCTTGATCAGGCTGTGGATGACACGGCCCTTGAAGTGGCCGGCTGCGACCGTCGTCGTACCGCGCAGGTAGAGCGGGTGATGGGTGACGATCAGCTGGGCCCCGATGTCGACCGCCTCGTCCGCGATCTCCTGGACCGGGTCGACGGCGAACAGCACCCGCTGCACCTGTGCGCCGGGGTCACCGCAGACGGTGCCTACGGCGTCCCACTGCTCGGCCCGCGCGGGTGGCCACAGGGCGTCGAGGGCGTCGATGACTTCAGAGAGGCGGGGCACGCAGACAGGTTACCCGCGCCGGGTGTGGCCCTGTTCCTGAGCGCTGGAGAGCGGCGGGAGGACGGTGGGTGCATCGCCGACGACGGGGCTACTTCTTCGGGGGCTTCGGGGGTCTTCGATCGCCTTCGGTCGTCTTCGGTTGCCTTCGGTTGGCTCCGTCGGCGCCGTCAGGCCCGGGCTGTCGGAATCCGTTCGGACGCGGGCGGGCCAGGACGCATCGAATTCGGGGTCATATTCGGTTCGGGAACGGATCTTCGGAGCGTCGCAACAGCGCTGCGCCCTCTCCTCGAAGCCCTTCGGACCTGGGACGGAGCCCCGAGGAGTGCTGTGGACAGCGGACTGTGGAGAGTTGGGCGACGACCGGCGCGGCATCCGGAGGCATCCAGACGCCGCCCGAGCACAAACGGTTCCGCAGGCATCGGCGATTCGCCTCCCCACCATCCGTTTGTGTGAACGAGGAGGACTCGTGAGGTTCGGTTGGGCGTGCGAAATCTAGCTTCGTGACCGGAGGTGACGAACCGATGACAGCCTGTGCCATCGAGTCCGCCGCGCGGGACACGGCGCCGGAAGCAATCCGTACGCGAGCGGCGTCGAGCGCGTTCACGATCACGGCGAACGGCGCCTACGGGGCGCGGCTGGCGGGGGCGGGTGAGGCCCTGTTCCCCGAGCGATGGACGCTCCGGGGGTCCGCGCCGCACGCCGTACCGCTGCCGCTGGCCCAGCCCGAGGAGGCGGGTACCGACCTTCAGCCGCTCGCCGACGGGAGGGTGCTGATCCGGCGAGCAGTGGCCGGGCGGCATCTCTTCTCGCTGCTGTACCCCGCGGGTCCGGGAACGGGAGAGCTTCCCATCGGCGGGATCGAGACGCCCGACCTCGTACTGCTTCCGCCCGCGCCCGACGGGCGCAGCGTCTATGCGATCGCCCCCGGGGAACGGGCCTCCGCGATCTGGCTGGTGGTGGGCGGCGCCTTCGGCCCCGAGCAGTTGGCCGTCGTCCCCGGACACTGCTCGGGCGGGGTGTGGCTGGACCGCGAAGGGCGCATGCTGGCCCTCGACCGTCGGCTGGACGGGGGTCCGTGCAAGTCGATCGCCGTGGACCTGCGGCGCGGCGGCGAAGTGATGCCGCTCCTCCAGGTAGCCGACGGCAGCGAGGACCGGTTGCTCCTGGCCGACGTGGACAGCGGTCTGCTGCTGATCCGGTCGGACGCGCCGGGACGGGACCGGCTCGGGTGGGGCGTGTGGGGAAGCGGGTTGCCGATCCGATTCCCCAAGTCCCTGCAACCGACGGACCCCGCGGTGTCCGTGACCCCCTTCGCCCTCCAGTCGGGGCGGTCGCTGGCGCCGGAGCGGTGCGCGGTGGCGTTGTGCGTTCGGGGTGGCGACGGCGGTGCGCACCTCGGGGTCTGGCGGCCCGAGGGGCGCCGACTCCACCAACGGCCAGGGCCCGACGGCTGGCTGACCGGTGCGGGGTGGTGGGACCCGAACGGCGTGTTGGGGCTGCCGGTGGTGACCCCGGCGATGCCGTGCGCCATCGCCCGGATCGGCACGGCGAGCGTCTTCACCGACGGCAGGCGCACGATGGTCGGGGCGCTCGACAGCGATCTGCGGAACGCGGGCGCCGAAGGGGTCGCGGAAGCGCCGTCGAGCACCGGCCGTGGGGCCTTGGGCGCACCGGACGGCTACCGACCGATCCCGTTGCAGCAGGCACCGCTCGGTGGACGCATCGGTCCTGGTTAGACTTTTCGCCCTCAAAGTCATTCAGCGACTACAACGGGGGGCAGTCCCACATGTCTGAAGCCGGAACCGACACGATCGAGACGCCTGCGCACGAGGCGACGGAGTCTGCGGCCAACGGCGCTGGAAAGCACCGGGGGGTGGCGGCTGCTGCGGAGGACTCCGCAGCAGAACCGCATGGCAAGCACCGCCGCCTGGGACCATCGGGCGCGGCGACGAGCTGACGAGGAGTGAGGGCCCTCGACCAGGGTCCTTCGGCCGGGTCCGGTTCTCCGTAGGCACGGGAGGCACGGGAAGCACGGCGACACGGCGACACGGCGACACGGCGACACGGCGGCATCCGTGTTCACTGCGTGATGCCGGAGGCGTCCTCCCAGGTCGCGGACGTTTCCGCACCTACGATGACGCCGTGGAAGAGATGCCGCGGGACCATCGCCCCGCCCCCTCGTTGCGCATCCTGCTCGCCGAGGACGACAGCGGGCAGCACGGCGCACTCGCACTGCTCCTCGGACTGGTGCCGGGGTTCCGTGTGATCGCCGAGGTGGGACGTGGTGACGAGGTGGTCCGGACGGCGCTGGAGACCCGGCCCGACATCGCCCTGCTGGAGGTCGAACTCCCCGGGCTGAACGGGCTGGACGCCGCAGCGGCACTGCGGGAAGAGGTACCGGAGTGCCGAGTGGTGATCCTGGCGACCTCATCCCGCCCCGGCCAGTTGCGTCGTGCACTCGACGCCGGGGTGTCGGGCTTCGTGGTGAAGGACGGCCCGGTGGACGACCTGGCACGGACGGTGCGCAGGGTGCTCACCGGCGAGGTGGTCATCGATCCGGCGTTGGCGAAGGGCGAGTTGGACGGGGAGCCGCAACCCTGACCGCCCGTCCCTTCCGCTCCCGCTGGGGTCCCAGCGCACCGCCCGGGACCGTGCGGGCATGACCCCGGGCCCGGCGCTGTCCGCACAGAACGTCAGTTGGCGTCCGCGCGGCGCGGCAGCCAGAGCGCCATCAGCGCGGCTCCGACGAGCAGCAGTCCGGCGCCCACCCGGAAGGCGAGTGCGTACCCGTCGGTCAGATCGGTCGCAGCCGTACTGTCCCCGGTGCGTGACGCCGCGACCGTCGAGAAGATCGCCAGGCCCAGGGCGCCGCCCATCGTGCGCGAGGTGTTGATCAGCCCGGAGACCAGACCGGCGTCCCCTGGCCCCGCCCCCGCCATCGCCAGCGCGGCGAGCGGGGTGGCCGACAGGCCGATGCCCATCATCATCAGCACACCAGGAATCATGATCGCCGTGAAGTAGCCGCCGTCGGCGGTCATCGTCGACTGCCAGCCGAGACCCGTCGCGGCCACCAGGGCGCCGATCACGGCGATGTTCGCCGCTCCTGCCCGGGGCATCAGCCGGGGCGCGAGGGTTGAGCCGACCACCACGGCGATCGAGCTGGGTATGAGGGCCAACCCGGCTTTCAGGGGTGAGTAGTCCAGGACGTTCTGGGCGTACATCGTCATAAAGAACCACATGGTGAACGACGCCGAACCGATGATCATCATCGTGACGTTGGCCGCGGTGACCGCTCGTGAGCGGAACACCTTCAGCGGCATGAGCGGGACGGCGGTCCTGGCCTCCACCAGTGCGAAGACTCCCAACACGATGAGACCGCCCAGCAGGGGCAGCAGCGTCTCGACGGAGATCCAACCGACTTCCTCGGTCTGGACGATCCCGTAGGCAACGGCTGCCAGTCCGGCGGTGACCAGGACCGCGCCGGGCAGATCGAGGCGACGGCTCACACTCTCCCGGCTCTCGGTGAGCCAGAAGACGGCGCCGGCGATGACGAGTGCCCCCACCGGCACATTGATGAGGAGCACCCAGCGCCAGGAGAGCAGATCGGTGAGCGCTCCGCCCACGAACCCACCGGCCGCGCCGCCTGCGGCACCCACGGCCGACCAGGTGCCGATCGCCCGGGTCCTGGCGGGGCCCGCGGGGACGGCCGAGGTCACGATGGTGAGGGTGGCGGGTGCGAGCACGGCAGCGCCGAGGCCCTGGACGCCGCGGGCGGCGAGCAGCTGCCACCCCTCCTGGGCCAGTCCACCGGCGAGGGAGGCGACGGTGAAGAGGCCGAGGCCGAAGAGGAAGGTCCTCTTGCGCCCGAAGATGTCGGCGGCCCGACCGCCGAGGAGCATGAATCCGGCGAACGCGATGGCGTAGGCGTTGAGCACCCACTGCAGGCCGGCGGTGGAGAGCCCGAGGTCGGCGCGCATGGACGGGAGGGCCACGTTGACGACCGAGACGTCGAGGACGACGAGGAACTGCCCGGCGCAGGCGGCGAAGAGGACGAGCAGGGTGCGCGTGGTGCGGGGTGTGGGGGTGGATATGAGGGTCTGCTGGATGTCTGTGGGGGCTGGGGCCATGGATGCCATGGTCCCAGCCCCTGGACGGCCGGCACATCAGGATTTCGATGGACCCGGTGGCGGCAGGCGTCAGAGACCGCCCTGAGCCGCGGCGGCCCATGCCGCCCCCACGCACACCGCCCACGAGCCTTGCGGGTGCCGCCCGCGTGTTCTTCCGGACGGGCTATACGGCAGCATGAGCGCCAGAACACCCTGACGACCAGGAGGATCCTCACCCATGCCCGCCGTCGCACCCGCGCAGGACCCCGCCGTCGCACCCGCGCAGGACGTCCTCGCCGCCTTCGTCGGCACCAAGGGGTTTATGCCCGTCTCCGAGGGGCTGGCACTGTACGAGGCCGCGACGGAGGCGGGAGCGCTCGGGCTGCCCCTCCTTGAGGTGGGGACCTACTGCGGGCGCTCGACCATCCTGCTCGCCGCCGCGGCGCGGGCGGCCGGGGTCACGGCCGTCACCGTCGACCACCACCGGGGCAGCGAGGAGCAGCAGCCGGGTTGGGAGTACCACGACCCTTCGGTCGTCGATCCCGAACTGGGCCGGATGGACACCCTGCCGACGTTCCGTCGGGCGCTGCACCGGGCCGGACTTGAGGAGCACGTGGTGGCGGTGGTCGGCCGTTCCCCGCAGGTGGCACGGTTGTGGGGAACCCCGCTCGGGCTGGTCTTCATCGACGGCGGACACACCGATGAGCACGCGGGCGGCGACTACGACGGTTGGGCGCCGTACCTCGCGGACGGCGGGCTGCTGGTGATCCACGATGTCTTCCCCGATCCCGCGGACGGTGGACAGGCGCCCTATAGGATCTACTGCCGTGCGGTGGCCTCGGGAGGATTCACCGAGGTCTCGGTGACGGAGTCGCTGCGGGTCCTGCGTCGCACCGGCCCGCTCGGCTGACCTCGCGCAACCGCACGTCCCTCCCTCAGGACACCCACGGCACCCGGAGCCCGCGAACCGGCCCGGCCTGCGTCCGACGCGCCCACGACATCCCGTCGAACCGGACGGAACCGTCAAAGAGGCCCTACGATCGCCGACGTGCCGCACGACGAGACCGCAGCAACGCCCATGCCGGCCGCCCCCAGGCGCCGCCGGCCTTCCGGAGTCCTGATCGCCCTCGCCCTCAGCATCGTCGCCCTGCTGGCGGGTTCGCTGACGGGCTGGCTGTTGTCGCGGTCCACGGGCGAACCGTCCGACGCAAAGGGGTCGTCGGCGGGCGTCGCATCAAGATCCCCGGCACCTTCACCGGGCGGGCGGTCGGCGGACGCCGGAGCACCGTCGGCACCGAGCAGCCGTGAGGCGCGCGGCAGCCTCGCGGGCAAGACCGTGGTCATCGACCCGGGGCACAATCCCGGCAACTTCCGGCACCCCGAGGAGATCGGGCGGCTGGTCGACGCGGGAACCCATCGCAAGGAGTGCGACACCACCGGCACCTCCACCAACAACGGATACACGGAGGCCGAGTTCACCCGGGATGTGTCACAACGGCTGCGCAAGCTGTTGGAACGACAGGGCGCCCGCGTCTCCTTCACCCATGACGGCGACCGCCCCTTCGGTCCCTGTGTGGACGAGCGGGCTCGCCGCGGCAACGAGGCGAAGGCGGATGCCGTCATCTCGGTCCACGCCGACGGCTCCGATCGGGGCAATCGTGGCTTCCATATGATCCTCCCCGGTCCGGTCACCACCGGCTCGGCCGACACCACGGGGATCATCGGCCCCTCCCGGGAGCTGGGCGAGCGCATCGCCGACAGCTTCGCCCGCACGACCGGCAGCGCCCGCTCGAACTACGTCGGCAACGGCAGCGGTCTGCACGTCCGTACAGATCTCGGCGGGCTCAATCTGTCCACCGTGCCGAAAGTCTTCATCGAGTGCGGCAACATGCGGGACGCCCAGGACGCAGCACTGCTGACCAGCCCCCGCTGGCGGCAGTTGGCCGCGCGGGGCATCGCCTCGGGACTCCAGGACTTCCTGGAGAAATAGGCAGCTCAGCCGGGGTGCGCGGCGCTTCGGACCGCCGTGGGCGCACAGGGTTCGGCGAGTTGTTCGCAGCCAGCGCAGGGGTGTTCGATCCGCTGTTCCATCGCACTGGTCGCGGATTCCGATAGCGTCTCGATCAGGCCGCTGATCAGAGGCGGGTGCCATCACCTGGCAGACGTCCTGATCGGGCAGACGATAGATTCACCCTACGATGGCACGTCACACCCGAGCCATGTGCTGCACAAACCTCCTCCAGCGGCAGCGATGACCGCCCGTTGAGATGACCGACAGACGACCGACAAAGGACTTCGTTACGTGAACATCCGCTCCCTCACACGAGGCGATGGCGTGGTGATCGGAGCAGCGGTACTGCTGTTCATCGCCTCGTTCCTCAGCACGTTCGACTGCGAGGCCACGTGCGGAGAGATTTCCGCCTGGGACAGCGGGTCCCTGCTCCTCAGCGTCTATCTGGCCGGCATCATCAGTGCGGCGCTGATCGTCCTCTCCCATCTGTTGCCCCGGCCGCCGAAGGTGCTCGGTCTGGAACTCGGCCAGATCGGACTCGTCCTGGCCGTCTTCACCGCCTGGTCCGCGCTCGGTGCGATCTTCGACCCGGCCGGTTCCCTGAGTGACGGCGGGATCTCCTTCGACGCGGGCGCGGGCCTGATCCTCGGCTTCATCGCCGCACTGGTACTGGCCGCGGGTGCGGTCGGCAACCAACTGGTCGGCGCGCTCAAGGCCCCCCTGATCGGCGCCCCTCGTCCGGCGGCCCCCGCAGCGCCCTACGGCGGTCAGCCGCAGGGCGGTTACGGCTACCCGGGAGCCCAGCAGCAGCCCTACCCCCAGCAGGGTCAGCCCCAGCAGCCCCAGCAGGGCCAGCAGCCCTCGTACGGTGGACAGCCGCAGCACGGGCAGGCCGCGCCCCAGGGCGGGGGCGACTTCGCTCCGTTCTGGTTCGCGGTGCCGGTGGCCCGTCCGCTGTACGGCGAGGACGGCTCGCCCACGCCGATCGCGGAACTCGCGCCGGGCACCTGGTACCTGGCCGTCGACCAGCGCGGTCAGGGTCTGATCGCCCAGACCCAGGACGGCCGCCGCGGTCTGCTCCAGGACACCACGGGCATCCAGCGCGGCTGAGCCCCGAACACCGATGGCCCTCCGTCCCGCAAGGGGCGGAGGGCCATTGCCGTTCTCCAACCGCTGACATAGCCTGACGCCTCGTCAAAAACCCTTGTGGGTAGCGGAGGTGCCATGCGACTGGGACTCGCTCTCGGCCATTGGGGCCGTGGACCGACCCCCGGCCATCTCGATCTCGCCCGCGAGGCCGAACGCATCGGCTACCACTCGGTGTGGACGGGCGAGACCTGGGGGTCCGACGCGTTCACACCACTGGTCTGGATCGCCGCCCACACCTCACGCATCCATCTGGGCACCGCAGTCGCCCAGATGGCGGCCCGCACCCCCGTCGCGACCGCGATGCACGCGCTCACCCTGGACCACCTCTCGGGCGGACGCATGATGCTCGGTCTTGGTCTGTCGCAGCCCCCGGTGGTGGAGGGGTGGTACGGATGCCCCTTCCCGGCCCGTCCGCTCGTGGCGGCGAGGGAGTACCTGGAGATCGTCCGCCAGGTGCTGCGACGAGAGGCCCCGGTGGAGCTCGACGGCCGCTACCACCGTCATCCCCACCCCGGCGAGGACGGCACGGTCCGGGCCGAGCCCCTGAAGTCGATCACCCATCCACTCCGCGCCCACCTTCCGGTCCTGCTCGGCGCGGAGGGCCCGAAGAACGTCGCCCAGACGACCCGCATCGCCGACGGCTGGCTTCCGCTGTACTGGTCGCCGCTCCGCACCGATGTGCACAAGGAGGCGCTGACCGGCTTAGCCGAGGGATTCACCGTCGCTCCGATGGCCCATGCACAAGTCTGCGACGATGTCTCGGAAGGGCTCCTCCCGGTCAAAGCGATGCTCGGTTCCTATCTCGGCGGCACCGGTCACACCACCGGTGCCTTCCACGCCGATCTGATGGCGCGCATGGGGTACGAGTCCGAGGTCCGGCACATCCTGGCCCTGTTCGCCCAGGGACGCCGCCGGGAAGCGGTCCTCGCGGTGCCGGACGCCTTCGCGGACGAGATATCGCTCGTCGGCCCGCGGGAACGCATCGCCGAACGGCTTGAGTTGTGGCGTTCCGGTCCGGTGACGGATCTGCTGCTCACCTCGCCCGACCTCCAGACGCTGCGGGTGATGGCGGAGTTGGTGCTCTGAACCCCGCAGGAGCCGGTCGGGGGCTCCGCACTGCGTACGATCGAATGCGTACTCCGAGCTGGCGCCGGCGACGTACGGCACGGACCGCAGGGCAGTCCCGATCCATGCCGCCGGTCAGCCGCCCCCGAGCTGGGAGAGGTTCGGCACCTTCTCGGTGACCTTCACCCCCGCGTCCTGGCCCGCCTTCTTCACATCGTTGATGACGTCCTGGAAGGCGTTGATGTCGGTGGCGCTCGCATCGCCGTCCCGGATCTTGGTCCCCAAGTTCTTGAGCGAGTCGATGCCGGCGGTCAGGGGGGCGACGGCCTTGGCCAGCAGTTCATCGCCCTTGGCGTTGTTCACCGCGGCCTGCAACCGGTTGTACGCGAAGGCTCCCGCCAGCCCCGCCTTCACCAGGGTGAAGGTGCGGCCGTCCGCTCCCTTGGCGAACCTTCCGTCGCGGTAGGGCTTGACGATCCACTGGTAGATCGCACCCGCCGCGAGTGAGGCGTTCGCGACGAACTTGGTCTTGGCGTACTTCTGCGCCTGTGTCGAGCTGGTGGAGCTGGGTGATGTCGACGCCGAGGACGAACCGGAGCCGTTGTCGTCACCGCAGGCCACGGCCCCGCCCAGCAGTGCGACGCACAGCACCAGCGCGGCCAGGGCGCGGCGTACCGGATGTCGGAACACGGCAGACCTCCCTGAGGGACTGTCCTGGCAGCGTCACCCGATCGGCCGCATTCCGCCACTCGGGCGAGCCCGTGCGGGTGACCTCTCCGGGTGACCGCGCCGGGGCGGGCAGGGGCGGGCAGGGCATGTACGCAGACCAGGGCAGAGGCATGGGGCAGTGGCCTGGATAAGGCATGGGCTGGCCCGGCCGGAGCCACGGTCCGGGCAACGGAAGGCCAGGAGGAGACCAACGGGGACATGACAAGAAGGCGGGTTTCACAGTCGCACAAGCGGCAACACGAGGGCTATGAGTCCTCGTCATCGCAGTGGAACCCAAAAGGCCGCGACGGTCATAGCGATCGTCGCGGATGTCATGGCCCTGATCCTGGGGTTGTGGATCTTGATGTATCTCCTGGACGCCAACCGGGCCAACGACCTGGTCGCGTTCGTCCAGGACACCGCCCGCTGGCTCGCGGGCTGGTCGTACGACCTGTTCACCTTCGACGCCGCTTGGGCGCGCGTGGTCGCCGGGTACGGTCTGGCCGCGGTCGTGTACCTGTTCATCGGGCACGCCGTCGCCGGCAGCCTGCGCCGCCGCTGAGCCGTCCGGTGTCCGCCCGGCCGGGCGGACACCGGAAGCCAGGCCGGGCGGACACCGGAAGCCAGGCCGGGCGGACACACCACCCGCCCGGTCTTCAGCCGTACGGAATGAGCCGGACACGACTAGCAGCAGTCCGGAGCCAGCCCCCGCGGCAGTCGTTCCCCACCGAAGACCGCGGTGGTCGCCTCATCTCCCCCGAGGGCGGCCACCGCCAACAGCAGTGAGCCGGCCGTCCAGGTGGTCCGTTCCTCGGGCCACACCGCGCGGTTGCCCTCGAAGACGTAACCCGTCCAGTACATCCCGTCGTCCGCCCGCAGATGCGCTATCGACTGGAGGACGTCCAGCGCCCTGTCCGACTCCCCCATCGCCCAGAGCGCCAGGGCCAGTTCACAGCTCTCACCGCCGGTGACCCACGGATTGGGCAGGACACAGCGCACCCCGAGTCCCGGCACCACGAACTCGTCCCAGCGCTCGGCGATCCGTGCGGTGGCCCGGGCGCCCGTGACCGCGCCGCCCAGGATCGGGTAGTACCAGTCCATGGAGTAGTGGCTCTTGTCGAGGAACCGCTCCGGGTGGTGGCCTATCGCGTGTTCCAGCGCGCCGGTCGCAAGCTCCCAGTCCGGCTGGGGTTCCTCACGTTCATCGGCGATCGCCAGCGCACAGCGCAGCGCGTGGTGGATCGAGGAACTGCCGGTCAGGAGTGCGTCCGCGACCGGGGCCCCACCCGCTTCCGGCGCCTCCCGCTTCCAGCCGATCTGACCGCCCGGCAACTGGTGCCGCAGCACGAACTCGACCGACGCGTAGACCATCGGCCACATGCGGTCCAAGAAGCCCTCGTCCCCGGTGGCGAGGTAGTGGTGCCAGACGCCGACGGTGGGATAGGCGCAGAAGTTGGTTTCCCGGGACCGGTCGACGGGCTGCCCCGCATCGCCGTCCCGGTAGGCCGCGTACCAGGAGCCGTCCTGGTTCTGGTGCCGCTGGAGCCATCCGTACGCCCGGGCCGCCGCCTCGTGCTCACCGGCCGCGTCCAGCGCCATGGCGGCTTCGGTGTGGTCCCAGGGGTCGAGGTGGTGCCCGGGGAACCAGGGGATCGCGCCGTCCTCGCGTTGGATCGCGCGCACGCCTGCGACGGTCGCATCCGCCTGCTCGGCCGTGAGCACCCCGGGCAGGACGAGGTGTTCGGTCCGAGGGGTGGTCATGCCGTGGTCCGGTGCAGTTGGGGCTTGGTCGCGTAGGCCACGAAACTCTTGCCGATCAGTGGGTTGAGCGCCTGCTCGGCCAGCCGGGTCGCCAGCGGCTTCTTCATGATGTCCCACACGAGGAGCTTGTGATACGCCTTCACCGGCAGGACCTGGTCGTTGTCCACACCGAAGGCGCACTTCAGCCACCAGTAGGGGCTGTGCAGCGCATGGGCGTGATGGGTGCCGTAGGGGACCAAACCGGCTTCCTCGATCCGGGCCAGCAGTTCATCGGCCTTGTAGATGCGGATGTGTCCGCCCTCGACCTCGTGGTAGGCGTCGCTGAGGGTCCAGCAGATCTTCTCGGGGCCGTAGCGGGGGACGGTGATCGCGATTCGCCCGCCCGGTTTGAGGACGCGGACCATCTCGGCCAGTACGCCCTTGTCGTCGTGGATGTGTTCCATCACTTCGGAGATGATCACGACGTCGAAGGTGGCGTCGGGGAAGGGCAGTTGGAGTGCGTCCCCCTCCATCGCGGTGGCGGTGGCGCCCGCGGGTGCCTCCCCCGCCTCCTTCATCGCGGCGAACCAGGTGGCGACCTCGCGGATCTCCTCGCCGTTGCGGTCGACCGCCACCACCTGTGCGCCCCTGCGGTAGCACTCGAAGGCGTGCCGGCCCGCGCCGCAGCCGAGGTCGAGCACGCGGTCGCCCGCAGCGAGGGGAAACCGGGAGAAGTCGACGGTCAGCACGGAATCCAGCCTTCGCGGTCGAGAGGGGTCAGTGGCGACAAGGACGACAAGGACGACAAGGACGACAAGGACGACAGAAACGACAGCGGCAACAGCATCGACGAGACCGGCCACGACGGCTGGGACGGCTGGGGCAGCGGGGATACGGAGCACGGCCGCCGGGATCGGGACATCCGGCCGGTGGACGATGTCACCGGATGGTCCTCGCGATCGCCGCCCGGTACAACTCGACCGTGCCCTGGGCCGCTTTCGCCCAGGTGAAGCGTTCCAGCACCCGCTGCCGGCCGGCTTCACCGAGCCGCGTCCGCAGCGCCGGATCCGACAGCAGTCGGCAGAGCGCGGCGGAGAGTGCGCCCGCATCGCCCGGAGGGACGGCCAGACAGGTGCGGCCGTCGGGCCCGGCCACCTCGGGGATGGCGCCACCCGTGGTGGCCACCAGCGGTGTCCCGGTGGCCATCGCCTCGGCCGCGGGCAGCGAGAACCCCTCGTACAGCGACGGTACGCAGGCCACTTGAGCGCCGCGGACCAGATCGACGAGTTCGGGGTCGGAGATGCCCTTGACGAACTCGACGGCGTCACCGAGTCCGTACCGTTCGATCAGTCGGGCGACCGGCCCGTCCTCGGCGCGCTTGCCCACGACCACCAGATGGGCCGCGGGATGCTCGGTGCGGACCTTGGCCAGGGCCTCCACAAGATGGACGAGGCCCTTCAGGGGTACGTCGGCACTGGAGGTGGTGACGATCCTCCCGGGCACCTCGGGAACGGTGGGGTCCGGTGCGAAGAGGTCGGTGTCGGCGCCGATGTGAACGACTCCGATGCGCTCCTGCGCGACCCCGAGGTGCTCGACGATCTCGTCCCGGGAGGTCCCGGAGACGGTCACCACGGAGGGCAGCCGTCGGGCGACGCGCTTCTGCATCCGGGTGAAGCCGTACCAGCGGCGCACGGACGCCCGCCTGCGCCAGTCGGCGGCGGCGTCCAGGTCCAGTCGGCGGTCCACCGTGATCGGATGGTGGACGGTGGTGACCAGCGGGGCACCGAGGTCCCTCAGCAGCCCGTACCCAAGGGTCTGGTTATCGTGCACGACATCGAACTGCCCGCGCCGCGCGGCCAGATGGCGGCCCGCGCGCAGGGAGAACGTCAGCGGCTCGGGAAACCCACCGGTCCACATGGTGGCGACTTCGAGCCCGTCGATCCAGTCGCGGAACTCATCGCGGGCGGGCGTGCGGAACGGATCGGGGCTGCGGTACAGATCGAGGCTCGGCAGTTCCGTGAGCACCACTCCGTCGTCGAGGACGGGATAGGGCTGGGCACCGATGACCTCGACGCTGTGCCCGAGGCGGGCCAACTCGCGCGACAGGTGCCGTACGTAGACACCCTGACCGCCGCAGTACGGATTGCCCTTGTAGCTGAGCAGTGCGATGCGCAGCGGCTTGTCGCCGGGACCTGCGGCGGTGGCGCCGGGCGCGACCGAGCCGGGGTCGGGCACCGTGGGGGCGGCGGGAGGGGCAGCGGCGCCGGTGGGCGAGATGGCCGGCAGGGCGGGGCCGCCCGATTCGGCGGCGAGTTGACCGACGCACTGGCCGGGCCCGGAATCCGATCCCGCACCCGGTCCCGCACCCGAGTCCGACCCTGAGTCGGGCCTCCGATGAGGGCCGGCCTCAATGGCCTCAGCGGTCACTCGGGGCCCCCTTCTGGCTGCGTTTCGCGCGAGCGTAACCGCTGGCGCTAATCTAGAACAAGTTTCAGACTTGATCGTCCAAGGATTCGAATCTACCCGCAGGTAGTCCCGCTGTAAGGACCGGATCAGGTGATTCGCGCCACGGCGAAAGCGCTGCCAGGCCATGCGCCCTGGACACGCATCGAACAGGACAAATGGAACGGACACATGACAGTCGCAGCCAAGTCGCCCGGGCCCCCGCCCACCTCCCTGACACAGCGCCAGGAAGCACGCCGCCGCCGCATTCTGGACGCCAGCGTCCAACTCGCCGGCCGGGGCGGATTCGATGCGGTGCAGATGCGGGAGGTTGCCGAGAGGTCCGGCGTCGCTCTGGGGACCCTCTACCGGTACTTCCCGTCCAAGATCCATCTGTTGGTAGCGATCATGCAGGACCAGCTCGACCATCTGCACACCACGTTGCGCAAGCGCCCGCCGGCCGGGACCGGCCCGGCCGAGCGGGTCGCTGAGACACTGATGCGCGCCTTCCGTGCACTCCAACGCGAACCGCAGCTCGCGGACGCCATGGTGCGCGCCCTGACCTTCGCCGATCGCAGCGTCAGCACCGAGGTGGACCGGGTCTCGCAGCAGACCACGGCGATCATCCTGGACGCCATGGCGGTGGCCGAGCCCACGGCCGCCCAACTCTCCGCGGTACGGGTGGTGGAGCACACCTGGCACGCCGCACTGATCACCTGGCTCTCCGGACGGGCGCCCATCGCACAGGTGCGGGCGGACATCGAGACGGTGTGTCAACTCCTCGAACTGGCCGAGTCCGAGCCGGCGACGGCGGACGGGGCCACCGAGACGGGCGGGCGGAACAGGTCGGCCTGAACTGGCGGGTGAATCCCCCACCGGCGGACCACCACCGCCGGACCACCACCGCCGGACCATCGGCCGCACTACCGAGGGCGACGATCACACCTCGGCCCCCGCGCAGTCGCACCCCGCCTCCTGCACAGCCCTCGTCTGCTGCACCTCTGCACCTCCCTCATCGCCCTCGCCCCCAGACCCGAGCCGCACGCCCTCTGCGCCCTCGTTACCTCCGGTCCCGCGCCTCAGCGCGCGGCCGGCCCATCGCCTCATGGACCGGCCGACCCGATCCGGGTACCTCAGTGCGGACGGGGCGCATGGGGGCGCCGCTGCCCGTGCGGCGGAGATGGCCGCTCCGCCCCTGGGTCACCGCCGGTACAGTAGGCAGGTCGTCATCACACCCGTACAGGGGGAAGCCGGTGCAAATCCGGCACTGACCCGCAGCCGTGAGCCGCCACACCATCAGCGGTGAGTCGGAATGCCCTGTACGCGGCCGTGACCGGCTTGCGCCACCGGCAACCGCCGGTGACCGGCACCGTCGAGGAATACGGAACCGGAGCCCTGGTGCCTGATCGTGCCCGTGCCCGGCTCCCGCAGGAGAGGCACCGCCCGTCATGACCACCGTCCGCCGTAGCGCCGCAGCGCTCGCCGTCACCGCCGTCATCGGCGCGGCCATCGCCTCGGCCGCCGCTCCGGCCGCCTTCGCGGCGCCCACCCCCACTCCGTCCGCTGCTGCGCTGCCGCCAGGTCTGTACGGCAAGGGCGACCCGGCGTACGACGGCGTCTGGCGCCAGTCGCTCGCCCTGCTCGCACTGGACACCGAGGACGTCAAGCCCGCCACCGCCGCGGTGGACTGGCTGACCGGCCAGCAGTGCGACAGCGGCGCGTTCCCCTCCTACCGCGCCGACACCAAGGCCGACTGCGGGGCCAAGCTGCCGCTGGACTCCAATGCGACCGCCGCGGCAATCCAGGCGCTCACCGCCGTCGGCGGCCAGGACAAGACCGTGGAGAAGTCCGTCGCCTGGTTGAAGTCGGTGCAGAACGCGGACGGCGGTTGGAGCTACAACCCCGGGGGTGCGAGTGACGCCAACTCCACCGCCGTGGTGATCGGTGCACTCGCGGCGGCCGGCGAGAAGCCGGCGGACGTGAAGTCCAAGGGCGGGAAGTCCCCGTACGACGCACTGCTCACCTTCGCCCAGCCGTGTGGCGGAACCAACGGCGGGGCGTTCGTGTACCAGCCGGCGATGCCCGGACTGGTGGGCGACTCGACCGCCGCCGCCGTGATCGGAGCGCACGGCAAGGGCCTCGCAGCCGAGCCCGAGAACGCCAAGAACACCGATGCGCAGGGCACCGCCTGCAAACCCACCACCACCATCGAGGGCGCCGCGCACAACGGCGGCACCTATCTCGCCACCGCACTCGCCAAGACCGGCTACCTCACCACTCCCCCGATGCCGGGCTCCGACGACCCGGCGGAGAAGCCCGACTTCGGCAACACCGCCGACGCCGTGGTCGCCCTCCAGGTCCAGGGCCTCGGCGATCAGGCGAAGAAGTCGCTGGCCTGGCTGGAGGCGGACTCGGCGGGCTGGGCCAAGGAGTCCGGTCCGGCCGCGTACGCACAGTTGATCTTCGCTGCGAACGCCGCGGACACCGATCCCGCGGACTTCGGCGGCAAGGACCTGGTCGCCGAGTTGACCGCGCTCGGCCCCGAGCCCCAGAAGCCCCAGAAGGAGGAGAAGGACGATTCGGGGATCGCCGTCTGGTGGATCGTCGGCGCGTTCTTCGCCGCCAGTGTGGGTGTGGGCATCCTGTTCAGCGGCCGTCGCAAGAACCAGAGCTGATGCGCGGCCGGGTCCTCGCGCTCGTCCTCGCGCTCGGGGCGGCGCTGACCGTGCTCGGAGCGGGGCCCGCCCAGGCCGCGGGATACCGCTACTGGTCGTTCTGGCTCGGCGACGGCACCACCTGGACGTACGCCACCGAGGGACCGGCGAGCGCCCGACCTGCGGACGGTTCGGTGACCGGCTACCGGTTCTCGGTGAGCGAGGACAGTTCGGACTCGGCTCGGCCGCGTCAGGAACCCGACTTCGCGACCATCTGTGCCACGACCCCCGCTAAGCCGGACGCCAAGCGCCTGGCCCTGGTCATCGACCCGGGCACACTGAAGGACGCACCGACCGGGGAACGCCCGCCGCCACTGCGTACCGCCTGTGCCCAGCTGCCGAAGACCGCCACGGCAGCCGATGCCCTGGCATCCGTCGCCAAGCCGCTGCGCTACAACAGCCAGGCACTGCTGTGCGCGATCTCGGGCTATCCGCGCACGGGCTGCGGCGAACAGGTCGCGGGTGACCGGCCCACGGCCGCCGCCCCATCCTCGACGGACGGTGGTAGCGACGAAAGCACCGACGGCGGCCCCTCAGTGGGAGTTCTCGCAGGTGTGGCGGCGATTCTGGCGCTGGGAGGGGCGGCGCTGTGGCAGTCCCGTCGTCGTAGGCGATGAAGGAATCACCCACGAACCGGCCACCGGACGACCACCCGCCTGCCACCGGGACACCGGCGAACCGGCCACCGGGCGAAGGCCACACCCGCCCGCACCCGCGGCTCGCCACCCGGACCCCCGCCCGCGGTGAACAGCCGACGGAACACTCGACCGCGGACCCGAATCCCTCCGGGCCCGTCGGGCGCGGCACCCGGTGGACACGGCTGCGGGCGCCCGAGGCTGACCGGCGCAACGCACTGCACCCCGGTGCCTGGTGGCTGTGGGCCCTCGGACTCGCCACCGCCGCGTCCCGCACCACCAATCCCCTGCTCCTCGGGCTGCTGGTGGCCGTCGCCGGCTATGTCGTCGCCGCCCGGCGCACGGACGCCCCCTGGGCCCGCTCCTATGCGGCTTTCGTCAAGCTCGGATTGTTCGTCATCGCCGTGCGCGTCCTGTTCTCGGTCGCCCTCGGCTCCCCCATCCCCGGCTCCCACACCCTGCTCGACCTGCCCGAAGTTCCGCTCCCCGACTGGGCGCAGGGCATCCGCATCGGTGGACGGATCACCGCGGAACAGGTGGTCTTCGCCCTGTACGACGGTGCGAAGCTCGCCACCCTGCTGATCTGCGTCGGGGCGGCCAACGCCCTCGCCAACCCGGCCCGTCTCCTCAAGTCCCTGCCGGGCGCGCTGTACGAGGTCGGTGTCGCCGTCGTCGTCGCCATGACGTTCGCACCCAACCTGGTCACCGACATCGGCCGGCTGCGGACCGCCAGACGGCTGCGCGGTCGACGTTCCGGCGGCATCAGGGCCGTCGCCCAGATCGGGCTGCCCGTGTTGGAAGGCGCCCTGGAGCGTTCCATCGCCGTCGCAGCCTCCATGGACGCGCGTGGCTACGGACGCAGTGCTCAGGTGCCGCCCGCGGTGCGCCACACCACCACGGCGCTGACGCTCGGCGGTCTGTTGGGGGTGTGCGCCGGCTCCTACGCCCTGCTGGCGGCGGAGGGCGGTTCGTACGCGATGCCGCTGCTGGGCGCGGGGCTCCTCGCCGCTGTCGCCGGGCTACGGCTCGGCGGTCGCCGCTCGGTGCGCACCCGCTACCGGCCCGACCGGTTCGGTCCGCGGTCCTGGTGGGTCGCCGCCTCCGGTGCCGCGGTCGCCGTACTGATGATCTGGGCCGGGTCCCACTCGCCCGACGCCCTGCACCCCTCGGTCGTGCCGCTGGTCGCCCCCGCGCTGCCGCTGTGGCCGGCCCTGTCGATCCTCATCGGGTTGCTGCCCGCCTTCATCGCGCCCGTACCGTCCCTGGCCCCGGCCCCCAAGGAGTCCTGGTGATTCGCTTCGAGCAGGTGTCGGTGACGTACGCCGACGCCGGGGCGCCGACCGTCGCCCATGTCGACCTCATCGTCCCCGAGGGTGAGTTGGTGCTGCTCGTCGGCCCGTCGGGCGTGGGCAAGTCGACCCTGCTCGGGACGGTGTGCGGATTGGTGCCGCACTTCACGGGCGGCACCCTGCGCGGTCGGGTGACCGTCGACGGCCGCGACACCCGGACCCACAAGCCGCGGGAACTCGCCGACCTCGTCGGTACCGTGGGACAGGATCCGCTGGCCCACTTCGTCACCGACACCGTCGAGGACGAACTCGCCTACGGCATGGAGTCCCTCGGCATCGCGCCCTCCGTGATGCGCCGCCGCGTCGAGGAGACGTTGGACCTGCTGGGGCTCGCGGAACTGCGCGACCGTCCCATCGCCACTCTCTCCGGCGGCCAACAGCAGCGCGTCGCCATCGGTTCGGTGCTCACCACCCACCCGAAGGTGCTGGTGCTGGACGAGCCGACCTCGGCGCTCGATCCGGCAGCCGCGGAAGAAGTGCTGGCCGTGCTGCAACGGCTCGTCCATGACCTGGGCACCACCGTGCTGATGGCCGAACACCGGCTGGAGCGGGTGGTCCAGTACGCGGACCAGGTGATCCTGCTGCCCGAACCGGGCGCCGCCCCGACCATGGGCGCGCCCGCGGATGTGATGGCCGTTTCCCCGGTGTACCCGCCGGTGGTTGCGCTCGGGCGGCTCGCACACTGGTCGCCGCTGCCGCTGTCGGTGCGGGACGCACGCCGCCGGGCCACAGCCCTGCGCGAGCAGTTGTCCGAAGGACCCGGTGTGAACCGCGCCGCAGCCACGGCCGACCCTGCACCCACCGCCGACCGCGCGCCCATCGCGACGGAGGCCGCTCGCATCAGGGGGCTCAGCGTGCGACGGGGACGCGCGGAGACACTGCGCGGCATCGACCTGAGCTTCACCCGCGGGGAGACCGTGGCCCTGATGGGCCGCAACGGCGCCGGCAAGTCCACCCTGCTCGGCACGCTCGTGGGCATGGTGGTTCCGGCCTCGGGAAGCGTGGACGTCGGCGGGCTCACCCCGCACCGGGCGGCTCCCGCCGAACTGATCCGTCGCGTCGGGCTCGTCCCCCAGGAGCCGCGGGACCTGCTGTACGCGGACACCGTGGCCGCCGAGTGCGCGGCGGCTGACGCCGACGCGGGCGCGGACCCCGGAGCCTGCCGTGCCCTGGTGAGCGAACTCCTGCCGGGCGTGGCCGACGACACCCATCCACGGGACCTCTCCGAAGGCCAGCGGCTGGCACTGGCGCTGGCGATCGTGCTCACGGGCCGGCCGCCCCTGCTGCTGTTGGACGAGCCGACCCGCGGTCTGGACTACGCGGCCAAGGCACGGCTGGCCACGATCTTGAAGTCTCTCGCCGGGGACGGCCATGCGGTGGTGCTGGCGACGCACGATGTGGAGTTGGCAGCGGAACTCGCCGACCGCGTCCTCATCATGGCCGACGGCGAGATCGTCGCGGACGGGCCGACCGCCGAGGTGGTGGTGTCGTCGCCGGCGTTCGCACCGCAGACGGCGAAGGTCCTCGCGCCCCAGCAGTGGCTGACCGTGTCCGAGGTCGAACGGGCACTGGCCCGGCGTTCGCGGGACCACGGGTGAGGGCCGTGGACGCACAGCGGTCCGCGCGGCCCGTACGGCTCGGCCCCCGGTCGATCGCCGCCCTGGTGCTCATCAGCGCGGTGGGAGTGGTGGCCTTCGGCTGGCCGCTGCTCGCCGATGAGCGCTCCGGCCTCCATGACCACGCCGCCGATGCCCCCTGGCTGTTCGCCGCGCTGTTGCCGCTGCTGGTGGCCGTCGTGGTGGCCACGATCGCCGATACGGGCATGGACGCCAAGGCGGTGGCCATGCTCGGGGTGTTGGCAGCGGTGGGGGCGGCACTGCGTCCTCTGGGCGCGGGCACGGCCGGCCTGGAACCCATGTTCTTTCTGATGGTGCTCAGCGGTCGGGTGCTGGGCCCCGGGTTCGGTTTCGTCCTGGGCGCGGTGACGATGTTCGCGTCCGCACTGCTCACCGGCGGGGTCGGACCCTGGATGCCGTTCCAGATGCTGGCGATGGGCTGGTTCACGATGGGTGTGGGGCTGCTGCCGGGGCCGGACCGCATCCGGGGCCGCGCCGAGGTGCTGATGCTCGGTCTCTACGGGACGGTGGCCGCCTTCGCCTACGGCACGGTCATGAACCTCCAGGGCTGGACGTACCTCCAGGGGGTGTCGTCGAACATCTCGTTCCACCCGGGGGACCCGCTGTCCGAGAACCTGGTGCGGTTCCTGACCTACTGCCTGCTGACGTCGATGGGCTGGGACCTGGGCCGGGCGGTGATCACCCTCGTCCTCACCCTCACCCTCGGGCCGGCGATCCTGAAGGCGCTGCGGCGGGCGACACGACGTGCCGCGTTCGAGGCGCAGGTCACATTTGACGCCTCTCAGGGGAGCGTCGACCGTGAGCCGCCCCACAGGGCCTAGGTCCTCTACGAAAGGGCCTAGGAGATCCCGTGCGGCTCCGGTGTACCGCGGTGACCAGGGCATACGGGAGAAGTGGCAGCGCTGTGCCGGGAGCCGGTTGCGAGGCGGACTAGTACCGGGGCTCGTTGCCACCGCTTCCGCGGGCCGCTAACACTGGTCCGGTCGCTCAGTGCGCTGCCCTCCCGCTCCGTCGGGAGGGCTCGCATCCACCGGCTTCCTCCTCCGTCGTACGGACGGGTCGGGCGCCGGGCGACAGCCCCCGTACCCGACGTTAGGTGCCGTTAGTGACCCGCTCCATCCTCAGCCGCATCGCCATTCGCCCGAAGACCGCCCTGGTGGGCTCCGCCCTGGCGGTCACGTCCGCCGCGATGGTGATGGGTGTCAACGCTCCCACCGCATCGGCTGCTCCCACTGCTGCGCCCGCCGCGGCCGAGGTCGCGTCCGCGAAGACGATCGCCAAGAAGATGATCAACGACGAGGCGCAGTTCCAGTGCTTCAGCAAGATCGTTGAGCGGGAGAGCAACTGGGACACCGACGCGTCCAACCCGTCCAGCGGTGCCTACGGCCTGGTGCAGGCCCTGCCGGGCACCAAGATGGCCACCGCCGGTTCCGACTGGCGCACCAACCCCGCCACCCAGATCGAGTGGGGCCTTGACTACATGAAGGACCGCTACGGCAGCGCCTGCGGTGCCTGGTCCTCCTGGCAGGTCCAGGGCTGGTACTGACCTGCCCCCTGACCCGGCCTGACCGCTGAGCGCACGTCCTTCCGGGCGTGCGCTCAGTCGTCTCTCCGGGCCCAGAGCCCCGTTCACGGCCCCTGAGCGAGACTCGGGCCCAGAGCCGTTCACAGCCCCTGAGCGAGGCTCGGGCGCTGAGCGGGATCGGGCCCGGCACGACCGCGGCCCGTCTCCGGTGGCGGGAAACGGGCCGTCGTCAGATGCTGGCAGGAGCGGCGATCCACCCCGGGGGCCGGGTTCTCCTGGCCCCCGGGGGCCCTGCCAGGCCCTGCTACTTCGGGACCGCGGGCTCGGCGCGCGCTTCGCCTTCCGGGTCCTCGTGACCCCCGCCGGCCATGGCCGGCTCCGGTGCCGCACTCCCCCGCCCACGGGCAACGGGAACGGACGCCCGCTCGGGTTCCGGTTCGCGCGCACTCGGCAGCACCACCGGTGCCACGGGCAGCAGCTTGCGCCGACCGGAGAGCACATAGGTGAGCGCGAAGCCGACGCCCACCACCACCGCGCCGCCGACCGCATCGAGGATCCAGTGGTTCGCCGTACCGACGATCACGCAGAGCGTGATGAACGGGTGGATCAGTCCGAGCAGCTTCATCCACAGCTTCGGTGCCAGCATCACGGCGACCACACCGCACCACAGCGACCAGCCGAAGTGGAGCGACGGCATCGCCGCGTACTGGTTGGTGACCGCGGTCATCGCACCGAACTCGGGCTTGCTCAGGTCCGCCGTCTTGTGGACGGTGTCGATGAAGCCCATGCCCGGCATCAGCCGTGGCGGCGAGAGCGGGTAGAACCAGAAGCCCACGAGCGCGAGCAGGGTCGCGAAGGCGAGGGCGGAACGCGCCCAGCGGTAGTCCCCAGGGCGGCGGATGTAGAGCAGGGCGAGGATGATCAACGGGATGGGGAAGTGGAACGAGGTGTAGTAGAAGTTGAAGAACGCCTCCAGCCACTCCACGTCCACCACTGCGTGGTTGAACCAGTGCTCGATGTCGAAGCCGAGCGCCTGCTCGATGGAGTGGATCTGCCGGCCGTGTTCCCTGGCCTCGTCCACACTGCCGGTGGCCTCCAGTCTGATCCTGGAGTAGATCGAGTACCCGGCCCTGATGACCATCAGCTCCAGCAGCAGATTGGGCCGGGTCACCACGCGACGCCAGAACGGCAGCAGGGGGATGCGGCTCCAGCGCGAGGGCGCCGGGGTGACGTACTCGGTGGGAACGGGACGCCCGAAGTGCGGAGAGGTCCGCGCCAGGAAGGGGACCGCACAGGCAGCCGCGAGTGCCGCGATCAGTACGGCGTTGTGGCGGATCGGCTCCAGCACCACCATGTTCGGCAGCAGCATCTTGCTGGGCAGGGTGACCGTCAGCACGATCAGCACGGGCCACAGCATCCGGTCGGACGCCCGCTTGCCCACCCGGCCGACGGCCGCGAGCAGCAGCCACACCAACTGGTGCTGCCAGGTGGTGGGCGCCACGGCGATGGCGACGCATCCGACCACCGCCACGGCGAGCAGCAACTGTCCGTCCTGCGCGTACCGCACGGCCCTGCGCAGTCCGAACCACGCCACAGCGGCGGCCAGGACCAGATAGAGCCCTATCTCCAGCGGCCCTTCGAGACCGAAACGCAGCAGTGCGCCGTGCAGCGACTGGTTGGCCAGCCCGTCGGGGTGGCTGCCCAGTCCGGTGCCGACGACATGGTCGAACCAGTACGTGGTGGAGTCGCTCGGCAGGGCGGCCCAGGCCAGCACGGTGCACACCGCGAAGGTGGAGCCGGAGGTGATCGCCGCGCGTCTGCGCCCGGTGAACCACAACAGCGGCGCGAACAGCAGCACCGTGGGTTGCAGGGCGGCGGCGACTCCGATGAGCAGCCCCGCCGCGCGCTCCTCGCGGACGGCGAGCACGCCCAGCAGCACCAGCAGCACCGGAATGACACTGATCTGCCCGAGGTGGAAGCTGTTGCGCACCGGGAGCGAGATCAGCAGCAGCACGATGGCGAGGGGGGCTGCGAGGAGGCTGCTGCGCCGGGACACCGGAGCGGGCAGCGAGCGCGCCACCAGCAGTCCTATGCCAGCGACCAGCAGGAGGGTGCCGAGGGTCCAGGCGATGCCGAGCGCCTGCTCGGCGGTCCGGGTGAGGGGGTTGAACAGCAGCCCCGCGAACGGGGTGCCGGTGAACCGGTCGTCCGTGTACAGCGAGCCGTCCAGATGGAGCCCGCCGTCGGGACCGACCCAGGTCTCCAGGTCCAGGAACCGCTCACCAGGGGGTTGACGGAGGACCATCGCTGTCTGTCGTATGGCGAGGACGGCGGCCACAAGCCATAGGGCGAGCCTGGCCGCGCCCAATCTTGAGTCCGTCGTTGCACTCCCGCGCACGCTGTGCTCCGCGTTCGCCACGTCGCGCCGCGCCTCCCCTACGTTCCGTTACCATCGTGGTCATCTGGCTCAGAGAGCCTCGCATTGCCCGTCCCAAGAGACTGCGGCAACCCCCTCTTTGCCTGACAGTCATCCCGATTTGCTCGGATATCCGTCGGCGGGCGCCAGGTCGGGCGCGAAAGAGGTATGCGGGGGAACATACAAGACGTCGGACGCACGGTTTGCCAGGTCGGCTCTGATACGGGCCTGGAATCCCCGTCTCCGCTAAGGCCCTCCCGCACTCGGCCGACCCGTGTACGCGCCGGCCGCCATCTCTCGCGCACCGGAAGACCCACTCGTACCGAGTCGGGCGCATCCCGTAGGCCGGCAGCGCGATCTGGGGCGCCGCCTGCTGTGCGGGCCGCTGAGAGTCCCGCAGCCGTCGTCGCGCGCCCATCGGTGGATCACGGGACAACCCTTAGGTTGTTGACCATGACGGAAAAGTTGCCCGAGGGATCACAGCACGCACACGACACCGCCGAGCAGGCCGCCCAGGCGCGGTGGGAGGCGGTGGACCGCTATCTCACCGATCTCCTGGCACCGGATGACGACGCGTTGACGACCGCGCTCACGTCGAGCGAGTCGGCGGGGTTGCCGTCGATCGCGGTGGCGGGCAACCAGGGCAAGCTGTTGCATCTGCTGGCCGCCTCGATGGGCGCGCGCACGATCCTGGAAATCGGCACCCTGGGCGGCTACAGCACGATCTGGCTGGCGCGGGCGCTGCCCGACGGGGGTCGGCTGATCTCGCTGGAGTACAGCCCGGAGCACGCCGAGGTGGCGCGGGGGAACCTGGCCCGTGCCGGACTCGACCACATCGCGGAGGTACGCACGGGTGCGGCGCTGGAGACACTGCCGAAGCTGGCCGCCGAGCCCGGCGCGGGCCCCTTCGACCTGTTCTTCATCGACGCGGACAAGAAGAACAACCCCCACTACATGGAGTGGGCGCTCAAGCTCTCCCGGCCCGGCAGCCTGATCATCGTCGACAACACCGTGCGGGGCGGGGCCGTGGTGGAACGGGACAGCACCGACCCTTCGGTGGTCGGCACACGGGAGATGTACGAGCTGGTGGCTCGGGAGCCACGGCTGGACGCGACGGCGGTGCAGACCGTCGGGGTGAAGGGGTACGACGGGTTCCTGCTGGCGCGGGTCGTCTCCTAGCAGGCCGTGGCGGCGCCCGAGGCGGCCTTCACTCGCGGTCCTCCTCCTCAGGGTCCTTATCTTGGGCGTTCTTGTCCTCAGGGTCCTTGTCTTCGGCGTTCTTGTCCTCAGCGTTCTTCTTCTCGGGCCCGGTCATCGCCGTCCCTGGCCTCGGGCCGTGTGACCCACCGAGCCGCGAGGTCAGGGCCCCGGTCGGCTCAGGGCCCTTCGGACGGCGACCCCTCAGGACCCTTCGGAGCGCCCGACTGCCACCCCGCGAACAGCGGGACCTCGCCGCTGCCGTCCATCACCGCGATGCCGAAGGGGCGGTCGAAGGCGATCGTGACGATGTCGCGAGTAGGGCGCGGCGCTGCCGACCGTGCCATGAGTACGGCGGTGACCGCCGCGGCCCGCACCCCGAGTTCGGCAGCCTCGACGATCGACTCCTGAACGACCTGGCTGATCATGAGCGGCTCCGGAGAGAGAGCGGAGAAGTCCGCGGTCGAGGAGGTCGCCTCGTGCACCCCGAGCGCCGCCAGGTCCTTGGTGACGTCGTGGGTGGTGCGCAGGGCGAACCGGGGCAGCGCGAGGAGCAGCTGATCGCCGGCCACCGGGGTGGTCTCGGCCTCTCGGGCCCAGGCCGCGGGCAGCACCTCGGCCGCGGATCTGCCTTCGGCGCCCAGGACGAGTCGGATCCGGGCTGGTTCACCGCCGTGTACGGGGGCGCAGGCGAGTTCCACGACGTACGAGCCCTCGACCGTCCATGCTTCTTCGCGCCGCAGCTCCCGATGCATCGTCGGGACGGTGTGGAGTTGTCCGCGCGCATCGCGGAAGGTGCACGGCCGGGTGCGGGCGGTGTGGAAGGGAGTCGCCCAGCGCGCTGTGAGGACCAGTGCGTTGACCAGGGCGAGAACGGTGGACGGATCGATGGGGGCGGGCAGTCGCTCGATGGCTCCGTCGGTGGCCTCCCGTACCCAGGCGTTGATCCGGGCAGGGTCGAGGGTGGTGGAGAAGCCGATGTCGGGCAGTGCGGCACGGAAGTCCTCGCGGAGCGGCACGGTGCTCCACACCTGGGTGGCCGTGGCCAGCGAGTCGGTCGCGGCCAGTGCGGCGGCGGCATCGGTGACCGCGGCGCCCGCCGGAGCACCGGCGACGCCGAGCAGTTGGGCGAGTTCGTCGGCGGTCCTGCCCCGGGCGCCCGATGCGATGGCCGCGAGGGCCAGCCAGAGCCCGGCGGGCGAACAGACGAAGTCTCCGTCCTTCGGGGAGCTGAGCCGTTCGAGCCAGCGTTCCGCCAGGTCTCGTATCGCGCCGCCGTGGGTCCGCAGTCCCGTGATCCGTGCCATGAGGGGTGATCGTAGAGCGCCCGGCGCGGGGAGGGTCGGGAACGCCCGGGCGGCCTGCCGGCCATGCTCGTGATCAGTACGGCTAGGAGCGGGCGTCGGATGCCGCCTGCTCGTCGAGTCGTCTTCTGGCGTCGGCCCAGTCGATGGGCAGATCAGCCACCGGGGCCTCCCAGAAGGTGAACGTCGACGTCCGCATCACCGGCCGGATGGCGCTCATCACGCCGCGGTGTGGTTCGGTCTGCGCAAAGGTGTAGAGCGCATCGCGGTCCTCCCAGGCGGAGAGGGTGCAGAAGACCCGCTGGAACGGGTGGGCGTCCAGGGAGACGCCGAGCGCGCCTGGCGCTTTGCGCACCTGTTGCCAGGCGGCCACGGTCTTGAGGAGGAAGCGCGGCACGTCCTTCAGCGAACGTACTTCGAAGCGCGAGGCCATGACGTAGGCGACGGTGCCGGGTCGGGCCGGATGGGGCTTCACCCAGGGGAGAGCGGGCACGACGTCCTCGCATCCATGGTGGTCGGAGAGTGGCACGATCCACACTAGGTAGTGCCCCTCCCCGGCGCAGGGGAGCGTGGGCCGGATGAGGATCTCCGAACCACTGCCAGCGGGACGGGGCCACTGCCGCGGACCGGGCGGAGGACGGCGGGTTCTGCATCGGGCGGCGTTCCGGCAGCGTTCCGGCGGCGTTTCGGCGGCTACGGCACAGGTGCAGGACGGCCCGCGCCCCAGAGCCGAGCCGACCCTTCGCCCGGCCTTCCCGCTCGCTTCCCGCGGCGGCCCTCGTTCCAGGCACTGCGGCAGCCGGCCCGGCAGCCCGCGTCTTCCTGCCTGCCCCACATGCCCCGGCGCCGCGGAAGCACGATTCGTCCTGTGCCACTCGCCTGGTGGAAGCATCGAACGCAACTTCCCATGTACTGGCGCCCATTGAGCGGGCCAGCTCCGCCCCCCGCCCCCGGGTGCGTCCTACGCTGGACCGACCCGCCGACACGGTCGGCGTTGGCTTGTCGATGGGGGATGGAACATGTTGGCGGAGGCGCTCACGGCTCTCGCCGGTGCCGGAGGGACGGCGCTGGTGGGAGCGATGGCCACCGATGTCTGGAGCGGAGCCCGGGCCGGTGTCGTGCAGTTGTTCGGGCGGGACGCCCCCGACCGGCCGGCGACGATCGAGACCCAGTTGGACAACGACGCCGACACGGTGACCGCCTTGGCCGAACAGGGTCGTGCCGACCGGGTGCGCGAGGAGTTGGCCCTGTTGTGGACCCTGCGCCTGACCCGGCTGCTCGAACAGCATCCGGAGGCCGAAGGGCCGCTGCGGGAGCTGGTCGATCGCCTCCGCGACGAGCGTCCGAGCACCAGCACGACCTGGCAGCAGACCAACACCGCGCGGGACGGTTCCACCCAGTTCGCCGTGCAGGGCGGGAACGTCGTCTACCACCAGAGCCCCCGGCTGCCGTCCACGGACGGCGGCGCGACCCACAGGTGAGCCCGGAACCACGACTTCCAGACGCTCTCCACCAGGAAGTCCACGCCGCAGGCGGCTTCGCCTACGGGGCGATCGGCGCCGACATCCATGTCTTCGGCGATGGAATGCCCGTCTATCTGCTCCATGTCCATCGACCGCCGAACCCCGCACAGGACTCCGCCTGGCTCCGGGAGCCACCCAGTCGGATGCTCGGCGCCGATGCGGCGGTCGTCGAGTTCACCGGCCGCCAGGAGGCGCTGACCGCACTCGACGACTGGTGCGACGGACCGCCCGGACTGCGCGTGCGCTGGCTCCATGGCGCGGGGGGCCAGGGCAAGACCCGGCTCGCCCATGAGCTCGCCGGCCTTCGTGGCGCCCGGGGTTGGCTGGTGGTCGACGCCGTCCATGCCGCGGACACCGAGCCGCCGGAGGCCGGCAGCCAGGACCTCCGTGTCTCCGGCCGCCCCGGTGTTCTGCTCCTGGTGGACTACGCGGACCGCTGGCCCCTGTCCCATCTGAACTGGTTGCTGACGAACGCCCTGCTGGAGGCGGACGTACCCGTACGGGTGCTGCTGATCGCCCGCTCGGCCGACGCCTGGCCCGCGCTCCGCGCCAAACTGGCCCGACGGGACCGCACCGGTAGGCCGGCAGCCACATCGGACCAACTGCTCCACCCGCTCCGGGCCGAAGGTGACGACCGGGCGGCCATGTTCCGAGCGGCCCGCAGCGGCTTCGCCCGGCACTACCCGGCCCTTCCCGACCCGGACGCGATTCCCCCGCCCCTCGGACTCGACCATCCGGACTTCGGGCTGACGCTGAGCGTCCATATGGCGGCGCTCGTCGCCGTGGACGCCCGTGCCCACCACCGCGGTACCCCCGACGACCTGATCGGGCTCACCACCTATCTCTTGGACCGGGAGCACGAGAACTGGGCCCAGCGCCACGAGAACCGCGCAGCGGAGGAAGGGCACGGCATCTCCACGACCACCATGGCGAGGGCCGTGTTCACCGCCGTGCTCACCGGTCCCGTACGCAGGGAACGAGCCGGCGGCCTGCTGCCGGAACTGCTGTTCACCGAGCCCGCCGAAATCGTCCTCGCCGACCACGCCGCCTGCTACCCGCCGTCCGTGCCGGGCGACACCCATGTACTGCACCCACTGCTCCCGGACCGACTGGCCGAGGACTTCCTCGCCCTCTCCTTACCCGGCAGCCCCGTCACCGGCCATCCCACCGACCTGTGGACGGTCACGGCCGTGCACATCGTGCTTCGACGTCGGGCCGGGCAGCCACCGCCCTACACACCCCGCGCGCTCTCCTTCCTGACGGCCGCGGCCGAACGCTGGCCGCACATCGGGGACAAGGTGCTGTTCCCCCTGCTGCGCCGCGATCCGGAACTGGCCGTCAGGGCCGGCAGTGCCGTACTGACCTCACTCGCGGCCATGGAACGGCTCGATCCGGACGTGGTGCGGTCCGTCGGCCTGGAAACCCTGCTGAAGCCGACCGATGACGCCCTCGTCGATGCAACGGCCGACTTCACCGAGCGCGCCGTCGAGCAACTCCTGTCCGAGGCCCCGGACGAAGTGGAGGAAGCGGCATTGATCGCCGGTCTCAGCTTCAGCCGCGGACGGGCGGGTCGCACCACGGACGCCCTGACCGCCGCCGAGGAGGCGGTCACCCGCTTCCGCAAACTGGCCGCGGCCGACCCCGCGTACGGCACCATGCTGGCGGCGGTGCTCCTCCAGAGCGGAGAGCTGCTGGCCCGGGTGCCCCGACCCGCCGAGGCGATCGCCCGCTGCGAGGACTCCGTACGGCGTTACCGGACGCTCGCCGTCGACGACCCCGCGCTGCTGCCCCAACTGGCTGCGGCCCTCGCCGGGCTCGGCGATGTGCTTCAGCGCGGCGGCCAGTTGGGGCGGGCCCTGGCGGTGACCGAGGAAGCGGAGGGCGTTTATGCGTCACTGCGCGAAATCGACCTCCTCGCCTTCGTGAAGGCGGCACCCCAACACGCGGACCTCACCCATCAACGCGCCCTGCTGCTCGCGGAGCTCGGCAAGCACCAGGAAGCCCTGGACGCCGCCGAACACACCGTGGGCAGTCTGCGGCAACTGCTGCCCTTCGACCTGAAGGCCCGTACGCCCCGACTGGCCACCGCCCTGATCACCCTCGGCGGACGGTTGCGTCAGGTCGGGCGCATCACGGAGGCCGCGGAGGTCATCGAAGAGGCGGTCGGCCTCTACCGGCCCCTGGCCGCCACCCGGCCGCAGCTACGGCCCGAACTCGCGACCGCCGTACACGAACTCGGCTCACTGCTCGCGAAGGCCCGACGCACGGCGGACGCCGAGCCCCTTTTGACGGAGGCACTGGAACACCACCGAAGACTCGCCGAGTCAGACCCCGCGCAGTGGCTGCCGTATGTGGCCAAGGCCCTCCACGACCTGCGGGCCCTCACCGCACGGGACAGGGTCGCCTGGGGCAGCCGGGGCGAGATCGATCGGCTGGCACGGCAGCTGCGCCGCCGACGCGACCGCTCCGGCCTGTGGGAACTCGCCCTCGCCGTGCCCGTCGGCGACGCGGCCCGCATCACCCGCCGACTCCCCCGGCGCTGGAAACCGCAGGACCCGGCAGCGCAACCGCTCGCCACCGCGCTGCGCACCGCCCGGTCCCGCTCACTGGCCGAGGCGGCGCAGTCACTCGGCCAAAGGGCCGTCGTGAGCACCCACGATCCGATCCACAGCGCCCGCCAGCTCTCCTTCGCTCCGACGGGCCCGCTGTTGACCCTGCTCACCGCCCCGGACGCCGGCACCGAACGCCTGCACCTGCTCGACACCGGCACGGGACGGCGCACCCTGCTGTACGAGGGCCCGGCCGGCCACGGCTCGTTCAGCACGCTGCCGTCCGGCGAGGTGGTGGCGATCCGCACCCCCTGGTCCGGACGATCCCGGTCCAGGGCGGTGCAGGCCCCCGGGTACGGGCCGTGGGAACTCGTGCAGTACGGGGCCGGCCGCACCGAACGGCTGGGCAGCGGACCGCTCCTGGACGGAGCGCGCGCCGTGGCGATCGACGCCGGCTATGTGATCGGTCTGCGTTCGCGCTCCGGGGCGCTGCTGGGTCATCCCGGCGCGCCCCTGCGCAGGGTCGCCCTAGAGCCGTTCGGGCTGGGCCGCGGCGATGTGGTGGCCGCGGACCCGACCGGGACCCGACTGGCCTTTGCGGACGGCCCGTTGGTGGTGCTCACCGACTCGGCCCTGACCACGGCGCTGGCCCGCGGGACAGCGCCCCCCGACCATGGAAATGTGGAGGAGCTGGTGTTCGTCTCCAGCGATGAACTGGTCTCCGTGGGGGATCGCGGCAGCGTCTTCCTGTGGCAGGTGGTGGACGGGAGGCTGCTGATGGTCGCCGCGGCGGAGAACGCGCCCCGACTGCGGCACCTGTTCGCCGTACCGTCCTGGCGCACGGTCGGGGGTTGGGCGCCGCGCGAGCGACGCGCCCACTGCTACGACACCGCGACCTTGGCACCACGGGGCCTACCACGACCGAGCGATCGCCCCCCGCTGGCCGTCGCTGCCTCGTCAGACGGCCGGCGTCTCGCCTATGCCACCGGGGGCGGCTTCCGGCGCAGGAGCAGGGGTGCGTCGCTCGCCGTGCACGACCTGCTGCACCCGGCCGCCGTCTGGGAACGGCCGCTGGCCGCGCTCACCACCGCCGAACTCGAACCGTCCTGGGGCGCCGTACAGTCGCTGCCGTCCGACCAGCGCGATCTGCTGCTCCTCACCCGTGCGGCGGTGGAGTACCGAAGCACCCCACCCCACAGACAGACATCGGGATGAGCACACCGGCGGCGCCCGGCCGCGACGATGACGAACCCCTCACCCTCACCCCCGAACTCCTCGGTGGCCATGTGCGGTCCGTGGCAGCCGCCGAGCGGGAACGAGGGCCGTACGACCCCGAAGCACTGCGCCGCAAAGGAGTCCTGGCCGCCCTCGTCCACGCTGCCGGTCTGGCGGGAGAGCCCGATGGGCCGCTGTTGCGCAAGGCCATCGAGCAGTACCGGGAACTCCACTCACGTCGTCGTCTGGTGTTCGGCAGCCATCATGAGGACACCCTGTCCACCTGCCATGACCTCGGCTCGGCGCTACTGGACGCGAACCGTCCCCACGAGGCGCAGCAGACGCTCGCACAGGCGCTGGCCGGGCGGGAGTCCGTCTTGGGCACCGAAGCCCCGGAGTCCTGCACCACCCGCTTTCGGCTGGCCGAGGCACTGCTCGCGACCGGTGAGGCGCACCGGGCGATCGCCCTGCTGAAGCAGACCGTCCGGGCGGACGAGCGCCGTCTGCCGCTGGGGGACGAGGATCGGCGCGCGCGGAGGGCCGCCCTGTTCTGGGCTTCGTACCGGGCGGGACTCCAGGGGGAGTCGATCGAGTTGGCAGCCGGAATGCTGCGGGAGACCGAGCAGCTGTACGGGCCCGACCATCTGGAGTGGTTCGTCTGGGCGGACAACCTCGCGAACGCCCACCACGAGGCGGGCGACCCGGCCGCGGCGATCCCCTGGTACGAACGGGCGCTGCACGGCCTGTCGGGGATCTTCGGCCCCCAGGACGCGAGGACCCTGCTCCGGTACCGCAATCTGGCGGTCGCGAGGCAGGAGACCGGCGATCTTGGGTCGGCGATCGAGCTGGTCCGCGAGGCACGGCTGAGCTGGCAGCGCATGCAGGGACCGCGGGGTGAGGACACGCTCGCCACCCGCAGCCACCTCGCGGAACTGCTGTTCCGGGCCGGGCGCCATAGGGAGGCGGCGATCGAACTGGCCGCTCTCGTCGACGATCTCACCGAAGCAGCCGGCCCAGGGCACCCGGCCCTGCCGGAACTGCGGGCCCGGATGCGGGATGCCCACAGACTCTCGGGTCCCGACCGGACGGCGGCAGCCGGACGTTAGTCCGGAGCGGCCTCCTTCCGGTGCTCCGGCCTGAGGCGTCCGGCCTACTCAACCAGCCTTCACCGCGACATCGGCACCGTCGTACACCTGCCCTGTCACAGCGTCCACGCGCCACAGTTCCGCCGTCTGTGACGCATCGGGGTCGGGGTCGGGCACGGACGCACCGATCGACAGATTGACCAACCACTCGGGGCGCCAGGCGCCCTTCCGCTCGACCGCCTTGAGCGTGAACGCCTCGCCCCGTAGATCGTCCTCGATACCTTCTCCACGGGGGCCGAGCCGGGCGATCATCGCGGCCCGCGCCGCCTTCTCAGCCTGCTCCGCGCTCAGCTTCGCCTTGTCGAGCGTCAACCGCTTGGGGCCGAGCGTCACATCCACCTGCGAGACGTGCCCGGTCCTGTCGACCTGTACATCCAGCATCCTCGGCATCAGCACATCGTCATGGACCCAGCGCCAACTGGTCATCCACCCCAACTCCGCCTTACCGCCCACCGGGTATGTCTTGTACTCGACCGCGTCCGCACCCCACGGGTAGCGCTCGCGCATGTACGACTGCGCGATGCCGTACGCCTCCCGTTCATTGGACGGCGCCTTCGCCCCCGGGACGGGGTACCCCATGACGCTGGGACGGTCGCTGTCCTTCAGGAGCACGTTCAAGTGCTTCTTGTCCGGCCACGACAGAGTGCCGTTGCTGAACGCCTTCGGGTGCCGTTTGTCCCGGCTGAGCAGAACGAATACGACGTTCCTGCACGGCGCCCCCACACACGGCTGGTCCTGCACCCGGCCCAGCTCGTACCGATCGCCGAACGCCTCTTCCACCACCTGCTCCACGGCCCGCACTTGACCGGAGTCCGCAGCCGACAGACCCGTGCCGTCCACGTGCGAGAAGGTCAGCATCGGGCGGGCCACACCGGCCCCCAGCGCCAGCAGCACCGCGGAGGCGATCAGCGACGCCTTCGTACCAGCGTGCCAGTCGAGCGGCGTCCGCCTGACGATGAAGAAGGCGGCGACCGCCAGTCCCACCAGGCCGCCCAGGATGTTCATCTGCGCGTCCGAGCTGTCGCACACCCGCCCCAGACCGCTCACCTCAGCCTGGGTGAACTCGATGGCCAAGGGCAGCGCCACGACGCCCACGAGCACGGGCAACGGTCGGCGCGAGGCCAGCAGGGCGAAGAGCCCGAGGGGAACCGTCATGGCGAGGTTCCACAGCCCCTGCGTCGCCTGGAAGGGCTGGGTGAAGTCATGGTTGATGACGCACTGGCCGCTGGCCCTGCCGCTGCCCATGAAGGTGACACCGAGCACGCCGGTGATCGTGGCCACAAGCCCGGCCCACCACCCGGCGCGGGGCTTGCCCAACCGACGGGGGATCCACCATGCGGCACCCCCCAGGAGCAAGGCCATGAGCACGAGGGTGGCTAAGTAGCCGTAGTGATTCTGGAAGATCGCGGTAAACACGGGTGGGGCCTCGCCTCGGTCGGGGGGCAGGGCGCGGAAGGGCCCCGCCCTGGGCAGACGGAACCCAACGGTCGACGGTTTCAGCGGTGTGGATCGGCCACTGATGGGTGCCCGAGGCCCGTGGGCCCGCCGCTTCGGGACGATCGCCGCATCGTGAGCTGCGCCATAGACGGCCCGCCCTGCACCCTCACAGTGCCTTGACCGAGGCATGTAGCAGACTGCACCCAGGTGATCGAAGGCCAGGTGCGGTGCCCGGCCTGTACTTCTTGAGAGGTGTCCTGTGCCCAGCGTCGTAAAGATCAACGTTCTGACCGTCCCCGCCGAGCAGCGTGAGGTGCTGGAGAAGCGGTTCGCGGCCCGGGCCGGTGCCGTGGAGAGCGCCGATGGTTTTGAGTGGTTCGAGTTGCTGCGCCCGGTCGAGGGCACCGACCAGTACCTCGTCTACACCCGGTGGCGCAGTGAGGCGGACTTCGAGGCGTGGATGTCGGGTTCGATGCGCAGTGCACACGGCCAGGGAGGGACGGAGGGCGAGGCTCGCAAGCCGGCCGCCACCGGGTCGACCGTGTGGTCCTTCGAGGTCGTCCAGACGGCAGCCCCGCGGTCTTCGGGCGCCGAGTGCTAGTCACCGGCGCAGGCTGCGGGCAGCGCGGCCTCGTCCCTGCCATCTGTCGCCCGCACACCGGGGTGAAAATCGCTGGCCAGCGGCCCGGGCAACGGGGTACAGAAGGGCATGACGTCTTGGTCCTTCACCGCCGAAGCTTTTGACTCGCCCGTCGCCAGCAGCCTGCGCCACGACTACTACGCAGAGGTCGCAGGTCGCTACTGGAAGCGGCCGGCGACCCCTGCGGAGATGGCCGAAGGGCTCAGCGGAGACGGTGTCGAACTGCTCGTCCCGCCCACCGGGCAGTTCGTGGTGGGACGGTTGGGGCGGGTCGCGGCGGCCTGTGGCGGTGTGCTGATGCTGGATGCCGAGCGGGCCGAGCTCACCCGGGTCTATCTGCGGCCCGCGTACCGCGGCCGGCAGGGTGGGCGGCTGCTGCTGGCGGCGTTGGAGGAGGAGGCCCGCGCGCTCGGGGCGCGGCGCATGGTGCTCAACACCCGGCTCGACCTCGTCGAGGCGCGACGCCTCTACCTCCGGCAGGGCTACCGGGAGATACCCGCGTACTGCACCGGCCCCTACATGGACGTCTGGTACGGCAAGGAGCTGTGAGTCGCCCGTGTGCTCAGGGTGCGCGGTGGTCGCCCCTCGGGCCCGGGCCGTGGGGGCGTTCCTCGTCCGATCCGCAGAGTTCGGCGTTCAACTCCTCGACCAGTTGCACCAGGTCGGTGGGGCGATCGGGCCCCCACCAGTCCCCCAGCAAGTCGGCCAAGGACTCTTCCCGTGCCTTCGCCAGACGTACGGCCGTCTCCAACCCCTTCTCGGTGAGCAGCAGTTGTACGCCCTCGCGGTGGGCGAGTTCCCGTTCCTCCAACTGGCGGGAGGCATCGGTGATCACGGTCAGCGGTACGGGGGTGGTGTCGGCGAGTACGCCAGGTTCGACGGTTCCGTGACGGCGGATGCGCAGCAGCAGCCAACTGGATGCGGGCAACAGGTCATAGCCCGCGCGTTGGGTGATCTTCTCGTACACATGGCGTCTGCCCTCCCGGGAGCCGAGCACGGACAGGGCCCGGGCGACCTCCTCGTGGGATGAGCGCTGTACGGGGTTGGAGGCGAGGGTCTGGCTGGGTTCGGGGGCGGTGACCGAGCCGCGCAGCCGGTCCTCCTTGAGGAACCAGGCGGTGATGAAGGCGACGAGGACGACCGGCACCGCGTAGAGGAAGACGTCCGTGATGGAGGACGCGAAGGCGTGCAGCGCCGATGCGCGCAACCCGGCGGGGAGTTCGGTGATGGTGCGGGGGTCGGCGGCCAGGTCACCGGCCCGTGCGCCCGGTGGTACGTCCTGGCCGCGCAGGGCTGCGGTGAGGTTGCGTTCGAGCCTGCTGGTGAAGATCGTGCCGAAGATGGCCACACCGAAGGACGCGCCGATGGAGCGGAAGAAGGTGGCACCGGAGGTGGCCACCCCCAGGTCCTCGTAGGGGACGGAGTTCTGCACCACCAGGACCAGTACCTGCATGACCAGGCCGAGGCCGGTGCCGAAGACGAAGAAGTACGCGCTCATCTCCCAGGTGGAGCTGAACTCGGTGAGCCGGTGCAACAGCAGCAGGCCGATCGCGGTGATGCCGGTGCCGGCGATGGGGAAGACCTTCCAGCGTCCGGTGCGGCTGACGATCTGCCCGGAGGTGGTGGAGGCGATCAGCAGTCCCAGCACCATGGGGAGCATGTGGACGCCGGACATGGTGGGGGTGACGCCCTGCACGATCTGGAGGAACGTCGGCAGGTAGGTCATCGCGCCGAACATGGCGAAGCCCACCACGAAGCTGATGACCGCGACCAGGCTGAAGGTGCGGATGTGGAACAGCTTCAGCGGGAGCACGGGCTCCACGGCCCGGCGCTCCACCTGGACGAACAGGACGAGGAGTACGGCTCCGAGTACGGCGAGCGAGATGATCTGCGGTGAGCCCCAGCCCCAGGTGGTGCCGCCGAGTGAGGCGACGAGGACCAGACAGGTGGCGACCGAGGCGATGAGGAAGGTGCCCAGGTAGTCGATGGTGTGCCGGGTGGGGCGCGCGGGGATGTGGAGCACGGTGGCGATGACGCACAGTGCCACCACTCCGATGGGCAGATTGATGTAGAAGACCCAGCGCCAGCTGAGGTGCTCGGTGAAGAATCCGCCGAGCAGGGGGCCGAGCACGCTGGTGGTGCCGAAGACCGCTCCGAACAGTCCTTGGTACTTGCCGCGTTCGCGTGGCGAGACGATGTCGCCGACGATCGCCATCGAGAGGACTATCAGCCCGCCGCCGCCCAGGCCCTGGAGTGCCCGGAAGCCGATGAGCTGGGCCATGTTCTGGGCCACGCCGCAGAGCGCAGAGCCGATGAGGAAGATGACGATGGCCGACTGGAACAGCTTCTTGCGGCCGTACTGGTCGCCCAGCTTGCCCCACAGCGGGGTGGCAGCGGTGGAGGCGAGCATATAGGCGGTGACCACCCAGGAGAGGTGGTCGAGGCCGCCGAGTTCGCTGACGATCGTGGGCAGGGCGGTGGAGACGATGGTCTGGTCGAGCGCGGCCAGCAGCAGACCGAGCAGGAGCGCGCCGATGGCGACCAGCACCTGCCGGCGGTTCTGGCCTTCACCGGGCGCCGGGCTCGTGGGTGTGGTGCTCACTTCCTGAGCCATGCGTTCTCCTCAGGGTCCGCGTCCTTCCCATCGTGGTGGCTGTGAGCGCATCTGGCCTGCGGGGTTGGGCCGGGGGTGGCGGACGGGAGTGCCGCTTTGTATCATGAATAAACAAAATCGACTTCGGCCACTCACCCACCGGGGACGCCGAGTCGCGCCATCTCACCCATCCCCATCACCGCTACGGAGCACGGAGTACACCGAATGCCGGCACGCACCACCACCCTGACCGCCCGGGCCCTGCTGCTCGACATGGACGGCACCCTCGTGAACTCGGATGCGGTGGTGGAGCGCCACTGGCGGCTGTGGGCGCAGGAGCACGGTCTGGACCCCGAGCAGACACTGAAGGTCGTCCACGGCAGGCAGGGCCACGCCACCATGGCGGAACTGCTTCCGGACCGTCCGATGGCCGAGAACCACGCCGAGAACGCGGTGATGCTGGAGCGCGAGACCGCCGACATGGACGGTGTCATACCGGTACCGGGGGCCCTGGCGTTCCTCACCGCGATCGCCAGAGCACCGCACGCCCTGGTGACGTCCGCGGACCGGCCACTGGCCGAAGCCAGGATGGCCGCCGCCGCGCTGCCGATGCCGGACGTTCGGGTGACCGCCGAGGACGTGAGCGCCAGCAAGCCCGATCCGGAGGGCTTTGTGAAGGGCGCGGCGGAGTTGGGTTTCAGTGCGGCGGAGTGCGTGGTCTTCGAGGACTCCGAGGCGGGAATCCTCGCCGCTCGGGCGGCGGGCATGCAGGTGGTGGGCGTGGGCGAACGCGCCAAGGCGCTGGGCCCCGACCTCCAGGTCACTGACCTCACTGAGCTCGGGGTGACGGTCCAGGACGGTCTGATCACCCTCGTCGACATCCGCGCCACGGGCTGAGACGAGACCCCGCTCCGGTCATCGGTCGCACGGGGGTTGGCTGTCGAAGGCGCCGACTGGCTCCACGTCGACGTCCATCGGTCGCACGGGAAGCAGCCGCCCTGGGGCAGGCGGCCTGCCGTCCGTGGGGACCACCGTCGGTCACGCACAGTGCCCCGGGTCCGTTCGGACCCGGGGCACTGTGCGGCTCGATCCCCGGGTCAGCCCCGGTCCTCGGCCTTGCTGCTCATTTCCGACTCACATCCGACGCTACGAGGCGTCCTTCACCTTGCCGATGTAGTACGCACCGGGCTTCTGGTTCCAGTCGCGGTCGTAGTGGAAGAACCTGAGCCGCATGGCCTCCTCCGCTTCGGTCACCGTGTCCGTGATGGTGGGCACCGTGACCTCGGCGGTCTTCTTCCCCGGGGGAATGTCGGCCGTCAGCCACGGATCGTCCGCGACGTTGAACAACGACCGCTCCGGAGTGGGCAACCGTCCGAAATGCTTGTCGATCCACCCGGGGTCGACGTCGAGCGTGGACAGCGTCGGTCCGCTGGCCACCGGCTGGAAGGAGAATCCGGTCACCACATCGGCGTCGGCGACCTCGGAGAGGGAGACCCGCCACTTCAGCACTCCGCCCTCGGTCACCCGGTTCGCGACGGGTGTGACCGTGATCTTGGGCATCGGGTCGTCGTCCAGCACGGTCAGGCCCCCGGAGTAGGAACCGATGGCGGCGCCCCGCACCGCCTTGGCCGCCACCGTGTGCCAGCTGTCGAACCCATAGCGGGTGTTGCCCTTCACCTTGACGGGGACGTTGATCGAGTTGGTGCCGGCCTTGACCGTGACCGTCTTGGTGGTGACCTTGTCGGTCAGCAGGTCCCTGATGAACAGTCGGACCTGACCGCTGCCCTTGCCGGAGACCTTCGCCGGAATCAGATAGGTCCGCTCGCCCGAGTTGCCCTCCTTGACCCGCAGCTCACCGAGGTCCACCCGCGGCAGTGCGACGGGCTCGACCGCAGGGGTGCCCGGGCGCCAGCCCCAGGCATCCACCAGCCAGGCCCGCCCGGAAGCGGAGCGCGGGGTGAGCTCCAGGGTCTTCAACTGCTTGAGGTTCAGTCCGGCCTTCACCGCCGCGGTCAGCGGTACGCGGACCTCACGACCCCAGTGCGCGAAGGTCCGGTTCGTGCCCGGCAGCCCGTCGACGGTGGCCCGCCCGAGGGTCGCCTTGCGACCTGCGGTGTCGGTCACCGTGATGTCGACCTTGGTGCCGGTGGTGTTGGGCGGCACGATCAGGCGCAGGGCCAGCGACTCGGCACCGGCGACGGAAACCGGCCGTGCGGGAGTCATCCGGACCGGTGAGCCCGCCTTCGTCCAGTTCAGGGCGATGGACTGGCGGCCAGGCTCAGGCGAGGACACGAATCCCACGAAGTGCGGCGAGCCGCCGGGCTCACGCTCGCTGAGGCAGGTCGTCTTCACCCGGTGGTCGACCTGGTTGCACAGTCGACCACCGGTGACGGCGACCGATGCGTCCGGCAGGATGACGGGCGCACGATGGCCGCCGACCGCGTGCGTGAGCACCCGGGCGGGGTCAGCCGAGGGAGCGCGCCGGTTGGAGCCGTCCAGCAGCGGACGGACCCGGTCGTCACCCGCGACGAACAGCCGGGCCGCCGCGGCGATGTAGGTGGAGCCCGCGGCCTGCTGCTGGGTCGCCGTCAACCGGTGGGCCGAGGTGCCCAGCGCGCACACGGCATCCGGCTTCTCACCGGGCTCCGGAGGGTAGAAGTCGTCGTCGGCAGGCGCCTCGGCCTGGCCGGGCGTCCACTCGGTGTTGAAGTAGTTGTGGTTGGCGCCGATGACGTAGACCGAGCTGTGCAGGGAGGTTCCCCGGCCGGTGCCGCGGGTGCCGTCCGCGTACATCTGGCCCTGGAGGTTGGACACATCGCCGTCACAGCCGGGCAGGATCGTCATGGAGGGCACATCGGGCGCCGGGTTCTGGCCGAAGATCGTGGGGCCGATGAGGACCGTGCCCCGGATGCGCCAGCGCACCGGGCCCCGGTATCCGTCCTCCGCGGCCGGCGGCTTGAACCGGCTGTCGAGCGCGGCCCGGTTGACGCCTTCGCCGCCCCGGGAGTGACCGACGAGCAGCACCCGGTTGAGATCGGCGGGCGCAGCGGCCCGTACGGCGGCCGGCGCCTTGCCCTCGTCGGTGCCCCACTGGGCCCAGCGGGCGAGGTGCAACCGCACCAGCGAGGAGCGGGCCTGGGCGCCGGCGTCGTTCGCCATCGCATCCTGTGCGTTGATGCCGTTGGCGGAGATGGACACGGTGACATAGCCCTGGGAGGCCAGGAGTTTCTGGTCGTGGAGATAGCCGCGATAGCTCGGCACCGCCTTGAAGCCGGTCTCGCACGGCCAGGACATGCTGATCTCGCCCTTGGCGTCGTAGCAGGTGAAATGGCGGCCGTGGAGGAAGAGGGCGAGCGGCCTGCGACCGGGGGCGTCGGTAGGTGAGACCACCGTGGCGCGCATCTCGATCGGGTTGGCGTAGCCGGGCAGCCGTACCGAGTTGAGGGCGTACTCACCACTCGTGGTGCGGTACGTGCCGGGGACACCGGGGTCGACCGGGTTCGCCGGGAGGGGCGCGGCCGGCTTCGTCGGGGCGGTGGAGCGGCGGGCGCCGGGGCTCTCGGGCGTTGCGGCTGCGTCGAGGCGCCGGCCGGCGGCGAGGACCTTGAGCTCCTCGGACGCTCCGATCCGGATTCCCTCCAGGTCGAGCTGGAAGCTGCGCTGGTCCTTCGTCGGAACAGGAATGCCGAGGAGGCGGTCCCCGGCATAGAACTCGATACGGGCGTTCCCCACCGGCACCGGTTTGGACGACGTCCAGACCAATTGCCTCTCGGTGCCCGTGCCGGTTATCCGCCAACCGTCGGGGAGTTGCCCCGGGCTGCCCGGTGGTGCCGGGGATATGAGATCGGTGGGTCGTTGCGGTTGTGTCGTCCCCGGTGCGGCATGCGCCAGTCCCGGTACCCCCACCGCAAGAGCGATCACCGCAAGCGCGGCCGTCACCCTGCGCGAGACACGGTTCAAGGTGGTCCTCCTCCTCATCGGTCGTGCCCGAGGACCCCAGGAACGCCTGCGGTCCTCGTTGTCGGAGGACGGGGAACGTTGGTGGGCGGTTGCCTCACGCGGCGCACTGTGGCTGTACGGAAACCTGCACGTCACAGGCGAATTTCGGCCAGCACACCGGAACCTGATCGTCCGTTGGCGGCTGGATCACCCGGAGTGGCGGTGGAGGAGTACGCCGACTCTGCTGGCGGCAGATTCCCTTTCCCGTCCGATGTGGGCGCTGTTTGACTGGCGCGATGGAGATCCTCGTATTGGGCGGTACGGCGTGGGTGGGGCGGGAGTTGTCCCGGCAGGCACTTGCGCGCGGACATCGGGTGACGTGCCTGGCCCGCGGTGAAAGCGGCCCCGTCGCCGAGGGCGCCACCCTGATCGGCGCCGATCGGTGTGACCCTTCGGCGTACCGACCCCTGCTGGACCGCACCTGGGATGCGGTCGTCGAGGTGTCGTGGCAGCCCGGGTTCGTCCGCGATGCACTCGCCTCCCTGGCGGACCGGGCACGGCACTGGACGTACGTCTCCTCGATCAGCGCCTATGCCTCGCACGCCGTCCCGGGCGCCGACGAGTCCGCGGCGCTCCTGGCCCCCACCGAGCTGAACTCCGTGGGCCGGGAGGCGTACGGCGAGGCGAAGGTCGCCTGCGAACGGGCCTCGACCGGTGCGGTGGGCGATCGGTTGCTCGTGGCGCGCGCCGGACTGATCGGCGGCCCCGGCGATCACAGCGGCCGGTCCGGCTACTGGGCGGCCCGTGCAGCCCGGGACCCGCGCGGGCCGATGCTGGTGCCGCACACACCCGATCTGCCGACCCAGGTGGTCGATGTAAGGGACCTGGCGGCCTGGCTGCTGGCTGCCGCGGAGGCCAGGACGACCGGCGTCTTCGACGCGGTCGGTCCGATCCTGCCCTTCGGCGAATGGATCGAGTTGTCCCGTGCCGCAGGGGGCCACAGCCGACAGGGCGGCCAGGTGGTCACCGCCGACCCCGCCTGGCTGCTGGCGCAGGGGGTGGCCGAGTACATGGGGCCGCAGTCCTTGCCGTTGTGGCTGGTCACGCAGGGTTGGGAAGGCTGGTCGGCGCGGAGTGGAGCCGCGGCGGAGCGGGCCGGGTTGCGGCATCGGCCCCGAGCGGAGTTGTTGGCCGACACTTTGCGCTGGGAGCAGGAACAGGGCCTGGACAGGGAGCGGCGCGCGGGGCTGAGCGCCGCACGTGAGCGCGAACTCCTGGACGCGCTCGGGTAGTGCCAAGGACGGAACTGCGGCAGGCGTTCCGCCGCGGTGGGACTGCGGATGCGGTGGGCTGCGTCGCAGCGCACCACAACGAGCAGCCGACTCGTCGGCGAGGCCGATCACGGCGTGATGGTTTCTTCTGGCGGCGTTCGTGGCGCACCCGCGCGTCGAGCCGAAAGGCGCGTTGGAGCGTTGCGGCGTGGTGGCCTGTCATCGGCAGAGCAAAGATCGGGTGGGTTCTGTGCGGGGCATCGGTGGAGTTGGAACGAAGCGCGGAAGAAGGACCCTCGCGTCGACCTCGGCTCCAGGTGTCGCACCGTGCCTTCGGTTCATAACGGCACCTTGATCAGCTTTCGGGGGCTACCGGACCTGTTCGTCGCCGGGCTGCTGTTCGGCGCTCAGCGGCGCCTGGAACGGCACATCCAGCTGCTGCACATGGCGTTCAAATTGCTCGGTAACACCGCCCGCGCCGAGCAGAGCTTGTCCATCGACAGGCCGCCGCGTCCGCCGCCCCTGGGGGACGACTTCCGAGGATCCCCTGTCGCCTTGGGCACGTCCGGCGCGGCGTCCGCCGTCCGGGCCCCGTTGCTGTCGCTAGGGCTGGGAGTCCCAGGCGACGGGCAGGGTGGCGGGCTTGGTGAAGAACAGGTCGAGTTCCCAGGGGACGTCATGTTCGGGGACGGCGAGCAGCAGGCTGGGGAAGCGCGTGAACAGGGCCTGGTAAGCGGTCTGGAGGAACATGCGGGTCAGGGCGGCTCCGAGGCAGAAGTGGGGGCCGGCGCCGAAGGTCGCGGTGCCGTCGGTCTTGCGGTGGATGTTGAACTTGGACGGGTTGCGGTAGTGGGCGGGGTCCCAGGTCGCACCGAGCATGGGGGTGCACACACCGTCGCCCTGGCCGATGGTCACACCGTGCAGGTGAACGTCCTCGGTGGCGACCCGCGGCAGGCCGAGGACCCCGTTGTGGTGGTAGCGCAGGACCTCCTCCACGGCTCGCGGCCACAGGGCGGGATCGTTGAGGCAGTCCTTGAGCTCACGATGGTTGACCAGCAGGGTGAAGACCCCGGTGCCGAGCGGGGAGACCAGGGGCTCGGATCCGGTGACGAACAGGTACGCCACGGTGCCGTGGAGTTCGGTCTCGCTGATCTCTCCGTCGGCCGCGGCGTGGATGAGTGCCTCGATCGGCCCCTGCGCCGGTCCGGGGGCCGCGTGGCGGCGTTTGGCGTCGATGACGTCGCCGGTGAAAGCGGCGACGGCCTTGGTGGCCGTGGCGACCTCTTCGGGGCTGACGGCGAGGTTGGTCTGGGTGCGGAAGAAGGACTGGTATGTCTCGCGCTGCTCGACGGGTACCCGCAGGATGTCGGAGCTGACGTGCAGCGGCAGGGGGGCGGCGTAGGCGGGGACGAGGTCGGCCGGGTTGGGGCCGTCGGCCATGGCGTCCAGCAGCCGTGCGGCGTGCCGTTCGACGAGCGGCCGGTATGCCTCGACCCCGGTTCGGGTGTAGAAGCGGCTGATGACGTGTCGGACGCGGGTGTGGTCGGGCGGGTCGAGGTTGAAGATCCCTCCGTCCATGGAGGTGAAGTCCTCGCCGACGAAACGGGGGGCGCCGTCGTAGACGAGGTTGCGGGAGAACCTGGGGTCGGTGAGGACGCGGGTGATGTCGTCCTTGCGGGTGACCATCCACACGGTCGCGCCGGACGGCAACCGCACCGGGCAGACCGGCCTGTGCTTGCGGGCCCAGTCCAGGATCGGGGGCGGGGTGCCCATCTCACCCGGCGGAAAGGGGTACTGCAGCGGCAGTGCGGGGGCGGAGGTCGTGGTCACGAATCTGCTCCTTCCTGGTATTGGCCGGCCCCGTGCTCGACGACGGGGGTGACGATCGCGTAGCCCTGTCCCGGTGCGGGATGCAGGCTTGCGGCCTCACCGGTGATCAGGGGCTCGATGAGGTCCATCGGGCGGTGGTAGACAAAGACCGAGGTGTCCGTCCCGAACACTGCCGGCCCGTCGACGATCAGGGGGAGTTCGGCGATCGCGTAGCTGACCGCCAGGTCGATCTGCTCCTCGGTGGGCTCGATGCCCGAGGCGTGCCGTACCGCGCCGTGGGCTGTGGCCCGGCAGGCGCGCCGCACCGCCGGGTCGGTGCGGTAGGCGTGCTCGGCACGGGCCCGGCCGGCCGCGTACGCGGGCCGGTTGGCCAGTTGCGTCCAGGTGTGCAGATGCCGCAGGGGGTCGGCGACGCCCGCGTTCTCCAGGGCGCGGCGGGCGGGGGCGCGTAGCTGCCCCACGGCCCGCCGGGTTCGGTGCACCGCGTTGAGCGCCGGGAGTCCCGCCGCGGTGAGGGTGAGGGCCGCCTCGTAGCCGGGGAGGAACACGTCGACGGTCTTGAAGTGGGTGCTGGCCCAGCCGATGAGGGCCTCGATGGTGCGGGGCTTGTAGTAGCCGTTCCACGGCGACAGGCCCAGCAGGACGTTCTCTCCCCGCTCCACGAGGCTCGCGCTCTGCGGCGAGCAGGGTTGGATCACGAAGGGTGACGACATCGGGTGTGCTTCCTTCACTGCGGATCGGGTGCGGTAATCCCGGCGCTCGGGCGGGCCTCCGCCTGGAGGATCAGTGCGTGCGGGCAGGCCAGGTAGTTGGCCCAGAACTCGTCCCCGAGCTCCTTGCGGCCTTCTTCGGACACCTCCGGGCGGGTCCAGGAGATGTGGTCGAAGCCCGCCGCGCGCAGGGCTCGCTCGTGCGCGTCGGCCGACCAGCAGAAGAAGTCGACGTCCAGGACCTCCTGTCCCACCCATGCCTTCAGGTGGCCCGGGCCTCCCTCGCGCTGCGGTTCGCCGGCGGTCAGGACCATCCCGTAGTGGCGGTACCACTCGGGGTCGGTGGAAAAGCCGGGGTTCAGGACGGCCGTCACCAGACGGCCGCCCTGCGGGCGCAGCGCCCGCCGGGCGGTGGCGCACAGTCCCTGCAGTGCCTCGAACGTCGGCGCGTAGGGCAGCACGTACACGGCCGTGACCAGGTCGAATGCTCCGTCGATGCCGGGCACTGTGCCGGCCGCGGGGTCGGAGGCGTTCACGGCGAGATACTCCACGCCCAGGTGTTCGCGCTCCTCGCGGCGCCGGGCGTAGTCCACCATCGCCGCCGACTCGTCGATCCCCACGACGCGGGCCGCGCCGTCGCGGCGCAGTTTGCGGACGTACAGCCCGCTGCCACAGCCCAGGTCCAGCACGCTGAGTCCGCGGGTGTCGCCGAGCGCGTTCAAGAAGCTCCACTGCTCGATGTGTGTGCGGAACGGCATCTCCTCCATGCTGTGCTCGTAGGCAGCTACGACCGTGTCGAACTGTGACTCCACAAGGTCACCTCCTTGTTTTCCGGGCGCGGCCGTACATCGGCCGGCCGACCCGTCCGTGTGTCTTTTGGGTTGCGGGTGCCGTTCGGGTTGGTCCCTTGACGGCAGGGTGCGGGATGCGGCGCGCGTCGTGAGGCGGCGGAGGCGCGGACCAGGTCGGCCCCGGTGCGGACGATGACGGCCCAGTCGGCCATGCGCTCGGCCATGGCGATGAAGGTCTGCACCACCCGCGGCCCGATCTGGGGCGGTGGGAGCGCGGACCACTGCGCGAGCCGGAGGGTCGCCTCCGGAAGAACGGCCTCGTGGCCCCGGAAAGCGGTGAAATCGGCCGGTGTCTACCGGCTGGGCCAGAGGCCGGCGACCCGCTCCAGCAGCCGCGCCCAGGTGGCGCCGTCGAGACCGGGATGGTCCTCGCTCTCGTCCATGCCGCGCATCAGCAGGTACGCGCAGTTGGCAGCCTCGCTCAGTCGGACGGCAACGCCATCGCCGGCTCATACCACGTCATGCTGTAGGTACGGATCATGGAGTGGGCGTCATCGTGTCTCCTCCTTCGCGGGCACAGTTGGGTCCGTTGAGCTGAAAGGGCAGGGCGCACCGGGCCCGGCCAGTTTCTGCGGTACCGGGCCGGCGCCCCGCCCCGCTGCTGGTGATCCCGTCTGCGCCGGCGACCGCAGCCGCGCCGGGCAGCGGGTGAATCAGGCGCGCGGGGACAGCACCCGACCCGGCCGATGCACGGTGTTCCTGAGCCTGCACCGTGCGTCGGAGCCGATCGGGCAATCCCCAGTCCACTCCAGAAACGGCCGGGATGGATACCCCTTTCACCGGGCAAAAGCGTGCACGCGTTGCACGATTGAGCGATTGTGAAATAGATCGTGCCGGGATGGTGGGTCAAAGTGCCACAGTGACCCCCGTGTTCAGGACCGGGCCCCTGCCCGGTCACCCACGAAGGCTGCGGGAGAGCCCCATCCCGGGCAGAGAAACGGGTCGTCAGCGTCCAGAGCCGCTGACGACCCGCCTGTCCGGTTTCATGCTTCGTCGGCCTTTTCGCGTAGCGGGCGCAGGCCGCCGGACAGTTCCGGAGACCGGAAGGAGCAGCGGCAAGGTTGTGACCAACGAGGAGGAAGAAGACACTCGCGGCGAACGACGCCAACGTCATCAAATCGTCGACGGTCACCATGAGAGCATCACCGTCCGTGACAGCTGTCGCGCAACATCCCTGCCAACCACAGAACGGCTGACCAGGAACAACGCCAACCCGATGGCCAACCGATCAGCGCGCTACCCAACAGCAGACGTGGTGGCGGCAAGGGGTGTCACCCCATGAGCGCCTCATAGAGACTGAATCCGGCCAGTGCCAGCATCAGACAGGCCGCGACCTTGGTGATCAACCGCAGCGGTACGTACTTCATCAGGGTCCGCCCGCCCAGGATGCCGATGCCCGCCACCGCCCAGAGCGCCAGCACCGCACCCAGGCCCACCGACACGGGGTCGTCGTAGCGGGCGGCCAGGTTGGCCGTCATGATCTGGGTGAGATCGCCGAACTCGGCGACCAGGATCAGCATGAATCCGGCCCCGGACACCTTCCAGAACGACTGGTCGGCGGGGGCCTTGATGCTCTCCTCCTCGTCGTCGTTCTTCTTCAGGAGCAGGATCAGCGCTCCCGCGAGGAACAGGATGCCGACGACGGCCTGCACCAGGCGTTGGGGCAGCAGGGTGAGGACGGAGCCCGCGGCGATGGCCAGTGCCACGTGCACGGCGAAGGCGGCGGCGACACCGACGAAGACGTAGGAGGCCCGGTAGCGCGTACCGAGCATCAGTCCGGCGAGGGCGGTCTTGTCGGGGAGTTCGGCCAGGAATACGACGCCGAACGTGATCGCCATGATGGTGAAGCTGATCACGGATGGTTCCTCTATCGGTCGGGCTGCCCGCGCCGAGAGACCTGTACCGCTCCAGGGGTCGCTTCGGCACGGCAGCGTCGGTAGGACACTGCGGCCGAAGGTCTCGCTGGCGGATACCGGACCGATGGACCGGGAACCGCCTCCGGGCGCCGGCCAGGCCCAGGGCCCGGCAGTATGTCGACGTTCCGGCGAAGAGCTACTCCCCTTCTGCTCTCCCCAGGGTACGTCACGGCCCTCGGTGAGCTCACTCCTGTGCCTCCCGGTGGACCGCTCCCCGGGCGACCAGCTCCAGCACCACCGCGACCGCGACCGATTGCACCGCCATCAGCCCCACCAGGACGAACAGCTGTACGACACCTGCAAGCAGCGGCGATGCGCCGCCCAGGAGCATTCCCACGAAAGCACCGGGAAGTGTGACGAGCCCCACGGTCCGCGTCTGGTCGAGTCCCGGTAGCAGCGCGTCCGCGGCGGGTGTCCTGGCGACCTCCAGACGGGCGTCCCGGTCGAGCAGCCCCAGCGCCATCCCCGCCTCGACCTCGCCGTGGCGCAGGCTGAGCTCATCCAGCGCCCTTCGCCCCGCCAGCACCGTCGCCGTGAGCGCGCCGCCGATCAGGATGCCCGCGACGGGAATGAGCGCGATGCCCTTCAGTGGTACGAGTCCGGTCAGCAGCAGGGCTCCCACCACGGGGAAGACCCCGGCCCCGATCGGCAGTGCGGCCCACCACCAGGTGGCGTTGGGGGTGATGCGCCGCCCCGCGGTGCGTACGGCGACGGCGTACATCAGCGCGACGAAGGCGAGCAGCAGAGGCAGCGAGCGCACGACCGCACCGATGACCAGGGAGACGACGGCGAGTTGGGCGGCTGCCCGGACTCCGGCGATGACGATGTCGCGCGAGCGTCCGAGATGGGCGAGTGCGGCGACGGTCGCCGCCACTGCGAGCAGTACGGCCAGAACAGCCCCGAAGGTGACATTGACCGGCAGCAGCACGCGCCAACCTTACGCCGGCTCACCACTGGTGGCGGTGCATCAACCCTTGATTTGACGTGAGCATGTCGTCAGGCTGAAGTGCGGACGTCCGCCCCCGCTCCAACCGGACGCCCCACCCGGCCGCACCCTCCGGTCGAGGCCCCCCATGCCCAAGGGAGTTCGCATGTCCTTCTTCTACGCGCGTCGCTCACGCCGCCCCTCCCGCGCGGCACTGCTCGGCTCGGTGGGGGCGCTCGCCCTCGCGAGTCTCCTGACGACCGCGCCCCCGGCCCAGGCCGCCCCGCCCACACCGGTGAACGCCACCACCGCCCGCACCTACCTCGGCCAGCTCACCGTGCGCGCCGAAGGCAGCTCCAGCGGCTACAGCCGGGACCGGTTCCCGCACTGGATCACCCAGTCGGGCAGCTGCAACACCCGCGAGGTCGTCCTCAAGCGCGACGGCCGCAACGTGGTGCAGAACGCCAGCTGCGCCGCCGTCAGCGGCACCTGGTACTCGGAGTTCGACGGGGCGACCTGGACGGCGGCCTCCGACGTGGACATCGACCACATCGTGCCGCTCGCCGAGGCATGGCGATCCGGCGCCAGCAGTTGGACCACGGCCCGCCGACAGTCGTTCGCCAATGACCTCAGCGGCCCCCAGCTGATCGCGGTCACCGACAACGTCAACCAGGCGAAGGGCGACAAGGACCCGGCCGAATGGCTACCGCCGCGCACCGCGTACCGCTGTGTCTATGTGCGGATGTGGGTCCAGGTGAAGCACGCGTACGGCATGAGCGTGGACACGGCCGAGAAGAGCGCGCTCCAGTCGGTCCTGGGCGGCTGCTGATCCCGACACCGCATCACGGCTGTGCGTCACCCGGTGGACATCGAAGGCGTGCACGGCCGAACCCCTGTCCGTATCCCTCCGTCGTTCCGTACCGTACGGGGCGACGGAGGAGGACAGCCATGGCCGATCCGGCGGGGCTTCGACTGGGACCACTGCTGCGGTACGTCGACTGGGAGACCAAGGACCGTGCGACGGTCTGGGTCGAGACCGACCGCGCGTGCACGGTCGAGGTCATCGGCGCGGACGGCTCCCAGGGCTCCGGCCCCACCTTCGCGATCGCCGGCCACCACTACGCGCTGGTGACGATCCGCGGACTGACACCCGGCACCAGCACCCCGTACGAAGTCCTGCTGGACGGCGCGCGGGTCTGGCCGCTGGAGGACTCGCCCTTCCCCCCGTCGACCATCACCACGCCCCCGGAGTCCTCGGCCGGTGTCACCGTCTCGTTCGGGTCCTGCCGCTGGGCCGCGGCGCCCGCGGACGAGCACGACCCCGTGGGTCCGGACGCACTCGACACCCTGGCCGCCCGGATCGCCGCCGACCCGAGCGGACCGCGCCCGGATGTCCTGCTCCTCCTCGGCGATCAGGTGTACGCGGACGAGACGTCCGAGGCGACCCGCGCCTGGCTCGCCGAGCGGCGCGACCTCGACGAGGCTCCCGGCGCCGAAGTCGCCGACTACGAGGAGTACACCCGGCTGTACGACGAGTCGTGGCTCGACCCGGAGGTGCGCTGGCTGCTCTCCACCGTCCCCAGCTGCATGATCTTCGACGATCACGATCTGATCGACGACTGGAACACCAGCGCCGCCTGGCTGGCGGAGATGCGCACCCTCCCGTGGTGGCGGGAACGGGTCGTCAGCGGACTGATGTCGTACTGGGTCTACCAGCACCTCGGCAATCTCCCACCGAAGGAACTGGAGGCGGACGAGTTGTTCGCCGCCGTCACATCGGCGGCCGACGGCACCGCCGCGCTGCGCGAGTTCGCGGTACGGGCGGACGACGATCCGCTCTCCACCCGCTGGAGCTACCGCCGTGACTTCGACCGGACGCGGCTGCTCATGGTGGACACCCGGGCGGCTCGGGTCCTCGAAGAACAGCATCGGGCCATGCTCGACCCGGATGAGGCCCGCTGGGTCAGGGACCAGGCGCTGGACGGACTGCGCGAGGCGGCGGGCGCGGCCACGACCACGGAGCGACTGACCACGGAGCGACCGACGGCGGTGCCGCCGGCGGCCGTAGGGCCGTACGACCACCTCCTCATCGGCACCTCGCTACCCTGGCTGCTGCCGCCCCTCATCCATGACACGGAGAGCTGGAACGCGGCCCTGTGCCGGGGCGAACGCGGGGCACGTTGGGCACGCTTCGGCGAGCGGCTGCGGCGAGGGGCGGACCTGGAGCACTGGGCGGCCTTCCCGCGCTCCTTCGACGAACTGACCGCCCTGGTGGCCGAGGTCGGCACGGGCGACCACGCCCCGGCGACGATCTGCGTGCTCTCCGGGGATGTGCACCACGCGTATGTGGCGGAGCCGGACTGGCGCGGTGCGGGCGATCCGGACGCCCGGGTGTACCAACTGACCTGCTCCCCCGTGCACAACTCCATCCCCAGGATGATCCAGCTGGGGTTCCACTTCGGTTGGAGCCGCTTGGGGCGGCGGCTGGGACACGTGCTGGCCCGCCACGGCCGGACCGGGAGACCGCCGGTGCACTGGTCCCGGTCGGGCGGGCCCTGGTTCGGGAATCAGTTGATGACCCTGACACTGCGCGGACGCTCGGCACGGTTGCGATTGGAACAGGCCCGGACGGGGCAGCCGACCGCACGGGACACGGACGCCCGCGGTGCCGCTCGCCTACTGACCGTGGACGAAAGGGAGTTGGGACCGTCGAGCGCTCGGCGTCCACGCGAATGAGAGTTGCATGAGAAACATCCGAAAATCGAATGTTGAACTTGCAAGTACATTTTAGGACTGCCTTACTTGGGTCGATAGGTTCCTGTCCCCCCACACACGGAGTCCCCCCATGACTCAGAACTCACTGAGCACCAAGCTCGATCAGTCCCAGCCGTACGCACTGGGCCTGTTCCGCATCGTCATAGGACTGCTGTTCGCCTGCCACGGCGCCGCCTCCCTCTTCGGCGTACTCGGCGGGGCGCACGGCGGAGGCACCATCGAAGCCGGCACCTGGCCCGGCTGGTACGCGGCGGTGATCCAACTCGTCGGCGGTGGACTGGTGCTCATCGGCGCACTGACCCGCAGCGCCGCTTTCATCTGCTCGGGCTCGATGGCATACGCGTACTTCAAGGTCCACCAGCCCGAGGGCCTGTTCCCGCTGGAGAACTCCGGTGAGGCGTCGGCCTTCTTCTGCTGGGCCTTCCTCCTGCTGGTCTTCACGGGCCCCGGCGCGTTCGCCGTGGACAAACTGCTCGGTTCGCGCGGTGATGCACGCGTGACCTCGCGGGACCAGGACGGCGAGCACCAGCGGAAAGCAGCCACCGCCTAAGGGAGGACCACAAACTCGGCCACAACAAGGCCGAGCGGCCAGGGCGGTGCCCCCCACCTGAATCCGCCTTCGCACCACCGAATTCAGCAGCGCCTACGGCCTCTTCAAGTGAGGCTTTAGGCGCTGCTGACATCATGCCCACGGGTCTGAATCCGGACAGAAAGTGATGATCACAACAACGTTGGGCCCCGAGTGATCAAAAGGGGGACTTCCCGCGTACGCTGTACAGCTGTTACTGCCGCGCACCAACGACCACAGTACGTAGCGGCAGGCTCACTAAACGGGGAATCGGGGAGAGACAAGGTGCTGGAAAGTCTGGGGTTCCTGACCGGCAGCCCTTGGATCTACGCGATCATCGGTTTGTCCGTACTGCTCGATGTGTTCCTCCCGGTGCTCCCGAGCGGAGTACTGGTGATCGCCGCGGCCACCGCAGCCGCAGCGGCCGGCTCCACCACGGCCACCAAGGTCGCCGGAGCAGCCGAAAAGGTGCCGCACGAGGTGCCCTCGCTCCTGATCCTGATCCTCTGCGCGGCCACGGCGTCCGTGGTCGGCGATCTGGTCGCCTACCGGCTCGCGCGCCGCGGCGGTGACCGCTTCGACCGGGCCATCGCCAAGTCACGACGGCTCACCAAGGCGCAGGCCAAACTCGGTACCGCCCTCAACCGCGGTGGCGGCGCACTCGTCGTGATCGCCCGCTTCGCACCCGCAGGACGCTCGGTGGTCTCCCTCGCGGCCGGCACGGCACACCGCAAGGTGAAGGAGTTCCTGCCCTGGTCGGCGCTGGCGGGTGTCGCCTGGGCCGGCTACAGCGTGGGCCTCGGCTACTTCGGCGGCCAGTGGCTGGGCGCCAGTTGGGTCGGCGCGGCGATCTCCGTGCTCGCACTGTTCGGAGCCGGCGCACTCGCGGCGTTCGTCATGCGGCGTCCGGCACGGCAGCCCGCTCCCGAGACGGCTTAGCCCCTCTGATCTCCAACCCGTCGAGCAGCTTCTGCGTCGCTTCGGCTATCTCGTCGACGGCCCGGTCGAAAACCTCGCGGTTGTGCTCGGCCGGCGCCCGGAAGCCGGACACCTTGCGGACGTACTGGAGTGCGGCGGCGCGCACATCGTCCTCGGTCGCCTCGTCGGGCAGGACCGGTGGGCGGAGGGTCTTGATACTGCGGCACATGCTTTCAGTCTGCCTCTCTGGGACTCGATGCGTGGGGTAGCACAGGGAAATTCCTTACATATCTACGCTGCCACGGTGTTTCCACTGCATGTCGGTCATAGCCTGCGCGTACGAAGGCGACCGCCTCATCGGGGGGACAACCGTCGAGCACGGCCACACAGGCGAGCGCGGTCCCGGTCCGCCCCCGACCACCCTCGCAGGCGACCTCCACCCGCTCGTGCGCAGCCCGCTCCCACAGCTCCGCGAAGAGCTCTCGGGCCAGCTCGCGGTCGCGTGGCAGCCGGAAGTCGGGCCACGGCAGCCAGCGGGACCGCCAGGCCACCTCGGGTGGCTGCCGCCCCAGCAGGTACACGGCGAAATCCGGGGTGTCCCCGTCGGGCAACGGCCGTCGCAGACCACGCCCGCGGATGGTCCTCCCGGAGGGCAGCCGCAGCACACCCGGCGCATCCGGCGCCCAGGGGCCGCTCATCGAAGCCGACCCGGCGCCGCAGGTGACACGCTCACACATCCGGTGGTCATCGGAGATCCGCCCTCGTTCCTCACCGCTCGTCGGCCCGACCGTGGAGCCGGGCCCGGTCTTCGGCGCACCCGGCCAGGCCACAGCACGCCAGTGAAAACCATACGATCACGGGATCGCACCCGTGGGGCGTTCACCGCCTTGCCGCACTCGGTCCGCTCCCCGGCTACTTCTCCCGGGCGGGTGACCGCCCATCGCCCACCGCGGCGGCGGCCACGCTGATCACATCGTGATCATCCGGGTCCTCAGGGTCGAACCAGACGGTGACACCCTCCCCCACCTGCGGAACCTCTGTCCGGTCGAACGACTCGTAGCGGATGACCCTGCGCTCCGCACCACCACGGTCCGTGAACACGACGGCAAACCGAATCCGCGGCTTGCCCCCCTCCGTCCCCGTCTCCGAAACCTCGATGACCCGCCCGGTCGTGCACACTCCGCTCGCCATGACCTCGTGCGCACGGGCCTCCCGATGGGCGTCACGGGCCGAGGCCGCCACGATGACGAGGATCCGTACGACGACGAACGCGAGCACCACCAGAGGTGCCCACCACTGCGCGGTCCATGCCGCCCACTCCCCCAGCCCCCAGGGCGCACCACGACGGCCCGCGCCGTCGACGTCAGTGCCCGGGTCGGGTGCCAGGACCCACAGCGCACCGGCCCCGAGACAGAACCCGGTACCGACACTCGTACCGAAGACGGCCAACGGCACCACCGAGGCTGCCGTCCCACCCCACCCGCGCGCGAGCGCCGACCGCGCCCACCCATGGACCATCGGACCGAGGAACAGAGCGACGAAGGAGGCCCAGAGCAGCCCCGGAGTCCCGTTGGAGGGCTCGGTGTCGGGCGTCAGATAGAGCGAGCCGACCGGGTGGCGCGCGAGGTCGGCGACGGAGAGTCCGCCGAGGAACCAGACCCCGCCGTAGAGCACCAACACAAGGCCCGTGACGGCCCCCGCCCGAAGGCGACCACGACCGATCACCCCCAACTCCCCTCGCTCCCGTACGACAGCACGATCGAAGTGCCCCTCCCCACCCCGGAACGAGAACGTTCGACAGGACTCTAGGCCCCGGTCGCTCTGGGAAGGCACCGGCACTGCGAGGTGGCCGCCGCCCGACACCAACCAACCGTCCACGGCGGGGAACCCTCCGCCCCAGCACCCCGTGTCCACCTGAGAGCATCCATCGGTGAGGCCACGGGGCTTCACCATCGCCACCGGTCCCAAGGAGCCCGATATGGCCGACTACCTCGGTGGGGTCGTTATCGCACTCGTCTGCACGGGCATCGGATACCTACTGACGGATGATCTGTGGATGGCCACGAGCGGCGGTGTCGTCGCCCTCGTCACGGTGGTGGTGCCGCGCTTCTTGAAGTCCCGCTGAGGCGCGCCCGGTTCTTCTTCCGGGTGTCAGGCTCGCAGAGAGCCTGACAGCTCTACACCTGGCGCAGGGACACGGTGAACAGCGCGAAGCCGAACAGCGCGGCGCCGGAGCCGGACGCGATTTCCCGATGGCAGCGCGTACCCCCACAGGGGCGACCCGACGCCGTCTCCCGCGGACCACTGCGCCGGGCCGGCACTCCTGGGAAACTCCTCCCGATGCACCCGGCCGCACGAGCACCCGACCCGCCTCACCCCGGAGGACCACCGATGACGGCAACGACGAACCGACTCGTCCTGTGCACACTGGCCAGCCTGATCGCCCTCGCCGGCACCACACTCCTGGTCACCACCCCGATCTGGCTCTGGGTGCTCTGGGCAGCGCTGGCCCTGGCGACGGTCTGGGTGGTCGCCACGGACTCGCGCAGCAACTGAGCCAGCCCTCCCTCACCCGATCCGTCTGGCGATCCGATCCCGCAACTCCGCAGCCACACCGCCCTCGTCCGTCCCGGCCTGAGCAAGCAGCCCGAGGAGCACGACGACGGCACGAGCCTCACCGAAGGTGAGCAGCGGCAGCGGCTCCCCCGGCTCTTGGACGAGTTCTTCAAGGACTTCGGAAAGATCGGTCATGCCACGGTGAACGCGGGGACCGGGCAGCGGGTCACGCGCCGACGGGCATCGGCTTCAGCGGGCACCTCGACACATCGGCGCGGACCCTACGCGCCGATGGTGCCGGGTGATGCTTTTCGACGGGCCGTACGGGGCGGAGGAGGCGCTGGTCAGCCGCAGCAACCCCCGCCGCAGCACCCACCGCCACCGCCGCCGCCCGACTGCGGTGCCGGTGCCGAGGAAGTCCCTCCCACGGCGACGGTCGACAGCAACTTCACGGTGTCCTCGTGCCCGGCAGGACAACTCGCCGGGTCGGAGGACTGGGCCATGGGCCGGTTCACTTCGAAGGTGTCGCCGCAACTGCGGCAGCGGAAATCGTAACGAGGCATGTGCTCAGGCTACGCGGTCGGTCCATGGCCCCCTCCGGTTCTCGACCGGGCCAGGGCGTCTGCGGCATCGGGCGTGGTCGCTGCCATGTCCGCGCTGGGTCCGCGCTGCTCGGGATGTCTGGCCCGCCAGTAGGGATTGTCGTGCGGCAGCGTCGAACTGACCCTCCCGTACATGCCGAAGAACATCAGCAGCACACCGACGACAAAACTGAACAGCACGTTCTGGATCTCGAACGCCAACGGGTTGAAGCTGGTGTCCAACAGCGCCAGATTGATGAAACCGCTCCCGATGAACGCAATGCCGAGCACCATGTTCAGCGTCGAGGCGAAATTGCCGCCGATGACCATGCCGACGAACAGCAGCACTCCGACACAGATCGACAGCACGCTCAACGCACCATTGGTGTTCAACCCGGCGACCGTGTTGCCCTGGGTGTCGAAGAAGCCGATCTTGTCGATCAAGCCCAGAATGCCGAAGACCAGCAACAACAGACCCATCAGCCCGGCGCCCACACGGTAGACGCGGCTCAGCCGGTGGTCCACCGGAAGGTGCTCGTCGAACCGGACCCGGCGCGAACGGGAATCCTTGCGATGCAGTACGTGTGCGGCCATGTCCGGCCTCCTTGAGTACGTACCCGTACCCCCAAGCATCCGCCAGCGCCCCGCCCCGGACAACTGCGACCCGGCTCAGCCGGTCCCGGAGCCGCGCTCCTCACGGATCTGCTCGACGACCCGAGCAGCGGTCCGCCGCACCGCCTCCGTCTCGGTCAGGAAGTGCCAGTAGTCGGGGTGCCGGCCCGAGAGCGAATCGACGGCCCGCTGGAGCCGGGCCACGGCCTCGTCGAGCGGGCGCGCATGACGGACGTCCGGGGTGTTGCGACCGGCCATCGCGAGCCGCTGGGCGTCCCGCACGGCGAAGCGCGTCCGATCGATCTCCTGCTGCGGATCCTCGGCGACCGCATTGAGCCGCTGAAGCCGCTCACCAGCAGCGGAAACCGCCTCGTCAGTGGTGTTCAGCAGGGCACGGACGGTACTGAGCAACGCCGTGGCATCCGGCCAGCGCTGCTCGTCCCGGGCCTTTGCGGCCTCGCTGAGCTTCTCCTCGGCCTGGTGGATGTTCCGCGCGGCCTGATCGGGGACGGGCTGGAGGTCCTGCCAGCACTCCGCGGAGAACCGTCGCCGCAACTCGCTCAGAACCGGCTCGACGGACTCGGCCCGCGTGGTCAGGGCCTGGGCCCTCGTCCGCAACGAGACCAGACGCTTGTCGATCTCCGCGGCTCGCTCGGGAAGCCGCTCGGCCTCCGCCCGTACGGACTCGGCGTCACGCAGCACTCGATCCGCCCGGTGGATGGTCTCCGCGACACCGTGCTGCCCCGCGCCCTGGTTGAGCTTGGTGAGCTCCGGCGCCAGGCTGGCCAGCCGACCGGCCAGGTCAGGCGCCCGGAACCCCGATTCACGCACCGCATCCAGGGCATTGCTCGCAGCCAGCAGCGCTGACCTCGCCCGCTCCACGGCCGGAACGAGCCGTGCGAGCTGTGTCTCGGCCTTGTCCAGCAGCGGGCCCAGCCCGGCGGCGAACCGATCCAGCTCGGCCTTGACCCGCACCAGCTCGTCCTTGGCCCGGTTGAGCCCACCACGAGCCCGGGAGGCGACGGCGGCCTCCAGATCGTCCCGGTCGAGATCATGCGCGTCGACGGCGCCGATGTACTGATGGCTCGCCTCGTCGATCCGTCCACCGAGCGCCGTGAACTCCGCGACCGCCCGCTGCGCCGCGGGCGAGTCGTCCACCGCTGTGATCGTCTCGATCGAGATCCGAAGGTCGCGCTGTGCCGTGTCCAGGTCGTAGAAGGCGGCTGCCGCGGCGTCCTTCGCCGCCTGGGCCTCGGCCCGCTGGCTCTCGGCGCGCCCACCGAACCAACGACGCTGTCCACCGCCGGTGAACGAACCGGTCAGCACGGCGACCGCGAGCGGCAGCGGCAACCACACCAACCCGATGAGATCGAGGACACCCCGGACGGCATTCGCACGCGCTCTTCCCTGCGGCTGCGTCTGTGTCGCCGTCACATCCCTCTCCCGTGCTGCGTCGCCGTACCTGGTTCATTGTCCCACCAGGTAATGACGAACACACGGGTCAGATGGTTCGCGAACGCCACTCGACTTCGATCATCCGGCCAGTCGGATCTTGACCGAGCCATTGTCGCTGCGCGCGTTCACCACCCGGGCACTCTCCGCGTCAGTGGGCACGTCCACCCGGGTGGAGCCGTTGTCTGACTTGGCCTCCACGGCGTACGGGGCTCCGGCGCGCTGGAGCCTGATGTCGATGTCCCCGTTGTCGCACACGGTCTCCAGCCGCTCCGGTACGGCCCCGTCCTTCAGGGCGATCCTGACGGCGCCGTTGTCCGACTCGGCCTTGATCCGCTTGCCGGAGACGCCCTGGGTGGACACCTTGCCGTTGTCGGTTTTGAGCGCCAGATCACCGGACGAATCACGCACGGTGATGTCACCGTTGTCCGACTTGATCTTCAGCGGTGTGGTGAATCCACTGGCGGTGACACCACCGTTGTCGTCCTCGACGGTGACGGCGACCCCCCGCGGAACCTTGATCGTGTGCTGCGCCTGGCAGTCGCTGGCCACGGCGTCGCAGTTCAGCCGCAGGGTGAGCCGCCCGTCCACCATCTTCCAGGAGGGTTCCGGCCCACTGCCGATGAAGACCCATCCGTCGACCTGTCGGGTGACCTCGACATCCTTGACATCGTCGGCGACGACCTTGATGGAGGAGTTGTCACTGTCGATGGTCAAGGACTCCCCGTCCAGGGGGAACGACTTGCGCTCCACGGGAGCCGCTTCCGCGTCGGCGCTCCCACAGCCGACCAGAGCGAACAACAACCCGCCACCTCCCGCGAGCACCACGAGCCCGCGTCCGATCCGGGACCGCCGACGGGCGGCGATGGTGGTGATGCGCGTCGAGCGTGCGGCCATGGTGATCGTTCCCCCTGCTGCTCTGACTGATGTGTCGGGCTGTTCGTTCCGGTCCGCCCGATGTCCTCCCACGCTAGGCAGCCCGGAACCCCTCGACGATCCGGCCGCCTACCGTTTCCGAGGTGGGGATAGCCCCCCACCACCACACCTGCCGCCCACCGGTCGAACCAGGCACCCCGCCGGGCCTCGCTGCCGGCGTTTGCGGGACGGGCCCCTTCGCCATGTACGCTGTTGCCTCATCCACGGGTGCGTAGCTCAGGGGTAGAGCGCTGCTCTTACAAAGCAGATGTCGGCGGTTCGAAACCGTCCGCGCCCACCAGGGAGAAGGCCCCCAGCCGATCATGGCTGGGGGCCTTTGACATCCGTATCTGACATCAACGTCCGTGGTCACCTACGACCGGGGACGCCTCCTGAGCAGCCGGTCCATGTGGCTGACCGCTTCCCGCTGGGTGTCCTGGACGACGTGGGTGTAGATGTTCATGGTGACGGCGATCTGGCTGTGGCCGAGGATCTCCATCACGACCCGGGGAGCGACCCCGGCCGCGGTGAGGAGTGTCGCGCAGCCGTGCCTGGTGTCGTGCAGCCGGATCACACGGAGCCCGGCGTTCTTGGCGACGCGGGTGAAGGACCGGTACAGATTGCGCGGCTCGACGGGCCGGCCGGTCCGGGTGGTGAAGACGTATCCGGTTTCCTTCCATGCCTGCCCGGCCTTCTCGCGCATGGCCGCCTGGCGCAGCCGTTGCCAGCGCAGGGGAGTGACACAGATCGCCGGGAGCGGCAGGGTCTGCTTCCGGCGGCGCCCCTTGGGATCGTCCTCGTACACCTCACCGCGCACGCGCTGCCGTTGGGTGCGCACCCGGATCTCCCGCTTGCCGAGGTCGAGGTTCTCCCAGCGCAGGCCGACGATCTCACCGCGCCGGAATCCGAGGGCGATGGCGAGGACGAAGGCAGCGTAGAGCGGATCGGTACGCGCGACGGTGAGGAAGTCGAGCGTCTCGTCCAGCGACCACGGTGAGAGATCCCGCGCCTGAACCGTGGGCGGTTCGACCAGCGTCGCGACATTGCGCATCACCAACTCCTCCCGGCAGGCAGCGGTCAGAGCGGTGCGCAGCACCCGGTGCGACTCCTTGGCGGTCGCCGCGGTGGTCAGCTTCTCCAGCTGCACGAGGAAGCGCCTGACGTCTGCGACGCTCAGGGACTCCAATCGCTTGGTGCCGAGCAGCGGCGCCAGGTAGAGGCGGACGTGCGTCTCGTACTTGGCGTAGGTGGTCCGCTTGCGGCGAGGCTTGATGATGTTGTCGAGCCAGTACGGCAGCCATTCGGCGAGCTTGGCCGAGTTGGTGGGTACGGGGATGCCGCTGTCGACCTTGGCGAGGAGTTCCCGGCGCTTGGTGTCGCATTCCGCCCAGGTCTTGCCGTAGGCGAACTTGCGTGCGCGGGTGCCGTCCGGCTGGAGGACGTAGACGGCTGCCTGATAGCGGCCGTCCTTGCGCTTGGTGATGGTGCCCGCGCCGTTGGGGTTGCGCTTGCGTTGCTGTGCCATCAGGCCGCCGCCTCCAGTTCGTTGCTGATGTAGTCGCGGATGGCGCGTGCCGGGATGCGGCGGCAGCGACCGATGGTGAGCGAGGGCAGGCGGCGGGAGCGGATCAGGTCGTAGACGGTGGACCGGCCGAGCTTGAGCCGGGCCATGACGTCGGGAACGGTTAGCAACTCGTCTTCAGGCATGAGGTGTTCTTCCATCAGCGCCAGGGTTGGGTGGGGACGAGGTGGTTCCGTGTGAGAGGAGCCGTTCGGCAGCGGTGAGTCCTGTTCCGGCGAATCGCCAGTGGGCGAGGACGAGGACCGTGTCCGGATCGGGCAGCGGGCAGCCGGCTTGTTCAGCGCGTTCTCGGGTGAGCACGTCGTTGTGGTCCGAGCGTGCTTGGCGCAGGGCGCCGAGGGTTGTGGAGTAGGCGCGAGACTTGGTGGCGAAGTGACCGCGGAAGCCGAGCATGTGCGCCCATTTGCGCAGGCGCAGTTCGTCCAGCTCCGGACGGGCCCCCAGGCGCCAGCAGGTGAGGATCAGCTGTTTGGCGTGGTCGGTGACTCCGGTACCGATGAGGTCGGTGATCGGGTTGCGAATCGGGCGGTCAACGGTTCCAGTAGCGCTTTCGGCACCCTTGGTCGCGTACTTCGCGATGTACGCGGCCACGGCACGGCTGGTCAGGTCGGAGGTGCCGGAGAAGTCGGCCGAGCGGATCGGGCGGATGTCGAGCTGGACGCCGAAGCGGAAGGTGTCTGAGCGGCCGTCGAGGAAAGGGCCGGGTACCTCGGCGAGCCGGGCAGCGGAGCGGATCGCGTCGGTGAGGAGCGAGGTGGTCGCCCAGGACGGAGGGGCCGTCTCTGCGCCGTCCGGGCCGTCGAGTCGGATCACGGCGTGGAAGTGCACGGCCCCGCGCCGCTGGTACTCGGCCACCTTCGCGTAGGAGACCCTGACCGACTGCCGCAGTGCCGAGCGGTTGATCCCGGCGCCTATGGCGAGCCGCTGCCTCAGATAGGTGGTGAAGCGTGCCCACAGCGCCCCGGCATGGGCGTTCCAGAGCACGGCGCCCCGGTAGTCGTACCGGTGTGGGTCGAGCGGGCAGCCGAGGGCAGGATCATCCTCACTGTGCGCACGGCCACAACGGCAGCGCCCGCCCTGGGGACGGTTGTGCACGGGGCCGAACGACGGTGCGGTGAAGGTGACGAACACTCGCGAGTGCCTGGCGACTTCAGTGCTGATCCCCTTTCCACCAGTGAGCCCGGCGGTGATCAGCTGGTAGGTGTCCTTGCGGTACACCTCGGCGCAGGCGGTGCAGCGGGTCGCACGGCGGTTGCCGCAGCGGATGAGCAGCTGCCCCGCTGGAAGATCGCGGTTGGCGATCTCACGGACGACCTCACCTGTGGTGGCGTGGACGTCGAGGCGATGCCCCTCCATCCGTACAGGTCTCTCGCAGCCGCCCAGGCGCTGGACCTGTCGTGCGTAGGCGCCCAGGTCAGCGAATCGCGCGAGGGAGGCCAGTTGTCGGATGGCCACTGTGGGAGCCCTTGAGGGCATGGGGAACGTCCTCCTTGGAGGTCGGGTGAGGTGGAAGGGCCGTCCGGGGCAGCGGGAAGACGCGTGGTGGCGATCCGGACGGCCAGGGCGGTCAGCGGTCGTTGACGACGCTCACGCCGAGTTCCGCGACGTTTTGGAGCAGAGGGGCGAAGACGGTCTCGGAGAGCAGGAAGCCGAAGAGGACCAGGGCGGCCACGACCCAGAGGCGGACGCCGAGGAACCGGACGGCGAAGCAGGCGAAGACGGCCAGCAGGACGACGAGCGGAAGGGACACGGACATGTCGGTCTCCGTTCGGTCAGCGGGGAGAGCAGCGGTGGGTACGTGCCGCGAGTTCGGCGGCAGCGCGGTTGGCGTATTCGGCGGAGAAGTCGCAGCCCGGGGCAGCACAGACGGCCATGTGCCGATTGCGTCCGCGTACGACATGCGAGGCGACACGCACGGGCCCTACGCGGACGATGTTGCGGAAGCGCGGGAGCATGGCGGCAGGTCCTTTCACAGATGGGCGGCGACGCTCGCCGTCATGGAGGGAGGCAGGCCGAGCCGTAGCCGTACGGAGTCGGGATCTGCGGGTCGGCCGGTGGCCGCCCTCTGTTCCGCTGCCAGGCGCAGGGCCTGTTCGATCAGGGCGGGAGGCAGCGGGACCGTGGAGGCGGACACGGGAGCAGGGGGAGCGGCCACGTCGGTTGTCTCTTCGACTGTGGACAGAGCGGGTAGCGGGTCCTTCTGGTCGTCGGAGCCGTTCAGGGATTGGGTGGGTGTCTCCTCTTCCGGAGCCGGAGCCGAGGTGTGGGCGAGGAGCGTTCCGCCGAAGAAGGCGACGGCAGGCCATCCGGCGACCACCACACTCAGTGACGCGGGTACGTCGTTCAGATCGAGCAGCCCGGCGGTGGCGACGTTGGCGCCCAGCGATGCCGCCAGCGCGATCAGGAACCAGAGGCGTGGCCCACTGGCCGGTTGGCCGGCTCGCTGAAGCTCTCGCATCCGGCGCCACGCAGCGACGAGGAGCAGGTCCACACTCACCGGATAGGCCCAGGCTTTCCAACCGCTCTGTCCGGCCGCCGCGGCGAGGTCGTGCAGATGGGAGAAGGACAGGGAACCGGCGATGACCGCTTGTACGAGTACGGCGTCCACGCGGACCGAGCGCGCTCGCTTGGGCACGGGATTCCTTCCGGGAACGGTCAGTCGGTGGACGAGAGGGCATTGGCCCTCTCACGGGCGATGCGTGCGACTTCGGCCGTTTCGACGTTGTCGGGGGTGCTGGCAGCGATGCGTTCCAGCAGGTCCGCCTTGCGGGTCATCAGCTCCGCGTAGCTCTGGTTCTGCGTCTTGCTGTAGACGGCCAGGTCGGCACAGAGCGCGGAGATTTCGGAGACGCTGGGGCGAGACACAGTGATTCCTTCCGGACGCAGGCATGGGAGGGGTAGGGGCATGGCGTGAGGTCGTCATGCCTACGGAGAAAGCGCGGTTAGCGGGTCGCCGGAACGGACCGGGGAGGTGTCACCAGGTCACAGGGCGGAAGGGCGCGAGGCCAGGGAGGTAGGGGGCCAGGGTGGACGTTTCGCGGCAGACGGCCGCAGCGTCGTCAAGGGACAGGTAGGGCGAGCGGACACGGGCCCAACCGCCGGAGGAGTCGCCGACGATGGCCACACCGGGGCGCTCAGCGGGAAGGGTGGTCGCGGCGAGAGCCGCTTCGGCAGCGATGTCGGCGAGAGCCATGTTGGCGGACGACTCGTCGTTGACGCGGTGGCAGAACCGGCCGGTCAGTTGGGCACGGAGCATGGTGGCGCCCTTGCCGAGTTCGGAGCCGAAGCGTTGCCCGCACACCTCCAGATACATCCCGGCGGCCCGGCCGAGTTGGGCCAGCCGGATCAGCTTGGTGACCATCGCGTCCCGTCGTTTCTCGTCCTCCTTGCCCGCGGCGAGGAACAGTTCCGCGACTTCGTCCACGACGACCACGATCGGTACCGGACGCAGTTCTTCGGGCAGCCCCCAGACGTCCGAGGTGAGTATGGCGTTCGCAGGGTCCGAGCGTGCGGAGCCGATCGAACGAAAGCGGCCCTCCATCTCCTCTACCAGCGCGTCGAGCAGGTCGTTCGCAGCGTCGGGAGTGTCCGCGAGAGCCGACAACCGCGCTGAGAACGGGGCCAGTTCCACGCCCCATTTGCAGTCGATGCCGACCAGCGCGACGCGTTGCCGCGCCAGTCCGCAGAGCAGGTTGCGCAGGTAGACGGATTTCCCGGACTGTGTGGCGCCGAGGATCAGTTCATGTGGGACGGTGCGGAAGTCCCGAACGTGCCAGTCACCGTCTTCCCGTAGTGCCAGGGGCAAGCGCAGATGTTCGGGACGCGTCCGGTTCACGGGGTCCACGTCGGCGAGTACGTCCCAGCCGACGAGCCGGAGTTCGAGCCATCCTGGTTTGATGGGACGGATATGGACGGCATGGGCCGCCCAGGCGTGGCGCAGCCGGTCGGCCGAGGCGGTGAAGTCCTCCGGAGACTGGCCGGCCGCCAGTCGGAGCCGCATCACCAGACCCGAGCCGGTCGGCCGCGGGAGGGAATGACGAGGTGCGACCGGTGCCGCTTGTCGCCCCACCATGCGAGCGGTCGCCCGACGCATGGCGGAGGCGGGAACCGTCAGCCCGCAGGCGTCCATGGTGGCCCGGTAGGAGACGGTCACCCGAACTGCGGTGACCGGATATCCGACGAGCCACCAGAAGAAAACCGGGAAGCGACGGCGAGCGACCAGTAACGCGCCGAGCACTGCCACGCCGCTGATCAGTGTGTACATGGCCGTTGTGGACACGGCGATCAGCCCTGCACCGGAGCGGGAGCGCTCACCATCAATGCGTCTGCCCGGAAGGCGATGCCGTGCCGGGCCCGTCCGGCGAACTCGCTTTCCCAGGGACGGGCCACCAGTCCGGACAGGATGACGGGAGCCCCCATGGCCAGCCCGTCCCCGATGCCCGGCTCAGGAACCGTCACCTTGATCATGTCCGAGCCGCCTTGAGCGATGAAGACCAACTCGACCACCATGAGCCGCTGGTTGGTCTGCGGGTCCACGGCGACCTCACCGGTCTGACGGTCCTTCACCTTGACTTCGGGGAGCTTGGTGACGAGGAGTGTCGCGGTCGAGGTGTCCACGGGGATGACGCGCATGTTTTGTGCCTCTCAGGTCTGTTGATCGCATCCGTATACCCCCCTAGACAGCAGAGAGGTGGCCCGCCTGATCTGTCTAGGGGGGTATACGTCCAAGGTAAAGGAAGCCAAGGGTAACTGTCTAGGGGGGTATACGAACGATGTTGAGCGCTAGCGGACGGACCAGTGCAGGATGGTTGCGTCGTCCTGAGTCTTTCCGCGCGGCCAGCGCCGCCCCTCGGGGTCCTGGCCTTCCACTTCCCGTACCCGACCGATCAGTGAGTGCGGTCCCTCGGTATCGAGAAGGGTCACGAGTTCAGCCCAGTCGATGAGTTGGAAGCGGTCAACCAATCGACTCGCCCCATCGCTCAGCAGCGTCACGGACGCGATCTCTTCGACGGGCACGGCCCCGGTCAGCGCGTGTTGTGCCGCTTCCGGATCGGTGCCGGCGATCCAGAATCCACCCGGCCGGTTGCGGTACCGGCTGAGTTCTTGTCTGTAGGCGGCCAGAGCCCGAGTATGTTCCTGCCCGCCGGTCGGGAGAGTGTCCATCAGCCTGCGGAACGGTGCGCCCACTTCGTCGAGGCGACGATCGGTGACGGCGGTGCAATCACCCTCACCGTCCGCAAGGACGATGGACGAGTCACCCAGGACCAGGTACTCGAAGAAGCCCCTATAGCGCCGGACGGCGAGGACCGTACTGGAAGGACTCGCGGCATGGGAGAGGTCGCAGGTCCCCTCATGCATGGCCCGGACCTCCCGCAGGCAGTCCGCCAGGCAGTTGACGAGGGACCGTCGCGGAGTCGCTGCGATCGAGCGGAGGAGGAGGGCGCCCAGCGTCCCGGAGAACCAGGCGACCCCGTGCGTACAGCCGATGGGAGTTCCCTCGGTCACGCCCGCCCCGTCGAGGAGAACCGCCGCACCGAACACCGCGGCGGCGAAATCCTCGTTCTCCCGGTCCGGAACACCTGGCTCCGAACCGAGGGTGATCCTCACCCCTCGCTCTCCTCATGCTGGTAGAGCGGGCAGAGCAGTTCAACGGACCGCGGTTCACTCGTCTCGGGGTCGTACTCGACACCCACGAGCGTGGAGAACCGGCGCTCACCGACCTGCCCCCACAGCGCGCTCAGGTCAGACGCCAGCAGTTGGACGACGCCGAGTGAACCCTGAGTGTGGATGCCGGCAATGGCTAGCAGGGAGCCTTGACCGTCAGGGCGTGGCAGGCGCCCGAGATACCCCACGTCATAGGGCCCGGACGGGTGACTGTCCTGCCCCGAGCGGTGCACCTTGCCGGTACGGCTGTCGACGATGGTCCACGGCCCGTCTTCCGCCCGCTCCCAGCGCAGAACGGGGTCCTTGGCATAGGTGTCCCACATGGCCTGAGACATCCGGGGTCCGCAGACGACGACAAGGCCGTCCCGGTCGAGATCGATGCCGCCATCAACGGGAACATGCTCGGAGACCACATCGAAGCCGAAGGACCGGGCCAGATCCTCAAGCCCCTTGCCCGATGTCACATCGTCCACGGCGACAACCGTGCGACCGCGATCATCGTCTCGCCGCAGTGGCGTGGCGATCCTGACCGGGCCAGTGCCAAGGAAGGCACCCTCAGGCGCTGGCCCGGTGTGCCGAATCTGGTGGATGCGACCACGGCTCAGACCGGCTTCCGTCGCGATCTGTGCATACGACAGCCCTTGCGCGTGAAGATCCTGGACCACGCGCCGACGGAGCCGGGCAAGCTCTGTGACCTCCTGCTGAGCTTCGGCAAGGCGGGTCGTGACCTCACGCAGCAACCGATAGGGGTCATCGATCGCCATGATGCGCCGCAGTTCGTCGGACATCGCCTCACCTCTCAGCCTCACAGGCGAGTCTAGGGCCCTAGACGGAATGGGGTGTAGGCGGGCGCCGGAGTGAGCGCAGACGACGTAGAGGCCCGATCTGTAGCGAGGTACGCCCCGAGGACTCAAGACCGGCCCACTCGCCGACGCCAGGAACCCATGGACGGCGACTCGGTCATGAAGGGTCCCGGACGAAATCGGCCCAGACCGCCGTGCCGTGAGGAGACGGCTCCACGCCCCAGTCCTTCGCGTACGCGGAGACCAGCACCAGGCCCCTACCGCCCTCATCCCTCATGCTGGCTTCCTTCAAGCGCGGGATGGACGGGGCGCCCTGGTCCTCAACCGCGATCCGGACATGGTCGGGGCTGAAGTTCACGGAGACGAGGAATCTCCCCCCTTCCGCCCCGCTCACCGTGTGGTTGACGGCATTGGCGGCCAGCTCGCTGACCACGAGGACGGCGTCGTCGACGGAACCCCAGCCTTGAAGTAAGGCTGCGACGAATCGACGCGCTTCGGCCACTTGCTCAGGCCGGCCAGGGAAGGCGCGGAACCAATGTGCGAACACGAGCACACTCCTCGTCCAGGGGGCTAGACAGCACGAGGCGCAGAGTATGCCTAGATGCGGCGACCATCCAGGCATGTAGAGGAATTATTCCTCTAAGGGGTGATCGGGTTGTCCATCTGTCGAAACTCCTCCATCACCCGCAACAGAAGCTGACGTGCGTCACCATCGAAGAGGGCAGCGGCTTGCAACTGGGCGAACTGTCCCTCGCAGCTCCGAACTTCGTCCGGGGTCGAGGTGACGTGCTCCCCTCGGAACTCCTCCACAACGACCGCGCCCGCATCGCAGAGAGTGAACCCGTGCGGTGGGAGCACCGGAACCGGTCGGTCCCAGGGGATGACGCCGAGCCGAACGGTCGTCAGACTCTCGACTGCGAGGAGCCGATCAAACTGCGCGAGCATCAGCGCCGGAGTGCCTGGCCATGTCCGCAGCACCCCTTCGGTCAGCACGAACACGGACTCGCGACCCGGCTCGTACAACAGACTCTGGCGTTCGACTCGGTCGGCGACCGCACGGCCGACAGCCTCAGCATCAAGATTGGGCCGGCTCGCAAATACATGTCGTGCGTACTCGGCACTTTGAAGAAGACTTGGTAGAACGACGCACTGGAACGACCGCACCAGGCGTGAGCCACGAATCGCTTCGTCGAGTGGCGAGGTTGAACCATCGAGAGCGGTGGCCGACGCGCGTTCGACGGCATCCAGCAATTCACGCACTTCGCCGCTTGTGGTCCCATCGAGTTCGAGAGCACGCGACAGCCGGTCGAGGACATCGACACTCGGCACCATCCGGCCGTTCTCCACCTTGGACACGGTCGGCTGACCAACCCCTGCCCGCCCAGCCAACACCGCACCTGTCATACCGGCATCAGCCCGCAGAGCCCGAAGCCGAGCCCCCAGGGCATTCAGCCGCTCCTGTCGTTCACTCCCCATACCCAGGGTTCTACACCACCCGCGAACAGAGCCCGGATCAAGAACCGTCGACGGCCCAGGCGCCACACATGATTCAAACTTTCTCTACGGGTTCAAGGCACCCGGCTGCGCTCCGCTCCGCCGGGCGCGCTTCCCGGCTCTGGCTGCGCCCGCGCTCCTGCCTTCGGCCCGCTCGGCGCTGCCGCCGCCGTCGCGCGCCCACAACTGGATAGGCCCGTGGGGCATAAGAGGTCGTTTCTTATGGTGGTGCTTGGGTCACTCCATGCGGGGATACTGCTTCAGTGCTGTTGACATGGATCGCTGAGGTGGCCGAAGAGCCGTTGGTGTTGGAGCCGGGTGACCGGCGGGTGGAGTGGGAGACCAACACCTGGTCGCTGGATGCAGAGGACGAGGACCGGCGGTCGTTGTCCTCTGTCGAGGTGGCCGCTGCCTTCGAGCAGACTGCTGCCGGCATCCGGGAACGCATTCGCGAGCTGGGCTTTTCCGGAGTAGCGACGTTCTATGTGTGGCACGACAGGCAGGCCGGGCAGCTCCGGTGCTCGACCGGCTCTGTCCCTCCGGATGAGTTGCCCTTCAACGGCACCTATGTGGTTTCCGACCATCTTGGTCCGGTCGTCGAGGGGTTTCTGGCCGACAGCATGCCCGGCGTCGTCGCCTGGGCGGACCTGGACGACGCGGAGAGCCGCTTGGAGCAGGCCATGCCAGAGCCTGAGATCACGCCCTTGCGCGTCTGGACCAGCAGCGTTGGAACCTCACACTGAATGCCCTTGCGCATCCAGGCGGGCGAGTCGGCGGTGGCTGATGAGGGTTGCGGCTATGCCGACGAAGGCGAGGAAGTGTTCGGCCTTGCGTTCGTAGCGGCGGTGGAGCCGTCGGCAACCGGCCAGCCAGGACACGGTTCTCTCGACCACCCACCGATGCCGGCCCAGCCGCTGCGAGGACTCGACGCCCCTGCGGGCGATGCGAGGACGGATACCCCGCTGACGGAGCCATCGGCGCAGGTGGTCGTAGTCGTAGCCCTTGTCGGCGTGCAGTTTCGCCGGCCGCCGGCGCCGCGGGCCCCGGCGGGAGCGGATGGGTGGGATGCCGCGCACGAGCGGCTCCAGGCCCTGGCTGTCGTGCATGTTCGCGCCGGAGATGCCCAGGGACAGCGGCAGCCCGTTCCGGTCGCAGATCAGGTGGATTTTCGATCCCAGCTTGCCACGGTCGGTCGGATTCGGTCCCGTCAGTGGCCCCCTTTTGCGGCCCGCAGGCCGACCGAGTCGATTGCGCACCGCGACCAGTCCAGCTCACCTCTCGCTCCGAGTTCGTCGAGGATCACGCGGTAGAGCTTCGCCCAGACTCTGTCCCGGCTCCACTGGGCGAACCGGCGGTAGACCGTCTGCCAGCTCTGGCCGAATACTGGCGGCAGTTGCCGCCAGGTGCAGCCCGAGGTCGCCACGAAGATGATCGCCGCCAGGGCTTCGCGGTCACCCGCCCGACGCCGGCCACCGCCCTGCGGACGTATCACCACCGTCGGTGGCACCACCCGCCGGAACAGCACCCACAACTCGTCCGGCACCAGCCGCTCGATGAGATCCGTCATGCACGGTTCAACGAACGATCACACCATAAGAAACGACCTCTATGAGGTCGTTTTCACCTTAATGATTGCTATATAGACGCTTTTCTATCATCCGGCGATCTGGTGCTGGTGAAGTAGTCGGGTTGGTCGTGGATGTGGTGACGAGTGGTGTGGCACCTGGGGCAGAGAGCGGCTTGCGCCTGTCTCATTCCAGGACGCCCGGGTCTGTTCCGTGCTTCCATGCGAGCGAACGCACGCCTGGGCGCACGCCCCAAACTGGCGGTATGCCCAGTTCATGGTTGACCGTCGTGCGTATCCGAGTGATCTGTCCGATGCCCGCTGGGAGTTGATCGAGCCGGTGCTGTCCGCGTGGCGCTACGAGCGCCACGGTCGGGCGCTGGGCTTCGGCCGGCCCGCCGATCTCGACCTGCGCGAGATCATGAACGCGATCCTGTACGTGGACCGCACCGGCGTCCAGTGGCGCTACCTGCCGCACGACTTCCCGCACTGGAACAGCGTCTACGGCTACTTCGCCAAGTGGCAGCGTGACGGCGTCTTCGCCCAGCTCAACGGCCTCCTGCGGAAGCTGGTGCGCGAGCGGGAGGGCCGCACTGCCGAGCCTTCGGCATGTGTGATCGACGCACAGAGCGTGAAGACCTCCACCAGCGTTCCCGCCACGAGCCAGGGCACGGACAACGCCAAGAAGATCGTGGGCAGGAAGCGCAGCATCGTGACCGACACCCTCGGCCTCCTGCTCGCGGTCCTGGTCACCGCGGCCGGCGTGCAGGACTCCAGCGCCGGCACCCGCCTGCTCGACCAGGTCGCCGCCGACCACCCCGCGATCCGCAAGACCTGGGTGGACGGCGGCTACCGCAAGCACCTCGTCGAGCGCGCCGCCACCCTCGGCATCGACATGGAAATCACCACCCGCAAGGCAGGGACCAGGGGATTCACTCCCATACCCAAGCGCTGGGCCGTGGAGCGGACCTACGGCTGGCTCATGCTGAACCGCCGCCTGGCCCGCGACTACGAGACACTCCCGGCCCGCTCCGAAGCCATGATCCACCTGGCCATGACCGACCTGATGGCCCGCCGCCTCACCGGCGAGAGCACCATCTCCTGGCGCGACCCGACATCACCGGATCAAATTCGCACAACGGGATGAAACAACGGGAGAAAACGACCTCTAAGACGAGAACCAAGCCCGCGGCTTCACGATGATGCCTCCGGCGGGGGCGCTCAGACTCCGGGATGGACGGGGCGCCGTTCGCGAGTGCTGGCCGGAGCGTGGCGAGCGTCGTGGGGCTCCCATCCCGACCGCCTTCGACCCAGGCAGAGCCGAGCAGTCGCGGCCCAGGGCGTCAAGGTCGTTCGTACAGTGGCGCGCTCCACCTTGACGCCCTGAACCACGCCCGCTCCACGACGTGTGGGTCGAAGGCGGACGGGATGGAAGCCGAGGCGAGTGGTGGGTTGAGGCGTGAAGTGGTCTGCCACCGGCAGTTGGCAACGCCGGGCAGTTTGCAGGTCTTTTAGACAGAATCGTTCACATTGCAACCCGAGGCGTGGAATCCTGTCATAGCTGACCCTGAAACCCGGGAGCTAAAGGGAGAACCTGTGATCATTTCCGACTCCAAAAATCGCAAGATGGCTGATTGGTGCATCGCCATTGAGGATTTTAGTGCGCAAATGTTTTCATTCCTCCAAGTGAGTGAAACCCTCATTCCAGAAATGGTGCAACGCCAGGAGAGTGAGATTTTTGCATTCATGGATTTGCATCGACACCTCCTCTCGGAGGATGAGTATGCCGAATTTTCACGGGCGGTGGAGTGGTTTGGTGGATCGCTCGGAAAAATCTTTGAGAATCGGGATGGTGTCGCTCAACGAAAAGAGGGCGGCGAGGTACACGAAAAGGCTGATGGCGAGGCGGATGGGAAATCATTCTCCTTCCGTAGCGCGAATGCATCCAGCGCGTTCGGTCAGGTAATTTTCGATAGCATCATGGGCGTTAAGGCCGACCCTCGCGAAGACATGCTGAGGAAGTCCCTCCTGGTATCTGCGGTATCGACGTTCGAGGTTCTTTTCGGGAGACTCGCTGAAAGGGTCTATCGCGTAAATAAGTCAGCATTGAATGAATCTGAATATAAATTCTCCCTTCAGGAATTGGCGGAATTCGCCTCGATGGATGATGCGCGGGAGTTCCTAGTCGAGCGGCGCATTGCTGCGCTGATGCGTGACAGCGTGGATGGCTGGGGGAGGTGGCTGGGGAAAGCTGTTAAGGGTGTTTCCATGGAGGATCTACCAATTGACTGGCCGTCGACCAGAGAAGTGTTTGCCCGGAGAAATCTAGTTGTCCACAACGGTGGCGTGGTAAATCGCATCTATCTGTCCATTATCAATGATCTAGGCGGCAACGGTGGCGAGGTAAAGCTGGGTGCAAAGCTGAAAATTGACAAACAGTATTTCGCGGAGGGAGTGCAGGGGCTGCTGGCGCTGGGAATTCTGCTTTCTGCGGATGTGGCAGGTAAGCTGCATAAGCGGGAGGCCAGGGAGTTGTCATCTGTGCTGATCAGAATTTCTGATATCGCGGTCAGGCGTAAGGCGTGGAGTGTTGTCGAGGCGCTCAGTGCGTACCTCCTGAGAGGAGATTTGAATAGGGGGGTGCATCTGCGAGCGCAGTTGCTGAGTTGGACGGCCAGGAGGGGAAAATATGGTCCAGATGCGATCAGGGGAGAGGTTGAGGAATGGGATGTTAGCGGGCTCTCGGAGGAGTTTGTTCACTGTAAAAAGGTTCTGATTGGAGAAAGTGAAGAGGCTGTCAGGCTAATCGAGGAGCTTCTGGCTCGCCAGAAGCTCACCCTAATTGATTTGGCGACTAATCCAATCTACGCCGAGGTCGCGAGTGAGGTGCCTTCATTCATTAGAGCGAAAGAACTTGGTTCGGAAGATGCGCCCCGTGCCGATGAATCAGCGTCAGGCGAGTAGGTCGGTGGAGCGGCTTTTCGCTGGAGCTGCTCTGGGAGCGCTGATCATGGCCCCGTAAGCTTATGGCGAGTCGGGCAGTCAGTGGGCCTGCCCGTGAAGCGCGACGTTGGGGTCATGATCGGGGAAATGTTGCTGCCTCTTGTCCGCTGGCCAAGACCGAGCAATGACGAGGGTGACGTGGGTCCAAAGGATCCGCCCATGGATAGGGCCGCTGTACAGCAGCGGCGTACCGCAACCACAGCAACCGCCCCCGCCCGCCACCGTCTCTCCGGGTCCTCGTAACGGCCGGTATGGCCGCCCCTGACCGATCCGGCTAGAGCTACGGATCAGATGGCTTCTGACATCAACAACTGACATCAACGACGCAGGACGGGAGCGTACGCCAGCGTCCCTGCCCAACCGTCGTACCAGTCGACGACAGCGGCAGAAGCAGACTCGGACCGAACTTACAAAGCAGATGTCGGCGGTTCGAAACCGTCCGCGCCCACCAGTAGGAACGAGCAGGTGAGAGCCTGTTACGGCCCTTCGGTCATCGCGACCGGGGGGCCGTTTCCGTTGCCGAATGCCACGTGGAGTCCACATCCCCACGTGACCGTCCTCGTTGCCGTGTTCCTGTGTCTCTGAGCGCGCCGACACCGATCCAGGAGTCAACACCCGCGAAGGCTCCTCGTGTACGGGGCAGGAGCGCTGCCCCGCGGTATGTCCGACACGCGCCTTCCATGGCCCCGCGACCGCTGTTGGGGTACAGGCGCCTGGATCTATCGGGCTTCCCGGCGGCAGCCGCCGAGCAATGCCGGCGGGATCTGCCGCACTCGGGATGCCGCACTGGCTCGCACGGCCGAGAATTCCTCCAGACCGAGCAGATCGTGGCAGGGCCAAAGGGGCGGATGCCACTCACCTCGGGAGCCTGCCGAAGGCGCGCAATCTCACAGCTCAGCGCGCTGGTCAGCCGAATCTCTGACCGGCCGCAGAGAGGGCGATGAGTTTGCCTGACCCAAAGAGTCTCACCACTGTTATCGCCCCATCAAAGGAGGAACGCGTGGTTCAGCTACTGAGAGTCCAGAACTTCAACGTCTCAAGTGACGGCATCGGTGCCGGTGACGACCAGACCCTCGAAAGACCATTCGGTCATGTCGATCCCGGGAGGCTGTTCGCCTGGGCCGGCGCCACGGCAAGCTGGCCCATGCGCACCGAACCCGGGGGGAGCCGGGGCCTGGATGACTACCTCACGCGGGACTACGCGCGCAACATCGGTGCCGAGATCATGGGCCGCAACAAGTTCGGCCCCCAGCGCGGGCCCTGGCAGGACCATGAGTGGCAGGGCTGGTGGGGTGATGAGCCCCCTTTCCGTACCCCGGTGTTCGTCCTGACCCATCACAAGCGTCCGTCGTTCACGCTCTCCGACACCACGTTCCACTTTGTCGACGGCGACCCTGCCGCGGTTCTCGAACAGGCCAAGGAGGCGGCACAGGGCAAGGACGTCCGACTCGGTGGCGGAGCCACCACCATCCGGCAGTTCCTCGACGCCGACCTCGTCGACACCCTGCACGTGGCGGTCTCACCAGTGGAGTTCGGATCCGGAGTACGGCTCTGGGAGTCCCCCGATGAGCTGCTCGACCGGTTCCACCTGGACGTCGTGCCCAGCCCCAGCGGAGTGGTGCACCATTTGTTCTGGCGAAAGTGACCGTCTCTCGGAGCAGCTCCGGGCCGCTGTTCTCGGTGCCCGGGGCCGCCCTGCCCCATGAACAACCCCCAACCGTGAATCCCAGTGCTTCCCAGATCCACGAACAACTGACGGCACCACCCGGCTCTCCACTCGTGGTGGCCGCGGACGCAGGCTCTGAAGGTCGGGAAGCGCGCACCGGGGGCCGTGAGAGTGGCACCTCGGCTCGATGAGGACCCGCAGTGGGATCCTTTTCGTCTGCTGGTATCCCGGTCAGCGCCGATCGACCGCATGCACAAGGGTCCGTCCTGCTGCCTTCGCCATGATCCAGAACATCAGCCAGCCATGAGTCCCGCACACTGGGGTAGACGCGCAGCATGGGCCGAGGCCCTCTTCAGACTCCCTTCAGCTGCGGTTTTCTAGCGTGGAGCTCATGGATCACATGATCGTTAGCAGTGCGGCGGGCCTGGAGAGCAGTGCTCCCGGCTGGGTCAACAGCATGATGGAGACCCTCGGTGCGCCGGGGGCGGGCATACTGATCGCCCTGGAGAACCTCTTTCCTCCGCTGCCGAGCGAGGTGATCCTGCCGCTGGCCGGTTTCGCCGCCAGTACGGGACACATGGGGTTGATCGCCGCCCTGTTGTGGACGACCGCCGGATCGGTGGTCGGTGCGCTCGCCCTGTACGGGATCGGAGCGCTGCTCGGTCGGGACCGTACGGTGCGCATCGCGGCGAAACTGCCGCTGCTGAAGGTCTCGGACATTGAGCGCACGGAGGCTTGGTTCGCCCGGCATGGTGCCAAGGCCGTCTTCTTCGGCCGGATGATTCCGGTCTTCCGGTCGTTGATCTCGGTTCCGGCCGGTGTGGAGCGGATGCCGCTCCCGCTGTTCCTGACGCTCACGACGCTCGGCAGCGCGATCTGGAACACGGCGTTCGTCCTGGCGGGGTACGCGCTGGGCGAGAACTGGGAAGAGGTCGCGGGATACGTCTCCACCTACTCCAAGGTGGTGTTGATCGCCGCGGTGGTGGGTGTGCTGGCGTTCATCGTGGTGCGGCTGATGAAGCCGGGCGCCGGCTCCCGCCGCAAGTAGCGACCTCACCGAGAACCACGCGGCAACACCCCCCGCTGCGAGCGACCGACGGACTCCGGTGGAGCCGTCGGTCGCTCGTGCGCTCAGCCTGCCAGGAACCTGCGGATGATCTCCTCGCCCGCCAGTACGCCCGACTCCGCCAATGCCTCCACATGGGGGGCGCTCCAGCCGGAGTCCGCGAGTTCACCGTGGCCGGGCCGCCAGCCGCGGTCCGCCGCGAGCAGCAGGTCGGCGTCGAGCAGGGAGTCACCGGCCGCGAGCACCCGCTGCGCCCCGGTGCGCCGGGCCACCTCCCGTACGGCAGCGCTCTTGGTGAGCGGCTGCGGTACGGCGTAGATCTTGCGGCCCTGGAGGGAGACGGCCCAGCCCCGAGGGCCTGCCCAGGCCGCGAGTTCCTTGATCCAGTCGGCGGGGAGCAGTTCGCGTTCGACGACGAGGTACGCGAAGAGGTCCTCGGCTACGCGTTCCTTGCGCAGCCAAGCCGGGTCGGAGGTCGCGATCAGATGGGCGCGCACCTCGGCGAGGGGGACGCACTCATCGGCGAGTCGGGCCGTCACCTGCCGCTGCCAATCGGGGTCGGAGACTCCGTCGACGAGGATGTGGCCGCCGTTGGCACAGATGGCGTACCGGGGGGTGGGGATGGGGAGCCGGATGCGCGTGTACTGCTCCCGGGTGCGGGTGGTGGCCGGTACGAAGTCGGTCTCGTCGGCCAGTCGCGTCAGCAGTGCGGCTGCCGTCTCGGTGAGGTACGACAGGGGCCCGCCCTGGTAGACCTCGACGCACAGCAGTCGGGGGGCCTCGGCGTCGGGCATGGTGAGGTGGAGGGCTCGGCGCGAGTAGATGAGGGTGCGGTCGAGGTCGCTGGCGACCAGCGGGCGCCCGCTGCCCGACCCGTCGGCCGATGCATTCACGGCCGTGTGGGCGGGGTCCTTCTCGACGGTGTCGTGGTGCGTTGTCCGGTGTGGGGATGTGCTCACGGGGACGTCACCGCCTTGCCGTCGGCACCGGTCGCACCGCGCGTGTACTGGGGGTGGATGAGCCCCACACAGCTGTAGGGGAGGTCGTCGACCTCCTCGACGGGTACGCCGCGCTGGTCGGCGAGGAGCCGTATGTGATCGAGGTCGGCGCCGGCACCAGCGCGGGCGAGGATCTTCCAGGGGACGCGCCGCAGCAGCACACGGGTGGTTTCGCCGACGCCCGGTTTCACCAGGTTCACATCGTGGATGCCGTACTCCTCGCTGATCCGCTCGACGGCCGCCCAGCCTTCCCAGGTGGGCGCGCGGTCCATCGCCAGCAACTCCTTCACCTCGGCGTCCACGGGGCCCGTCACCTCGTCGAAGCGGGCGGCGATGGTGTCGAGGAAGTGTTGGGAGAGATCGGCATCCGCCAACTCACGGTAGAACTTGGCGCCGTGGTAGTCGTCGGCGCCGACCAGGTCGGACCGCAGGACCGTACGGGATATGAGTCCGGAGACGGTCGAGTTCAGACAGGCCGACGGGATGAGGAAGTCCTCGCGGGTGCCGTAGGTGCGGACGCACCCACCGGGGTCGGCGAGTACGGCGATCTCCGGGTTGAAGCCGTCGAAGCGTGCGATCGCGGCGGCCAGTTCACGGGTGATCGCGCCCTTCCCGGTCCAGCCGTCGACGAACACCACCGAGGCCGGGTCATGACGGTCGGCGAGCCAGCGCAGGGCATTGGCGTCGATGCCGCGCCCCCGGACGATGGAGACGGCGTAGTGCGGCAGGTCGATGCCGTGCCGCCACTGGGCCCAGCGGCGCATCAGTACCCCGACCGGCGTGCCGGCCCGGGCCAGGGAGACCAGTACGGGACGGTCCGTCACGGCGGCCCGCTCGGCGAGCACGGTCTCGGTGACGACCCCGACGGCCTGCGCGATGCGGGCGGCCGAGGTCTCCAGGGCGTTGTGGAAGAGCTGCTGGTAGTCGGCCGACGGCTGGTACTCGACGGGCAGCGACTCGGCGTAGTGGGCGCCGCCGTGCTGGATCGCCTCCTCGCGCTCCTCCGTGGGCGCTTCGAGCTGTACGTCGGAGAGGTCCTGGAGCAGCCAGCCGACGTCCTCTGCGGCGTACGAGGAGAAGGCGGGGCCGCGCAGGGGCTCGGCCAGGGCCGAGGTGGAGGGCGTGGGCGCCATGGCTGCCCCTTCGGGTCGGTGGCTGGGGAGGACCGCGAGGAGCACCCGGGGGGTATGGGCGGCGAGCCGGTCGAGGAGGCCGCCCGGGGCGTGGAGTGCAGGGGTGTCGGCGGTGGAGTCCACGACGGCGACGACGGCGTCGAAGCCGGCACCTGCCACGTTGTAGGCGTAGCGGTCGCCCGGGCCGTCTGCGGGGTCGTCGTGGGCGGGGAAGGCGAGCGCGGTGCGGATCGCGTAGCCCGGGTCGTCGACGGCGAGCACCGGTGACCGGGTGGTGGTGGAGAAACGCACCTCGGCGGTGGTGAGCCGTTCCAGGGCGGTGCCCAGGCGCAGGGGTGCGTACATCAGCTCCTCGAAGCCGAGCACGAGCACCCGCCGGGGGGCGTCGGAGGCTGAGGGGTGAGGGTGGGAGGCAGCGGCCGGTCCTGTGGGTATGGAGTCCGGTGTCGCGGATTCCAGGCCGAGGGCGGCGGCGATGGTCCCGGCCATCGCGGGCAGGGCCTTCTCCAGGCGTGCGCGGTGCTCGGGTGTGAAGCCGTGGCGTCCGCCGTCGGGGAGGCCCGGGGGCCAGTCGAGGTCCACTCGGGTGGCAGCTCCAGCGCCCTCGGTCGCTGCCCTGGGGTCGGTGGGTGTTGCCTCACGGTCGGTGGGTGCTGTGTGTTCGGCCACCAGCGCCTGCCCCTTGGCCAGGACGTCGGCCGGCAGCCCCACCGTGCCCTTCGCCAATGTCACCAGGTCGATCCGGGCGTCGAGCTCGGCTGACAGGGCCGCCAACCGCCCCTGGTCGGCGAGCGAGCGCAGATCCACCAGCGCCACCACCACATAGCGGTCCCTGGGATAGCGCTCGTGGAGTGCGCGGATGGTGTTCAGCACGGTGTTGCCGGTGGAGAACTCGTCGTCCACCAGCACCAGCGGACCCTCGCCCGCGAGCAGCTGCGGGTCCTCGGGCAGCAGGAGGTGCGAGGTGGCGTGGGAGTGGGACTCCTCGAATCCACCCGCCCGTGCCACCCCTGCGACGGGGCGGCGGGTGGAGTGCAGATAGGGGGCGAGGGCCACGCCGTCGGCCACCGAGTGGCCGAGGGCCGTCGCCGTCTCCGCATAGCCGAGGACGACCGCGCGGGACGATTCCTCGTCCCCCAGCAGGGCCCGGACCCGTACTCCGAGGTCGTATCCGGCCCCGTGGACGACTGCGGGCGACTGGGGCACGTGCTTGCCCAACACGTTCGACACCAGCAGATGGGCCCGTTTGGGGTTGCGGCGCAGGGCCATCCCCAACAGGGCGGGCAGTTGTGGATCACCTTCGAGCCTCACGCCGAGGCGCTGGGCGACCCATGATCCCGACCACTCCACGTCGACCGTCTCTCTCCCTCTGGTGCTCGCCGTCGTCGCGCTCTGCGCGGTCCGAGCGGCATTCGCAGTGTTTCCGGGCTTCCCTGTCATCCCAGCCTTCGCTGTCGTCGCGATCTGTGCGGATGTATGGCCCCATGCAGGCTACGGCTACGGCCCCGGTGGACGGGCTGGGGCCAGGCTCCCGACAGGGCAGGCAGGGCAGGTCGTCGTGTCGACGGCCCTCAAGCCGAGTGTCCGGCCGTCAGCAGCTCCACGAAACCGATGTCCTCCCTGGCCACGCCGAAGACCTCGGCCCGCAGCAGGGTCCGTTCCGCCCACGCGCGGTGGGGCTTCACCTCGTTCATCTTGTTCGTGTAGGCGGAGCGCAGCACGCCGCCGCCCTCCCTTTCGGGGCGCAGGATGTCCCGGGCATCGCTGAATTCCTCGTGGCTGACCACGGAGAGCGCGTGTACGGGGACCACGTGCGAGGGGTGGATACAGGTCTTGCCCGTCAGACCATTGGCCCGGTCGAGTTCGATCTCGCGCAGAAGTCCATCGAGATCATGCCGAATAAGAGCGGTACGCAGCTCATCTGCGCGGCCTTCCATAAAGGGGCTGCGCCTGAGTTGCGGTTTGAACATGCGCTCCTGGACCCGGAAGTACTCCCACACCGGACCGGTCACCGTGTATCCCGTACCGTCGGCGCGGCCGAGGACATTCACCACGTCCGCGATGACCGAGGCCACGATCTTGACGTCGTACGCCGTCATATCGGGGCTGCGGCGCAGACCGTAGGCGGAGCAGAAATCGGTGACGCCGAGCCGTAGTGCCAGCACGCGGTCGCGGTATTTGTCGACGGTGCGGGAGATGCCCGCGAGCGTCTCCCCCCGGGACTCCAGATGGAGCAGTTCGGGGGATTCCAGAACGGGCATCGCGAAGAGTCGCCGCCCGGTCGCGGCCTCGGCCGCAGCGAGCGCCTCCAGGAAGGGGACGCCCCGCTCCTCGGTGAATTTGGGCAGCACGAATCCCGACAGCAACCCGATGGATTCCCCCAGCCGGGTGGCCAGGTCAGGGATCTGCCGCGGCTCACGCACTCGGATGAAGAGCAGGGGCAGTTCATCACCGCGCGCATGGAGGTCGGCGAAGTGGTGGACGAGATTCTCCTCGGCGTCCGTCACCTCGGAGTCGTCAATGGAATCCTCCAGGCAGAGCACCATGGAGACCACTCCGCGCGCCACCTGCTTGTGGATGTCGTCAGCGAGTTTGGGACGGGTGGCCGGGCTGTAGAGCGTGGCGCCCAAGGCCACCGCGAGCGTACGGGCGGAGGAGTCGGCGGTGAAATCGCACGGCTCCTGATGGAACAGACGCTCACGCACTGCGAGCGAAAGCTGCCCGAAATGACGCATGAAACTCCCCCGTACTGCTTGGCGGCTCACCTGACTGGCATGGCCGGTAATAGTACGTACGAAAGTGGCTCAAGAGGTCCCCGGGTCCATGAATTCCAGGTATCCCACATGCACCATGCATGTGTCTTTCCGTACCACTGCATCCGGCGCTGCGCCGGACTACCGTACGAGTCTCCCGCGCCGATCGCTCGGAAGGCCCCGTTCGAGTGTCCATCCGGATGGTGCTCGCCGCGCGCAGCGAGCACCCCACCGCCCGGAACTGCTACTTCCGCGCGGTGGGCCGTGCTCCCGCGTTGTCCGGGCGGCCCCTGAGAAGGCAGGATGACCGACATGACGCACGCGATGCTGAAGGGCTCGAACGTCCCCCTCGATGCGACGGCCGTACGCGCCGTGCTGCGCTGGACACCGGGTGTCGGCGTACCGGATGTGGACGCCTCCGCCCTGTTGCTCGGCCCCGACGCCCGGGTGCGCTCCGACGAGGACTTCGTCTTCTACAACCAGCCGCGCCACCCCTCCGGGCTGGTGCGCAGGCTGTCGAAGAAGCGCGTCGCCGACCATCTCACCGACACCGTGGAGGCCGATCTCTCCGCGCTGGAGCCCTCCGTCGACCAGGTGGTACTGGCCGCCTCCTCCGACGGCGACACCTTCCAGCACGTGCGTGATCTGCGGATACTGCTGTACGACGCGGCTCTCACCGACTCCGAGCCGCTGGCGGTCTTCGATGTGCAACCCGAGACGGGTGCGGAGACCGCCATCATTTGCGGCGAGTTGTACCGCCGCGGTGACGGTTGGAAGTTCCGGGCCGTGGGACAGGGCTATCCGACCGGTCTGGTGGGGCTGGCGACCGACTTCGGCATTTCGGTGGACGACGGCGAAGGCTCCGGGAACGATTCGGCCGACGTCGGGGAGACCGCGGCCATGGCGGGCGCCCCCGCGGTACCGACCCGGCCGACCGCGGACCCCGCCCAGGGCTATCCGCAGTCCGGGGCGGCCCGCCCGGGGCAGCAGCAGGGGTACGGCTACCCTCAGCCGGCCCTGGTGCCGGACCCGGACTTCCGGCTGCCGCCGATGGGCCCGCAGTTCGCTCGCCCCTGAACCTCCGGCCGGCACGGGTGCGGGTCGGTTCAGACCCGCGACTTGTACCCGCGGCCCCACTGGAGGCCCCAGCCGTACAGTCGGTCCAGCTCTGCCTGGAAGCCGTAGACGAACTTCACCTCACGGCGTACGACCAGTTCGCCCTTGGTGTTGTCGACGGAGAACACGGCACAGGAACGGGCCTCGGGCGCGCGTTCGTCGAGTTCGATCTCGACCCGGGGGCCACTGCTCGGGTAAAGGGTCACCTGGGCGTGCGTACGGTCGAAGGCCGGGGTCTGGTCGTAGATGTAGACGAAGAACAGCAGTCGTTTGATCTCTGCGTGATGGTCGAGGTTGACGTAGATGGTCTCGCCGGAACCGGAGCCGAACCGGTCGTCACCGCTGAGTTTGACGTACGGCGCCTCATTGGTGGAACCGAAGAAGTTCCCCAGCGGCTGGACCACGCCCTTGCTGCCGTCGGCCAACTCGTAGAGACAGCCGAGGTCGAGGTCGACGTTGACCATGCCCTGGGTGTGGGCCTGGACCACCTCGGGCTTGAAGAGCTTGAAGGGGTGGCGCAGCAGGCTGTTCTGCTGCCTGCCCTCGATGTCGGACGTCCGCATCCGCCAGGAGAGGTTGACCCGCAGATGGCCGCTGGCCGCTCCCTGTTTGGTGAGCGACACCGAGGGACGGCGCCGGTTGAGTGAGATGGAGTTCGTCGCGGCATTGCCGGAGTCGAACTGCGTCGACCTGCCCTGCCACAGGTTGTCCCAGAAGGCCATGTCCCGCCCCTAGTCCTTTCGTTGGACCCGCCCGACACATCTCCCCGGCGCCTTGGCCGAGCGCGCCCGGCCCCGCTCCCGCGCACGGTACGGGGCGGCTACGAGGCACGTGCCTCGTAACCGCCCCGCGAGAAGCGTTCCGCAATTCGTCGACGGTCACACCCCCGATCAGGAGCGTGACTCGGCCTTTTCGCTCAGGGCTTCCTGAGCGGCGACCTCTCGATTCCGTCGCAGCGACGACACGAAGGACCAGCCGATCAGGGCGACACCGACGAGACCGGTGATCAGTTCGTGGATCTGGTACTGGATGGTGATCAGCAGGATGATCGCCAGCGCGCCGATCGCGTAGTGGGCGCCGTGCTCCAGGTACACGTACTCGTCGAGCGTTCCCTGGCGCACCAGGTAGACGGTGAGCGATCGGACGTACATGGCGCCGATGCCGAGACCGAGGGCCATCAGCACGATGTCATTGGTGATGGCGAACGCGCCGATGACTCCGTCGAAGGAGAACGACGCGTCCAGGACCTCCAGGTACATGAACATGAAGAAGGCGGCCTTGCCACCGACGGCGACGGCGGTGACCTTCTTCCCGCTCTTGCGGGCCTTCTCCTCCTCCTCGTGTTCGCGTTCCTCCTCCTCTTCGAGCTTGTTCTCGAAGAAGCTGGAGAGACCGGCGACGATCAGATAAGTGATCAGACCGGCGACACCGGAGAGGAGAACCGTCTCAGCCTTGTTCGCATGGCCACCGCCATGCTGATGGGCGTTGACGGCGAAGGTCATGGCGCTGATCATCAAAACGATCAAGGCGATGCAGACCGAGAGGGCCTCGACCTTGCCGAGCTTGGCGAGCGGGCGCTCCAGCCAGGCCAGCCACTTGATCTCCCGGTCCTCGAAGATGAAGTTGAGGAAGATCATCAGGAGGAACATGCCACCGAAGGCGGCGATCGACGGATGGGCGTCGGTCACCAGTTCCTCGTACTTGTCCTTGTCGTTGAGTGCCAGTTCGACCGCCTCGATGGGGCCGAGCTGAGCACTGACAGCGACGATGACGACGGGGAACACCAGCCGCATACCGAATACGGCGATGAGAATGCCGATCGTGAGGAAGATCTTCTGCCAGAAGGCATTCATCTTCTTCAGGATGCCGGCGTTGACGACCGCGTTGTCGAACGATAGCGAGATTTCAAGGATGGACAGGATCGCCACGATCCCGAACGCGGTCCATCCTCCGTAGAGCACCGCTGCGACCAAGCCGAGCGCGGTAACCGCGAACGACCAGCCGAAGGTTTTCAGAACCACTGGCACCCAATCGTTTAGGTGGGGGTGCCCCCGGGCCAGGCCCGGGGGAGTAACGCCCACACACCGAGGACAGTTCTCCGCGCAACGTGCGGAGCTTTACGAAACATTGACCCCGAAGTCTAGAGCGATGCCCCGCAGTCCCGACGCGTACCCCTGGCCGACGGCGCGGAACTTCCACTCCACGCCATACCGGTACAGCTCACCGAAGATCATCGCGGTCTCGGTCGAAGCGTCCTCACTCAGGTCGTAACGCGCCAACTCCTGGCCGTCCGCCTGGTTGACCACGCGGATGAAGGCATTGCTCACCTGGCCGAACGACTGGCCGCGATTGTCCGCGTCGTGGATGGAGACCGGAAAGACGATCTTGTCGACCGTCTGCGGCACCTTGGTGAGGTCCACGATCAGGGACTCGTCGTCGCCGACGCCGACGCCCGTGAGGTTGTCACCGGTGTGCTCGACGGAACCCTCGGGACTCTTCAGGTTGTTGTAGAAGACGAAGTAGTCGTCGCCCAGGACGCGACCGTTGCCGCAGAGCAGTGCGCTCGCGTCGAGGTCGAAGTCGGCTCCGGTGGTGGAGCGCGCGTCCCAGCCCAGTCCCACCAGCACATGCGTGAGATTGGGTGCGGCCTTGGAGAGGGAGACGTTGCCTCCCTTGGCGAGCGTGACGCCCATGATGTGATCCTCCCCAGTCGATCGTTGTGGCTGTCCGGCGCCGTTCGCCCCGGAACCCACCCTCGGCGTGCTTGCACGGGCACGCCACCCCGTTACTTCGGCGTCGGGTGACGCCATGACCCCGCCCCCCGTCCGACGTCGGCGCCCTCGCCCGCGCTGCGCTCGCACGGCCGCCCCACCCCCGTTCTCGTGGGGGTGCAGCACCCGCATCGCCATCACGGGTGTACGAGGGGACGACTGCGCACGCATGCGGAACCGGCGCCGAAGCGGACCGGACCCACTGGCACAGACATGCCCTGATCACACCGCGCCATGCCCGTGGGAACAGGCACGTCCGGCGCCGCACTGTTCAGTGCGGCGCCGGACGGAATGCGAGCTGCTCAGACGTTGACGCCGAAGTCCTGCGCGATGCCGCGCAGACCGGAGGCGTAACCCTGGCCGATGGCCCGGAACTTCCACTCCGCGCCGTTGCGGTAGAGCTCGCCGAAGACCATGGCGGTCTCGGTCGAGGCATCCTCGCTCAGGTCGTAGCGAGCCAGTTCGTTGTTGTCCGCCTGGTTGACCACGCGGATGAACGCGTTGCGCACCTGTCCGAACGACTGCTGCCGGCTCTCGGCCTCATAGATCGAGACCGGGAAGACGATCTTGTCGACGTCGGCCGGGACCGACGCCAGATGGATCTTGATCTGCTCGTCGTCGCCCTCGCCCTCACCCGTGAGGTTGTCCCCGGTGTGCTCGACGGAGCCGTCGGCGCTCTTGAGGTTGTTGAAGAAGACGAAGTTGCCGTCGCTGGTGACCTTGCCCTCGGCGTTCGTCAGCAGGGCGCTGGCATCCAGGTCGAAGTCCGTGCCGGTGGTGGTACGGATGTCCCAGCCCAGGCCCACCGTGACGGCGGTGAGGCCGGGCGCGGCCTTGGTCAGCGAGACGTTGCCGCCCTTGCTGAGGCTGACTCCCACGAGTCCCTCCATTGGTTTCCAGGGGCAGCGCCCCCGTCGTGCGTTCGTGTCGGATCAACGATCCGATCCTAGTGACCGGTTCCCGCGCAAGACAGGGTTTGACTCGGGAGGTCGCCCGTTGCATCCCGGTTGGATGCTGGTTGGGCGGCCAGACCGGGCGGTGGTCGCTGTCCTGAATGCGTCGGCGACACCAGCGCGGCCCTGGAGCGCCGCTGGGGCCTCGCAGCGGCACGCGGGGAGAGCGGACGGAGGGCGTCCCAGCCGGGGGCGGGGGCACACCGCCGCCCGGCCCGTACGGGCGCTCCGGCCCCGAACCGCTGCCCGCTCGTGGTGTGTCCGCACGACGGGGCGGTACGGGGCGCTCGGGCGGTCTCAGATGGCCGCGAGGGCCTTGGTGTACTCGTTCAGGTCGCGGGCGTCCGGCAGGGCGTTCACGACGCTCCAGCGGACGACGCCCTCCTTGTCGATGATGAAGGTGCCGCGCACGGCGCAGCCCTTCTCCTCGTCGAAGACCCCGTACGCCCTGGACACCTCGCCGTGCGGCCAGAAGTCGGACAGCAGCGGGTACTCCAGTCCCTCCTGCTCGGCGAAGACGCGCAGGGTGTGGATCGAGTCGTTGGAGACGGCGAGCAGCTGGGTGTCGTCGTTGACGAACGCCGGGAGCTCGTCGCGGAGCGCGCACAGCTCGCCCGTGCACACACCGGTGAAGGCGAAGGGGTAGAAGAGGAGCACCACGTTCTTCTCGCCGCGGAAGTCGGCGAGCCTCACCGTGCGCCCGTGGTTGTCCTTCAGCTCGAATGCGGGTGCCTCGGTGCCGACGTCGATCGCCATGATGGGTGGTTCCCTTCGCTGAGCCCGTTTGGGTGACGGGTCCACTCTAGGCGCGTACCAAGAACCCCCTAGACACCGGTAGGCCCCCTTTGACCTGGGTCAAAGGGGGCCTACCGGTAGTTGGTGCCGATGCGCTCAGGGTGTGCCCGGTGCCTGGCCCGGGCCTGCTTAGGGGCTCCTCAGCGCTTCGCCTTGGGTGCCACCAGCCGGCTGCCGGACCAGTCCTTGGCCACACTGATGCTCTTGGTCTGCGAGAGACCGGCAGTCTGCGCGGCATCGCTGATGTCGCTGGGCTCCACGTAGCCCTCCCGGCCCGTCTTCGGCGTAAGGAGCCAGATCAGGCCGCCTTCGTCGAGCAGGCTGATGGAGTCCACCAGCGTGTCCGTCAGGTCGCCGTCCTCATCGCGGAACCAGAGGACGACTGCGTCTGCGACGTCGTCGTACTCCTCGTCCACGAGGTCCTGGCCGATCACGGACTCGATGCCTTCACGGAGATCCTGGTCGGCGTCCTCGTCGTAGCCGATCTCCTGGACCACCTGTCCGGGCTCGAACCCCAGCCTTGCTGCTGGGTTGGTCCGCTCCTCCGCGTGGTCCGCGGTCGCGCTCACGGCTTGCCTCCTGATCATGTTCGGTAGATGCTGCGGCCTCGCGCGTACGCGTGGCGTTGGCCGTAGTCCACACGCGCCGGGCGGATCGCGCAAGTACCCGGCCGTTCAGACCGCCGAAACGGTGACGTTTGCGCCCGTCTCGACGCAACTCCACACACGTCCCAACGAAGCCTGTCGGGCACGCGACACTCTTCGGTCGCCTTTGCCACCTTACGTCCCTCTGCTATCACCCTCGGAACCGAACACCCGAACTGAACGCGATACCGGGATGGGCGTAAGGTTGCGATTTGACCCTACCTAGCCCACCTGGTGAGCAGGACCCGATCAGGGCGGGACGTCGGCGAGATCATGGGTTACCTCTCAGTAGAGATGACGTTTCCCGTCCCGCGGTACACGATGGAGGCGGTACGGCAGCGCCCCACGATCTCTGCAAACTCTGCCAGAAAACTCGGCTCACCACCCCGAACAGTGAAGGATCAGCGTGGCTTCCGGATCAGATCGCAACCCGATCATCATTGGCGGCCTTCCCAGTCAGGTTCCGGACTTCGATCCCGAAGAGACCCAGGAATGGCTGGACTCACTCGACGCCGCCGTCGACGAGCGAGGCCGGGAACGGGCCCGCTATCTGATGCTCCGCCTCATCGAGCGCGCCCGTGAGAAGCGGGTGGCCGTGCCCGAGATGCGCAGCACGGACTATGTGAACACCATCGCCACCAAGGACGAGCCGTTCTTCCCCGGCAACGAGGAGGTCGAGCGCAAGGTCCTCAACGCGACCCGCTGGAACGCCGCGGTGATGGTCTCCCGCGCCCAGCGTCCCGGGATCGGCGTCGGCGGCCACATCGCCACCTTCGCGTCCTCCGCCTCGCTCTACGACGTCGGCTTCAACCACTTCTTCCGGGGCAAGGACGAGGGCGACGGCGGCGACCAGATCTTCTTCCAGGGCCATGCCTCGCCCGGCATCTACGCCCGCGCCTTTCTGCTCGACCGGCTGAGCGAGACCCAGCTCGACGCCTTCCGCCAGGAGAAGTCGAAGTATCCGAACGGGCTCTCCAGCTACCCGCACCCGCGGCTGATGCCGGACTTCTGGGAGTTCCCGACGGTCTCGATGGGCCTCGGCCCCCTGGGCGCGATCTACCAGGCCCGGATGAACCGCTACATGCAGGCCCGGGGCGTCGCGGACACCTCGAAGTCGCATGTGTGGGCGTTCCTCGGTGACGGCGAGATGGACGAGCCCGAGTCGCTCGGTCAGCTCTCCATCGCCTCCCGTGAGGGCCTGGACAACCTCACCTTCGTCGTCAACTGCAACCTCCAGCGGCTGGATGGTCCGGTACGCGGCAACGGCAAGATCATCCAGGAGCTGGAGTCGCAGTTCCGCGGCGCCGGCTGGAACGTGATCAAGCTGGTCTGGGACCGCTCCTGGGACCCGCTGCTGGCGCAGGACCGCGACGGCCTGCTGGTGAACAAGTTGAACACCACCCCCGACGGCCAGTTCCAGACGTACGCCACCGAGACCGGCGCGTACATCCGCGAGCACTTCTTCGGTGGGGACCAGCGGCTGCGCGCCATGGTCGAGAACATGTCCGACGAGCAGATCCTGCACCTCGGTCGCGGTGGTCACGACCACCGCAAGGTGTTCGCGGCGTTCGCGGCGGCCAAGGCCCACAAGGGCCAGCCGACCGTGATCCTCGCCCAGACGGTCAAGGGCTGGACCCTCGGCCCGAACTTCGAGGGCCGCAACGCCACCCACCAGATGAAGAAGCTCACGGTCGACGACCTCAAGGGCTTCCGGGACCGGCTGCACATCCCGATCGCGGACTCCCAGCTGGAAGACGGCCTGCCGCCGTACTACCACCCGGGTCGCGACTCGGAGGAGATCCAGTACATGCACGACCGCCGCAAGGCGCTGGGCGGCTATGTGCCGACCCGTGTCGTGCGGGCGAAGCCCCTGGTGCTGCCCGAGGACAAGACCTACGCGGCCGTCCGCAAGGGCTCGGGGCAGCAGTCGATCGCCACCACCATGGCGTTCGTCCGGCTGCTGAAGGACCTGATGCGGGACAAGGAGATCGGCAAGCGGTTCGTGCTGATCGCGCCCGACGAGTACCGCACCTTCGGGATGGACTCGTTCTTCCCGAGCGCGAAGATCTACAACCCGCTGGGCCAGCAGTACGAGTCCGTGGACCGCGAGCTGCTGCTCGCCTACAAGGAGTCGCCGACCGGCCAGATGCTGCACGACGGCATCTCCGAGGCGGGCTGCACGGCCTCGCTGATCGCCGCCGGTTCCGCGTACGCCACCCATGGCGAGCCGCTGATCCCGGTGTACGTCTTCTACTCGATGTTCGGTTTCCAGCGCACCGGTGACCAGTTCTGGCAGATGGCGGACCAGTTGGCGCGCGGTTTCGTACTGGGCGCGACCGCGGGCCGCACGACGCTGACCGGCGAGGGCCTTCAGCACGCGGACGGCCATTCGCAGCTGCTGGCTTCGACCAACCCCGGCTGTGTGGCGTACGACCCGGCGTTCGGGTTCGAGATGGCCCACATCGTCAAGGACGGTCTGCGGCGGATGTACGGAGGGACGCCCGAGGAGAACGAGGACGTCTTCTACTACCTGACCGTCTACAACGAGCCGATCCAGCACCCGGCCGAGCCGGAGAACGTCGACGTGGACGGCATCCTCAAGGGCGTCTACCGCTACAAGAGCGCCGAGCAGGGGCAGATCCCGGCGCAGATCCTGGCGTCCGGTGTGGCCGTGCCGTGGGCCGTCGAGGCCCAGCAGATCCTGGCGACGGACTGGAACGTGCGCGCCGACGTCTGGTCGGCGACGTCCTGGAACGAGCTGCGCCGCGAGGCCGTGTCGGTGGAGGAGTACAACCTGCTGCACCCCGAGGAGGAGCAGCGCGTTCCGTACGTCACGCGCAAATTCTCCGGCGTCGAGGGTCCGTTCGTGGCGGTCTCCGACTGGATGCGCTCGGTACCCGACCAGATCTCCCGCTGGGTGCCCGGTACCTACGCCTCGCTGGGTGCGGACGGCTTCGGCTTCGCGGACACCCGTGGTGCGGCCCGCCGCTACTTCCACATCGACGCGCAGTCGATCGTGCTGGGCGTGCTGACCGAGTTGGCGCGCGAGGGCAAGGTGGACCGCTCGGTACTGAAGCAGGCCGTGGACCGCTATCAGCTGCTCGACGTGGCGGCGGCCGACCCCGGCCCTGCGGGCGGCGACGCCTGACGCCCACAGCGGTGTGAACACGAGGGCGGCGGAACCTCCGATGAGGTTCCGCCGCCCTCGTGCCGGTTGACGGGCCCTCCCGCCGCGCCGGGCCGCGGACCGGCCCTCAGCTCTCCCAGATCTTGAACGCCCGGACCCGGTAGGGCGACTGGGGCGACCAGGTCCCGGAGCCGGGATAGGTCTCGAACTCGCCCGTCTCCTGGCACTCGGCGGACTGGTAGGTGGTGACGGGCCGCCCGGTGCGGTTGGCGAGCGACTGTGCGGTGACCCCGGCGCGCAGCGGGATGCAGCTCTCGATGTCGGTGCCGGAGAGCTCGTACAGATGCCGGGCTCCGCCGAAGCCGGACCGCTCCCACAGACAGAGCGCGCCCGTGGGGCACTCCCCCAGTCGCGTCGCGGCCAGTGCCGGCCCCGAGGGGGTGAGGGTCGTGCTCAGGGCGGCCAGGGCGATGAGTGCGGACAGGGCGATGGTGTGTCGTCGCATGGCGGTGAACCCCCGTGATCATATGAATCGGTCGACCGCACCCTGACCCACGGCCCGAGGACGACAACAGGGGCACCGAGCGGGATCACCCTGATAGGCGAACAGCCCCACCGGGCTGACCCGGTGGGGCTGTTGGCGGTACGAGGTTGACGCCTCGCGGGGGACGGAACGGCTCAGATGTGAGCCGCGCCGGCGCCCGCCTCCGCGTTGGCGCCGCGCTTGGTCAGCAGCGCCACCCCGATGGCCAGAGCCGAGATGCCCGCAGCAACGAGGCAGGCGAGGCCCATGCCGGACACGAACGTGTCATGCGCGACCTCGGTGATCTTGGCAACCACCTCGGGCGGGGTGCCCTTGCCGACCGGGGCCACTCCGACCTCGACGGCCTTCGCGGCCTGCTCCATCTGCTCGGCGGGCAGCGGCGGGAGCTTCGCGGCGGCCCAGTTGCCGGCGAGGTCGCTGTTGACCTTGGCGGCCATGACCGCGCCGAGCACCGCGGTGCCGAGGCTGCCGCCGATCTGCATGGCTGCCTGCTGGAGACCGCCGGCGACACCGGACAGCTCCATCGGGGCGTTGCCCACGATGACCTCGGTCGCACCCACCATGACCGGCGCGAGGCCGAGACCGAGCAGGGCGAACCAGATCGACATCGTCAGGCTGCTGGTGTCGGTCTCCAGGGTGGACATGCCGAACAGGGCGATCGTGGTGAAGAGCATGCCGCCCGCGAGCGGGATCCGTGGTCCGACCTTGGTGATCACCGCACCGGCCAGCGGGGAGCCGACGATCATCATTCCGGTGAGCGGCAGCAGATGCAGACCGCTGTCGACCGGGCTCATGCCGTGGACGTTCTGAAGGTAGAAGGTGACGAAGAAGAGACCGCCCATGAAGCCGATGGCCATGAGCACCATCAGCACCACACCGGCAGACAGCGGCACCGAGCGGAACAGCTTCAACGGGATCAGTGGTTCGGCGACCTTGTTCTCCCAGAAGGCGAACAGCGCGAAGGCGACGATCGAGGCACCGATGAAGCCCCATGTCTTGCCGTCGCCCCAGCCCCACTCGGCGGCCTTGATCAGCGCCCAGACGAGACAGAACATGCCGCCCGACAGCAGCAGGATGCCGGGGACGTCGAAGGACTTGGGGGCGTTCTCCGCTCGGTGGTCCTTGAGGATCACCAGACCGAGGACCAGGGCGATGATGCCCACGGGGACGTTGATGAAGAACACGGACTGCCAGCTGACGTGCTCGACCAGCAGGCCGCCGACGATCGGTCCGCCCGCGGTGGACGCACCGATGACCATGCCCCAGATGCCGATCGCCATGTTCAGCTTCTCGGCGGGGAAGGTCGCCCGGAGCAGACCGAGCGCGGCGGGCATCAGCAGGGCTCCGAAGAGGCCCTGGGCCACTCGGAAGGTCACGATCGAGACGATGCCTTCGGAGAATCCGATGGCCGCGGACGACGCGGCGAAACCGACGATGCCGATGAGAAAGGTCTGGCGGTGGCCGAAGCGGTCACCCAGCTTGCCCGCGGTGATCAGGGTGACGGCGAGCGCCAGGAAGTAGCCGTGGCTGATCCATTGGACGTCGGCCATCGTGGCCTTGAGGTCGGCGGCTATCGCGGGATTGGCGATGGCTACGATGGTGCCGTCCAGTGCAACCATCATCACGCCGATGGCCACTGCGAAGAGCGTCAGCCAAGGGTGGCCGCGAAGCCCCTTGGCCGGACCCGCCGCTACGTCGCGTGGCCCCAGGGGGTCATCCTGCGGCGTCTTGTCGATGGTGGTCTGACTAGTCATGCGATGAGACTAGTGACAGCCTCTGACAGTTGACAAACGATTTCTTTAGTCAGCTACTGTCATCTGTCTCACAGGTAGGCTGAACCGGTCGATCAGTTCAACGCGCTGGGCATGTGCGGTGCGACGTCCGGCGCAGTGTCCGGTGAAGTATCCGGCGAAATGTCCGGTGCAAGAGACCATGAATCGAGGGTCAAGTGACGGGCCAGATGGCGGCCGAGCCCATGGCCGAGCCGACCGGGCTGCGTGAGCGGAAGAAGCAGCTCACCCGTGATGCGCTCGTGCGTGCGTCCTTGGAGCTGTTCATCTCCCAGGGGTACGAGCAGACCACCGTCGATGAGATCGCGGACGTGGTCGACGTCTCCCAGCGGACCTTCTTCCGGTACTTCACCAGCAAGGAGGAGGTGGCCTTCGCCCTCCAGGACCTCGTCAGCAACCGCTTCTGCGCACTCCTGAAGGAGCGCCCGGCCCACGAAGTGCCGTTCGAAGCCCTGCGGAACGCGGTCCTCCTGGGCTGGGACCACATCGACGAGGCGCTCGGCCAGATCGCGCCGGTCGAGATCCACTTCCAGACCTGTCTCATGATCGAGTCGACGCCCGCCCTGCTCGCCGCGCATCTGCGCCGCTCCACGGAGATGGAGGAGCAGGTCGCCCGGCTGATCGCGGCGCGCGAAGGGCTCGATGTCGACGCGGACCCACGCCCGCGCACCCTGGTGGCGGCCTTCAGTGCGGTGATGAGGGTGGCCGGACAGCTGTGGAGCCGTGGCGATGACCCCAGCAAGGACGCCCTGCGGGACTTGACCGCCGGATATCTGCTGCAACTGGGTCCGGCACTGGCCCAGGACTGGCACGGCGGGCACGGGAGCAACGAGACCGCGCTCGACGGTGAAGCGGTAGAAGCAGTGAGCAGTGAGCAGTGAGCAGTGACTAACGGTCCCGCGGCATCGCGTCCCGACCTGACGGCCCTCCGGTTCTGACGCACCGCGGGCCCTGACGGATCGTCAGGATCCCTACCGCGGGTGTGCGCCAACGATCCACCGCCCGTCGAGTCACGGCCCTTCCCCCCTCCACTCCCGATATCCCTCTTGGACACGTGAGTTACCTCACGGTCCCGACGAGGCCCATCACGTCTCTCCTAGGGTGGTGGGCAGTGACTCCTTTCAGCCCTTCTCCCGCCCTGGCCGGTTGGCGCGGTCTCCTTGCGCTCGCGGTCGTGTTCATCATGTTGACCACCACCGGTTGGACCGCCGAACGCCAGCGGAGCGCGCCGCGCGACTTCTTCGAGGCGGAGTCGACGGCATGGCGCAAGGCCAGGGTCGACGGCCGTGCCCTGCCCGGCACGGACAGCACGCCCTCGCAGCTGGCCGCCTTCTTCGCCTCGCTCGACCGTGCCCGGAGCCATCGGCTCGCCCAGCGGTTCCCGTTGGTGGTCGGCAATCTCAACGGCGCCCCGGTCGCGCTGCGCTATCAGGCCAACCGCACGGCCATCGCCCACTCGCTCGCCGTCGAGACCCAGCGACGCAAGACGGCCCGGCTCAATGCCGAGGGTCGCCACCACAGCATGCGCCGGATCCATCGCTTCCAGGCCCTGATGCGGCCCGGGCGGCAGATCCTGGCCTTCGATCCGTCCGGCTCCGGCAGGGCTGCCGAAGTCTTCGGCAGTCTGGAGCGGGCCGACCGGGTCTCGGTGATCGTCCCCGGGGTCGACACCAATCTCCTCACCTTCCAGCGCAGCGCCCGCAAGTACAGCGCCCCCGTGGGCATGGCGCAGTCGCTCTACGCCGCCGAACGCGTCGCCTCCCCCCGTACCCGTACCGCGGTCATCGCCTGGGCCGACTACATCACCCCCGCCGGGCTCGGGATGGACTCGGCCACCGGGCGGCTCGCGGAGAACGGTGCGGCGCGACTGACCCGGCTGGTCGACGCACTGCCCGGCGCATCGGAGATCGCCCTGTTCTGCCACAGCTACGGTTCGGTGGTGTGCGGGCTCGCGGCCAGGGAACTATCGCCCCGCGTCACCGACATCGCGGTCGCGGGCAGCCCGGGGATGCGCGCCGGCAATGTGACCGAACTCCGCGCCCGCGCCCGGGTGTGGGCGATGCGGGACCGCGATGATTGGATTGAGGACGTGCCCCATCTCCAGGTCGGCGGCCTAGGTCACGGCGCCGATCCGATGGCTCCCGAGTTCGGGGCACGTGTGATGTCGGCGGACGGCGCGATCGGCCACAGCGGCTATTTCGAGCCGGGCACCGAGAGCATCGCCAACCTGGCGGTGATAGGTGTCGGGTCCTACGCCGAGGTGGTCTGCTCCCCCGCGGACATCGAGTGCGGCCACGATATTTTCGGTGAAGCAGCGGCCTGACGCGCGTAGAGCTCCGTGTATTGCACACCTGACGAAGGGGCGACGTGGAAGCGCCGGCAGCCTACGATGATGCGTATGGGTGATGTATTGGCTGGAATTCAAGCCACATGGGAGTTTGAGTCCGACTCCGTGCTCATCCGCTATGAACGGGGACACCGAACGCCGAAGCTCTTGCAGGCGCTCCATGAACGCCGCATCCCCCACGAGGCGTTGGCATCGGTGACTCTCTCCCCGGGCAGGCGGGGGACGGTGGTGCTGTACGCGGCGCCCAGACCAGGCGCGGACCCGCTGATGGAAGCCGCGGCCGGACAGCTCAAGGAAGAGTGCGACCCCTATCGACTGGTGCTACCGGCCGATGGCAAGGACATGGCCGAGTTCCATGCCGGGGAACTCAGAACAGTACTGGCCGCGGACGCGGACCGGCCCACCGAGCGGTACGCCGTTGCCGCCCCCGACGCACCGCTGACGTTCAAGGCGTCCGACGGAAGGGCGTCCTTCGACGGTCGGCACGTCGGCTTCCGCTGGTCCCGCACGGGGGCCTCCTCCGCAAAGTGGAAGGCGGGCGACCAGAGCTTCGCGGTGAGCGAGCTCAGCGGGGTCGAGTGGCGCACGCCCGAAGCCGCCGACGGATATCTGCGGCTGCTGCGCAGGTCGGACGTCCTCCTCGGCGAGGGGAGCACGCCCCCCGCGCGGGTGGACCAGGACCCCGCAGCGGTCGTGTTCGGCGTCCGCAGCGGACCGGTGCACGAGTCGCTGCCCTTCGCGGCTGCGGTGTTGGAATCGGTGCAGAAGTCCGGCGCTGCGCCCGCTCTGGCCCTGCACACCGCACGGCGCGACCCGGCTGACATCGCCGAGCGGATCAGACATCTTGGCGAACTGCATCAGGCGGGCCTGGTGACCGACGACGAGTTCAGTTCCAAGAAGGCGCAGCTGCTGGCGGAGCTCTGACCTCCGGCGGCCTTCGAACGGGTGTCATACCCAGGTATGACACCCGTTTCGGCTCCTGGGTATGACGCTTCGCTGAACCGGTCTGCCTACTCTGACCAGGCCATGTCTGATACTCCTCCCCCCCATCCCCCCGACCTGCGCGGGCGCGCGCTCCACACCGCCCGCCGCGGCTGGGGCTTCCTCACGGCCGACCTCCGGGCGCCGTCCGCCTCGACGGCCCCCCTGCTCGGCACGGCCCGCAGACCGTGGCTGCGGGCGCTGCCGTACGTCGTCGCCTTCGCCGGCGTCGCAGCGCTGCTGCCGGTCACCATCAACGTGCTGACCAACGGGTACGGCCTCAACGGAGCCCTCGCGGGTGCGCTGGCCACCGCCCAGACCGCACCGCTGCTGCTCGCCGTGACCCGCCCGCTGAAGGCGTGGTGGATCATCTACACCGCCGATGTGCTGGGTGCGGTGGCCCTGATGGGCGCGGACCGCACCGAGGGGCTGGCCTGGCCCTGGACACCCATGGTCGTGGTCGGCTATCTGCTGCTGATGGCCTTCGTGGGCCTACGGGAGCCGCGCCGCACCCTGGTGGCGGTCTGGCTGGCCACCGGTGTCGCCGGGATCGTCTTCGAACTGGTCTCCCAGACGCTGAGCGACGGCGTTCATGTACTGCTGTTCGTGCTGACGGGGGTGGTCCTAGTGGTCACGGGCGCGCTGCGCGAACGCGGCGACGCACAGCGCAGATTGGTCGCCCAGGAGACCATCAGCGAGGCCGAGCGCGCCCGGCGCACCCTGTTGGAGGAACGCACCCGGATCGCCCGTGAGCTCCATGACGTGGTCGCCCACCACATGTCGGTGATCACCGTCCAGGCAGATTCGGCCCCGTACCGGATCGAAGGTCTGCCGCCCGCCGCGCAGGAGGAGTTCGCGGCGATCGCGGCCGGCTCCCGGGAGTCGCTCAACGAGATGCGCCGACTGCTGACCGTGTTGCGCAGCGAGGGCACGGAGGGCGAACTGGCACCGCAACCGGGTCTGTCCCGCGTACAGCAGTTGGTGGAGGCGGCGGTGCGGGCGGGGGTGCCGGCGGAGTTGACCATGAGTCCGCCGGCCGGGGCGGTGCCGCAGTCGGTCGATCTGTCGGCGTACCGGATCGTCCAGGAGGCGCTGTCGAACGTGGTTCGGCACGCGCCGGGAGCCTCGACGCGGGTGTCCATCACCTCGGACGGCGAGCAGTTGATGGTCCTGGTCGTCAACGGCCCCGCCGAGGAACGCGCCGCACCCCTGGAGTCCCATCCCGGCACCGGTCACGGCCTGGTCGGAATGCGTGAGCGCGTACGGTTGACCGGTGGGAGGCTGGACACCGGACCACTGCCCGACGGCGGTTTCACGGTGGCCGCCCAACTGCCCCTGACCCCGCCAGTCGGCCCGAAGGATCCTTCGTGACCATTCGTGTGATCATCGTCGACGACCAGGCCATGGTGCGCGCCGGTTTCGCCGCGCTCCTGTCGGCACAGTCGGACATCGATGTGGTGGGCGAGGCCGCGGACGGCAGGGCGGGGGTGGAGGTGTCCCGCACCACCCATCCGGACGTGGTGCTGATGGACGTCAGGATGCCGGAGATGGACGGCCTGGCCGCAGCCCGCGCGATCCTCTCCCCGCCGCCGGGGGTGATCCATGTGCCGAAGGTGTTGATGCTGACGACCTTCGACGTGGACGACTACGTGTACGAGGCGCTGCGCGCCGGGGCCTCGGGCTTCCTGTTGAAGGACGCACCGCCCGCCGATCTGATCGCCGCGGTACGGATCGTGGCGGCCGGGGAGGCCCTGCTCGCGCCTTCGGTGACCCGCCGGCTCATCGCGGACTTCGCCACCCAGCGACCGGCACCGCGCAAGGACCCGTCGCTGAGGCTCAAGGGCCTGACACCACGGGAGACGGAGGTGCTGGAACTGATCGCCCGGGGCCTGTCGAACCGGGAGATCGCCGAGCAGTTGGTGTTGGCCGAGCAGACGGTGAAGACCCACATCGGGCGGGTGCTGGCCAAACTCGCCCTGCGGGACCGCGCACAGGCCGTGATCTTCGCGTACGAGTCGGGGTTGGTGCGCCCGGGGTCGTCGTAGCGATCGACGGCGCTCGCCGCACGGACCCGTTCGGGCCGTGGGGTGCGGGCACGGCTCAAACTGGCCGGGAGGAGCGCCGCAGACGTCGATCCGGACACGGGACGACCGCTCGCCGGCACACCTCGCGACACCCGCCGGCGCGACCGCTTCACCCACCGGCCCCCGCACTGGAGGCCCTCACCGCCCGGGAGCGCGAGGTCCTGGTGCTCGTGGCACGAGGACTGTCCAACACCGACATCTGCGAGTACCTCCACCTCAGCAGCGGCACGGTCAAGACCCACATGGGCCGGCTGCTGAGCAAGCTGGGGGCTCGGGACCGTGCGCAGCTGGTCATCAGCGCATACGAGTCGGGGCTCGTCCATGCCGCTCGGCCATCGGCGCCGAAACCCGGCCACCGTTGATCACGAGTTCCGGCCGGCACCGCGCGCTTCAACCGCCGATGTGAGCGCACGACCCCTACACCCCCTACCCCAGTAGCATCCCCGGCTTGGCTCCCCGGGGTGACGATCCGCGACCCGTCGCCTTCCTACCTTCCTCCCGTCACACACAACGGAAGAAGGAGGGGACGGGCCGATGCGCCGCTACAAGAGGACCCTGCTGGCCGTCGCGCTCGCGACCAGTGTCATCACCGGAACCGCCGGATGGGCGTCGGGAAGTGCGCAGCGCGCGGTCACCGGGCCTCCGCCCGGCACCGGCGCCTGGGTCGAAGACCGCTCCATCGGACGGGCGTTGCCGCACCCGTCGACCGCGTCGGCGCGGCAGGTGGCCGGCTTCTTCCGTACGTTGAGCCCTCCGCAGCAGGGAGAGCTCGTGCGACGGCATCCGCTCGTCGTGGGAAACCTGGACGGCGTACCCGTCGCCCTGCGCTACCGGGCCAACTCATTGGCCGTGCGCGGCACCTCCTTCGAGCGGCTGGCGGCTCCCGGGCGGCAGATCCTGGCCTTCGATCCCCGGGGGCGGGGGCAGGTCGCCGAGGTGTACGGGGACCTGGAGCGGGCCCGTACCGTGTCCGTGGTCGTGCCCGGGGCGGACATCGACGCCGGGACCTTCGATCGGACCGGCGACCCCTACGGCACGCCGACGGGGATGGCCAAGTCGTTGCGCACCGCGGCGGGGAGTGGGACCGCCGTCATCGCCTGGGCGGGGTACACGACACCCGTCGGTGTCGGTCTCGACGCCGCCACGGGAGAGCTCGCCGAAGCAGGTGCCGTGCGGCTGACCCGCTTCGGGCAGGGCCTCAAGGCGCTGGCGCTACCGGCTCCTGTGCTGTTCTGCCACAGCTACGGCTCCGTCGTCTGTGGACTCGGCGCACGGGACGAGAGCCTGAACGCCTCCGGCATCGTCGTCTTCGGCTCCCCCGGGGTGCGCGCCGACTCGGCAAGGGAGTTGAAGACCCCGGTGTGGGCGGCCAAGAGCGCCGACGACTGGATCTCCAAGGTGCCCCATGTGCGCTTCCTGGGGCTCGGCCACGGGAACGACCCCACCGACCCGGACTTCGGCGCCCGCCCCGTACCGGCCCGCCAGGCCCACGGGCACAGCGGCTACTTCGCCCCCGGCACCGACTCGCTCCACGCGTTCGCCGCCATCGCCAGGACGGGAGGCGCACGATGACGTTCGCCGCGACGGTCGCGAGGATCGAGGCCCGCACCCCCGCACACCGCGACCGCGCCGTCGACGGGCTGCGGGCGCTCGCCCTGCTGGCCGTCCCCCTCGGCCACTGGCTCCTGGGCGGTCTCGCCCTCGGCGACGACGGCGCACTGCGCAACGCCAGTCCGCTCGCCTCCTTCGGCTTCTTCGCACCGATCAGTTGGGTGCTCCAGATGCTGGGGATCTTCTTCCTGGTCGGCGGCTACTCCTCCGTGCTGTCCTTCCGTCGGCACACCGGGACCACCGGTCAGTGGCTGCGCCAGCGCACGGCCCGTCTCGGTCGGCCCGTGCTCGGTGTCACGGCGGTGTGGGCCGTGCTGCTCCCGGTGTTGTACGCGGTCGGGGTGCCCCTCACCACCCTGCGCACCGGCTCCACCCTGGTCGTCCAACCCCTGTGGTTCGTCGGCGTGTATCTGGTGGTCACCGCACTGACGCCCTACTGCATCCGGGCCGCCCGCAGGCTCGGCGCATGGGCCGCCGCCCCGCTGCTGCTGAGCGTGGCCGTCGTGGACCTGCTGCGGTACGGGCCGTACGCGGATGCCATGCCCTCCTGGCTGAGCATGCTCAACATCCTGCCCGGCTGGCTGTTCGCCTATCAGCTCGGAGTGAGCTGGGGCGAGGGCCGCATCACCCGGCGGCACGCCCGTGGACTGCTCATCGGCGGCGCCGCACTGTTCGCCCTGCTGCTCGCCGTCTTCCACTACCCGGCGTCGATGGTCGGTGTTCCGGGCGAGGCCCGCACCAACTCCCACCCGCCGTCGCTGCTGGTCCTGGCGCTGGCCATGGTCCAGAGCGGTGCCGCGATCCTGTTGCGCGGCCGACTGGCGAAGTTGCTGGCGCGGCCCGCACTCTGGGCCCCCGTCGTGGTCATCAACCTGTCCGCGATGACGATCCTGTGCTGGCACCAGACGGCGATGCTGGCGGCGACCGTGCCGGTGTCGTTCGGGGGGGCGGTGCCCGGGCTGACCACGGCCCCGGACACCCTCGGCTGGGTGCTGGCCCGGATCGCCTTCCTCCCCCTGTTCGCCGGGCTGCTCATACTGATCGGACGGTACGCACGGGGCTTTGAATCGCCGTGGCGGACGGGAAGCGCATCGGCGGGGGTCCGTCGGGCGGCAGCGGGCGTGCTCGCCGCGGGATTCGCCGTCTTTGCGCTGGGGCTCGCCTGAGAGTTGTTACGGAAGGGTGGGCGGCGCGGTCAGGACCCTTCGCGTGCCACCGCGGTCCAGGTCATGTCCGGGTAGCGGTCCCCGGCGACCTGACCCGCGATCGGCTCCAACTGCGTCAACTCCGCTTCGGTGAGCGTCAGTCGGGTCGCCGCCGTGTTCTCGCGCACACGACCGGGGCTGCGGGTGCCCGGGATCGGCACCACCGACAGTCCGTGGACCGTGGCACGCTGCTGGACCCAGGCCAGGGCGATCTGCGCGGGTGTCGCCCCGTGTGCGGCGGCGATCTTCCGCACGGGCTCCAGCAGTGCGGCGTTGAGGCGCGCGTTGTCACCGGTGAACCGAGGCTGGTGGGAACGGTAGTCGCCGGCCGCCAGGTCCCGGGCAGCGTCCGTGAAGGACCCGGTCAAGAAGCCGCGGCCCAACGGTGAGTACGGGACGAAGGCGATGCCCAGCTCGACCGCCGCGGGCACGGCGCTGTGCTCCACATCGCGGCTGAACAGGGACCACTCGGACTGGAGCGCGGTGATCGGGTGCACCGCATGCGCCTCGCGCAGTTCGGCACCGGTGACCTCGCTCAGACCGAGGTGTCGAACCTTGCCCGCGGTGACCAGTTCGCCCATGGCGCCCACCGACTCGGCCAACGGAACCGCCGGATCGCGGCGGTGCATGTAGTAGAGGTCGATCACGTCGACGCCGAGCCGCGACAGGCTGGCGTCGATGGACTGCCGGACGTAGGCGGGGTCGTTGCGCACACCGCGGTGGTCCGCGTTGTCGGTGCGGACGATCGCGAACTTGCTGGCGATCGTGATCCGGTCGCGGTTCGCCTTGAAGAAGGGCGCGAGGAACCGTTCGTTGGCGCCGCGGCCGTAGGCGTCGGCAGTGTCGAAGAGGGTGACGCCTTCGTCGAGGGCGGCGTCAAGGGTCTCGCGGGCGACGGATTCGTCGGTGGTCCCGTAGAACTCGCTGATGCCCATGCAGCCCAGGCCCTGCACACCGACCGCAGGCCCGTGGGTGCCGAGTCGGGTCGATGCGATCCTGCTGGTGTCCATCAGATTCAGTCCGTTTCGGTTTCAGGGGAAGTGATCAGTCGAAAGGTCGATCGGAGTCGGTCGGAGGTCGACGGTCGACGGTCGACGGAACGGTGAGCGGGCCGGTGGACGGGGCGGTGAACGGGGCGTTCGACCGTCAGGTCTCACCTGAGGACGGGACACGACCGGGCTGCCCCGAGCGGTCAGTCGGCCGCCTGCTGGCGGTCCGCGTAGAACTCGATCTTGTAGTCCAGCACCGCGAGGGTGCCCTGGAGCTCCGCGATCCGGGTGAGGACATCCCGGCGGGTGCGCGCCAGCAGTTCACGGCGCTCCGCCAAGGTGGAGTCCCCCACCCGGGTCAGTTCGGCGTAGCGGACCATGTCGGCGACCGACATTCCGGTCAGCCGCAACTTTCCGACCAGGGACAGCCACTCCAGATCGCGGTTCCTGAACCGCCGCTGCCCGGTGTGCGAGCGATCCACGTGGGGCATCAGCCCGATCCGCTCGTACCAGCGCAGGGTGTGTGCGCTCAGTCCGGTGAAGTCCGCGACCTCACTGATCGTGTAGAGGTCCCGGCCGTCGGGGCGGGGAAGCGCTTCGGCGGGGGCGAAGCAGATGCGCTCCCTGGTGGTGCTGCTCTCGGTCAGCGTCATGTCCTCCACGCTAGGACCTTGGAGTGCACTCCAAGCAAGCGGAATCCGGTGGAGATCGCTCTGTGGACCGTTCTAGGTTCGTGGCCATGAGTCGCATTCGCCGTGCCACACCTGCCGACGCCGAAGAACTCATCCGACTACGCAAAGTCATGCTCGACTCCTACGGCAGTCCGGACCCCGATGGGAGGTGGATCTCGGTCGCGATCGCTGATCTGCGCAGACGGCTCGCGCCCGTGGACGCTGACCTGGCCGCGTTCGTCGCGGAGCGTGCAGAGAGCGGCGCACTGGCCGCCTGTGCGGTGGGCTCCGTGGAGCGCCGGCTCGGCAGTCCGGGCAACCCCGGGGGTACGAACGGCCATCTCTTCAGCGTCGCCACCGACCCCGACATGCGCCGTCGGGGACTGTCCCGCGGCTGTGTGGAAGCCCTGCTGGACTGGTTCCGGGAGCGGGGCCTGACCCGGGTCGAGCTACGGGCGTCGCCGGAGGCCGAACCGCTCTACGCCTCCCTCGGGTTCGTCCGGACCCCCGATCCGGCCATGAGGCTGACCCTTTAGGCTCGTGGTCATGCAGAGCCTGGCAATGATCGACGACTGGCCCGTTCCGACCGCGGCGGCGGCCGTCGTACGCGCGGACGGCACCGTGACCGGTGCGCACGGTCCGGTCGACCGACGCTTCCCGCTCGCCTCCGTCACCAAGCCGCTCGCCGCGTACGCGGTGCTCGTGGCCGTCGAGGAGGGTGCGCTCGAACTGGACGAGCCGGCCGGACCCGAGGGGTCCACGGTGCGCCATCTCCTCGCCCACACCTCGGGGCTGGCGTTCGACGAGCACAAGGTCAGCGCCGAGCCGGGGGCGCGTCGGATTTACTCCAACGCCGGGTTCGAGGTGCTGGCCGACCACGTGGCCAAGGCCACCGACATCCCCTTTGCCGAGTATCTGCACCAGGCCGTCCTGGAACCGCTGGGCATGACGGGGACCTCGCTGGAGGGTTCCGCGGCGAAGGACGCCGTCTCCACGGTGAACGATCTGGTCCGCTTCGCGGCCGAGGTGCAGTCGCCACGGCTCCTGGACGCGCGTACGGTCCTGACGGCGATGACGGTCGTGCACCCCGGGCTCGACGGACTGCTGCCCGGGTACGGCCGGCAGCGGCCGAACGACTGGGGACTCGGCTTCGAGATCAGGGACGGCAAGTCGCCGCACTGGACCGGCGCCTCCTCCTCGCCCCACACCTTCGGGCACTTCGGTCAGTCGGGGACGTTCCTGTGGATCGACCCCGAGGTGGGCGCGGCCTGTGTCGCCCTGACCGACCGGGCCTTCGGAGCGTGGGCGGTGGAGGCGTGGCCACCGTTCACGGACGCCGTGCTCGCCGAACTGCGTTCGGCTGCCGGCTGAGCCCACACCGAGCGGCTCAGCCGGTGAACTCCCAGATCAGCACCTCGGCCGGTCCGGCGGTCGCGATCAGCTCCAGCCCTCGGCCGTCCGTGACCCGCGCGGCGTCACCCGGTCCCAGGTCGTGTTCGCCCAGCCGGAGTTGACCGCGGACGACATGGACGTGGACCGCCGCCGCCGTGGGGAGCTCGGTCCGCTCCCCCACCGCCGGGCGGCGAATGTGGAGCAGCGCACCCGACGCGGGCAGTTCATAGGGCTCGGCGTCCCCGATCGCGCGCACCACCTCGTACGAGGGCTCGCCCCCGTGGGAGCGCGGTGCCAGCCACATCTGGACGAACACCAGGGGGGTGTCACCGTCGTTGCGCTCCTCGTGCCGCACCCCGCTCGCCGCACTCAGCCGTTGGACGTCCCCGGGCCGTACGACGGTGGTGTGGCCGGCCGAGTCGCGGTGGGTCAACTCGCCCTCCACGACCCAGGTGACGATCTCGGTATGGCTGTGGGGGTGTTCGTCGAAGCCGGCCCCCGGCTCCAGACGCTCCTCGTTGCAGGCGATGAGCTCACCGAAGCGAAGATTGTCCGGGTCGTAGTGGGAACCGAACGAGAAGGCGTGGCGGGTGGTGATGCCCCGTGCGGGCTCGCCACCGCTGTAGCGCTCATCCGAACGCCGTACATCGATCACGTGCCCACCGTAGCCTCCGCCATGGGCCCGGCCGTGTCCTGTGCACCGTCCACGAACCCCGGCACTTAGCTACGGCGTCCTGATAAGGCACTCTTGTCCCCGTGCCCGAACCTGCATCGAACGCCGCCCACCCGCATTCCGCGACCCTGCGCCGCCTGGAGCAGTCATCCGGCCGGCTCGCCGCGAACGCCATCGCACGCATGGACGAGTCGCTGCCCTGGTACCGGGCGATGCCACCGGAGAACCGCTCGTGGATCGGCCTGGTCGCCCAGGCCGGCATCGCGGCGTTCACCGAGTGGTTCCGGCGCCCCGACACGCCCCAGGCCATTTCAACCGATGTCTTCGGCACCGCCCCGCGCGAGCTGACCAGGGCGATCACCCTGCGCCAGACCGTGGAGATGGTGCGTACGACGATCGAGGTGATGGAGTCGGCGATCGAAGAGGTCGCCGCGCCGGGCGACGAATCGGTGCTCCGGGAAGCCCTCCTCGTGTACGCCCGTGAGATCGCCTTCGCAACCGCACAGGTGTACGCGCAGGCGGCCGAGGCCCGTGGCGCCTGGGACGCCCGCCTGGAGTCCCTGGTGGTGAACGCCGTCCTGTCGGGCGAGGCCGACGAGGGCGCGGTGTCCCGGGCCGCCGCGCTGGGATGGAACTCGCCCGAGCACGTCTCGGTCATCCTCGGCACCGCTCCGGACGGGGACAGCGAACTGACCGTCGAGGCCATTCGGCGCGCCGCCCGGCACGCCAAGCTCCAGGTACTGACCGGAGTGCTCGGGGACCGTCTCGTGGTGATCGCGGGCGGTAGCGACAATCCGATCCAGGTCGCCAAGGCGCTGATCGGCCCTTATGCCGCAGGACCGGTGGTCGCGGGGCCCGTGGTGCCCGACCTGCTGGCGGCCACGAAGTCGGCCCAGGCGGCGGCGGCCGGGCTCAAGGCGTGTTTGGCCTGGCAGGACGCTCCGCGGCCGGTTCTGGCCGACGACCTCCTCCCGGAACGCGCCATTGCGTCCGATCCCGCCGCGCGTGAGCAGCTGGTGGAGGAGATCTACAGACCGCTGGAAGAGGCCGGTTCCGCGCTGCTGGAAACGCTCAGTGTCTATCTCGAACAGGCGAGCAGTCTGGAGGGCGCGGCACGAATGCTGTTCGTTCACCCCAACACCGTGCGCTACCGGCTCCGACGTGTGACTGATGTCACCGGCTGGTCACCCTCCGATGTTCGCTCCGCGTTCACTCTGCGAATCGCTCTCATCCTCGGACGCTTGGCTGACGCTGATCCACAGTCCTAGACTTTTGTCAGACACCAACAATTCCCCTGACGGTTCTTCGTCCCTGTCCCCACGGGCGTCCAGGGGCGTACACAAGAGAGAGTGTGAGAGTGCTCGTACTCGTCGCTCCCGGCCAAGGCGCTCAGTCGCCCGGTTTCCTGACCCCATGGCTCGACCTCCCTGGGCTCTCCAGCCGTGTCGGGGAATGGTCGGAGGCCATCGAACTGGATCTCGTCCACTACGGCACCAAGGCCGACGCGGACGAGATCCGGGACACCGCCGTGGCCCAGCCCCTGCTGGTCGCCGCGGGACTGCTGTCCACTGCCGCGCTGGGCACGGACGCCAAGCCTGACGCCGTCGCTGGTCACAGCGTGGGCGAGATCACCGCCTCCGTGTACGCACGGGTCATCGACGAGCTCGACGCGCTGCGCTTCGTCAGGACGCGCGGCCAGGCGATGGCCGAGGCCGCCGCGGTGACCGAGACCGGGATGGCCGCCCTGCTCGGCGGCGAACCGGAGCAGGTCGTGGCCCATCTCGAAGGACTCGGGTTGACGGCGGCCAATGTGAACGGCGCCGGCCAGATCGTCGCCGCGGGCACCGCGGAGCAGCTGGCCGCCCTGGCCGAGGACAAGCCGGAGAACGTCCGGCGGGTCGTCGCCCTGAAGGTCGCCGGGGCCTTCCACACAGAGCACATGGCCCCCGCGGTCGTGGCCCTTGAGGACGCGGCCAGGAAGCTGACCGTGGGCGATCCCGCCCTGCCCTATGTCTCCAACAAGGACGGCGCGGTCGTCGCCACGGGGAGCGAGGTCATCGCCCGACTGGTCGGGCAGGTGGCCAACCCGGTGCGCTGGGACCGGTGCATGGAGACCTTCAAGGCACTGGGCGTGACCGCGATCGTGGAGGTCTGCCCCGGAGGCACCCTGACCGGCATCGCCAAGCGGGCCCTGCCGGGCGTGGCCACCCTCGCCCTGAAGACCCCCGACGACCTCGACGCGGCTCGGGCGCTGTTCGCCGAGCACGCGGGGACCGACGCCACCGCCGACCGTTCGGGCGCCTGACCGCGCCCTGCCGAGTCTGACAAGGAGAGCCGTAGAGATGGCGAAGATCAAGCCCAGCAAGGGCTCCCCGTACGCGCGGATCATGGGCGTCGGCGGCTACCGGCCCACCCGGGTGGTGCCCAACGAGGTCATCCTGGAGACGATCGACTCGTCCGACGAGTGGATCCGCTCCCGCTCCGGCATCGCCACGCGCCACTGGGCCTCCCCGGAGGAGACCGTGACGGCGATGTCCGTGGAAGCGGCGGGGAAGGCGATCGCCGATGCGGGGCTCACTCCCAAGGACATCGACGGCGTGGTCGTGGCGACCGTTTCGCACTTCAAGCAGACCCCTGCAGTGGCCACCGAGATCGCGGACAAGCTGGGCACGGGCAAGCCGGCCGCGTTCGACATCTCGGCCGGATGCGCCGGCTTCGGCTACGGCCTCACGCTCGCCAAGGGCATGGTGACCGACGGCTCGGCCAGCCATGTGCTGGTCATCGGCGTGGAGCGGCTGAGCGACCTGACCGATCTGGAGGACCGCGCGACGGCCTTCCTCTTCGGTGACGGCGCCGGCGCGGTGATCGTGGGGCCCGCGAAGGAACCCATGATCGGTCCGACCGTCTGGGGCTCCGAGGGCGACAAGTCCAGCACCATCACCCAGACCGTTCCGTGGACCGACTACCGCGACGGCACGGTGGAGCGCTTCCCCGCGATCATGCAGGAGGGCCAGGCGGTCTTCCGCTGGGCCGTGTTCGAGATGGCGAAGGTCGCCCAGCAGGCGCTGGACGCGGCCGGAATCAGCGCGAGCGACCTGGACGTCTTCATTCCGCACCAGGCCAACATGCGGATCATCGACTCGATGGTGAAGACCTTGAAACTGCCGGATCACGTCACGGTCGCCCGTGACGTGGAGACCACCGGCAACACCTCGGCCGCCTCGATCCCGCTCGCGATGGAGCGGCTTCTGGCGACCGGGCAGGCCAAGAGCGGCGACACAGCTCTCGTCATCGGCTTCGGGGCGGGTCTCGTCTACGCAGCCACGGTCGTTACCCTCCCCTAGGCAACCGGACCATCCGGACGCCACACCGCTAGATAAAGAAACCGAAGGAGCGCCACATGGCCGCCACGCAGGAAGAGATCGTTTCCGGTCTCGCGGAGATCGTCAACGAGATCGCCGGCATCCCGGTCGAGGACGTCCAGCTGGACAAGTCCTTCACCGATGACCTGGATGTCGACTCGCTGTCCATGGTCGAGGTCGTCGTCGCCGCCGAAGAGCGCTTCGACGTCAAGATCCCGGACGACGACGTCAAGAACCTGAAGACCGTCGGTGACGCCGCGGACTACATCGCGAAGCACCAGGTCGCCAAGTAACCGGTTCGGCCCCGGGCTCGGGCCATCGGTCCTGAGCCCCAAGGCGCGCTTGTCGCCACCTGATGGTGGCGTCGCATCACATTCAGCACCCCTTACACGTGGAGAATGAATTCCGATGAACTCGACCAATCGCACCGTGGTCGTCACCGGTATCGGCGCAACCACACCGTTGGGTGGCGACAGCGCATCGACCTGGGAGGGTCTGCTCGCCGGCCGCTCCGGAGCGAAGCTCCTCGACGACGAGCGTTTTGCCGAACTCCCGGTCAAGATCGCCGCGCTTGCGGCGGTCGACCCGCTGGACGTACTGCCGCGTCCGCTGGCCCGCAAGCTGGACCGCTCGGCGCAGTTCGCGCTGATCGCGGCCCGGGAGGCATGGGCTGACGCCGGCTTCACCGCACCGGCCGGCGAGGACGAGCAGGTCGAGCCGACCCGGCTCGGTGCCGTGGTCGCGTCGGGCATCGGCGGTGTGACCACGCTGCTGGACCAGTACGACGTGCTCAAGGAGAAGGGCCCGCGGCGGGTCTCCCCGCACACCGTGCCCATGCTCATGCCGAACGGCCCGTCGGCCAATGTCGGCCTGGAGGTGAACGCCCAGGCGGGCGTGCACTCCCTGGTCTCCGCGTGCGCATCCGGCGCGGAGGCGATCGGCTACGCCTTTGAGATGATCCGCAACGGCCGGGCCGACGTGGTCATCACGGGCGGTACCGAGGCGGCGATCCACCCCCTTCCGGTGGCCGCGTTCGCCAACATGATGGCGATGTCCAAGAACAACGAGGAGCCGGAGAAGGCTTCCCGCCCGTACGACAAGGGCCGCGACGGCTTCGTCCTGGGCGAAGGCGCCGGTGTGATCGTGCTGGAGTCCGCCGAGCACGCCGCCAGGCGCGGGGCCCGGGTCTACTGCGAGGTGCTGGGGCAGGGGCTGTCCGCGGACAGCCACCACATCGCCCAGCCCGAGCCGGAGGGTCGCGGCATCGCGGCGGCCATGCGCAATCTGCTGGAGTCCTCCGACCTCAAGCCGGAGGAGATCGTCCACCTGAACGCGCACGCCACCTCGACCCCGTTGGGTGACGTGGCGGAGGTCAAGGCCCTGCGCCAGGTCCTCGGTGACGACCTCGACCACGTGGCCGTCTCGGCGACGAAATCGATGACCGGCCACCTCCTGGGCGGTGCGGGCGGTATCGAGACGGTGGCGACGGTGCTGGCGCTGTACCACCGGATCGCCCCGCCCACGATCAACGTGGACGAGTTGGACGAGCAGGTCGAGGCCGACATCGTGCGCGGTGAGCCGCGGGCGCTGCCGGAGGGCACCATCGCCGCCATCAACAACTCGTTCGGCTTCGGCGGCCACAACGTGGTGCTGGCGTTCCGGACGGTCTGACCGCACCCACATCGCCTTCTGCCGGGCCGCGTGGCCCGCGGCCCGGCAGACTGGTCTTCTCGGCTTCGGCCCGTACTCCCGGCCCGTGCTCCCGTCCGTCGGGGGTGCGGGCCTTGTGCGTGGTGCCTTGTGCGTGGGCCCGTGGGCCGTGTGCACGGGCCGGTACCACCCGAGGCGGCCTTGCGGCCCTGCTGTCACGGCGGGGGTGCAGCGGGATCCGATCTCACGGCGGGGCCGGGTTCGAGCACGTACCGGAACCCCTCGGCAAGGACGTGCGGAGGCGGAGCGAGACACATCGGTGCACCGGGTTGGTGGGTTCAAACACATCGACGCGATTGGGCCACTCGGGCGATGTGGGGGTGCACGCCGGGCCGGACCGCGCCGGCGCACCGAGACACAGTTGAGTGGCGACCGGCTCGCACAGGGACCGAATCGGTGGCGTCGACCGAGCGCCGCGCTCCAACACCCCCGCCCTCGACCCCGACGACCCCGACCGCTCAGGCATGAGGGCGGGTCAGCCCTGGGACAACGGTTGCTCGTTCACGAAGGCGCGAGTGGGCTCACCGTTGGCGTCCGAACGGGAGGCACACGGGAGCGCACACTCCTGGCGAGGTGGCGTAGGGGCTCAGACGACCTGGTGGAGCCAGCGGACCGGCGCACCTTCACCGGCGTAGCGGAACGGCTCCAACTCGTCGTCCCACGGCTTGCCGAGCAGCTTCTCGATCTCCGCTGCCAGGTCGGTCTCGCCCTGTGACGAGCGGACCATGGCGGCTCGCAGCCGGTCCTCCGGAATCAGGATGTCGCCGTGCATTCCCGTCACCGCATGGAAGATTCCCAGGTCAGGGGTGGCGCTATAGCGCTCGCCCTCGGCCGTGGCGCAGGGTTCCGACGTCACCTCGAAACGCAGCAGGTGCCAGCCCCGCAGGGCGGAGGCGAGCTTGGACGCCGTCCCCACCTCACCCTTCCAGGAGAACTCCGCTCTCCAGGTACTCGGCGAAGCCGGCTGACGGATCCAGTCGAGCTGGACCCTCAGACCGAGCACGCCGGCCACCGCCCATTCGACGTGCGGGCAGAGCGCGCGTGGTGCGGAGTGGACATACAAAACGCCGCGTGTCGTCACCGGGACCTCCAGTGTGGGACGAGGATCGCCTTCCCAACGGCCTCAGTAAACAGCATCACGAGTGAATCTCCGCAAAAGGGACAGTATGTGACGTGACGCAATTTACCGGAACCGCCGGAGCCGATGGGCACGATGCCTCTGGATCGACGGGGAAAAGCTACCGTGCGCAGGTGACTGCGAGGTGCCGTAATCTCGCTCCAAGGACCGTACGCACCAAGCTTTCACTCGGCAGGACCTCGGGGGCAGCCAGTCGATACGGAGGGGAACGGGATGCGCGGACAGCGCACACCGCAGAACACCATGCAGCCACCACGGAAACGACCGATCCATCAGTCACGACGCATCCGGACGACCGCGGCCCTGACCACGGCCGCGCTCCTCACGGCGGGTGCGCTCACCGGATGTGACTCCCCGTCGGATGCGCAGACCAAGGGCGCTCCCGCCAAGAAACGCATCATCGCCACTCCTGTCTGGGATCGCAGCCCCGACTCCATCGCCGCCGTGGGTGACTCCATCACCCGCGCCTTCGACGCGTGCGTCGTGCTCTCCGACTGCCCCGAAGCGTCCTGGGCAACCGGCACGGACGCGAAGGTGCGCAGCCTGGCCACCCGGCTGATCGGCGCACCCGCGACCGTCGCCCAGCGGGCGTGGAACTACGCCCGAACGGGCGCCGAGGCGGCGGACCTCCCGGCCCAGATGACCAAGGCTGCCGCACAGCAGCCGGAACTGGTGACGGTCATGGTGGGTGCGAACGACGCGTGCGCCGATTCGGTGACGCTGATGACCCCGGTGGAGGACTTCCGGGCGTCCTTCAGTGAGGCGTTGCGGGAGTTGCGGCGCACCGCGCCCAAGGCGCACGTCTACGTCTCCAGCGTCCCGGACCTCAAGCGGCTCTGGTCCACCGGCAAGGAGAACGCGTTGGGCCGGCAGATCTGGAAGCTGGGCATCTGCGCCACCATGCTCGGCGATGCGGAGGACGTGAGCGCCAAGGCACACCAGCGCCGGGCGTTGGTGCAGGAGCGGGTCGTCGCGTACAACGCGGTGCTGAAGGACGTCTGCGGAAAGGACCTGCGCTGTCGGTACGACGGCGGGGCGGTGTTCGAGTACCGCTTCGACGGCGACCTGTTGAGCCGGTGGGACTGGTTCCATCCGAGCAAGGTGGGGCAGAGCCGACTGGCGGAGATCGCCTACCGGAACGTCACGGCGGCCGAGCCGCCCGTCTAGTCAGCCGCGTTGTCGGCGGCACGATCCACAGCCGTGCACGGTATGCACGGGGGTCGGCCGGCGCCCCCGGAGTGGTCCCGTACCCGAGTGTGCGGCGGCAGTCCCAGCGTGCCGGGACTGCCGCACCGCTCCCTCTCGACGTGCAGGGGTGGGGTGGGAGCCGCCCGGGCCCGAGCGCAGCGGGACACCGCTGCTTCTGTCGCCTCGCAGGATCAGAGGCGGCAGAAGCGGCATGGGCGGACGTGGCCTGTGTTCCCACTGAGGCTGGCGGGATTTCTCCCCATGCGGCCCGTCCACGCCCCTGTTGGCCGAAATGATCTCTCTAGCCATGGTCGCGAGCCCAAGGTGATACTTCCGCCACCCCCCAACGGAAGGATTACCCGTGTCCCCGATACGCGCCCGCGCGACGGTGGTCGGCACCGCTCTGGCCGCCGCGCTCACCCTCTCCGTACCGCTGCCCGCCACAGCTTCGCCCGCCCCCGCCCCCACGGCGGACGCCACCGTCGAGGAAGCGCGACTCGCCCGTGCGGTGCCGCAGGAGATCCTGCGGCGCAGTGGGTTCGACGGCGAGGCGACCGATCTCCGCAAGGCGCTCGATCGTGCCCGGAGCTTTGGGCAGGCGCGGAAGGCGGTGCAGGAGCACGGCTCCGACCTCTGGGAGCGGGCGGTTGACCGGGCACAGGGCAAGGGTCCCGCGGTGGGCGACCTCAGCAGGGACGACGATCGGCCGTTGTACTGGGCGCGTCTGTCGCTGACGCTGGAGCTGCGCCAGTGGCAGCCCTCCTTCCGGCTGACGGACGGCCAGCGCGCCCGGCTCCTGGACCGACTGGAGCGTTCGTCGCGGGGTCAGGACTCGATCGACCTGCCGTCGAGCAAGCGGGTCAAGCGGGTGGTGATGACCGGCTTCGACCCCTTCACACTCGATCGCGACATCCGGATCAGCAACCCCTCGGGGGCGAGCGCGCTGGCCCTGGACGGAACGCTGATCCAGACGGCGGCCGGCCCCGCCCGAATCGAGACGGCGATCTTCCCGGTGCGCTGGCAGGACTTCGCTGACGGCTCGGTGGAGCGCACGCTCCGCGCACAGTTGCCGAAGGCGGACCTCTTCACGACGGTGAGCCAGGGGCGGGTGGGTCGGTTCGACATCGAGCGGACCAACGGCGCCTGGCGTGGCGGTTTCCCGGACAACCTCAATGTCTCGCGGACCGAGACGGTGCCCGTGGCCGACCCGTCGTCGCAGCCGCAGTGGACGTCGACGACCCTGCCCCACGCCCGGATTGTGGCGAGCCCCACCGGCCGCTTCCCGGTGTACGACAACCGGGCGGTGACGGAGATTCCCGCCGGCTCCACCACCGCGGTCGTCGCACCGAACGGCCCCACGCCCGGTTCCACGGCCCGGGCCGGCGGTGGCGGTGACTACCTGTCCAATGAGATCGCCTACCGGGCGACCCTGCTGCGCGACCGGCTGGGGCTGACGAACGCGGGAGGCCATGTGCACACCCCGGTCCTCCAGTTCGGCCCGGGCAACAGCACCGAGGTCACGGACCCGGTCTTCGTGCAGAACCGGTTGGACATCATCGCCCAGGTGCGGGCGATCATCCAGGTCGCGGCCCAGCCGTAGGCCCGGTACCGGGCTGTCCGTAGCGGGGCGGGGCCGGCGCTCGCGTCGGGAGTGGCGCCGGCCCGCTGTGTCGGTGCCTCGCACCGAGGGCGGCGGCGCCCGCACCGCGGAGGGAAGCGATGATGACCTCATGAAATTGGCATCGGCGCAGTTCACCCCCGTACCCGGTGATGTTGCGGGCAATCTGGAGACCATCCGTGGGCTGATCGTCCAGGCGGCCGGGGAGGGCGCCCGGCTCGTCGTCCTGCCCGAACTGGCGGTGACGGGATACGCGCTGGAGCTGATCGCCCGGGATCCCGGCAGTTGGCTCACCGAGGACGATCCACGGCTGGACCCGATCCGGGAGGCGTGCCGGGCGACGTCGACCGCCGTGGTGGTGAATGCCGTGGTCCGTACGGCCGGTGAGCTGCCGGGCATCACCTCGCTGGTGATCGGGCCGGACGGCGCCCTGCTGGCCCGCTATGACAAGCGTCATCTCCACGGCGAGGAACATGAACTGTTCGCACCGGGCGTTGCGGACGGGCGGTTCACCCTCGACGGGGTCCGCTTCGCGATGGCGGTCTGCTACGACAACCGGTTCCCGGAGATCGCGGAGCGGGCCGGGGCGGACGGCTGTCGGGTGTACGTGGCGAGTTCGGTGCTGGAGGAGGGCAACGACTCGTTCGAGACGGTCTATCCGGTGCGCGCCCGCACGAACGGGCTGTTCGTGGTGCTCGCCAACCAGACGGGACCGAGCGATATCGGTGACTGCCCGGGACTCAGCTCGATCTGGGGGCCGGACGGCACCCTGTTGGCGACGGCGGGGCGGTCCGTGCGGTCCCTGGCGGTCGCCGAAGCAGCCATCGAAGGGGCCACCCACAGCTAGCCGCCTCCGTGGGGAAGGGCTCGAATCACCCTTCCCCACCCGCTCGGAGAGGCCGGGGTACGAGGACCCGGAGGTCGAGCGGACGCGGCGGACCTTCGCTCCGGAGATGCGTTCCGGTCGCTGTCCTGGCTCACCGTCCGATGTGACGGAACATCCAGTACGGGGATGGTCAGGACGGGGACAGTCAGTGCGGGGACATCCAGTACGTGGCCATTCAGTACGTCACATCGGACCCATGGCCGGGAGGCTGCGGCCAGGTGCCGGCGAGGCTGTCCGGTGCGCCGTCAGTGGCCCCGTCCACACCGTCCACACCGCCCGCACCATCCTCAGCGCCTTCCAGCCTGCGCACCATCAGCGTCGCTCCGGCGACCGCTCCGGGCATCAGGAAGACGGCCACGAAGGGCACGATGAACGCCAGCGCCAGGGGGAGGCCGAACCCGATGGTCATCATTCGGTGGCCGCGCAGCAGTTGAAGGCGTTCCTTGAGCTCGACACCCCTGCGCTGGAGCGCGACCGCCGTGAGCTCCTCGGCGAGGAAGTAGCCCGTCACACAGAACCCGATGACGGGGACGACGGTCTGTCCAACGACCGGAATGAAGCCCAGGGCGAAGAGGATGACGCCGTAGCAGGCGACCCGCGCCAGGATCCGCAGCGAGTCACGGGCGGAGATCCAGAGTTCGCGCCAGAGCGGCAGACCGGACTCCGGTACCTCGCCGCCTTCGGTCCGGTCGACCTCTTCGGAGAGCGATTCGTAGAAGGGCTGGCCGATCAGCAGGGTGACCGCGGTGAAGGTGATCACCGACAGGAAGAGCCCGAGGACGAAAAGAAGTCCGGTCAGGAATCCGCGGAACAGACCCTGCCAGGGTGACGTCCAGTCATCGGCGAAGGGGGTAGCCCAGCCGACGAGGTCATCGGCTCCGTAGGCGAGCCCGATGAGGGCGCCCACGTACAGCAGAAATGTCAACAAGCCTGGCAGCAGACCGAGTCCGAACCAGCGGCCGTGGGTACCGACCCACCGCTGGCCCTTCATCAAGTAGCTGAAACCCACCCCGAAATCGCGCATGGGTGCACCCTATCCGGGCTGCTCGTACGGTCGGCCGGAGGAGGCCCCGCGTACTGAGATACCAGAACAAAGTGGATTACAAGTCTTGATTGTTGCGGCCTACAACCGATAGACCGACGCCTAACGATCGATGTGACACGTGTCGCGTCGATCGACCCTCTACCCCGGAGGCATCCACGCATGGGCATTTCCAGACCCGTCCTGGTCGCCACGGCAGCGCTGGCCACCGCAGTCCTGCTCGCGCCCGTTTCCGCCACCGCGGCTCCCACGGCACCGAAGCCGTCCGACGACCGACATCCGCTTCGGGACCGCGGAGGAAGCGATTCCACGCTCTCCCCCCTCGCGACGTTCGGCAAGTCCCGGGTTTCCCCGGAGGCGCTGGGGCAAAAGCACCCCTCGTTCCACAAGGAAAACGCCTACCCCCGGCGCACCGCCCTGAAGGCACCCGCCACCAACCCGGCGGACAAGTCCATCAAGCTCGGGTTGATCCCCTACCACTCGATCGCGCCGAAGCTGAACGACCTGCAAAGGCTCAGCAACCGGGTCAGCGTGGAGTTGGCGGGCAAGTCGGCGGCCGGTCACGACCTGTACCTCGTGACGGTCACCGAGCCGGAGAGCTCCCGCGAGGTCCGCGACCAGGAGCGGATGCGGGAGCAGATAGAGAACTCCCCGGCGTCCGCGGCCCGGGACCGGAAGATCAAGTCCTCGTACAAGACTCCGATCTTCATCAACAACAACATCCACGGCAACGAGTGGGAGGGCACGGACGCGGCCCTCAAGCTGATCGAGGAACTCGCCAAGGCCAAGGACTCCAAGACAGCTGGTCTGCTGGCGAAGAACCGCATCTACCTCAATGTGACCGCCAACCCCGACGGTCGCATAGCGGGCACGCGCCCCAACTCCAACGGCTTCGACCTCAACCGTGACTTCATCACGGCGTCCCAGCCCGAGACGCGCGCCATCCGGCAGATCGCCATCGACAAGCAGCCCGCGGTCATGCTCGACCTGCACGGCTACGTCAACGGCACACTGATCGAGCCGACGACCCCGCCGCACGGTGAGAACTACGAGTACGACCTGTTCCTGAAGAACTCCTACGCCAACGCCCTCGGCATGGAGAAGGCCGTCAACGGCCTCGGGTACACCGCGGAGAAGGACGGCGTGCTGCCCGCCGAGATCCCGTTCCGGGACCAGGCGGAGGGCTGGGACGACTGGCCGCCCATCTTCACCCCGCAGTACATGCCGTTCCAGGGCGCGGTCGCCTCGCACACCATCGAGTTCCCTATGCGGGTCAACAACGCCTCGTACGAGTCGCTGCCGGTGGAGGAGTTGCGTCGGCGCTCCGCCATCAACACCGACATCGCCGGTGCCGTGATGCGGTCAACCCTGGACTACACCCAGGCCAACCGCACTTCGGTGATCGCCGACCAGATCGAGACATTCCGGCGCGGTGCGGCCGGTGAGGCGCAGCGTCCGATCTCCTCGGAGACCGTGCCGGGCGTGCCCGGGATCGGTCCGGAGGACGTCTACACGACCACCTTCCCGCGGGCGTACGTCATTCCGACCGGGCGGGACCAGCGCAGCTCGGTGGCCGCGGGTCGTCTGGTGGACCATCTGATCGCCAACGACATCCGGGTCGAGCGGGCGTTGCTCCCGTTCAAGCTGGCGGGCAAGGTGCACCCGGCGGGTTCGTACGTCGTGGACATGCGTCAGCCCAAGCGCGGCATCGCCAATGTGATCCTCGCCGAGGGCCGCGACATCAGCCCCGATGTGTCGGCGATGTACGACATCTCGGGCTGGAGCCTCGGACTGCTGTGGGGCGCGACCGTCCACAAGGCCACGAGCGGTGACCTCCGGGTGATCAGCCGTTCCGTGAACTCGGCGGGTCCGACCGGTTACGTCGCCCCGATCGGCGACCTGAAGCTGCGTCTGGACGACCCGAAGGAGCTGGCCGCGGTCAACGCACTGCTGGCCCAGGGCGTCTCGGTCCGGCGTACGGCCGACGGTGCGGCGATCGTGCCGGCGTCGGCGCGCAAGGCCGCTTACACCCAGGCGTCGCGGCTCGGAGTGTCCTTCAACGCGACGTGGGACCGTGGGGTCGCACCGCTGAAGCGGACCAAGGTGGCCGCTTCGGTGACCGCGGGCGAACTGTTCGCCCTGCGGGAGATGGGCTTCGACGTGGTCCCGGTCTCGACGGCGATCCTCAACGCCGGCTATGACTGGAAGGGCACGGACGCACTGATCGTCTCGACCGGTCTGAGCTTCGCGACCCTGAACCCCGCCGCGCGTGAGGCGTTCACGGCGAGCGGTGTCTCGGTCGTGGGCCGGGGCGCGGGCGGTGCCAACTTCAACGCGGGCGCCGGGCTGATCCCGGTGACCGCGGTGGCGGGCAACGGCGACGCCAACGGCGTGGTGAAGGTGTCCAACGCGGGCGGCGCGATCACCGGTGGCGCTCCGGAGCACACCTTCGTCTACTCGCCGCTGTGGTTCACCGGCCTCGGCTCGGGCGTCCGGGCCGACCAGACGTACGGCACGGGCAACCCGCTGGTGTCGGGCCACTGGCGGACCACCAGCAGCGGTACGGGCGGACCGACCGACGCGGCGGGCAAGGCGTCGATCGTCAGCGGTACCTCGGCGGCTGGTGCGCCGGTCGTGCTGTTCGGTACCGAGCCGATGTTCCGCGACCACCCGAAGGGTGTGTTCGCACAGGTCGGACGGGCGCTGCTGACCCGCTGACCCAGTGAGTGAGGGCCGCACCCCCGAGGGTTGGGGGTGCGGCCTTCGGCATGTGCTCGTGATGCGGGGCCGTGGGTGCCCCGGGCGGGATGCGGCCCGCGCGGGTCAGTGGTCGAGCGCGACGACCATCTTGCCGGTGTTGTCGCCGCGCAGGAGCCCGATGAAGGCGTCGAAGCCGTTCTCGATCCCGTCGACGACGGTCTCGCGGTACTTCAGCTCCCCGGACGTCAGCCATCCGGCCACGTCCTGGACGAACTGCGGCTGAAGGTCGACGTGGTCCCACACCAACATGCCTTCGAGGCGCAGCCGCTTGCCGATGATCAGCGGGAGGTTGCGCGGCGCGGGCGACGGCTCGGTGCTGTTGTAGAGGGAGATCATTCCGCAGATCGCGGCGCGCCCGTGGAGGTTGAACGAGGAGATGGCGGCTTCGAGGTGGTCGCCGCCCACATTGTCGAAGTAGACGTCGATGCCGTCGGGGGCGGCCTTCGCCAGCTGTTCGGCGACCGGCCCGTCCTTGTAGTTGAAGGCCGCGTCGAAGCCGTACTCCTCGGTGAGCAGCCGGACCTTCTCGGCGGAGCCGGCCGAGCCGATCACCCGGGACGCGCCCTTGATACGGGCCAGTTGGCCGACCTGGCTGCCGACCGCGCCGGCGGCGCCGGAGACGAATACCGTGTCGCCCTCGACGAAGGAGGCGACCTTGAACAGGCCGGCGTAGGCGGTCAGGCCGGTCATGCCGAGGACGCCGAGGTAGGCGGAGAGCGGGGCGAGGTCGGCGCTGACCTTGGTGGCCTGGGCGGCGGGCACCTCGGCGTACTCACGCCAGCCGAGTCCGTGCAGGACGTGGTCGCCGACCGCGAACCCTTCCGCGGCGGAGGCGATGACCTCACCGACCGCGCCGCCCTCCATGGGCCGGTCCAGCTCGAAGGGCGGCACGTAGGACTTCACGTCGTTCATCCGGCCGCGCATGTAGGGGTCGACGCTGAAGTAGCGATTGCGCACGAGGACACGTCCTTCGCCCGGTGCGGATACGGCCACCTCGCGCAGGGCGACGTCGTCGGTCGTCGGCCAGCCGTGGGGGCGGGCGACGAGGTGCCATTCACGACTGGTCGTGGGAAGTGCGGACATGCTGGGGAGCCTCCGGGATTTGGTTCAGCACATGGAATACTTGTCGACCTGAATATTTCACCATGACAAACATCTGGGTACGGTGTCCACCATGGCCTCACCGCGCAGTGACCCCTTGACCCGCGAAGTCGTCGACCTGATCGGCGCCGTCGTGGCCCGCTACCACGCGGAGTACGAACAGGCTGCGGCCGAGCAGGCCCTCACCGCGGCCCAGGCCAAGGTGCTGGGACTGCTGACGGCCGAAGCGCTGCCCATGCGCCGGATAGCCGAGAAGCTCACCTGCGAGCCGTCGAACGTGACCGGGATCGTGGACCGGCTGGAGGCCCGCGGCCTCGTCGAGCGACGGGCTGACCCGCAGGACCGCCGGGTCAAGCTGGCCGCGCCCACCGAGGAGGGCGCCAGCACGGCGGAGCGGTTGCGGGATTCGCTGGAGTTCGCCCGCGAGCCCCTGGCACAGTTGTCGCCCGAAGAGCGTCGGGTGCTGCGGGACCTCCTGAAGCGCATGTTGGGCGACGGTCCGGGCTAGTGCTGCGGCGACGGTCCGGGCGAGGTGTGCGCTCGGCCGGAGCGCGCCATGGGAAGCGCTCGGCTGGTTGAAGCATTGAGTTCACAGCGAGGTGGAGACGGCAGTGGAGTGCCCCGACAGGTCGCACGGTGCCCGGCTGGCCGCCCATGGCGCCGTCTCCGCGGCCCTGGCCCGGCACGGTGATCGTGCCCTCCTCGAACTCGTCGACTCGGCCGCGCCGATCGGATCCGGCATCGGCGGGAAGTCGACCCTGCTGGAGATCGCCGGAACTCCGGTCTTCGTGAAGCGCGTACCCCTCACCGATCTGGAGGTGCGGCCCCCACACCTCCGGTCCACGGCGAACCTGTTCGAGCTGCCGGACTTCTGCCACTACGGCGTCGGCGCCATCGGCGGGCCGGGCTTCGGGGCCTGGAGGGAACTCGCCGTGCACACCATGACGACGGAGTGGGTGCTCACGGCGGAGCACGAGGGCTTCCCGCTGATGTACCACTGGCGGGTGCTGCCGGACTCGACGCCCCTGCCGGAGGAGCTCGCCGACGTCGACCGGGCCGTCGCCTACTGGGGCGGTGGGCCGCAGGTGCGCGACCGGATCGAGGCCCTCCAGCAGTCATCGGCGAGCGTCGCGCTGTTCCTGGAGTACGTTCCGCAGAATCTGCACCAGTGGCTGAGCACACAGATCGCCGCCGGAGACCGGGCCGCCGACCGGGCCTGCGCCATGGTGGAGCGGGAGCTGACGGCCGGCGCCTCGTTCATGAACGGCCGCGGGCTCCAGCACTTCGACGCGCACTTCGAGAACATCCTCACCGACGGCCGGCGGCTGTACTTCGCTGACTACGGCCTCGCCATCTCCTCGCGCTTCGCACTGTCGCAGGACGAGGTCGACTTCTTCGACCGACATCAGACGTACGACCGCTGCTACATCGCCACACATCTGGTGAACTGGCTGGTCACCGCGTTGTACGGATATCAGATCGAAGACCGGGACGGCCGCGGCGCGCGGGTGCGCGCCTATGCGGAGGGCGAGCGTCCCACCGGTATTCCCGCGGAGGCCGCAGCGATCATCGCCCGGCACGCGCCCATCGCCGCCGTGATGTCCGACTTCAACCGCGAGTTCCAGCGCCGGAGCAGACGGACTCCGTACCCGCTGGAGGAGATCCATCGGCTCGGCGAGACATACGGTCCGTCCGGTCGCTGACGGCCGACCGGGGGGAGGTGCGCCGCGTCCGACTCCAGGCCAGCGACGCGGGCTCATCGAGCCGAGCGTGGGCGCGCCTAGACGCACCACCAGAGGAACTGCTCGCAGTCGTCGGACGGCGAGGGCGAAGGTGTCGGCAGCGACGAAAGGCGTGGTTGCGGCGGCTTCGCGGTACGGCCGGGAGCGCTGGGGGTGGGGCTGGTGGTTCGGTTCGGGGGCCGTGACGAGGGGTCGGTGGTGGCAGCCGGCGAGGGGGCGCGGGTGCGGTCGGCACGTGAATCCGCCGCGGGCTTGCGCGGGCGTTCGGTCGTGGGGGCGCTGGTGGTCGGTCGACCGGTCGCCTCATCCGAACCGGCTGAATGGCCTGACGCAACGGGATCGGCTGGAGACTCGACGGTGGCGGTCGACTCGGACACCGGTTCCGGCTCCGGCGATGTCGCCTCCTTGACCGAGGTGGCCGCCCCTGCCCCTTCGTCGTTCTGGGTGAGCTCGACCAGACCCCAGGCGCCCGCCGTGAGTGCGAGGCAGACACCGCCGATCAGTACCGTGCGTCCACGGCTCTTGCGGGCGCGCCGAGCACGTGCTCCTGGCCGGACGGGGGGTCGTGGGCTCGGGCGGGAGTGCGATCTCCTGGAAGTCACGTCGATCGGCTCGATCACCTCGGCACTCCGGCCCATCGCGTCGTCGCCACGACCCGGCCCCGGCCCTGCCGAGGCCGGTCGGATCAGTTCGGATGCCGGCGTTCCACAGCCCGCACAGGCGAGGGCTCCATTCAGATGCCGTTGGCAACGGTGGCAGTAGTCCATGGGCCCCGAAGGCTATGAGGCGTGAAGGCGCGGAAGTGACGGATGGTGTGAGGATGCGGTGAGGACTCTTCGCCCATGCGTACGAGTGGGCCATGGGAGCCGAAAGCCGACCGGGCACGAGCGTCGCCGCTGTCACCGGCACCATCCCCGGCACCATCCCCGGCACTGGCACTGGCACTGGCACTAGGCACCGGCACCGGCACCGGCACCGGCACCGGCAGGATGGTGTCCATGACGGCCACAGCGCCCTTCGGGCCCCTCGACTTCCAACTGGTCCTCCTGCGCCGGATGGCCGACTTCCACCCGGAGCTGGTGGAGGAGGCCCGGCGCGAGCTCGGCGTGTCCACGGCGGCCATGCGCGAGGCGAACCGGCGCTGGCAGGCGATGGTGCGTTCACCGAAGGGCCGGGGCACGCTCAACCGGTACCGCTCGGTCCTCGGCGAACCCGAATCGCGTCAGGCACGACGCATCGGCGATCTGGAGTGCGAGGCGCTGCTGTGGCCGGTCCCGCTCTGGCCCGACCTCCGGTTCGAGGTGATGGCGGCGGCGCGCGGCGGCGCGGTGTGGAACGAATGGCTGGTGCGCGCCCCGGGTGCGACGGGTCCCGATCTCCACACCGCCACGGATCTACGGCCCTGGTCGTGCACGGTGGACGAGGCCGCACGGGCCTTCGCCCCCGCCTCCCCGCTGCCGGGATCGGCGCCGACCCGCTGGGGGCTCGCCCTGACCCTCCCGGGCGGGGAGATCCGTACCGCCGAGTTCTGCTGGGGGCTGTTCCAGCGGCTGGTGTAGCGCCGGGGCACACCTCCGCCCGGGCACACCTGCGCCTCGGCCCGGTGGACGCCAGCGTCCTCGTACGGCCCCTGGACCGCGCCACTCGGGGCTCCCCGTACCCCCGAGCGGCCCACCCAGCGCGCGCCCGCACTCCGGCCGCCGGACGATGCCTCCAGGTACCGCACTCGGGAGGAATCGCCGTGACCGTCAGTCTTGAGCAGTTGCGCCGCTGCCATGTCGCCGTCGACCTGGGTGCCGCGCGGACCAGGGTCTTCGTCAAGGGTGCCGGGCTCGTCGTGGACGAACCGAGCGTCGCCGCCGTGAACACCCGTACCGGTGCGCTGATCGCGGTCGGGGCCCTGGCCGAGCAGATGACGGGCCGCACCCCGGACTACATCAGGGTCGCCCGTCCCGTCTCCGGCGGCACCGTCGTCGACATCGACATGGCCCAGCGGATGATCCGGCATCTGCTGGGGGAGAAGTTGCGCCGCCAACTGCGCCGCAAGCCGAGACTGCGGGCGGCGGCCTGCACCCCGCATCTGAGTGACCCCCTCGCCCAGCGCGCGGCCGTGGAGACGCTCGTGGGCCTCGGGGCCCGGCGCGTCGAACTCGTCGACACCCTCATCGCGGCGGCGGTGGGCTGTGGGCTGCCCGTGGAGCAGCCGACCGCGACCATGATCATGGTGTGTGGTGCGGCGACCACGCAGATCGCGGTGCTCTCGCTCGGTTCGATCGTCACCGCCGAGCGGGTGCCGGTCGGCGGCAACGCCATCGACCACGCGGTCATCCAACACCTGCGCACCCAGCACGAGCTGATGCTGCCCAGCCAGTCCGTGCGCCCCCTCCAGATCGCGCTGCACGGCAACGGCCTGACCTCCAAGGGGCCTGAGTCCACCGAGATCCACGGTCGGGACGTGGCCACCGGGCTGGCCCGCTCGGTGCAGGTGAACACCGCCGCCGTGCGCAACGCCATCCACACCCCCCTCACCTCCGTGCTCGACGGCATCGGGAAGGTGCTGCGGGACTGCCCGCCCGACCTGGTCGCCGACCTCGCGGACCGAGGGATCATGATGGTCGGGGGCAGTGCACTGCTGCCGGGTTTCGACCAGATGCTGCGCGATGCGACCGGTATGCCGGTACAGATTGCGGAACGTCCGGACATCTGCGCGATCCTGGGTCTGGGCGCCATGCTGGAGGGCAAGATCCGGCCGCTGGTGCTCAACCCACTGGCAGAGGTCGAGTGACAGCGGAGGCACATCCGGCGTGAACGGTCCGAAGGGTGACGAGCGGGCCCTGCCGTCCCCCGGTGCACGGCAGGGCACGGCGACGGAAGCCGGGCTCGCCCTGTTCCTGGAGGCGGTCCTGAGCGTCGGGGTCGATCTCGATCTGCCCACGACACTGCAACACCTGGTGGACACGGCCACCCAACTGGCCGGGGCCAGGTTCGGGGCGCTCGGGGTGGTGGACCCGGAGTGCAAGCAGATCACCGAGCTGTTCACCTCGGGCATCAGTGCGGCCGAGCGGGAGGCCATCGGCCCGATGCCGACCGGGGACGCGGGTCTGGTGGGCGTCCTCATCCGGGACCCGCAGCCCCTGTTGATCAACGATGTGGAGGCCGATCCCCGGGCGGCCGGGGTCCCCGATGGCCATCCCGCGATGCGTTCCTTCCTCGGTGTGCCCATCCGGGTCCACGCCGAGGTCTTCGGCAATCTCTACCTCTCCGAGAAGGTCGACGGCCCCTTCACCGAAGACGATCTTTCGGTGCTCCAGGTCCTCGCCTCCCAGGCGGGCATCGCCATCGGCAACGCCCGGCTCTATGCGAGCGCGCGGCAGCGCGCCCGTTGGATCGAGGGCGCGGCGGCGGTCACCACCGCGCTGTTGACCGGCGAGAGCGCCGACGACGCGCTGACGACGGTGGCCGAGCAGGCCCGCATCCTCGCCGACGCGTCGGCCGGGGTGGTGCTCCAGCCGACCGACGACGGCGGGATGGAGATCGTCGCCGCCGCCACGGATGGTTCCGGCGATGCCGACGACATCGTGGGGGCGGCCATCGCGCCCGGTTCGCCGGTGTTGGTGCAGTTGTTGGGCGGAGAGCCGGTGTTCATAGCGGACTCGGCCACCGATCCGCGGATGACCACCCATGTGCGCTCCAGGTTCGGCCCCTCGATGATGCTGCCGCTCCAGAGCGGTGGACGGTTGATCGGCACGCTCGCCCTGCCCCGGGAGCGGGGCGGGCGCCCGTACACGGCCGGCGACCGGCTGCTCGCCGCCCAGTTCGCCTCGCAGGCCGCGCTGGCACTCGTCCTCGCGGACGCCCAGCACAACCGGGAGCAGTTGGCGGTGTACGAGGATCGCGACCGCATCGCCCGTGATCTGCACGATCTGGTGGTGCAGCGGCTGTTCGCCACGGAGATGATGTTGGAGTCGACCCGGCGCAGGGCCGCCGCCGACGACGCGGACGAACTCCTGTCGCGTGCGGTGGACGAGTTGGACTCGACCATCCAGGAGGTGCGGACGGCCATCTTCGCCCTCCAGCAGCCGCCCAGCGAGACACCGGCGAGTCTGCGCAGCCGGGTGCTGAGGGAGACGGCCGCGGTCTCCTCGGCGCTGGGGTTCCGGCCGTCCGTACGCTTTCGTGGCGCCGTTGACACCCTCGTAAGGGAACCCGACGACCGGCAGTTGCTGGCCGCGCTGCGCGGGGCGCTGGCCGCGGCCCGTCGACGGCCGGGCATCACGGCGGTGGAGGTGGAGGTGGATGCGACGGCCCGGCTGCCGGACGGCCGGACGGGGGTGCGGTTGGTGGTCCGGGACGACGGCGAGCGCGAGGACGACGGTTCGGGTACGACGGTGAGTTGGCAGGCGCCCGGCTAGGCGGTCAGGGGCCCGTCACCGGTGACGCCTGTGGCATCGGTGTCATCAACGTCATCGGTGTCATAGGTGTCATAGGTGTCATAGGTGTCATCGTGGGCGACTGTCGGACGCTGACGCCGCCCGCAAGGCGATGCGGGTCTGGGACTGGGCGACGCCCGCCTCCCGCTTGAGGGTGCGCAACAGGGCGTCGAGTGCGGCGGGGTCGGCCACCCGGGCGCGTACGAGGTAGTCGTGGGCGCCGGTCACATGGACGACCTCGGTGATGCCGGGAAGTCGCAGGGCGACCCGCTCGAACTCCTCGTTGGAGGTGTCGAGCCGCAGGGTGATGTCGATGAAGACCATCAGGCCCGCCCGGTGGTCCGCGGTGGGGTCAACCAGGGTGGTGAAGCCCTGGATCACTCCGCTGCGGACCATCCTGCGAACCCGGTCCGCCGCCGCGTTGGCGCTCAGCCCCACCCGCACTCCCAGGTCGCGGTAGGAGATCCGCGCATCCCCCTGCAAGACACCGAGGATTTCCCCGTCGATTCGGTCCATTGTGCGATTGTCGCAGTTCTGACCGTAACGCAGCCGCGTGAGCGTCGGTCCGGGTCCCAGAGTGCCGTGCCATGAGCGATGTCATGACAACAGCGGTGGCGGGTGCGGTGGCGGGCTTCGGGGTGGCCCTGCCGATGGGCGCGGTGGGCGTCCTGCTGGTGCAGGAGGGGCTGCGCGACCGCCGGGGGGGCGATGGCCGCCGCGGCAGCGGTGGCGTCGGTGGATCTGCTGTACGCGGGGGTGGCGACCGCGGTGGGTCCCTGGATCACGACCGCGCTCACCGGGGTCGAAGCATGGGTGCGACTGGTGTCGGCGATGGTGTTGGGGGTGATCGCGTGCTTGGGTCTGCGCGCCTCGCGGCGGCCGAGGGCCCTGGGCACATCACCGGGTGATGGCCGGGCGGTACCGGGCACCGCGAGGCACACGGACCCGACACCAGAGGGCGTCCCGGTCCAGGACGACCGTGGTGCCCTCGGCCGGATCTTCCTCCGGTTCGCCGCCCTGACCCTGATCAATCCGACCACCGCCCTCTACTTCGTGGCCCTCACCACCGCTCAGGGCGCCGAGCTGAGCGGCGGCACGGCCGGTCTGGTGTTCGTGGGTGCGGTCTTCCTCGCATCGCTGCTGTGGCAGCAGACCCTGGTACTGGTCAGTGCGGCGCTCGGCAGCCGACTCCCCGACTCGGCTCGAATATGGACGTTTCGGATCGGCTTCGCCTTGGTGGCGGCGTACGCGGTGAAGGTGGCGCTCCCCCTGCCGACGCTGTGAGCGGGCACCGCCCTGCGAAGTCGAGGGGCGTCCCCATGGACACGGGCGTGCGAACCGTACCGAGAAGTCGAGACGCACCAAGAGGTGCGAACCGTACGGAGGAGTGCGAACACGCCGCTCCTCGCCCGCGCCGATGCCCGACGGGACAATGAGGTCGCTGTGCGATCCATCCGCCCATCTTGGAGGAACGACGAGTGAGTGACCTCTTCCCCGCGCTGACTGTCGCATCGGACCGGCCCGCACTGCGCTTCGGCGAGCGCAGACTGACGTACGGAGAACTGGCGGGCGCGGCGGGCTCGCTGGCCGTACGGATCGGTGGGGCCGCACGGCTCGCCCTGTGGGCCACCCCCACCCTGGAGACGGCGGTCGGCACCGTGGCGGCGCTGCTCGCGGGCGTACCGGTGGTGCCGTTGAATCCCAAGACCGGCGAGCGGGAGTTGGCGCACATCGTCGCCGACAGTGCGCCCGCCGCCGTACTGGCCGGGCCGGAGGCCGTGCTGCCGGGCGCGTTGGAGCGGTTGCAGCGCATCGACGTGCCCGTGACCGGAACCGTGGGGCCGCTGCCGGACGATCCCGATCCGCTCACACCCGCGCTGATCGTCTACACCTCGGGCACCACGGGACCGCCCAAGGGCGCGGTACTGCCACGTCGGGCGATCGCGGCCAATCTGGACGCCCTCGCGGACGCCTGGGACTGGAGCGCGGACGACGTGCTGGTGCACGGGCTGCCCCTGTTCCATGTGCACGGGCTGATCCTGGGAATCCTCGGGCCGCTGCGCCGCGGGGGCGAGGTGCGGCACCTGGGACGGTTCACCGTGGACGGTGTCGCCCGCGAACTGGGCGACGGCGGAACCATGCTCTTCGGAGTGCCCACGATGTACCACCGGTTGGCCGAGGCGCTGAGCGGGGTCGCCACCTCGCCGGCCGGTACGGGCGCCGAATCGCCGGCCGCGGTGGCGAAGGCGCTGACGGGTGCCCGGCTGCTGGTGTCGGGGTCGGCGGCGTTGCCCCTGCACGACCATGAGCGCATCGAGGCGGCGACCGGGCGCAGGGTGGTCGAGCGCTACGGCATGACCGAGACACTGATCAACACGAGCGTCCGGGCGGACGGCGAGCCCAGCCCCGGCTCGGTGGGCGTGCCCCTGCTCGGGGTTGAACTGCGGCTGGTCGACGACGAGGGCGTGGCCGTCGAGGAGCAGGACGGGGAGACCATCGGAGAGATCCAGGTGCGGGGGGAGAACCTGTTCACGGAGTACCTCAACCGCCCGGACGCGACGGCGGATGCGTTCGACGGGACGTGGTTCCGCACCGGGGACATGGCGGTGCGCGACCCGGACGGCTCCGTGCGGATCGTGGGACGCCGGGCCACGGATCTGATCAAGAGCGGCGGATACAAGATCGGCGCGGGTGAGGTCGAGAACGCCCTGCTCGACCATCCCGGGGTCCGGGAGGTGGCGGTGACCGGGGAGTCGGACGCCGACCTCGGTGAGCGGGTGGTGGCGTGGATCGTCCCGACGGAGCCGCACTCCCCTCCGGACCAGGAGGAGTTGATGACCCATGTCGCCGTGCAGTTGGCGCCGCACAAGCGTCCTCGTACGGTGCGGTTCCTGGCGGCGCTGCCGCGCAACGACATGGGGAAGATCCTCAAGCGCGCTCTGGTGACCGGGCCGGCCGACTGAGCAACGGTGTTGACCGGGGCGTGGGGTGGGGGCGGGCGGGGGGAGGGGCGGGGGCCGGGCCCCCCCCCCCGGACGGGGCCCCGAGGCCGGCC
>NZ_JBHYZO010000003.1:387342-663063 GCF_042753785.1 Streptomyces sp. NPDC059256 | reverse complement strand
GGGGGGGCCGGCCCGGCCCTTCGGTGGGGGGGGGGGGGGGGGGGGGGGGGGGGGGCCCCGCCCGCGCCGCCCCCCGCCCCCCCCCCACCCCCGTGTCCGGGCCCCTGTTCGCGCCCGGGGGCGTCCGAGGGGCTTCAGGGGCGGTAGACGTGGAGGTACTCCACCTCGAAGGACATCTCCGAGGTGTCGGGGGTGGGTGCCGGGTGGTAGCGCCCGGCACAGACCGAGAGATTGACGATCAGATAGGCGCGCCAGCGTCTGCCCACTCCACGGTGATCCGCGAAGACGCGTACGCCGTTGACCCACCAGACCACCGAGCGGGTGCCGAACTCCACCCGCAGGTCGACCCAGCCCCCGGGGCCGATCGAGGGGTCTCGGTAGTACCGGTGGCTGCCCCTGACCCGGTTGGACAGTTCCAGCAGATCGGGGTTGTCGGGGTGGTACTCGAAGATGTCGATCTCCTGGTCGCCGTCGAGCCAGGTCCAGATCGCGGGCCACGCCCCGAGCACGTCGGGCAGTCGGACCCGGGCCTCCAGCGCATCACCGGCCCGGACCATGAACCCCTCGTTGCTGCCTTCGGTGGTCAGCAGCCCGGCGTCCCACAGTCCGTCGGGGCGGCGGGTGGCCCGGAAGGTGCCGGCGCGGCTGTAGGCCGGGTCGGGCACCAGGTAGTCGAGTTTGTTGTCCCCGGGATTGGTGGGGCCGCCGCGGGGATAGGCCCAGGAGCGGCCGGCGACCCATTGTGCGGTGGAGGTGAAGTCCGCGGTGAAGACCGGGGGCTCTGAATCCGGTACGCGCGCGGCCTTCGGTGGGCCGGCCGTGTCGGCGCCGCCCGCGGCCGTGTCGGCAGTGGTGTCCGCACCGCCGACTCGTCTCCCTATCCGTGTGAGCCAGTTGAGAAGGTCAGTGAGCACGGCACTCCTCCCGTTGCGGGGAACCCCTGGAGCGGTTCTGCCCCTCCGGAGGCCGCATATGCCGCCAGTCTCACTGAAAGTGATTTACACGTTACAGACAGCAACGCACAAAGTTTCGAGGGCGTCCCCCGTCAGGGCATCGCGACCGCCTCGGCGACCACCCCGAGACAACCAAGATCACATTTGTGCGAATTTTGTTCGAATACTCGATTCGGCGCGCGTCTCCGCGCTACGGCCCCTAGCGTGAAGAGAGGGACCCTGACCCCGAGCCGGCCGAGACACCCGAGCGATCCGTGACATCTGAGACACCCGAGGCATCAGACACGAGAGGCGGCACCCCCATGTCCGTACGACCGGACGGCACTCCCTGTTGGGTCGACGCGATGTTCCCCGACATCGAGGCCGCCAAGAACTTCTACGGTCAACTGCTGGGCTGGACCTTCAATGACCCGGTCGAGGAGTTCGGCGGCTACACGACGGCGTTCTCGAACGGGAAATCCGTGAGCGGCCTCATGCCCGCCATGCCGGGAGTGGACGCTCCCCCGGCTTGGAACCTCTACTTCGCCACGGCCGACGCCGACGCCACCGCCGCAAAGATCCAGGCGAACGGCGGCACGCTCGTCGTGGAGCCCATGGCCGTCGGGAACCTCGGCACCATGGTCGTTGCGACGGACCCCACCGGCATCGCCTTCGGCGCCTGGCAACCGGGCGAACACCAGGGATTCGAGACCAAGAACGGGGACCACGGGGCGTACGCATGGTCCGACGTGTGCTCCCGGGACGTGGCCAGGACCGACGCCTTCTTCCCCGCCGTCTTCCCCTTCACCGTGCAGCGCATGGACGAAGAGGGCGTCGACTTCCACCTCTGGAGCGTCGGCGCCGATCCGGCGCTCGGGCGGATGAAGGTCGAGGACGAGTTCCCCTCGGACCTCCCGCCGTTCATCAACGTCTACTTCTCCGTGCCCGAGGCCGACACCGCCGTCGCCAAGGTGATCGAGTTGGGCGGCAAGGTGATCTGGGGGCCGATGGACAGTCCCTTCGGACGGTTCGCGACGGTCGCGGATCCGCAGGGTGCGGTGTTCTCCGTCTTCGACCTGGACAAGCAGACGGGCGAGGTGCCCACGTTCAGTTGACCGCCCCGGACCGTGTGACGGCAGGCCCGGTGACTTCGGGGTGTGGAGGAGCACAACGCCCGGAGGTCAAGAGGCCGCCCGAGTGGGGGCCAACGAGCCGCCATCGGCGAGTCGTACGGACATGCCGAGCGGCGCGGTGGGTCCCGATCCCACCGCGCCGCTCCCTGCGTCCTCCGTGCCCTCCACTCCAAGGGCCGAAGGCGTTCAGGACACCGTGCGCGTCCCTTCCGAGGACGGCGGCAGCCGGGCCGGATGCCGTGCACCCACGACCCCGACCTCAGCCGGGGCGACCGCCCCGGGCCCGAGATGCGTCAACGACGGCCCCGTCGACGGCTGTGTCTGGGGCCGACGGGCCGTGCTGCGCTCCCCCACCGGTCCCACCCCACCCATCACCGTGATCGGATGCTCATCGGCCACGGGTGGCGCCTGCGCGCCCAGTTGGCGCGAGGCGCCCCGCTGCGCCCGGGTGGCGTCCGGCCCGCTCGGAGGAGGAAGCAGCGAGGCTCCGCCTTCGAACGAGTCGGCCGACCGGGTCGGCCGGGGAGGGTCGTTGACCTCTCGGGTGGACCCGACGTTGGCGTTGCCGGGCTTGATCCTCGGAGTGATCACATTGTTGCGGTCGGTCGTCCACTGCTGGTCGTTCGAACCGTCACGGACCTTGACCACGACGGTGGCACCGGCGCTCGGAGCGGCGGGGGCGACGGCGAGCCCCTCGTTCCAGCGCGGGACCAACTGGCCGAGGACAGTCAGGTCGTACCGGATGTGGGAGGCGTCGTTGGCCGTGGTGGCCGGACAGCTCCCGAGGACCGTGACCCCGTCCAGGGCCCGTGAGTTGAGGCAGAGTTCGGGTGCCGCGGCGCTGCGCAACCGCCCGTCCTGCTCATAGACCCACTTCTGGGTCACGGAGGTCGCACAGGCGGCGAGGACCGCATCTGCCCCGGTTGACGCGCGTTGACCTCGAACGTCAAGGCAGAATCCGGATGCGGTGCTGCGCAGTCTGGTGGTGAGCGGGCCCACCGGATGGCCCGCCGCGGAGGTCGCCGACGGATCGGGACCGGCCGGTGGGGCGGCGCCGGGCACCGGATCGGCGGAGATCGTGCCCTCCGGGATCGCATAGCCCGCCATCCCGCCGCCCGCCCACGGTTCGGTGGCGACGGCCGCCACCACCGCGATACCGGTGGCGATCCCCAGACCGGCGACCGCTGCGGTGCGGCCTCGCGGCGAGAGTCCACGTCGGCGGGCCGTGGGCGAGGTGGTCCCGCTGTCGCGGGAGCGCCGTCGGGCGTGGCTGGTCGGCCCGCGCCACTCGACGTCCCTGCTCTGGTGACCCGCCTCGCCCCGACCCGGACGGGAGTCCAGATAGGGCTGGGCGGCCCAACCGAGCATCCCCTCCGCGATCAGCAGGGCCAGCCGGCCGTCCCTGTGGTCCAGTTGCTCCGCCGCGGACCGACAGTGCTGGCAGCGCTCCAGATGCCGCCGGAGGTCCGACAGTACGGCGCCTCCCCGGCGCATGGACACGTCGATGAGGCGGTTGTAGTGCCGGCAATCGTTCTCGGGCGCAAGTTCGAGATGGAAGCGCAGGATGCCTGCTCGAAACATTTTTCGTGCCTGTTCGAGCTGAGCCGGCGCGCCGCGTACATCCATGGCAAGTAAACCGGCCGGTAGCGATATCTCTTCTGCTTCCACCTCCACATGCCAGAGCAGGCATTGCGCGGGCCCGGGCAATGCCTGGAATGCCCGAGCGGTCAGTGTGCGGTTCTCCGCGACCGTAAACATATCGACGGGGACCGTATGTCCGGTCTGCGGATTCCGAAGTTCGGGGAGCGCTGCTATGCGTTCATCGGTCGCCCATCCCTCGGCGATACGACGGGCATGCATCAACAGCATCGGACGGATTGCGGCACTTGATCGGACCTGCCGCAAGTTTTCCAGCGCTTTGCTGAATGCGGCGGTGGCGAGCATGGCCGCCGCTTTCTGGGAAGGTGTGCCGATCGAGGCGTAGTCGAAGACCGGTTCCCAGTGTCGTGCGATCAGTACCGCCACGGAACGGGCCTCGTCCCTACCGTCGTTGGCCCTGAGCGCCGCTGCCAGCCCTTCGTCGGACGCGGCCGAGTCAAGGCCGGTGCGACCGGGTGGAGCGGTGGTATGAGTTCGCGGATTCTGCATAAGAGGTCATTCCATCCTTGGCATTGCAGTGGGGGGTTGGGCAGTGCCGTCCGGACCTGGCCTACGGAACCGTGCTTTCGGTTATTGAGTTCGTTGTGGTCATTGAGTTCACGGCATGCAAGAAAGGGGGTTCGAGCATGTGGTCTATACCGCCAACCAATCAAACGGTTGCGCATTAGCGGCCGTGTTCGGACGTGGGGAAGCTCACCTTCGCACAACCATGTGTTGGGAACAAGAGTCACCAACTCGCCTGGAATCACTGGGGTACTGAGGGGAATTTCGGGCCCGTCAGGCTTGCTCAGAGTTGACCGATTTACTCACGGTCACAGCAGGTAAGGCACAACTATTCGAACATAATTTTTCGAACAGGAGGGGGCGTTCGACGGTCTTCCCGACACCCCTGCGAACCATGGCCATTCGCGGTACACGCACTCGATCCGAACGGCCCCACAGGACTGCCGGACACCTTCCATAGCTCTGCGCTACCGATGATTTCCCGTCATACAGCGACCAGCTCTACCTCGGTCGCCTTGACACTCGTCCAGACGTTCACACCCTCCGCCAGGCCCAGATCGACCGCCGCTGCCGGAGTGATCTCAGCGACCAGGTCGGGTGCCTCGGCCGAGCCGATCAGCACCCGCAGTCGACTGCCGGACGCGGTGATCTCCCGGACCGTGCCGGGCCAGACGTTCCGGGGACTGCCACCGGGCCGCTCCCGGTGCACGGAGACGGCTTCGGGGCCGATGATCGCCAGCGCCTCACGCCCCGCTGGCAGCGGCTCGGCGACGATCAACCGACCGCCGCCGAACAGTTCGAGCCCCTGTTCGGTCGTCGTGCCCGACCAGGCATTGCGGCCCAGCATCCGGGCGACCCAAGGTGATCGGGGATGACGGGTGACCTCCACGGGAGGCGCGTACTGGACGGCCCGGCCCTCATCCAGCACCAGCACCCGGTCGGCGAGCGACACGGCCTCCACCGGGTCATGGGTGACGATCAGACACACCCCGCCGAAACCGGCGAGATGGCCGCGCAACGTGTGCCGGACCCTGGCCCGGGTCGTCTGGTCCAATGCGGCCAAGGGCTCGTCGAGCAACAGCAGTCGGGGGCGGACCGCCAAGGCCCGGGCGAGGGCTACCCGCTGCGCCTGCCCCCCGGAAAGCTGGGCAGGCCGACGCTGAGCAAGGGGTCCCACACCGAGTCGATCCAGCCACATCTGTGCGGAAGTTCGCGCCGCTGTCCGAGAGATGCCATGGGCGCGCAACCCGTACACCGTGTTCCCCAGCGCGCTGAGATGGGGGAAGAGCGCACCGCTCTGCGGAACCCAGGCGACACCGCGGCGATGGGGCGGTAGGGCGCTGACATCGGTATCGCCGAGGTGGAGGACGGCATGGGCACGGTCGGTCAGCCCCAACAGGGCCCGGAGCAAAGTGGTCTTGCCGGCGCCGTTCGGGCCGACGACGGCGATGGTCGTCCCGGGCGGAGCCTCCAGGATGAATCGGGTGAACCCGGTGAGATCCGCGTGGAGCGAGTACGGTTCGGACGGCTCGGCACCGGGCTCCACGGGACGGGGCACCGCTGGCGTTCGGGCCGGATCGTTGCGCTCGTCGGCCGATTTCGGCCCCACAGCCCACGGCAGGGACCCGGGGGTCGCAGTGCCATCGGAGCCCTGGGCAGCCGCAGTGCCCTGGGAACCCCTGGTGTCCACGGTGCCTGGGGAGCCCTCGGAGCTGTGCTCGTCCTGTGGGTCCCCGCTGTCCCTGCTGTCTCCGCTATCCCTGCTGTCGCCTCTGTCCCCTCTGTCCCCTCTGTGCCTACTGTCTCCGCTGTCCCTGCTGCCCTTGCGCGCCTTACTGTCCCGGCCGCCCTCGCGGTCCGCTGTCGCTCCCCCCGTCCAACGGCCCCGTAGCGCGATCAGTACGACCATGGCGATGGCCAGGAGAAGGAGGGAGACCGAGGTGGCGGCGGCTGGTTCGTCCTGGAGGAGGAGGTAGACCTGGAGCGGCAGGGTCTGGGTCGCGCCGGGCAGATTCCCGGCGAAGGTGATGGTCGCGCCGAACTCACCCAGCGCACGGGCCCAGGTGAGAGCGGCCCCCGCGATCAGCCCGGGTGCGGCCATCGGCAGGGTGACGGTGAAGAAGACCCGCACCGGCGATGCCCCCAGCGAGGCCGCGGTCTCCTCATAGCTGGGCCGTAGCCCCCGCAGCGCCCCTTCGAGGCTGATCACCAGAAAGGGCATGGCGACGAAGGTCGCGGCAACGACCGCCCCTGAGGTGTGGAAGGGGAGGACGATCCCGAAGGTGTCCTCCAGCCAGGGCCCGAGCAACCCCCGGCGCCCGAAGCCCAGCAGCAGGGCGACACCGCCGACGGTGGGCGGCAGCACCATCGGCAGCATCACCAGGGAACGGACCAGCACCTTGCCCGGAAAGCTGACCCGCGCCAGCAGCCACGCCAGCGGAACGCCGAGGAGCAGCGACAGACCGAGGGCCCAGAAGGAGACGAACAGCGAGAGCCGCAGCGCCTCGGTGACGGCCGGGCTGGTCAGATGGGTCCCCAACTGGGCCCATTCGGTTCGGGCGAGGATGCCGACCAGGGGGAGCAACAGGAAGGCGACGGCGAGGAGCGCGGGGAGCGCGAGCGCGAGGGGCGCACGGGCGCGGGGGCGGCGGTTCATCCGGATTCTCGGGTCCCTGGGGCGATGGTGCGGAGGGCGGCTGGTGTACGAGGTGTACCCGGTGCGCACCCGTCCGTCCGACTCCACGCGCCGAACGGCCGCGGCTGCGCCGGGAACCTACGGCTGCTGGAATCCGGCCTCCTTGAGGATCTTCTGGGCGGCGGGGGTGCTCAGCCAGGCCACGAACGCGGCGGCGGCCTCGGGGTGCTCGGACGTCTTCAGGGTCGCGGCCGGGTACTCGGCGATGGCGTTCTGGGCATCCGGGATGGTGATGGCGTCCACCTTGTCCGGGGCGGTGGCGGCATCGGTCTGGTAGACGAGCCCCGCGTCGGCCTCGCCGAGTTCGACCTTGCTGAGGACCGCGCGGACGTTGGGCTCCTGGGAGACGGCCTTCACCTTGATCTGCTGGGCGTCGAGGACCTTCTTGCTGTAGCGGCCCACCGGGACCTCGGGCGCCGCGAGGACCACCTTGAGTTTGGTGTCGGCGAGGTCCTTGAGGTCGTCGATCTTGTAGGGATTGCCCTCGGTGGTGGCGATGACGAGTCGGTTCTTCGCGATGACGGTGGGAGTGCCGGTGTCCGAGCCGAGGCCGTCCATGGTCTTGGTGTCGGCGGTGACGAGGGCGTCGGCGGGGGCTCCCTGGCGGACCTGTGCGGCCAGTTCCTGGGAGCCGGCGAAGGAGAAGGTCACCTTGGTGCCGGGATGGTCCTTCTCATAGGCGGCACCGGCCGTCTTGAAGACATCGGTGAGGGAGGCGGCGGCGAGCACGGTGAGCTGGGCTGCGGGAGGGGTGCTCGCGGCGCCGGTCTTGCGGGTCTCGCTGCTCTCCCCGCCGTCGTCACTGCCGCAGGCCGTGAGCGGTACGAGGAGGGCAGCGGCCAGCGTCAGGGAGACGGTGGTGCGTCGTGCGGTGGGGAAGGCAGGCATCGGGGGTGACTCCTGACGATGAGTGGCGGATCAACCGGTCGGTGCCGGCCGTTCTGCGTTGCGATGGGTCTGCGTCGATCGGCCTGTACCAGCCGGTCTTGCCGGTCTGTGTGCGCTGGATCGGCCGGGTGCCGGCCGTTCTGCGCTGATCGGTCAGTGCGGGCCGTTCTGCGCTGATCGGTCCGTGCTGATCGGTCCGCGTCGATGGGCAGGCAGGTGCGTTCAGACCAGGTCGATATGGACGTTGGTCGACTTCACCCGGGCCGTGGCCTGCATACCCACTTCGAGCCCCAACTCCTCCACGGCTTCCCTGGTCAGCAAGGAGACCAGCCGGTGCGGTCCGGCCTGGATCTCGACCTGGGCCGCGACATCGCCGAGCTTGACCGCGGTGACGATGCCCGGGAAGGCGTTGCGGGCGGAGGTGTAGGGCTCCTCTTCATCGCCACCGCTCTGGGCGATCTCGATGGAGAAGGCCGCGAGGTCCCGGCCGTCGATCACCCGTCGACCGTTCTCATCGCGGTGGGTGGCCACCTTGCCGGCGTCGGCCCAGCGGCGAGCGGTGTCGGGGCTGACGCCGAGCAGACGCGCCGCCTGACCAATGGTGTAGGACTGCATATGCGACACCGTAGGCCGATTCGACACGCATTTACAAGATTGGATTACTTCTAGGCTCGCAGATGCGGTTGCCAGGAGTCTCGTGGAGCCTCACTGGTGCACCCCGATCACCCGTGTGGCACACACCGAGATGGCCTCCGGGTACGCCTGGGTCTTCTCGTGCTCGGCCAGCGCCCGGTAGATGAGTGCCTGCCGGCGCAGGGCGTGCCAGAACTCGTTAGGTGCGGCAACAGCGTCGTGTCAGAATCCGGCACATGCCTGTTCGATATCCATCCCCGCTGCGTCCCGGGGACCGCGTCGGCGTCACTTCCCCTTCGAGCGGAGTCCCGAAGGAGCTGCGTGCGCGCCTCGACGTGGCCATCGGCGAGGTGGAGGCCCGGGGATACGAGGTAGTTGTTGGCCGGTGCATGGATGGTGCCGGCCATGTCAGTGCCCCTGCGGCCGACCGCGCCAGCGAATTGATGTCCATGCTGATGGATCCCGGCATCAGGGCGGTGGTACCGCCCTGGGGCGGGGAGACGGCGATCGACCTGCTGCCCCTGCTCGACTGGGAGCGGCTGCGTGACGCCGAGCCGACCTGGCTTGTCGGGTTCTCCGACATGTCGACCATCATCACACCGCTGACCCTCCTGACCGGGATGGCGACCGTGCACGGCAACAACCTGATGGACACGCCCTATCGGGTGCCCGAGGGACTCTTGTCATGGCTCGACATTGCCGCTGCTCCGCAGGGACACAGATTTACCCAGACCCCACCCCACCGCTACCGAGCCACGGGCTGGGACGACTACCGCGCCCACCCGGAGGTACGCGATTTCACGCTCGACACGCCCGGCAGGTGGACCAGGCTGGACGGCGAGGGGGATCTGGAAGTCGAGGGGCGTCTGATCGGGGGCTGTATCGAGATGCTGTGCAACCTCACGGGAACGCCCTACCTCGATGTCTCAGCCTTTGCACAGGCCGAGTCTCCGGAAGGTCTCCTCGTGTATGTCGAAGCAGGAGGCGACGACGCCTTCGCCATCTGTAGGAACCTGCACGGGATGCGACTGGCCGGCTTCTTCGACACGGCGAACGCGATCCTCGTCGCCCGGACAGCGGCACCTGACACCGACTCACTCACCCAGCACCAAGCCGTGCTCGACGCACTCGGCCCCTTGAACGTCCCGATCATCGCCGATGTCGAGTGCGGGCACGTCCCGCCGTACCTGCCCATCGTCAACGGAGCACACGGCCGAGTGGTGCACACCTCAACGCGCAGCGAACTGATCCAGACCCTGGACTAGGTCACGTTCGTCGAGCGGGCCGGTAGAAGTGCCGGCCGGATGGTGCCGCGTCGGACAGGGGCCTCAACGCCTCGCGTGGCGGATCTTCAACCGTCCGAACCCCATGGCCCCGGAGATCCGGATCTGCGGTGCGTCGGGGCGGGAGCTCTGCCGGGCTCTGTAGCGCACGTCCTTCCACCCGGTGTGCAGGCCCTCGACATCGACGATCGCGTCGCGGGGCACCGTGATCCTGGCCCTGCCGGTGCCGAGCTGCAGTTCGATGTCGATCACCGGATGCTCGATGACCGCCCGGGACAGGTCCAAGTGCACCCTTCCGAACGCGGACTCGACCTTGAGGTTCCGCGGGACCCGCCACACACCGCGTCGCTTGATCCGTCCGCTGGCGACGGCGATGGTGGATGAGGTGGCCGCCTTCTGTGCGGGGAGCGCGGCCAGTGCCGGCGCCAACTCGCCGCGCGTCCTGGCGGTGAGGGCGCGCTGAAGGCGTTCGTCCAACTCCTCGTGCGAGATGTGCCCTTCGGCGTACGCCTCCTGGAGTCGCTCCACGGCCTTGTCGCGGTCGTCGTCTCCGAGCATGCGTGTCGGGTCTTCCGGCGGGGAGGTCACCTGGTGACTTTAATGCGGTGCGGGCGATACGGAGGGGCCAAGTGCCACAACAGCTGGCGGACTCATCCGACGGGGGCAGCCATGGACAAGGCGGTTACGGACGAGGCTTCCGATGGGAGGCCGAAGGGGAGGGCCGATGGTTCAGCAGCCATGGGAGGGTTCAGCGGCACGGCCCGGGTCGCCCGGGCCGACACCTCCGCCGCCCAGAGCACTGGCCGCCCCCGAAGACTCTGCGCGATTGCGTCAGCTGGGATAGAGCGGAGAGGAACCGTTTCCCCTGCGGCTGGTCTTGTCCTCGCCCAGCACCGAGAGCAGTTCCCTCGCGGTCAGGGCCGCCTGGAGGCGCAGCGTCACCTCGGGGTCGAGCGGATTGGCGTCGAGGAGTTCCCTGATCTGTCCCACCCGATAGCCGACCGAGTTGCGGTGGAGGTGGAGGAGTTCCGCGACGGCCGCCCGACTGCCCTTGGTCGCGAGCCAGGCGCTCAGGGTGTTCACCCACTCCTCGCGCTCCAGGATCGGTCCGAGGTGCTGCTCGACGAATGCCTGTAGCCGCTCCGGCGAGACGCCGAAGAGCAGTTGGGCCAGGCCGAGCGAGGAGAACTTCAACTCCACCTCCCCGGGGCGTCGGCGCAGGAGGCCGAGGACGGTTTCGGCGTCCCGGAAGGAGCGGGAGGTCTCCCGTACGTCGGAGACGATCGGGCCTGCGGCGGCAAGGACCATCTCCTCGCCAACCATGCCTTGGAGACGGACCCTGATCCGGGAGATCTCCCGGTCGATGTCGCCCTCCAACACGGCGAGCCCGAACTGTCCGTCCTGTCGTACGGGCATCTCCAACCAGGACAGCGCCGTCGACCAGGTGCGCTGATTGGGCCCCCCGTAGGCGAAGACCACCGCTGCATGGGGGCGGTCGAGCCGCAGGCCGAACCGGGCGGCCGTCCGCAGCACCTCCGCGTGGTTGCGCAGGGCACCGAAGCGCAGTTCGTCGATGAGCCGGCCGGCGGTCTCGGTGGAGGCGGCGGCCACCGCGTCCCGTCGGATCGCCTCGATGGCTATGGCGGTGGAGGCCGCCCGCAGGATCAGATCGTCGTCCTGGTTGGCCTGGCCCTCCGCACCGCCGAGGAGCAGCAGGCCGACCCGGCGTTCACCGGCGCGGACCGCCCGCGCGGTGCCGTGCCACCCCGGCTCACACGTGATCGTGGCGCACCCGTCCTGTGCGAAGACCTGGGCCACGCTCACGGGTGTCATCGCCGTCGTGCCGTCGTCGGTCGCGGCCAGCACCCCGCCGTGGACGCCCACCAGCCGGGCCGGGCGACCGGTCTGCTGGGCGACCGCACGCAGTACCACCAGCCAGCCGTCGCCGGACAGGGCGAGGTTGTTGAGCTTGCGCTCGAACGCCTCCGCAGCCGCGGGCGTCAGGCGGGGGCGAGCGGTTCTGACAAGGGATTGGCTCATGGTGCTCCGCATTGCTCGGTAAACGGTGCTTCCGGCTGGCCGCGGTGGTGGCCGCGATCGCTGGTGATGTCCGTCATCGCCGGAATCCCCGTATCTGAGTTATCGGTGTTGGTACCCATACCGATACCGGTATCCGGAACGTATCCCGTCGCGTTCGTCTGCGCTACGCCCTTTACCTCCTGAATTACGCGAAGGGTGGCTGTTGCAGCGTCCTGGGTGGACAGCTCCCCCATCACAAACTTCTCAAAGTATGAGGAGTAGGAGTATCGCGGACCCTGCCTGCTTCGTGGCACGATGCCGAAATGTGCGCCGATAACGCAATATCCAATGATCAGAATGTGCCGGGCATTCCGCCTCTCACCGCCCAGAAGGTGCCGGCGCAGGGCGCCACGACCGCCGCGGTGAAGCTGGCCGCGCGGGTGGTGGTGGATCGGGCCGCACCGGACTTGGTGGCGCTCAGCCATCGGCTGCACGCCCATCCCGAACTCGGCTTCGAGGAGGAGCGCGCCTGCGGCTGGCTGGGCGAGGTGCTCGAAGCCCACGGCTTCACCGTGCGCACGGGCGTCTGCGAACTGCCCACCGCTCTCGTCGCCGAGCGCGGCAGCGGGCCCCTGGTGATCGGGATCTGCGCCGAGTACGACGCGCTCCCCGGCATCGGCCATGCCTGTGGACACAACGTCATCGCCTCCGCGGCGGTCACCGCCGCCCTGGCTCTCGGCGCGGTCGCCGATGACCTGGGCATCACCGTACGGCTCCTGGGCACACCTGCCGAGGAGAACGGCGGCGGCAAGGTACTGATGCTGGAGCGCGGCGCGTTCTCCGGCGTCCATGCGGCGATGATGGTGCATCCCGCACCGCGCGAGCGTCTCGATCCGCTCTGTCTGGCCCGGGCGCAGCTCAGCATCCGCTACGACGGACGGGCCGCCCATGCATCGGCCTGCCCGGAGGACGGGCTCAACGCGGCCGACGCGCTGACCGTCGCGCAGGTCGCGCTCGGACTGCTGAGGCAGCACATGACCCCCGACCAGCGGGTCCACGGCATCACCACCACCGGGGGCCAGGTGCCCAATGTGATCCCCGAGCTCACCGAGGCGGCGTACTACGTACGGGCCGCCACCCTGCCCGCGTTGACCGATCTGGAGGCACGGGTCCGCGAGTGCTTCGAAGCGGGGGCGGTGGCGACCCGGACCAAGCTGACGATCGGTTCCACCTCGCCCGCCTACTCCCACTTCCAGCACGATCCCCATCTGTTGGCCGCCTACGAGCGCAACGCCCTGGCACTCGGCCGCACCTTTCCGCCGGTGGGCCCGGCCGATGACCGCCAGGCCGGTTCGACCGATATGGCGAACGTGTCGCTGGCCATTCCGTCCATCCAGCCGCTGGTGTCCATCGGATCGGGCGCGGCAGGGCTCCACCAGGCCGAGTTCGCGCAGTACGCGGCCCGGCCGGAGGCCGATCGCGCACTGCTGGAGGGCGGTTTGGCCATGGCGTGGACGGCGATCGACATGGCTTCGGACAGCCGGGCGCGCGAGCGGCTGCTGTCCGGCTGAGCACCTGCGCGGTGCGCACGGGCGGGGCCCCGTGCGCACCGACGGGACCCCACCCCCGAGCGGACGTTCGCCGTGGCGCGGTCGACCCGTCCCCGGGCAGGACCGGGGGAACACCCCGGGCGACGCACATGCCGCAGGGGCGATGCGCGGTTCGCGCATCGCCTTCGTCGACGTCGTCCTGTCGGTCACGACGATCAGGAGCTCCGCCCCGACCCGTCCGCGCCTTCCGCGTCAGCCTCCGCGTCCGCCGCTTCGACCGGGTCCGCCGGATCCGTCGACTCCGCAGAGCCGTCCGGGCCGGCCGAGGTGTCCGAGGTGTCCGGGCCGCTCGGCTGGTTTGCCACCGAAGGATCCGGCACGATCACCCGGGCCGCCGCGAGGTACGCCTCGACATTGCGACGCGTCTCCCCCACGCTGTCACCGCCGAACTTCTCCAGGACGGCATCGGCCACCACCAGCGCGACCATGGCCTCCGCGACCACGCCGGTCGCCGGGACCGCACAGACATCGCTGCGCTGGGCGATCGCCTTCGCCGGGTCCCCGGTGCGGACGTCCACGGTCGACAGTGCGCGCGAGAGGGTGGAGATCGGCTTCATCGCCGCCCGTACGCGCAGCACTTCACCGGTGGTCATCCCGCCTTCGATACCACCGGTCCGCTCGGTGATCCGACGCACTTCGAGCCGTCCCGGTGTGCCGCCGACGCCCTCGATCTCGTCGTGGGCGACCGAGCCGCGGCGCGCGGCGGTGGTGAATCCGTCGCCGACCTCCACGCCCTTGATCGCCTGAATGCCCATCAGGGAGGCCGCGAGCCGTGAGTCGAGGCGGCGGTCCCAGTGGACATGGCTGCCCAGGCCCGGTGGGAGTCCGTAGACGACGACCTCCACCACACCGCCGAGCGTGTCGGCGTCGGCGTGGGCCTCGTCTATCTCCGTGTCCATGGCGGCCGAGGTCGCCGGGTCCAGGCAGCGCACGGGGTCGGCGTCCACCGCGTCCCGCGAACCGCGCACCGGGACCAGCCCGTCGGGCAGGGCCACGGCCCCGATCCGCACCACATGGCTGATCACTTCGGCGTCGAGCACCTGACGCAGGAACGCCTGGGCCACCTCGCCGAGCGCCACCCTCGCCGCGGTCTCCCGGGCACTGGCCCGCTCCAACACCGGGCGGATGTCCTCGAAGTCGTACTTCTGCATCCCCGCGAGGTCGGCGTGACCGGGGCGCGGGCGGGTCAGGGAGGCGGCCCGTCCGCGGTCGGGGAAGCGTCCGGGCTCGTCGTAGGGGCGTCCGTCCTCGTCCGCCGGTTCCGGGGACATCACCTCGCACCACTTGGACCACTCGGTGTTGGCGATCCGGACCGCGACGGGACCGCCCATGGTCCGGCCGTGGCGCACGCCTCCGTTGATCTCCACCTGGTCGCGCTCCAGCAGCATCCGCGCCCCGCGGCCCTTGCCGAGCCGGCGTCTGGCCAGCGCGTCGGCCAGGTCCTTGGTCGAGATCTCCACCCCGGCGGGCATGCCTTCCAACACCGCGGTCAGTGCGGGTCCATGGGACTCACCCGCTGTCAGCCAACGCAGCATGTTCCTTGCCTTTCGTCGTCGTACATCCGCACGTACCTCCTCCGGTTGCCGGCGTCTGCGTCCGGTGAGCCGTTGCGATCGCCCCGGTCGACAGTCCGGGGGAGTCGGTGGCTCAGGTCAGCAGCAGCGCCACCCCCGCCACCGTGCCCACCGTGACCACCACGGCGCGCAGTACGGACGCGGGCACCCGGCGCCCGAGCGCGGCACCGAGCAGACCGCCCGGTATCGAGCCCAGGGCCACCAGCAGCACCGGCAACCAGGCCACGTCCGCGGTGAGTGCGAACAGCACCGCAGCGACCAGGTTGACCAGTGCTTGGAGAAGGTTCTTGAGGCCGTTGAGGAGACGGAGGTCGTCATCGAGGACGATGGCGAGCTGGGCCAGCAGCAGCACGCCCTGGGCTGCGCCGAAGTAGCCCCCGTACACGCTGACGGCGAAGACCGAGAGCGGCAGCAGTCTGCCGACCGTGCGCGGGGCGGCGACCGCCGTGACGCCGGTGGTGGCGGCCAGTTGCCCGGCCGCTCGGCTTCGGCGGTTGGCGACCAGTCGGGTCAGCCGGGGTTGGAGGGCCATCAGCAGCGCGGCGAGCAGCACCAGGAGCGGGACGACCGCGCGGAAGGAGTCGGCGGGCAGGCTGAGCAGCAGCAGTCCGCCGGCCAGCCCGCCGAGCACGGCGGCGATGGAGAGCGGGAGCAGTCGGTCCTTCTGGGCCAGGAGTTCGCGACGGCAGCCGAGGGCACCGCTGATCGACCCCGGAGTCAGCCCGATCGTGTTGGACACATTGGCGACGACCGGTGGGTAGCCGAGGGCGACGAGCACCGGGAAGGTCAGCAGCGAGCCCGAGCCGACGACGGTGTTGAGCGTGCCGGCGGCGAGGCCGGCAGCCAACACGAGGGCGATCTCCAGGGTGGTCACGAGTGCGTCGGGACCTTGGGCGTTGCGGCCGATTCGGGCTGCGGCGGGGCGGTCGGGGGCCGCTCGTCGATGGCTCGGGGCCGCTCGTCGATGGCTCCTGCGATGCGCCGTCCGATCGAAGAAACCGAAGCGGTCGAAGCGGCCGACGAGGAAACAGCGGGAGTGCTCTTGGACGCCCGTGCGACGGGGTTGGTGCGCTGTCCGGATGACCGGATGGCCGCGTTCCCGGGCAGGAGAACGATCTTGCCCTTGGTCTCTCCGCTCTCCAACCGGTGATGGGCGACGGCGGCTTCCGCGAGGGGCAGCAGGGTGTCCACGACCGGTTCGAGTTCGCCTTCGATGCCGCCACCGTCACCGAAGCAGAAGTCGATCATCGCGCCGAAGTCGGCGAATCCGCAGGAGCCCGCTCCCAACAGGGTGATGCCGCAGTGGAAGGCGTGCGGCAGATGGAAGGCGGCGGTGGCTCCGGTCGTGTCCCCGCAGAAGACGAGCCGGCCGCGCAGCCGCAGCGAGTGCAGCGAGGCTTGGAAGAGCGCGGGGCCGACGTGGTCGAGTACGAGGTCGACCCCGGTCCCGTCGGTGAGTTCACGGGCGCGGGCGGCGACGTCCTCGGTGCGGTTGTTGATGGTGGCGTGCGCGCCGATCTGTGCCATGTGGGCGAGCTTTTCGTCGGAGCCCGAGGTGACGATGACCCGGGCGCCGATGCGACGGGCGATGTGAACGGCCGCCATGCTCACTCCGCTGCCACCGCCGTGGACCAGTACGGTCTCGTCGGCGCGCAGTTCACCGCGGACGACGAGGGCCTGCCAGGCCATGCCGTACGCGGTCGGCAGTGCGGCGGCGGCGACATGGCTGGTGCCGGGTGGCAGGACATGGGTGTGCGTGGCGGGTACGACGACGAGTTCGGCGTACCCGCCCGGTCGGTTGCCGCCGATGATCTGGACGTGCGAGCAGTAGGCGTCCTGCCCGATGGTGCATTGGGCACAGGTGCCGCAGGCGACACCGGGGTTGACGACGACCCGGTCGCCGATGTGCCGGCCATTGACTCCCGGGCCGAGGCCGATGATGTCCCCGGAGATGTCCATGCCCGGGATGTGCGGGAGGCTGAAGCCCGGCAGCACCCCCGGCCCCTGCCGCTGGAGCAGGTCGAGCCGATTGACCCCCGCCGCCCGTACGGCGATCAGGACCTCGCCGGGACCGGGCTCGGGATCGGGCAGTTCGCGGAGCTCAAGGGTGCTGGGCCCGCCGTGGCGGGTGTGCATGACGGCTTTCACGCGGTCCCCCGGACGAAGGGAATGCCGAGGGCGCCGGGCGCCCGATGGCTCTTGGCAAGGAACATCATCGCGAGCAGCGCCAGGAGATAGGGCGCGGCGATGAGGAGTTGGGCGTTGAGCTGGAGGCCGAGCGCGGGCAGCGCGAGCCGCATGGCGTCGGCGGCGCCGAAGACCAGACAGCCGGTGATGGTGCCACGCAGGGTCCAGCCGCCGAAGATGACGGCCGCGATGACGACGAAGCCACGGCCCGCGGTCATGTTCTGGTTGAACATGCCCACTTCGCCGACGGCGAGGTAGGCGCCGCCGAGTCCGGAGAGCACCCCGCAGATCAGCAGTGCCTGCCGGCGGCGCTTGCGGACGTCGATTCCGGTGACGTCGGCGGACTGCGGATTCTCGCCGGCTGCGCGCAGCTCCAGCCCGAAGCGGCTGCGTTGGACGAGCCACCAGACGAAGGGGATGAGCACGATCAGCAGATAGACGGGCCAGCGGTGGGAGAAGAGGACGGGCCCGAGGAGTGGTATGTCGGAGATGTAGGGGATGTTGACGGCGTTGACCTGGTTGTTGGCGTCCAGCTTGACCGAGTCGAGGAGGAAGCTGGTGAGCCCGAGGACCAGGGCGCTCAGGACCAGGCCGACGACATAGGTGTTGACGCCCAGTCGATGGCTGAACTGGGCGTGGACGAAGCCGATGATCAGGCCCGCCACCATGCCGAAGATCAGGCCGGTGGACGCCGAGTCGGTGATGGTGGCTCCGAGTACGGCGCTGAAGGCACCGCCGAGCATCATGGCCTCGACGGAGATGTTGATGGTGCCGGCCCGCTCGGCGATGTACTCGCCGCAGGCCGCGAAGGCCAGGGGCACGGTGAGCCGTACGGCGCTGGCGAGGATCACGGATGCCTCGTCGATCATGATGCCTCCTCAGGCGTCCGTGGTACGGGCGACTCGGCGCCGCTGGATCTCGGCGAAGGCCGTGGGGAAGACGACGGCGAGGACGAGTAGGGCCGTGACCACGGCGACGATGTAGCGGGGGATGCCGGTGGAGGCGAGGAATCCGCCACCGGCGCGCAGTGCGCCGAAGAACAGGGCGACGGGAATGGCGCGGAGCGGGTTGTCCTTCGCGACGAGGGCGACGAGGAGTCCGTCGAAGCCCACGTTGTCGGCGAAGCCGTCCTGGATGCGGTAGCCGCTACCGGTGAGCATGGCACCGCCCGCGAGTCCGGCGAACCCACCGGATGCGAGGAGCGCGCCACCGCCGACGACCACTGCGCCGACGCCGGCCCGGTGGGCGGTCTTGGCGTTGAGGCCCAGCAGTCGGATGCGGAAGCCCCAGCGGCTGCGGGTCAGGGCGAGGTAGACGCCGACGGCCAGTAGTGCGGCGATGAAGATGCCGGCGCCGATGTTGAAGCCGGGGTACTCGCCGAAGCGGGGCAGCCAGACCGATTCGCGGAGCATGTCGGACTGGGAGGCGGTGGTCTGGCCGGCGACGGCCTGCTCTCGCAGGAGGTAGGGCCGGTTGACGGCGAAGGAGACGACCTGGTTGGCGACGAAGATCAACAACAGGGTGGCGATGACGACGTCGACGCCGCGCCAGTAGTAGAGGACTGCGGCGATGGAGGCCCACAGCGCGCCGCCGATCGCGGCGCAGAGCAGGATCATCGTCAGGACGAACCAGCCGGGGCCGGGCATGAACAGTCCCACCGAGGCGCCGACGGCGGCCCCGATGATCAACTGCCCTTCCTGGCCGATGTTGAAGATGCCGGCCCGGGCGGCGATCACCGATCCGATGGCGACCATCAGCAGGGGCGCGGCCTGGTCGATGCTCTGGCCGACCGAGGAGCCGCTGCCGAGGCTGCCCTCGTACATGGCGACGGCCGCGTCCACCGGGGACTTGCCGACGACGGCGACGAGGAGTCCTGCGATGCCGAAGGCCAGGGAGAGGGAGAGTGCGTAGAGGGCCGGGGTCCGCAGTCGCTGGGTGATCGGCGGCCGGGTCCGGGGTGCCACGGGGCCCGGGGGCCCCGCGGTGCGGGCGGCATGCGGGGCCTCAAGGAGCTTGGTCATGCGTGCTGGCCTCCCATCATCATGCCGAGGCGCTCGACGTCGACGTCGGAGCGGTTCATCTCGCCGACGATCGTTCCGCGGTGGATGACCGCTATCCGGTGGGAAAGGGTGAGGATCTCGCTGAGTTCGGTGGAGAGCAGCAGTACGGCGATGCCGCTCTTGGCTGCTTCGTGGAGGCGCTCGGTCATGTACTCGATGGCGCCGATGTCGAGGCCGCGCGTGGGCTGGGCCGCGACCAGCACCCGGGGGCGGGCGGAGAGTTCGCGGGCGAGGACGACCTTCTGTTGGTTGCCGCCCGACAGGAGCCGCATGGGCGTGTCGGGCGAGGGGGTGGCGATCTCGAACTCCTCGATGAGGGCGCGGGCCCGCTCGTTGAGTCGACCGCGGCTGAGGAAGCCGCGTTTGCTGATGCCCTGGAGGTCGGCGAGGACAAGGTTCTCGGCGACGCTCATGTCGAGGACGCAACCGGAGGCGTGACGGTCCTCGGGGATGACTCCGACACCGGCGGCGTGCATGGCTCCGGCTCGGCCGGCGGCCACGGCGGAGCCGTTGACCTCGACGGTGCCGGAGGTGAGCGGGAGCAGGCTGGAGAAGAGGTCGCCGACGGCGGCTTGTCCATTGCCCTCGACCCCGGCGATGCCCAGGATCTCCCCGGCGCGCAGTTCCAGGCTCAGTCCGCGCAGCAGGGGGATCTTCTCGGGGCTGACGGCGTGGGCGTCCTTGATGCGCAGGAGTACGGCCGTGGGCTGTGGGTCCGGGGTGGCCGCGGCAGGGGTGCCCCCGGAGGGGTCCGCCGCCACGGACCCCTCCGGTACCGAATCCTGTGCTGCCGGTGGCTCGGAGGCCGACGGCTCATCGGCAGTCGTCGGCTCCTGGGCCACTTCGAGGTGCGGACCGCTCACCGGCTCGGTCTGGCCCGGCTCGATCAGTGCGTCCATCACACCGACCGCGGTGGCCGCCGTCCACTTGGACAGTTCGCGGCCCACCATCTCGCGGGCCAGGGCCCGTTCGTCGGTCTCGGCCGTGATCCTGCGGCCCACCACCCGGCCCTGCCGCATGATGGTGACCTTGTCGGTGGCATGGATGATCTCATCGAGCTTGTGGCTGATGAGGATCACGGCCTTGCCCTCGTCGGCGACCACCCGGCGCAGCACGGTGAACAGGTCCCGTGACTCCTCCAGGGTGAGCACGGAGGTCGGCTCGTCGAGGACGAGGACGTCCGGGTTCCGCCGCAGGCACTTGACGATCTCCACGCGCTGTCGTTCGCCGGTGGACAGGTCCTCCACCCTGGCGTCCGGGTCGACGGCGAGGCCGTAGCGTTCGCCGACTTCCCTGACGACGGTGCGGATCTGGTCGCGGTCTACGCCGCCTCGGTCCCCGAGGGCGATGTTCTCCCAGACGGTGAGCCTGCCCACCAGGCTGAAGTGCTGGTGGACCATGGCGATGCCGCGGGCCGCCGCGGTGAGCGGGTCGGAGATCATCTCGGGCTTGCCGCGCAGGACGATCTGCCCGGCGTCGGGGGTGACCAGTCCGAGGAGGACCTTCATCAGGGTGCTCTTGCCCGCGCCGTTCTCGCCGAGCAGACCGTGGATCTCTCCGGCCGCCACATTGAGGTCGACGTCACCGCAGGCGCAGACGGGCCCGAAGCTCTTGCTGATGCCGACCATCTGGAGGACGGGCGTGTCCGTCTCCGCCGTGCCCACCGTGGTGAGGGCCGGTGCGATGGGGCTACTGCTTGCCGGCGACGGCGTCATCGACGTTCAGCCTTCCGCTGCCGATGTCCTCCATGAGCTTCTTGAGCTGCGCCTCCTGATCGCCCTTCGGCTCGCAGAGCTTGACGTAGGGCACGGGGTCCTTGCCCAGGTGCCATTCACGGGCGACGCCCATGCGCAGGGTGCCCGCCTTGAAGTCCTTGAGCGCTCCGGCGAAGTAGGCGCCGGGGCTGAAGACGACGGAGATCGCGTACTTCACTCCGCTGGAGTCGCCGCAGCGGTCGGTGCCCGGGGTCAGGGCGGGAACGCCCTTCTTGTTGGCGATCCGGGTCACCGAGTCGGTGGCACCGCCGAGATAGGGGTAGATCACCTTGACGCCCTGGGAGAGCTGGGCGTTGGCGGCTTCGTTGGCCTTGCCGGAGTCGTTGAAGTCACCGGTGTAGTTCTCGATGAGTTCGGCGTCCGGGACGACGGCCTTGATGCCGGCCCTGAACGCCTTGGCTACGGCACGGGCGAAGTCCAGGTCGGGGCCGGTGATGTAGCCGGCCTTCTTGCCGCCGTTGTCCTTGAGGACGAGTCCGGCCGCGTATCCGGCGGCGTAGAGGCTCTCGTTGATGAAATCGAGGGACTGGGTGAACTCCGGGGTCTGCTTCACGCCCATGCCACCGCTGATGTACCAGGTGACGCCCTTGCACTGGGGTTCTGTGGAGGCGGAGAGCGCGTCCTTGAGTTCGCTGGCGCCGATCGCGACCATGTCGACGCGCTGCCGACAGAGGTTGCGTGCCTGCTGCACCGCGGCGGCCGGGTTGATCTTGTCGACGATGGTGAGCTTCCAGCCGTTCTCATCGGCGAACTTCTGTGATTCGTCGACGAAGCTCTGGTAGTAGCCCTTGTCCTTGGTGTCGCCGGGGCTCATCACACCGATGACGACCTTGCCGTCACCGTTCACATCGGGCTCGCCCTTGGGCAGGGTGCCGGCCTGGGCACCCGTTACGGCCTTGGTGCCCTTCTCGGCGGCCTTGGTCGCTTCCTTCTTGGGACCGTCAGTCTGGGGGTCTCCACAGGCGGTCAGCATCAGTCCTGGTACGACGACCAGTCCTGCGACGGCTCTCAGCATTCTCTTCATGGCAGTGTCTCCAGACGACTCGGCGCGGATCAGGCATCTCGTACGGCGGCCTGTGAACCGGTCGCTCCGCCGTCGGCGACGGAGCGGATGAGGGTGTGGACGGTGCCGGCACCGCGCCGGTGGTCGTCCATCGGTCCTGTGGTCGTACGTGTGTGCTGCGGGAGTTGCAGGAGTGGGGGGAGCCACTGGTTCCGTCGGATTCATCGGATCGACGGGGCCGCGGCCCGAAATCAGGGGTGTGGCTGTGTCGCTGTGTTGCTGATGTGCGGTGGTGCTGATGTGCGGTGTTGCTGTGTTGCTGATGTGCGGTGGTGCCGGTGTGGTGCCTCCTGGCCGGGGAGCACCCGATGCACCCCTGTGCGGAGTGGGCGGGGTGTACCTCAGTCCTTGTGGGACTCGGGGTTGGCGCCCCACTGGATGATCTGGACGTAGTTGCCGTCCGGGTCGGCGAGGGTGCCGATCAGCCCGAAGGGCATCTGCTCGACCTTGCGGACCCAGGTGACGTCCAGGGGCAGCAGGTGCGCCTCCAGGGCGCGGCAGTCCTCCACGTCGACGTTGATGATGATCCGGGCGGCGTCCTTGTTGGGGCCCGCAACCTCGCTGTGCTCCTCGATGAAGAGCTGTACCGCGCCGAAGGGGAAGGCGCCGCCGTCGTTCTCGGTGACGGAGAAGGCCGAGCGGTACCAGGACTTCATCGTCTCGACGTTGTCCGAACCGATCAGCAGGCTGCCGATGTTCACGGGATTCCTCCGGCGTGTAAAGGGGTTCGTCGCCCCTGGGTGGAAGTGCTGGTGAAGGTGGGAAGGGGTGGTGCGGCCGACGGGTCGCGGGACTCGCGCGTGGCGTCGTCGGTGGACCGCCGCGCCGGCGTCCGGTGAACGGACCGGCCGGGCGGGACGGTTGTGGTGGTGACTCGGTGCGGCGGAGTGCAGCGGGCTGACGGGCGGTCAGCCGTTGCGGTACTCCTCCCGCGGCGGGGTGAAGATGTCGAGGATCCAGGTCTCGCCGTGCTCGGGGTCGCCGATGAACAGGCTGTCGCCGTGGTCATGGCCCTTGGGCGCCCAGTAGACGTCGCCGGGGCCGAGTACCTTGCGCTCGTCCGAGCCGATCCGGAAGTCGAGCTTCCCCTTGAGGACGATGCCCCACTGCTCGTTGTCGGGGTGGTTGTCGTACGGGGTGGGACCGCGGCCCTCTTCGATGCGCCAGAAGGTCAGCATCATGTCGTCCCCGGTGTAGACGCGTCGACGGAAGCCGGGCTTGATCTCGGTGAACTCGGACTCGTCGAACGGCCAGACGTGCTCTGCGTCGCTCACGGTTGAACGTCCTCTCTGTTGGGCCGGTCGTCCGGCCCTCGCGGCCCGCCGTGGTGCCGGTCCCCCACCCCTCGCGGCGGGGGCGCCGGTCAGAACATGCGGGCGATCATGTGCTTCTCGACCTCACCCAGGTGCTCGGCTGCGGCCAGGGCTGCGGCCTTGGGGTCGCCGCTGGTCACCGCGTCGGCGATGCGGACATGGGCGATCGACGACTCCGCGATCACCTCGCGGACCGCCGCCGCGTTGTTCTCGGCGTCCAGCAGCGAGGAGAAGTCCTCGGATGCGAACACCGCGTCCAACGCCTTGCGGTACAGCTCGTGCAGGGTGGGGTTGCCACAGGCGCGGGCGAGCGCCAGGTGGAACCTCCGGTCGAGGTCCCGGAACTCCTCCAGTTGCAGCCCGGGGCCGAACTCCGCCGCGAGCGCGGCGATCTGGGCGCGTTCCGCTTCGCTCGCGCGCAGGGCCGCGAGTCGCGCGATGGCGACCTCGGTGACCTGCCGCACCTCGAAGAGTTCCGAGATGTTGCGCTTGCGCCGGTCATCCCCTCCCAACGGGACGTCGGGCAGGTTCTCGGCGACGAAGAAGCGGTTGCCGCGCTTGATGACGCAGCCCAGGAAGACCAGCCCCTGGACCGCCTCCCGTACCGAGGTCCGCGCGACACCGAACTGTTCGCACAGCGTCCGCTCCGCTGGGAACCGGGCGCCCGGCGCGAGCGCACCGTCCCGGATGCTCTCCAGCAGCGAGTCACGGACCTTCTCGGAGACCGTGGTGCGGGAGACGGGAGCGAACTGGATGGGGTCCATGGCCGTCAGGAGCCGCTCGCGACGGCGAAGCGCCGCATCTCGGCCTCGATGTCCAGCGGCCGGACGATGGCCTGGTGGGCCTCATCGCCCCAGTGCTCGGCCGGGACCAGCCACATGACCTCGAACTCCAGCCCGTCGGGGTCGAGGGCGTAGAGGCTCTTGTTGGCGCCGTGGTCGCTGGCGCCCTTGAGGGCATTGGCCTTGAGCAGCCGCTCCCGGACCTCGGCGAGCGCCTCCAGCGAGGGCACCTCCCAGGCGATGTGGTACATCCCCACGGTCTTGGCGCCCGCCTCGGACGCCGTCGCCTTGTCGCCGATGGTGAAGAAGGCGATGTCGTGGTGGTTGTCGGATGCGGGTGCGCGCATGAAGACGAAGCTGCCCGGAGGGCCTTCGATGATGGTCTCGAAGCCGAGGACCTCGTGGTAGAAAGCGGCGGTCCTGCGAGCGTCTCGCACGTAGAGGACCGCGTGGTTCATGCCGGTGATCGCCATCGCCAACAACTCCTTCCGGACTTTCGGACTGATGGTCTGACGTTCAGAAGGTAGGGACGCCAGACCATGCGGGTCTTTGTTTCAGGAGCACAAAGCGAGGATTCACCCGCTGTGCACCTGTACGTTCACGGCCTTGATCCGGGTGTAGGCGTCGACCCCGGTACGGGAGAATCCGCTCGACTTCCGGGGCTCGCCACGGCCGCCGTTCATATCTGGCGCAAAATGGCAGTTGACATTGACCTCGCCGCAGTCCAGGGAGTCAGCGAAGCGGAAGGCGCGCTCCAGGTCACGGGTGAAGACGGTGCCGTTGAGGCCGTAGCTGGTGCCGTTGGCGAGCTCGATCGCCTCGGCCTCGGAGCTGAACGACATCGCCGCGAGCACCGGCCCGAAGACCTCCTCCTGCTCCAGCTCACAGCCCCTACGCACCCCTCCGAGGACGGTGGGCGCCACAAAGGTGGAACCGAGGCCGTCCGGCACCGACGGCGAGCCGATCAGCTTGGCGTCACCGGACCCGACGGCCCGCTCCACATAGCCGCGCACCCGCTCGGCGTGCCGTGCGTTGATCAGCGGACCGATGAAGGTCGAGGGGTCGAGCGCATCGCCGATCGGCAGGTGGGCCGCCGCCTCGGCGACCCCGTGGATCACCTCGTCGTAGACGGACTCCTCGATCAGCAGCCGGCTGCCCGCGACACAGACCTCGCCCATGTTCACGAAGGCGGCCATCATCGCCCAGCCCACGGCCTGCTCCAGATCGGAGTCGGCGAAGACCACGACCGGTGACTTGCCACCGAGCTCCAGATGGACCGGGGTCAGATTGCGGGCGGCTGCGGCCATCACATGACGGCCCGTGTCGGTACCGCCCGTCAGGCTGATCAGATCGATCCTCGGGTCGGTGATCAGCTTCTCGCCGACCCTGCTGCCCGCGCCCAGCACCACATTGAGGACACCCGCGGGCAGTCCGGCCGCGGTGAGGATGCGCCCGAGCTCCACCAGGGTGATCACGGCGTCCACGGGCGGCTTCGCCACAATGGAACAGCCCGCGGCCAGGGCGGATGCGATCCGCTGGCTGCCGGTCATCAACGGACCGTTCCACGGCAGCAACTCGGCCACCACACCCGCGGCCTCCGGCTGGCGCACGGTCAGGATCTGCGGACCGCCGCCCGGCAGCAGCTCAGGCGGGAAGGTGGCACGACGGGCGTCACCGTGTGCCGTACGGGCCACGGCCGCAGCGTACGAGAAGGCGTTGGCGGCCTCGTACACATCGTTGACGAGCGCACCCGAGACCCCCTTGCCGGTGTCGAGGGCCTCCAGCGCGGCCAGCTTGGGCGCATCGGCACGGATCGCCGCCGCTGCCGCCTCCAGCACCTCGGCCTTGCGCGGACCTGGCATCCGCCGCCAGACGCCGCTGTCGAAGCTGGCGCGGGCCGCGGCGATGGCCGCCTCCACCTCCTGCTCGGTGGCGGCGAGGAAGTGCGCCGGCTGCTCGCCGGTGGACGGGTCGGTGATCGGCTGCGGCGTGCCGTCAGTGGCCTCCTTGCCGCCGATCAGCTGTGGATAGGGCTCGGTGCTGAGCCAGCCGGGCTGCAACCTGGGCTCGGCGCCGGAGCTGTCGTCGGGGCCCTGTTCGGACGTCGCGGCACGCATCGCGGCTACTCCCTCTCACTACCTGGACACTTTGGACGAATGCGTGCCAGGTTGTCGGCCGGGGGAGGCGCCCGCATCGTGTTCCCGGCATGGACCACGCGCGGTTGATTGTGCTCCCGGCCACGATGTTCAGCGGGCGCCGGCGACCTAATCTCCCTGGTCATGGTGATAGACGCCGACTCAAGCGACCGAGGTGTCCGCAGTGTGCCGGGCAGCGTCAGTGCTGCCGTGCGGCCCACTGCCGTGCCGGCAGGGGGTCCGTACGCGACGACCACCGCAGCGCACCCGACGACGCACACCGAGCAGGGCACCGCATCACGGACCGAGCCGGGCACCGCATCACGGACCGAGCCGGGCGATGGCCACAGTTCCCGCACACCACGCCCGGACCTGCTGGTCACCGGGGGCGATGTGGTGACCATGAACGCCCGCCGTGAGATCCTCACGGGCGGAACCGTCGCCATCGCAGGGGACCGCGTCCTCGCCGTCGGCGCCACCTCCGAACTGCGGCAGCGCTGGCCGGGCACCCCCGAACTGGACGCCCGCGGCTGTGTCGTGACCCCCGGCATGATCAACGCCCATCAGCACCAGACCGGTGATCCGCTGGCCCGTGCCTGGATACCCGACGACCTGGCGCCCGGCGCCTCCATCGACGCCTGGGCCGTACCCCTGCACGCCGCCCACACGGCCGCGGACGACACCCTCTCCGCCCTGCTGACCTGCGTGGAGAACCTTCGCAACGGGGTGACCACACTGGTGGAGGCCGGTACCGTCGCCCATCCCCACCCCGTCGCCCACGCCATGCACACGGCCGGCATCCGCGGCACCATCGGCACCTGGGGCTGGGATGTGCCCGGAGCACCCTTCGCCGCCTCCGCACCCGAAGTCCTCGACCGCCTCCGCGAGATCGTCGAGACCTATCCGGTCGGCGGGCAGATCGAGGGTTGGGTGACCCTCGTCGGCCACGGTCTGGCATCCGACCAACTGCTCACCGGGGCCGCGGAGTTGACCCGCTCCACCGGCGCCCCGATGACGATGCACCTCTCCCCCTCCCAGTCCGACCCCGAGCACTATCTGAAGACCACCGGGCGCCGCCCGGTCGACCATCTGGCCCATCTGGGGGTGCTGGGGCCACACCTGCTGCTCGCGCACGCGGTCTGGCTGGCCGACAGCGAGGTCGAAGCCCTGCTCGGCAGCGGTACCGCCGTCGCCTACTGCCCGTGGGCGTATCTCCGCCTCGGCCAGGGGGTGACCCAGGCGGGCCGCCACAGCGAACTCTTCGAACGCGGCGGGCGGCTCGCCCTCGGCACCGACTCGGGCAACGCCGGGGACAGTTCCGACATCCTGCGCACCGCGGCGCTCGCCGCGGGCCTCGCCAAGGACATGCGTGTCGATCCGACCGTCGCCCTCGGAGCCGCGGCGGCCCTGGAGTTGGCGACGATCCGCGGTGCCGAGGCCATCGGCATGGCCGACCGGATCGGCTCCCTGGAGCCGGGCAAGTACGCCGACCTGGTGGTCCATGCGACCAGCGGGCCCCAGTGGGCGCCGCGCGGTGACATCGCCCACCAGTTGGTGTGGTCGTCCGACGGCCGCTCGGTGCGCGATGTCCTGGTCGGCGGCCGGGCCGTCGTCCGCGACCACCAGTGCACCACCGTCGACGAAACCGCCCTCCACAGCGAGGCCGCCGGGGCCTCCGCGGACCTGCTGGCCCGGTCCGGAGTGCCGGCCCGCCCCAGTTGGCCGATCGTCCCCGCCCACTGAGCACGCCCGAAGACCCACCGTCCTCCTTCCCTCTAGCCTCTGGGAGTGTCCGTATGAAGATCGCCGTCATCACCGCGGCCGAGCAGGTCGAACTGCGCGACGAGCCCGATCCGGTACCGGGTCCTCAGGACGTGCTCGTCAAGATCGGCGCCTGTGGTCTGTGCACCATGGAACGCCGGCTCTACCTGGGCACCAAGCCCATCTACCCGGTCGCCGCCGGCCATGAGGTCGCGGGCGAGGTCGTGGCCGTCGGTTCCCAGGTCGCGGTGCTGCCGGGCGTCCCCCAGGTCGGCGACACCGTCACCCTGGACCTCCTGACCCGCTGCGGCACCTGCACCTCGTGCCGGCGGGGCCGCTCCGCGCTGTGCAAGCAGCCACAGGGCGGCGCACTCACCGATGGAACGATCTCGATGGGCGCCGGACTGGCCCAGTTGGTGAAGGTGCCGGCAGCGCAGGCGTTCGGCACCGGCTCCGCGCCGCTGCGGCACGCGGCCATGGGCGAGCCGCTGGCCTGCGTCACCCACTCGGCACGACTCGGCGGACTGCGCGCCGGTGACCGGGTGGCCGTCGTGGGCGCCGGGTACATGGGCCGACTGCACCTGGCCCTGGCCAAGCTCCGCGGAGCCGCTTCGGTCGGGCTCATCGACATCAGCGAGGCCAGGCTGTCCGAGGCCCGTGAAGCCGGCGCCGACTGGACCAGCACCCCCGAAGAAGCGGTGGCCACCGGCGGCAAGCAGGACCTGGTGTTCGTCACCGCGGGCGCGCCCGGCGCCCTGGAGACGGCGGTGGCGATGTGCGATGACGGCGGTACGGTCGTTCTGTTCGGCGCGTTCCCCAAGGATCTGTCCGAGGGAGTGAGCCCGGATCTGATCCACCACCACGAGTTGACCATCCTCGGTGTCTTCAGCCATGAGCCGCAGGACTGGACCGAGGCCGCGGCGCTGATCGCCTCCGGACGGCTCGGCGCCGACCTCGACGCCCTGGTGACGGCGGAGTTCCCGCTCACCGAGGTGGACGAGGCGCTGCGGCTGGCCGCGAAGTCGCCGGTGTACCGAGTCCTCGTGGGCGGCTGACCGTGTCGCCCGCGTCCGCTCCGGTCGTCATCGGGGTCGACCTGGGAAGCAACTCCGCCCGTGCGCTGGCCCTCGACCCCGAAGGCCGCACCCTCGGCAGCGCCACGTCCGGCTATCCGGGCGCCGCCTCCTGGCAACCCGGCCACGCCGACCCACAGGGTTGGCTGGCCGGCGCCGCGGAAGCGGTCCGCCGACTGGCGGCCCAACTGCCCGCCGCGGCGAACCCGGTGGCGCTCTGCTTCGGCGGCCAGAGCCCCACCACGATCGCGACCGGCACCAGCAGCGCGACCGCGCTGACCTGCCGCCACCCGGCCGGCGCGACCGGCTCCCCGGTGGACCAGCACCACGCCCAGAGTGCGCTGCTGGGCGAGGAGTACGGGTCCGACGCGGTGGTCTGGCAGCTGTACGACTGGGTGATGGCCGAACTCGGCGCTGACCGGCACCAGTCGCGCTGGCCGGGAGATCCGCTGCTGAACGGCTACGGGCCCGTCGCCGCGACCGGTTCGTTGGTCGGAACGGCCGACGGTGGCAGTGGTCTCGCCGTCGGTACGCCGCTGGTGGCGGGGGCCCAGGACGCGTACCTCGCGTTCTGGGCGGGCGGGCTCGACGAGCCGGGCCGTGCCATGGACCCGGGCGGGCGCACCGGAGGGTTGGCCGTCGCGGTCGCCGCGGGCTCCCCGGCCGCAGATCACTACGCGCTGCCCAGCGCCGTACCGGGACTCGACATCGTCGGCGGACCGGTCGCGGCCCACGGTCTGATGCTGGAGTGGCTCAGCAGTCTCACCGGACGTGAGGTGCCCGATCTGCTGGCGCTGGCGGCCGATGTGCCTGCCGGAGCCCGGGGCGTGACCGTCATCCCCTATCTGGAGGGCGAGCGGGCGCCGCGCTGGAACCGGGCGCTCCGCAGTGAGATCCACGGTCTGTCCGCATCGGCGGGCCCGGGTGACATCACCCGGGCGGCGCTGGAGGGCGCCGCGTACGGACTGGCGCACATCGCCCTGGAGTTGGCCGCCAAGCAGGCCCCGATCCACACCCTGGTCTGCGCGGGTTCGCCGGCCCTCAGCCGACTGTGGTGCTCGGTGAAGGCATCGGTGCTGGGAGTGCCGGTGGAGGTGCCCGATCCGGTGGACGTCGCCGCCTACGGCGCGGCGCTCGCCGCGGGCGCCGGTGCCGGCTGGTGGCCGGCGCCGGGGAAGGGACGGGGCGGCGACTGGCCCCGACCGCGGATGACGCTGATCGAGCCGGAACCCGATCCGGTGTACGAGGAGGGGCTGCGGCAGTTCCTCGCCCTCGGGGACGCGGGCGTGGCACGGGTCGCCGAACGAGAAGCCCGAACGGCCGCCCCGGCAGCGGTCTGAGCAAACGCGCGGCGCAGCGCCGCACAGCAGGGAACGGCCCGCGCGAGTGCCGCGCGGTGACCGAACGAGCATCGAGCATGGAGTCGAAATGCCCAACCCCGTGATCTTCATGGATCTGCCGACCCCGGATGTGGAGGCCACCTCGGTCTTCTACGCGGACCTGTTCGGCTGGACCTTCAACCGGCGCCCGGCCGGCAAGTTCTCCGAGGTGCTGCCCGGTGTGAAGCCCAACCTCGGCATCCACCTGGACGAACGCCCCTCCACGGGCGGTCCGGTGCCGCGGATCTACGTCATGGTCGACGAGCCGCCCGCCTATCTGGAGAAGGCCGTGGCCAACGGCGCCTCGGTGCTCTGGGAAGAGAAGCCGTGGGAGGAGTTCGAGGCCCGGTACGCGGCGTTCCGCGACCCCTGGGGCAATGAAGTCGTGCTCTGGCGCGACAAGGGCACCTACTTCAAGAGCGGCCACGCCCCCGAGGCGAAGGCGTAGATCCGTGGGCCGCCGACACCGTCCCGGCTCCGGCGGCCCATCGCGTACTGCACGAACCACCAGGCACGACCGAGAAAGCCCGAGGAACCGCCATGACCAACACCCTGATCTTCGTCGATCTCCCCACCCCCGATGTCGAGGCGTCGACGGAGTTCTACCGCGAGCTGTTCGGTTGGACGATCAACCCGCGCCCGCAGGGCGTCTTCCACCAGGTGGTGCCCGGTGAGGGCCTGCACCTGGGCATCTTCAGCGAGACCGAGCAGTACCCCGACCCGGCCCCGCTGCCGACGCAGCCGCGCTCGGGCCTGCACACCCGCGTCTACATCCTGGTCGACGCCCCTCCCGGTGACTACCTGAACAAGGCGGTGCTGCTGGGCGCGACCGCGCTGTGGGAGCAGAGCTTCTGGAAGGAGTTCAACGGGCACCACGCCTCGTTCCTGGACCCGTGGGGGAACCAGATCGTGATGTGGCGCGCGCCGGACGCGGATGAGAAGGACGCCGCGGACGAGGCCGCCGCGGCGGAGTCCGACAGCTGACGGGACAAGGCGTCACGGCGAAGTGCCGTGTCCGCCCCGCACACCGCACTCGGCTGGGATCTCCCCCGGCCGAGTGCGTGCCTATCCGCAACGCGGCCAACCACAGCGCCGACCGCCGACGACTGACCGCTGACCGCTGACCGCTGACCGCTGACCGCGACAACCTGCCGTACCCGAGCGCTAGCCGTCAGGACTCACCGTCCCCGAGCACCCCACCCGGGACCAAGGTTCCCGCCTCCGACGCCTCTCGCTCGTCCGGCAGCGCCCGGGCCACCAGATGCCGAAGCCGCTCGGCGAGCAACTCCTCACCGTTCGGACTGATGGTGGCCAGGGCGACCATGCCGGTCACGATGACATCGCACAACTCCTTCTCCACGTCCTGCCAGGTGTGACTGAATCCCTTGCGGGGGTTGGCACCCAACACCCCGTGCAGTGCCTGTGCGACCTCGCCGTACTCCTCACCGATCTTGAGCACCCGCAACAATCTGGCGTCGCCCGCCGCGGTCGGGACGGCTTCCGCGTCCAGCCATTCCTTCAGCCGCCGCACACGGTCCCAGTTGATGTCCGGTTCCATCTCGTTCCCCTCTTCACATCGAGTGCGCACATAGGTGGGCACTGCGGAGCGGACGCACCACCCAAGCCCACCCGGCATCTGTTCATCCGACCCTGGCGTCATCCGGGCGGCTGAGCGCGGCAGTGTCGGTATCCGCTCCCGGCTCAACGGTCCGTACGACCAGGACGTATCGCCCCGACCAGTCCGACGCGGTGAGCGTGAAGGAGTCGCCGTCCCGCAACCGTCGATAGACGGCCACTCGCCCCTCCTCATCCGCCACCCAGTTGCGCAACTGCGTGGGCACGTCCCCGAGGTCGAGCCAATCGTTGGGATCTATGCAGGTCAGTGCGGTGGACCAGGGCACATCGGGATCGGGGTCCAATCCGTTGGCGATACGGGACGCCTGCACACAGGTCCAACGCAACGCGCGCCCCGCATAAGGCGTGTTGAACCTCCCGAGCACCAGTTGAGCCGCCCCCGTCCCTTCTTCTTTGCCCTGTTGGGCCTCGGCAACGATCTCGGCAATGACCTCCGCCCGATAGACGGGGCCCTCGGGGTCAGCCATCGTCGCCGGGCGGAGGGCACACCGTGGCCTGGGGCGTCATCCGCGCTCCGCCTCCAGATCGGCCCAGACCCGCTTGCCCCACCGCAGGGGGTCGACGCCCCACCGGCCGCAGGACAGGGCAGCCACCATCGCCAGCCCCCGCCCGGACTCATCGTCGACGTCGGCCGCCTTGACCCGGGGCACCTGCCGGGACCGATCCACCACGGCCACCCGCACCACACCCTCGTCCAGCAGGGTCACGGTCACGCGGACCGTTCTCAGCCGGGCGTGCACCACGGCGTTCGACATCAGTTCGCTGACGACGACCCACGCCGTGTCCTCCAGTTCCTCCAGCCCCCATGCCCGAAGCGCTGCGGAGACCAGACGACGTGCGGCTCGGACGGACTCCGGCGCCCGCCGCAGGGACTGCGCGTAGGCGGGCCGCCCGACTGCTGCGGACCAGATCACGGGCGGGTCGGTCGTCGCCCCCCTGCCGCACGGGTTCTGCTGACCACTCACGCCCCGGGCTCCCCTCAGTGGCTTGCTCACAGACGAGCCAACTCCCCTGGAGCACGGGCAGTCGGAAGCCAGGACAGACCTTGCCTCCGGACTTTTCACCGCAATCGGACTTCCCGATCCGCCCAAACCCGCTACCTTCTGTGCTCGACCGAGCCACGGAAGGTGATGAGGTGTCTGATCTGACATCGTTCGAACACGCCTGTCTGCTGCAAGGGTGGGCGAAGCCCGCGGACTTCCTACGGGCCTTCCAGGCCACGGCGGATGTCCTGCATGAGTCACCCGCACTGACCGACCGCCAATTACGCCGGTGGCGCCAGCCCGCGCCTCCCGCGCCACGGCGGCGCGCCTGGCGGATTCTGCACGCGATGTTCGGAATCTGTCCGACCGAGCTCGGGTTCCCTGGACCACCGCCAGGTGTCACCTTGGGAGGTGAACCTCTTCACACACAGAGAGGCACTTCCGTGGACCGTCGCGCATTCCTCACCGACTCCCTCGGTGCGGCAGCCTCCGTGAGTCTCCCCGCCCATCTGCGGCCACTCACGCCTCCGGGTACATCCGGCTCGGTCGGCACGACCCACCTCCTCGAACTCCGCGAGGGTCTGCACTCCCTCTTCCAACTCGACGATGCCTACGGCGGCGCAGCCGTCCGCTCACTGGCCCTCCGGCACCTGCGCCGAGTCATCCGAGTCATCGACACCGGCACCTATCCCGACACGATCGGTCGCCAACTCAAGCTCCTCGCCGGGGAGATCACCGGATGGTGCGGCTGGCTGCACTACGACGCCAACCACCAGGACACCGCCCGCCGTTACTGGGGCGAGGCCCTGACCACGGCTGCCACCCTCGGGGACGCCAACCTGGAGATCCTGGTCTTCTCCCAGATGAGCTTGCAGGCATCCTGCGAAGGCCGACCACAAGACGGCCTCGATCTGGCCCGCGCCGGCCAAGAGCGCGCCACCCGTCTCGGATCACCGGTGCTCCGATCCATCATGGCCTGCCGGGAGACTCGCGCTCTGTCCGGGATGGCCGACGGCAAGACGGCAGGCCGCCGCCTCGCCGATGCCATGCGCCTCCTCGACCACAAGGGACGCGGGCGTCCCTCCTCCGAATGGGCCGCCTTCCACGGGCCGACGGAAGTGGAGTACTGCCAAGGTCTCCTCTACAACGAACTCGGCAACCACCAGGCCGCCGTCCCCTTCTTCCGCGCCTCTCTGGCCCACCAGAGGAGCAGCTACGGCCGCAACCGGGCGTTGTACCGGCTGATGCTCGCCAACACCCTGGTCCAGGCCGATGAGGTCGAGGAGGGCGCCGCGTACGCGGTGGAAACCCTGGGACATCTGGACGAGGTCGAATCCGGCCGTGTCCTATGCCGCCTCGCCGAGGTGGCCCATGCGCTCCGCCCGGTCGACACCGCCTCCGCCAGGAACGCCGTCGAGCAACTGGACGACTACGCCCGCTCGAAGAGTGCGGCTTGATCTCTGACCGCCGATAGGTGGCGGCTGACACCCCCCTCATGCCCTACCGGTCGCCATGGGCGCGCATGGAGAGTGCGCAGCCCTGCCAAGCCATGTTTCGAGGAGAAGAATGGGCCGAAGGGACTCCCCGCATGACAGACCCCGCCCCCGACAGGCTCGCATCCCGGCATCGCACGCGACTGGCCGACCGGCTGGAAGCGACCGGACTGCTGCGCTCCGCCGCATGGCGGGCAGCAGTCCTGGCGGTGCCCCGGGAGCTCTTCGTCCCGGCCTTCTTCCGTCGCGGCGACGGCCCCCAGGGGACCGTGTGGGCCCCAGTACAGCCCGAGACCCAGGGCTCCGACACCTGGCTGGAGGAGGTGTACACGGACGAGACCCTGGTCACCCAGCTCGACGGCGGCGTGCACCCCGGCGATGTGGACGGCCCGGTCGGCGGGGAACCGACGTCGTCCTCCACCCTCCCGAGCCTCGTCGTACGGATGCTGGAGGACCTGGACCCAAAGGACGGCGCCCGCGTCCTGGAGATCGGCACGGGCACTGGCTACTCCACCGCGCTGATGTGTCACCGTCTCGGCGGCGACCATGTCACCTCGATCGAGTATGACCCCGCCTCTGCCGCCCGCGCCCGCACTGCGATCACCACGGCCGGGTACAGCCCTCGGCTCATCCAGAGCGACGGCCTCACAGGGGACGACGATGGCGCGCCCTACGACCACTTGATCGCCACCTGCTCCGTGCGAACGATCCCGCCCGCCTGGCTCCGCCAGGTCAAACCCGGAGGCACGATCCTCACCACGATTTCCGGCTGGCTCCACGGCTCCGGCCTCGCCCGTCTCACCGTCGGCGAGGACGGCACCGCCTTCGGCACGTTCCTGCCCGGCACCGTCTCCTTCATGATCGCCCGTCCCCACGCCGCCCCCGACCTGGGCGACTTCTCCAGTCTGCTGCGGCAACCGGCCGAGGAACGCCCCGCCCACCACGGCCAGGAGGTCTTCCAGGAGTGGGTCCCGCTGTTCCTCACCCAACTCGCCGCGCCCAAAGCCCAGCGCATCTCCACCAGAGTGGACGGGGGCCCCTGGCTGGTGCACACCATCGACGTCGGTAGCGGCTCCTTCGCCACCCTGGTCCCCAGCGACGACAGCGGCGGCGGATTCCGTGTACGTCAGGGCGGACCCCACCGGCTCTGGGACGATGTCGAAGCCGCCATCGATGCTTGGAAGGCGGCGGGCTCACCTCCCCAGTCCGCGTTCACCCTCACCGTCACCCCCACCGAACAGCGGGTTCGCCTCGACACTCCCGAGGGGCCGAGCTGGACCCTGCCAACCTGACCTCTCAAGGCACACTCACCGAACGACCCATCGATTTCGGTGGCTCGGAACCAGCCGACGTCATTCCGAAGCCGCGGCAGTCCGCACCACCCCCCTTCTCCACTCACCGCGCACACCCCCCACACGCCGCACCAACCACCGTCCAACAAGCAGCTATCACCGGCTCCCAGGCGGCCCCATGGAACCATTCCGCGCCCGCATCCGGTTTCCTCGTACGACAGGGGACGGCGGATCAATCGGGGGTACGGGGACGATGAAGCCGGGACTACGGATGGCCGTTGCTTGCGGCGGGCTCGCGCTACTGCTCGTTGCCGGGTGCAGCGGAGGGGGCAAGGGCGCCGAGGGCGGCGACGAGGTGCGGCTCCGGGTGGACAGGCCGATAGCCCTGGCCGATGAGCCGGTGAGGATCAAGGTCACGGGGCTCAACGCGGGCCAGGAGGTGACGATCACCTCGAAGGCCACCGGCCACGAGCGTGTGTCATGGACCGGGCGGGCCACATTCACCGCGGACAAGGCGGGGACCGTGGATCTGGCGCGCGCCCAACCGCGTTCGGGGACGTATCAGAAGCCCGACGGCATGGGCCTGTTCTGGTCGATGAAGCCGGATTCGGGGACAGCCGACGAGTCGTGGTTCTTCCCGCCGTGGCCGGAGGCCCAGGCGGGGTACGAGGTGAGTCTGACGGTCAACGCCGACGACAAGCAGATCGCGGCCCACACGTTGATCCGCACCTGGATGCGCAAGGGTGTCACCCATAAGGCACTGACCGTGGCCGACGACGGGGTCGATGGTTCGCTCTATCTGCCGCCCAGCGGGGCGAAGCGTCTCCCGCCGGTGCTCAGCCTCGGCGGCTCGGAAGGCGGCCCCGGCGACAAGTTCTCCCCGGCGCTGCTGGCCTCCCGGGGACACCCCGTGCTCGCCCTGTGCTATTTCGGCTGCCCCGCCCGCCCGGACACACTGGAGCGGATCGAGCTGGAGTACTTCGTCACCGCCGCCAGGCTGCTGAAGCGCGAGCAGGGCGCCGGATCGCAGCGTCTGGCCGTCATCGGGGCCTCACGCGGCAGCGAGGCCGCGCAACTCCTCGCCCACTACTACCCGGACCTGTTCCAGGACGTCGTCGCCTACGCCCCGAGCCACCAGACCAACCCCGGCTTCCCCAAGAACGTGCCTGCCTGGACCAAGGACGGCAAGCCGGTCGACCATGCGCCCATTCCGCTCCAGCGGGTGCGCGGCACGGTACTGGCCATCGCGGGCGGCCAGGACGGTCTGTGGCCGGCGGCGCCTGCGGCCGAGGAGATCGCCGAACAGCAGGGGGCCTCGGGCGACCGACACCGGGCGCTGATCTACCCGGATGCCGGGCACGGCGTCAGCACACCCCCGTACACCGCGCTCGGCAGGTCCTTCAAGCACCCGCTGACGGGTGACACCTACGACATGGGCGGCACACCGGCCGCGGACGCCCACGCACGCTCCGACAGTTGGCCGAAGGTGCTGTCGCTGCTCCAGGACTAGAGGACGGCCGATACCGCCCACCCCGGGCCCATCGGCGTACCCCGAGGCTCGCACTCGGCTCCAGCACACATGGCCTCCCACACGGATGGAGCAGTTGCGGAGGTAAGACGTACTGCCGCCCAGGAACGGGGCCCAACACGGCGTGATGAACCTCGATTTCACTCTAAGGCAAAGTGAACTGACGAGTCGTCAGTGAAGAGCGCCTCGGGCCCGATGCGAGCGCTGGATCTCCCTCAGGACGGGCCCTAGAGGGGATTGCTGCCGTCCCTGTTGAGGGGGTTCCCAGGGCGGAAGAACCGCTTGGCGACGAAGTGGCCTCGTTCGGCCGCCATACGGAACCAGGGCTCCGACTGCTCAAGTCCATCGCGGTGCTCCACGAGCCTGCCCATCTCCCACATCGACTCGACATCGCCGTTGTCGACGGCCATGCGCAGCAGGCGTTCCGCCTCGTCAAAGTCCCCCTGGATCTTGGACATCATCGCCAGTCCGCGCAGCGCCCTCGAATCGCCCGCCGCTGCGCCGACTCTCAGTTCATCGACCGACACCCGCCGTCTGCGCCGCAGGGCCCCGCTGACCAGGAGCAGGATGCCAAGGCCCCAGAGAATCCAACTCACTTCAGTGAATGTGTCCCGGTCCGTCGTCACCCCGATGATGCTCAGAACCGCCGCGACGAACAGTAAAAAGCCGGCCACACTGATCCCCCCACTCTGTGCCGCCCCCATCTGCCAGGGGGCAGGATAGACGCCCCTGTTCCCCTTGCCGAGGGAGCGAACCAGCCAGCGGCGTGGACCCATTACCGGCCCCCGTGGCTGTTGGACGGCTCAACGAGGCGCGGCCCGGCACCACCGCGCGTTCCACTGAGGGTCAGCCCTGCTCGGTGGGTCCTGGTGCGGGTGAGCGAGCGGCCAGGTGGGCTATGCCTCCGTACTCTCCCCCACCACCCACCCCAGATACTCCCGGGAGCCACCTTCCACCGGCAGCACGATCCACTCCGGCACGTCATAGCTGTGGGTGGTCGCCACCCACTCGGCCAGCTCGGGCAGCCGGTCGCGGGTCGTCTTGTACGAGATCCGCCACTCCCGTTCCTGCTGCACCGCACCCTGCCAGCGGTAGACCGCGGTGAAGGCGGGGTCGATGTGCGCGCACGCCGCGAGTCGGCGGTCCACCGCGCCGTGCGCCAACTCCGCCGCCTTCGTCTCGTTGTCGATGGTGGTCTGTGCGATCACGATGTTCGTCGACACGGCGGCTGCTCCTTCGTAGGGAGATTCGACCCTATCCAGGGGCGCGCCATGGTGCAGCCAGCACAACGAGGACGCGGTACGGGGCCGGGCTGACGCGGGTCCGGGGAATCCGGCCCCACGTCAGCCGTGAATGATCTTGACGGCGGTGACCACCAGAGAAGGCGATCCTCCGATGTAGTAGCGGACGATCGCACCCGCCACCGTCGCATGACGCCGGGCCGGCTCCTGCCCCGGTACTGCTGGTCTTGAGCCGTGCCCATAGGGATCGTTGCCCAAGGTGGACGCCATCGCGGCATCGAATCTGGCACGAAAGGTCGCAGGCATCTGATTGCGGACCTTCTCCGCCTCGCCCGCGTACTGAATGCGGTAGCGAGTCATGCGCCCTCAGCCCCTCGGCTGCCGGCAATGGCATCCTCCGCGGCTTTCAGCTCGGCGATCAGAGCGTCTTCCTCCGCAAGGTCCTCCGGCGGATACCCCCAGCGCAGTGCGGTGTAGGTCAATTCGTGCCCCGGAGTGCCGGCGATCTCGGCCTCGAACTCCGCGGTCTTGTCGTCGTCCAGGACAGCACGGATGCCCTCGATCGTCGCCGGGAACGTCTTCGATCCGACGGGGAAACCCGTTGACCACACCGGGGGCGCGACTTCACCCGCTGCTTCGTCCAGCGGTGGATGTGTCGGGGTGACCGGCTCCCCATCTCCGTCCAGAACACCGGTGAAGTCGCCGCTCCTGAGCCGGCCGACGACCTCCGGGTCCGTGTCCTCGGCGCCCGCCGGCAGGGCCCAGCCGAGGATCACATACACGAGGTGCTTGGCCGGGGTCCGGGCGATCTCGGCATCGAACTCCGCCAGCCGCCCCGACTCCACTACGGCGCGAACCCCCTCGATGCTCGAAGGGACCTCCACCCGTCCCCCGGCCAGGGGAATGCTCCAGACCGGCCCTGTACACACCGTCATGCCTCGATCCCTGCGGATAGCCACTCGGAGTGCACGAGCGTAGAACCGGTCCGGACGGCACGGCGCGACACCGAGCCGACGCAACACGATCGGGCGACATCACCGGGTGGGCGTCACGGACGTGTTGCCCCGGCTCCCCGCCGCAGCGGGCGGACCATCAGGGACACACCCCAGACGCCCCCAGCTCACCCCTCCCCCAGCGCCCTCGCGTGGTCGCGCCTGCGCAGTGACGGGTCGGTCAGTGCGGGCGGGGCGTACGGCGCGTCGGCCGGGTTCACATCGGTGCCCGGGGCTACCAGGGCGTCCAGCCGGTCCATCACATCCGGTCCGAGGCGTACCCCGGCCGCTCCCAGCTGGCCCGTCAGCTGCTCCATGGTCCGCGGGCCGATGATCGCGGAGCTGACCGCCGGGTGCGCGAGCACAAAGCCGATCGCCAGCTCGATCATGGTGTGACCGGACTCGTCCGCGAGGGCCGCGATCTCCTCGACCAGGGCGTACTTCCGATCCCTTACCGCTTCCTGGGCGTGGTCGAAGTGCTCCGCGTTGCGCACGGCACGGGAGTCGGCGGGAGCCTTGGTGCCCGCGCGGTACTTGCCGGTGAGCCAGCCGCCGTTGAGGGGGCTGTACACCATCACGCCCAGGTCGTAGCGCTGGCAGACGGGCAGCGTGCCCGCCTCGGCGTGCCGGGCCAGCGCCGAGTACGCCAGCTGCTCGACGGTGAAGCGCTCCCGGCCACGGCGCTCTGCCATCCACTGGCCTGCGGTGATCTGTTCCGCGGTGAAGGCGGATGAGCCGATGGCCCGGACCTTTCCGGCCCGGATCAGATCGGTCAGGGCGCTGAGGGTCTCGTCGAGGTCGGTGCCGGGGTCCGGTCGGTGCAGCTGGTAGAGGTCGATGTGGTCGGTGCCGAGTCGGCGCAGGCTGTCCTCCACGGCCCGGACGATCCAGCGCCGGGACGCACCGCGGGTGAGGGGGTCGTCATGGTTCATGTGCTCGCCGAACTTGGTGGCCAGCACCACGGAGTCCCGCCGGCCCTTGAGGGCGCGGCCGAGGATCTCCTCCGTCTCTCCGAAGGCGTACACGTCCGCGGTGTCGATGAAGTTGACTCCCGCGTCGAGGGCTGCGTGGATCATGTCCACGCACGCGTCGTGATCCTGATTGCCCCACGCCCCGAACATCATCGTGCCGAGGGCGAGGCGACTGACGCGCAGGCCCGTTCCGCCGAGGTTCACATAGTCCATCGCCCGAGACTTGCACGCCCGCCCTGGTGCACCGATGTGGCCGGGGGGCAGCGCGGGGGGCCGATGTTCGTGCCTCAAGCACATATCGTCCCCGTACGGCACCGACCTACCTTCGAGCACATCGCAAAGCAACGAAGGTGTTGGGGAGGAAGCCGTGCTGGACCGGATGAACGCTTCGGAACTCGCCCTGCACGAGGGGGTGGTCGCCGAGGCCCGCGCCGCCAAGGGCCGCGAGAGCGACGGACTCGTCGAGTCGCCGCTTCCCAGCGACATGCTCCAGCCCTGGGAGGTGTGGAGCCAGGAACTGTTCGATCTGGAGATGATCCGGGTCTTCGGCCGCTCCTGGGTCTGGCTCGGGGACACCGAGGACCTCGTCAAGCCCGGCGACTTCATCACCGGCAAGATCGGTGTGCAGTCAGTGCTGATCGTCAAGCAGCGCGACGGCTCGGTCAAGGGATTCCTGAACAACTGCCGGCACCGTGCGTCGGGCGTGGCCTTCGACCCGGCCGGCAACTGCGGCAAGGCGTTCGCCTGCCCGTACCACGCGTGGACGTACGGCCTGGACGGCAAGCTGCTGTCCATCCCGGACAAGGAGCGGATGTACGGCGCCGACTTCCCGATGCAGAGCTACGGGCTGGTGCCGATCCGGGTGCACATCGCGTTCGACAAGTTGGTGTTCGCCTGTCTGTCCCACAAGGCGCCCTCCTTCGATGAGTGGATCGCGCCGCTGCTGCCTCGGTACGAGGCGTACAAGATCGGGAACTACCACCGCTACCACCGTGAGCTCGACGAGACGTTCGACATGAACTGGAAGGTCTTCGTCGAGAACTCCAACGACGACTACCACGTCCGCTTCGTGCACCGTCGGCTCAACAAGGTGCGCAAGCAGATGGACACCATCGTGCGCTTCGAGGGGCGCACCACCAGCGGCTACAAGCCCCACAGCGAGAACTTCGACCTCTCGCTGGGCCGCACCGACCTGGACGAGGACGATCTGCGCGGCAGTTACGCGGAGTTCATCTATCCGAACCTCACCCCGCTGCCCTACGCGTCCCAGTTGATCATGGTGCGGGCCGATCCGATCGCCCCGGACAAGACGCGCCTGGTCTCCCGGATCTACGGGCTGACCGAGGACGTCGAGCTCCAGGAGCGCGAGTTGGTCAATCTGGAGCTGACCAACAAGGAGGACACCGACATGGTGACCGTCCTGATGGAGAACCTCCGGTCGCCCTTCTACCGCGTCGGCCCCTCCAGCACCTGGGAGGGTCGGGCCCGGCACATGATGAGGCAGATCCGTGAAGACGTGGCCACACCGCTCGCGCCGGATGAGTTCGACGGCCCGATCGACTGAACAGCGCCACGCCGCCAGGACGCCACGACGGCACGACCGATCGCCGGATCGGCTGAACGCCGACGATTCGTAGGAGAGGAGAGCATCCGTGCTCGACAAGAAGCTCACTGAGGCCCGTTGGACCCATATCGCGCTGCCGACCAGCGACCTGGAAGCGGCGGTGGAGTTCTACACCTCCTTCACCCCGCTGGTCGTCGTCGCACGGCACAGCGACAACGACGGCGCCAACGCCTGGCTGTCCAACGCGGGACAGGTGGAGACCCCGTTCGTGCTGGTCCTGGTCGGGTTCAACAAGGACAAGGGCAAGAAGCAGCCGCAGCTTTCCCCCTTCGCCCACCTCGGCATGGAGGTGCCGAACCGGGAGGACGTCGACAACACGGCGGCACGGGCCCGCGAGGCGGGTTGTCTCCACTGGGAGCCGATGGAGCTGCCCCCGCCGGTCGGCTACATCTGTGCCCTGACCGACCCCGACGGCAATGTCGTCGAGATCTCCCACAACCAGCAGGTCTTCGAGGAGGTCCGCACCCTGTGGGGTGCTGACGCGGAGCAGTGAGCGCCGTCGCGGACCTGGAGTCCATCACCAGGACGGCGGTGGCGAGATTCGTGGCAGCGCTCAACAGCGGGGACCCCGACCGGATCGCCGACCTGGTGACCGAGGACTTCCACAATGAGCACACCTCGTCGCTGGGCAAGAGCCTTCACGGCAGAGCGGCCTACCGACAGCGGCTGGCCGGCTTCCTCGAAGAGTTCCAGAACCTGCGGTACGAGACCGAAGACCTCCTGGTCGACGGGGACAGGGCGGCGCTCGCCTATCGGATGACGTTCGTCTGGACCGGCGCCAGTCACCGTCCTGAGATCAACGTCCGGGGCTTGTTCCGGTTCCGGGTCGAGGACGGCAAGATCGCGCACCGCATCGACTACTGGGACAGCGGCACCTTCCACCAGCAGACCACCGCGCAGCGACGGTGGCCCCGATGACCACCGCACCTGCGGCACGGCAGATGGACCGGCCTTCGGCGCCGGTACTCGAACCGCAGAGCAGTCAGCGATGAAAGGAAGCACTGTGCAGACGTTCTCGGCCCTCGGAGGGGGCAAGCTCCGGCGGATGCGCCGGATGTTCGCGGCGGACGGGCGGGCGGTCTTCGTCGCCATCGACCACGCCGCGTACATGGGTGAGGGCCCGCCGCTGGGCGAGCCGATGAACCAGATCGCGGCTGGCAGGCCGGACGCGGTGCTCGCCACGTGGCACCTGGCCCGCGCCTACGCGGACACCTTCGCCTCGGCCGGCCTGGTGCTGCGCGTCGACGGTGGCTCATCCGAACTCGGCGACATGCCGCAGAGCGATGTCAACGACATCATGCACCTGCCCGAGCAGGCGCTGCGGATCGGTGCGGACTGTCTGGTGGTGCTCGCGTTCCCCGGCGCCCCCGACGAGGATCTGTCGCTGAAGCGGCTGGCGCGGCTCACCTCGGAGTGCGAGCAGCTCGGTCTGCCCGTGATGGCCGAGATGATCCCCGGCGGCTGGGGTCGTGCGGTGCCGTGGACCACGCAGAACGTGGCCAGGGCCGCCCGCATCGGCGCCGAACTGGGTGCGGACATCATCAAGACCGTGTGCCCGGGTCCGCCCGAGGAGTTCGCCGAGGTCGTCGCGGCGTGCCCGGTGCCGGTGGTGGCGCTCGGCGGGCCGAAGGCCGAGAGCGAGGACGAGGTGGTGGCGCTGGCCAAGGGCGTGGTGGAGGCGGGCGGCGCTGGTGTCGCCTTCGGCCGCAACGTCTGGGGCTCTGCGCAGCCGGAGAAGCTGGTGACGCGACTGCGGGACGCGGTCCACGGCAGCTGAGACCGGCCCGTCCAGGCCGGGGGTTCCCGGCCCTTGAACCGGCCGTCCCCCGGGGCTCCGCACACCGCACGTGCGACCCGGGGGTCGGCCCCCAACTCCTCATCTGAACCGCGGCATTGCGGATGGCCCGCCCTCGGGCCGCCGCCCTGGCCCACAAGGTCACCCGGTGCCGTTTCGGCTTCTGCGGCCCTCCCGCCCGGGCCACACGGCGTGCGACCTCGGCGACCACGCTCCGGGGTGAGCCCTCCCCCGGATCCGCCCGGCCTCGATTCCGTATCCGCATCCGTATCCGCATCCGCAATCGATTCGGGTCCGCCCTGCCACCAGGGACCGCGCCCCCGCGGACCGCCCCGTGCACCGACCGCGCCAAGGGCGCGTTCACCACCCGCAACGACCCGTTCCAGCAGCACGACCCGCGAGTCGCCCCCTGACCCGCCCGGGGAGCCGGCGTCTTCCCCGACCGTCTTCCCGAGCCCGTCCCTGCGATCAGGAGTCGCGATCATGTCCAAGCAGGTCCTTGCCGTCCCCTCCGTGGTGATCCGGTTCGCCGGAGACTCCGGCGACGGTATCCAGCTCACCGGCGACCGGTTCACCGCGCAGACGGCGACCTTCGGCAACGACCTGGCGACCCTTCCCGACTTCCCCGCCGAGATCCGCGCCCCTCAGGGCACCCTGCCCGGTGTCTCGGCGTTCCAGCTGCACTTCGCGGACCACTCGGTCGCCACTCCGGGGGACAGCGCCGACGTGCTGATCGCGATGAACCCGGCAGCGCTCAAGGCCAATGTCGGCCATTTGCGGCCAGCGGCGCAGATCATCGCGGACTCCGACCAGTTCACCGGACGCAATCTGACGAAGGCCGGGTACGCGGCGAACCCGTTGGAGGACGGCTCGCTGGAGGGCTTCACCGTCCAGCCGGTGCCGCTGACCACGCTGACCGTCGGGGCGCTCAAGGACTCGGGGCTGAGCCGCAAGGACGCCGAGCGGGCGAAGAACATGTTCGCGCTCGGGCTGCTCTCCTGGATGTACCAGCGCCCCACCGAGGGCACCATCGCCCATCTGACGTCGAAGTTCGCGAAGAAGCCCGCCATCATGCGGGCCAACATCGCCGCCTTCCACGCCGGTTGGAACTTCGGTGAGACGACCGAGGCGTTCGCCGTCTCCTACGAGATCGCCCCGGCGCCCTCGCCCTCGGGTGTGTACCGCAACATCACCGGCAATCTGGCCCTGTCCTACGGGCTGGTCGCCGGAGCCCGACAGGCCGGGCTGCCCCTGTTCCTCGGCTCGTACCCGATCACTCCGGCCTCCGACATCCTCCATGAGCTCAGCCGGCACAAGAACTTCGGAGTGACCACCTTCCAGGCGGAGGACGAGATCGCCGCGGTCAGTGCCGCGCTCGGTGCCTCCTTCGGCGGGTCGATCGGGGTGACGACGACCTCCGGACCCGGTATCGCGCTCAAGGCCGAGGCCATCGGGTTGGCCGTCACCCTGGAACTGCCGCTGATCGTGGTGGACATCCAACGCGGCGGCCCCTCCACCGGACTGCCCACCAAGACCGAACAGGCCGATCTGCTCCAGGTCCTGCACGGCCGCAACGGCGAGTCGCCGCTGCCGGTGGTCTCGGCGAGTTCACCGGCCGACTGCTTCGACGCCTGCATCGAGGCCGTGCGGATCGCCCTGAAGTACCGCACACCGGTCGTGCTGCTCTCCGACGGGTATCTCGCCAACGGCTCCGAGCCCTGGCGGATACCCCACTCGTCGACGCTGCCCGACCTCCGGGTGGAGTTCGCGACCGGCCCCAACGGGACGGCAGCCGACGGCAGCCCGCGCTTCCTGCCCTACCTCCGCGACCCCGAGACCCTCGCCCGCCCCTGGGCCGTGCCGGGCACGCCCGGGCTCGAACACCGCATCGGCGGGCTGGAGAAGGCCGACGGCACCGGGGACATCTCGTACGACGCCGACAACCACGAGTTCATGGTCCGCACCCGACAGGCCAAGATCGACGGCATCGCCCGCGAGCTGCCGCCGACCGTCGTGGACGATCCGGACGGTGACGCCCGGGTGCTGGTCATCGGCTGGGGCTCCACCGCGGGCCCGATCGCCGCGGCCTGTGCGGAGGTGCGGGCCGCGGGCGGTTCGGTCGCCCGGGCCCATCTGCGGCACCTCAACCCCTTCCCGGCCGATCTCGGTGAGGTCCTCGCGGCCTACGACCGCGTCCTCATCCCCGAGATGAACCTGGGCCAACTCGCGCTCCTGATCCGCGGTCGCTACCTCGTCGACGCCATCTCGCACACCCAGGTGCGCGGCACCCCGTTCAAGGCCGGCGATCTGCGGACCGCCATCGAGAAGGTGATCTCCGATGTCTGAAAGCCTGCTCTCCGCTCCGGTGGCGAACCCCGCGCGGGTGCCCCTGCCCCTGATCGCCACCTCGGCCGGGGTCGCGACCAAGCAGACCGCGAAGGACTTCCGCTCAGGCGAGGAGGTGCGCTGGTGCCCGGGCTGCGGTGACTACGCCATCCTCGCCGCCGTTCAGGGCTTCCTCCCCGAACTCGGGCTGCGCCGCGAGAACATCGTCTTCGTCTCCGGGATCGGCTGCTCCTCCCGCTTCCCGTACTACATGAACACCTACGGGATGCACTCCATCCACGGGCGGGCGCCGGCGATCGCCACCGGGCTCTCGGTCTCCCGGCCCGATCTGTCGGTGTGGGTCGTCACCGGTGACGGCGACGCCCTCTCCATCGGCGGCAACCACCTCATCCATGCCCTGCGCCGCAACGTCAACCTCAGGATCCTGCTGTTCAACAACCGGATCTACGGGCTCACCAAGGGCCAGTACAGCCCCACCAGCGAACCGGGGAAGATCACCAAGTCCACGCCGATGGGCTCGCTGGACACCCCGTTCAACCCGGTGAGCCTGGCGGTGGGCGCCGGCGCGGGCTTCGTCGCCCGTACCGTCGACTCCGACCGCAAGCACCTCACGTCGGTCCTGCGCGCAGCCGCCGAGTACGAGGGCACGGCCCTGGTCGAGATCTACCAGAACTGCAACATCTTCAACGACGGCGCGTTCGAGGTGCTCAAGAACCCGGCCACCCGCGACGACCACCTCCTGCGCCTGGAACAGGGGCAGCCGCTGCGGTACGGGGCCGAAGGCGAGCGCACCATCGTGCGGGACGCGGCGGGATCACTGCGCCCGATCGATCCGGCCGCCGTGCACGGCGTCCCGGCCGACGAGGTCGTTCACGATGCCCACGCCGACGACCCGGCCATCGCCTTCTCCCTCTCCCGACTGCCGGAGAACGGCGGGCCCACCCCGATCGGCGTCTTCCGCTCGGTGTCCCGGCCCTCGTACGACCGACAGGTCGCCGAGCAGTTGCAGCGGGCGGCCGATGCCTCGGGCCCCGGCGACCTGGACGCGCTGTTGGCCGGCCGCGACCACTGGACCGTCGCATGACCGCCTTCCTCCGGACGCCCGCCCGCCATCGCCAGACCGCCCGTCATTCCCTGACTGCCCGTCATCGTCTGACCGCCGGTCCCACCCCTCATCGCAACAGGCCCGGGAGGTGCCCATGACCTATGTGATCGGTACGAACTGTGTCGACGTCAAAGACCGCACCTGTATCGCCGAGTGCCCCGTGGACTGCATCTATGAGGGTGAACGGATGCTCTACATCCACCCGGACGAGTGCGTCGACTGCGGAGCCTGCGAGCCGGTGTGCCCGGTGGAGGCCATCTACCCCGCCGACAGCCTGCCCACCGAATGGCTCTGGCACCTGGATGCGGCGACCGCGGTGACCGCGGGCCGCGAGGACGAGCCCGAGGCCGGGCCGGTGGACGACCACCCGGACGTGACGGCGCTCCCGGCGCGCACCGAAGCGGCCTGAAGCCATGGCCGCCCACCCGATCCCTCGTCCCCCTGACCGCACCGCCCCGCAGCACGGTCCCGCACATCGGGGCGTGCACCGCGCAATCGGCGCCCGTACACCCGTCATCACCCCAACCAGAGAAGAGGCCAGACGTGACTGATTGGCGCCTTGCCGTGGACATCGGCGGCACCTTCACCGATGTCGTCCTGCTGGATGCAGAAACCGGCCGTGTCGTTGTCGAGAAGACGCTCACCACCCCGTCCGCGCCCCTCGGTGGCGTTCGCACCGGTGTGCTCTCCGCGCTGGACAAGGCCGGGATCTCTCCCGGTGACATCATCCGCCCCATCGTCCATGCCACCACCCTCATCACCAACGCCCTGATCGAGGGCAAGACCGGGCGCGCGGCGCTGGTCACCACCGACGGCTTCGGTGACACGCTGGAGATCCGCAGCGAGCACCGCTACGACATGTACGACCTCCAGATCGAGTTCCCGGCCCCGCCGATCCCCCGCGACCTGGTCTTCGAGATCAACGAGCGGACCACGGCGGACGGTTCGGTCCGCACCCGCCCCACCGAGGCCGGTCTGGACGCGCTCGCCGAGGAACTGCGTCAGCACGACGTGGAAGCGGTCGCGGTCTGTCTCCTCAACTCGTACGCCAACGCGGAGAACGAGCGGCTCGTCACCGAGGGCCTCGCCAAACGGCTCGGCGTCCCGGTGTGCGCCTCGCACGAGGTGACCCCGCAGATCCGTGAGTACCCGCGGATGATCACCACGGTCTGCAACGCGGCCACCATGCCCGTCATCGGCCCCTACCTCCAGGAACTCCAGGAGTGGCTGACCGCCACCGGTTTCGGCGCCTCGGTGCTGATGATGCTCTCCAACGGTGGTGTGGTCTCCGCCGACGACGCCCGCAAGGTGCCGATCCGGCTCGTCGAGTCCGGTCCGGCGGCCGGTGCGCTGGCCGGTGTCTGGTACGCACAGCGGCTCGGTGAGGAGCGGCTGTTCTGCTTCGACATGGGCGGCACGACCGCGAAGTCCTGTCTGATCGAGCACTACCAGCCCGAGTTGACCAACGAGTTCGAGGTCGCCCGCGTCTACCGGTTCAAGAAGGGCTCCGGCTACCCCTGCTCGATCCCGTCGGTGGACCTGGTCGAGATCGGCGCGGGCGGCGGCAGCCTCGCCCGGGTCGACGACCTCGGTCTGCTCAAGGCGGGCCCGGACTCCGCGGGCGCCGACCCCGGCCCGGTCAGCTACGCCCGCGGCGGCACCATCCCGGCGACCACCGACGCGGACCTGGTGATGGGTCTGCTGGACCCGGCGTACTTCCTCGGCGGCGAAATGCCGCTCGACCTGGAGCGGGCGCGCGGCGCGTTCGCCCCGCTCGGCGAGAAGCTGGGCGCCAGCAGCGATGACACCGCGGTCGGCGTCTACGAGGTGATCAACCAGAACATGGCCGCGTCCGCCCGGATGCACGCCGTGGAGCGCGGGATCGACCTGCGCGGAGTGGCGCTGATCGCCTTCGGCGGCGCGGGCCCCGTGCACGCCTGCGGTGTGGCGACGCTCCTGGAAGCACCCCGGGTGATCTTCCCCGTGAACGCGAGCGTGCTCTCCGCGTTCGGCACCCTGGTCAGCCCCGTCCGCATCGACCTGGCCCGGAGCATGGTGCGTTCCCTGGACGGTCAGGTCGCGGCCGATCGTGATCTGCTGCTTGAGGACATGCGCCAGGAAGGACGGCGCATCCTGGCGGCGGCCGGAGCCGCGGCGGAGGACGTGAAGTACCGCTACGGCCTGGACGCCCGGTACGAGGGCCAGGGCAATGAGATCACCCTGTGGGTCGGCGAGGGCTCGTCCTGGCCCGCGACCCTGGACGAGACGCTGGAGCTGTTCCACAGCGAGTACGAGAAGATCTACGGCCTGCGGATTCCCGATGTCGGGGTCGAGGTCGTGACCTGGCGGGTCGCCGCCTGGTCGGACGCACCCGGCTTCGAGGTGCCGGCCGTCGCCGCCGGCAGCGGGAACCCGGTGCCCAACCGTCACCGCGACGCCCGTTTCCGCCGCGGTGAGGACGCCGTGTCCGTGCCCGTCTACCGCCGTGCCGAACTCGGCGCCGGTGACCGCTTCGACGGTCCCGCCCTGGTCGAGGAGCGGGAGACCACCTCGGTCATCCCCGGCGGCTGGAGCTGCGAGGTCGCACCCGACGGTTCGATCGTCGCCACGGCAGTCACCGCCACCGCCACCGCCAAGGAGGACTCCAAGTGACCCGTACCTTCGATGCGATCGAGCTGGAAGTCCTGTGGGGCTCGCTCATCGCCACCGTCAACGAGCAGGCCAAGGCGCTCCAACGGTCCGCGTTCAGCCCCATCGTGCGCGAGGCGGGCGACCTCGCGAACGCACTGTTCGACCGGCGCGGTCGCATGGTCGCCCAGGCCGTCACCGGTACGCCGGGACACATCAACTCGCTCGCCATCGCCTGCAAGAACATCCTCGACCGCCACCCCGTGGACTCGCTGGAGCCCGGCGACGTACTGATCACCAACGACCCATACCAGACGGCCGGGCAGCTGCTCGACGTCACTGTGCTGGTGCCGGTGTGGCGCGGCGGCCGGGTGATCGCGTTCTTCGGCTCGACGATCCACCACACCGACGTCGGCGGGTACGGCATCGGCGCGGGTGCCCGCGATGTGTTCGAAGAGGGCCTGTGGATTCCGATCAGCAAGCTGACGACGGCCAACGGGCGCAACGAGCCGGTGTGGGACTTCATCCTCGCCAATGTCCGCCAGCCCACCCATATGGCCGGTGACCTGCACGCCCAGATGGCATCGGGCGAGGTCGGCGCGGGACGCTTGCAGTCCCTGCTCGACTCCTACGACCTCGACGACATCGAGGAGCTCGCCGACGAGGTGATCCGCCGCTCGGAGGACGCCACCCGCCGTGCGATCCGCGAGCTGCCCGGTGGCACCTACCGCGCATCGTCGATCCTGGACCTGGCGGACGGCTCGGAGATCACCATCAATGTGGCGGTGACGATCGACTCGGTGAAGGGCGAGATCCTCGTCGACTACGCCGGTTCGTCGGGCCCGAGCCCGTTCGGCATCAACGTGGTGAAGAACTACACCCACGCGTACACGACGTTCACCCTGCGCAGCCTGCTCAACCCGGAGGTCCCCAACAACGCCGGCTCGCTGGGGCCGATCCTGGTGGAGGCGCCGGAGGGCAGCATCGTCAACGCGGTGGCACCGTCTCCGTGCACCGCACGGCATGTGGTGGGCATGTTCCTGCCGATGCCGCTGCTCCAGGCGATGTCGCAGGCGCTGCCGGATGCCGTGATGGCAGAGGGTTCGGCGGCCGTGTGGACGATGCAGGTCAGCGGGCACGACGCGGAGGGCAAGCCGTTCATCACGGCCATGTTCACCTACGCGGGCGGAGTCGGCGCCCGGGCGACCAAGCCCGGTCTGTCCACCACCTCGTACCCGACGGGTGTGTCGGCCGTACCGCTGGAGGTCGTGGAGGCGTCCGCGCCGATCCGCTTCCTGCGCAAGGAGTTGCGCCGGGGCTCCGGTGGCAAGGGCGCCCAGGTGGGCGGGATGGGCCAGACCATCGAGTTCACCGTCGACTCCCCGTCGCCGTGGGTGCTGAACGCGGTGACCAGCCGACTCGCCCGCGGTCCACTGGGTGTCTTCGGCGGTGGCGCCGGCGCGACCGGCCGCTTCCTGGTGAACGGTGAGCCCGTCCGCACCCAGGCCCGCATCACGCTCCAGCCGGGCGACATCGTACGGCTGGAACTGCCGGGCGGCGGTGGCTACGGCGAGCCGGTCGCAGCGGAGATCGAGTCGGTCCCGGTCTGATCGGTCCCGGTCTGATCGGCCACGGTCTGATCGGCCACGGTCTCATCGGCCACGGCAGGTCGTCCCCGACCGAGCCGAACCCGTCCGGGTGGGAGGACCGCTGCTCGACGGTCCTCCCACCCGGACACCCAAGTCCCCTCCGGCACCTCGTATCACGTCCGCCGAAGGCCCCGCGGCTGCTGGAACAGCCCATCCGTACAGCCGTACCGCACCTCGCCACCCCACCCCCTCATCACCGGAGGCAGGACATGGTGAACTCCCCGCCCACCTTCGCGGCCCGGTGGGCCGACACCGTCGCCGCCGTGCCCGAGCGGCCGTTCCTCATCTGGGAGGCACCGGACGGCGAGGTGACCACCTGGACCTACCGCGCCTTCGACGCCCTGGTCGGCCGGGTCGCGGGCGGTCTGCGCGAACGCGGGGTGACCCGCGGCTCACGGGTGGGGATCGCCCTGCCCAACTGCCCCGCGTACGTGGCCCTCTGGTTGGCGCTCGCCCGACTGGGCGCGGCGATGGTCTGCTCGGACCCCTCCGCACGCGCCCAGGAGTTCGCCGCCCAACTGCGCCGCACCCATGCCGTCCTCGGCTTCCACGGTCCCGCCCAAGCGGTCGAGTACCGCACCGCAGCCGCGCAGACCGGCACCGAAGCGGTGGAGGTGGAACTCACGGCCAGCGCACCGATGAGTCTGTACGGAGCTACCTCGGTGACCGCCGCGGGCGCCGAACCCGCGGACCTCGCCGGATTGATGTTCACCTCCGGCACCACCGCCGAACCCAAGTGCGTGATGATCACCCAGGCCAACTACGCGTTCGCGGGCGATGTGATGGCGGCAGCCGCAGCCCTGCGGTCCACGGACCGACAGTTCGTGGTCCTCCCCCTCTTCCACGCCAACGCCCAGTACTACTCCTTCGCCCCCGCCATCAGCGCAGGCGCGAGCGTCGTCCTGATGCCCGCCTTCTCCGCGAGCCGGCTCCTCAGCCAGGCCGCCCGCCACCGGGTGACCCATCTCAGCCTGTTCGCCGCCCCGATCCGCATGGTGCTGGCCCGCGGCGCCACCCCGGTCCCGGGGCTGCGGATCGTCCACTGCTGGTACGCCCAGAACATCACCGACGAGCAGTACGAGCGCTTCGCCGAGCTGATCGGCTGCCGCCCGCGGCAGTTGTACGGCATGACGGAGACCGTGCCCGCGGTGCTCACCAACCGGGCCGTCGCACCGGAACCCGCATCGATGGGACGGGTGACGCTCGGCTGCCGCGTACAGGTCCGCGACCCGAAGACGGGGGCCGCGCTCGCACCGGGCGAGGAAGGTGAGGTCTTCGTCGGCGGCCGGCCGGGCAGCAGCCTCTTCGCCGGCTACCTCGACGCGCCCCACGCCACGGCGGACTCCTACCCCTTCGACGACGGCTGGTTCGCCACCGGTGACCGGGCCACCGTCGACGAACAGGGCAGGTTCTTCTTCGCCGGCCGACGCGGCGATGTCCTCAAGGTCGCCGGCGAGAACGTGTCGCTCGTCGAGATCGAATCGGTCCTCGCGGAGCACCCGGCGGTGCTGGAGGCCGCCGTGGTCGGCGAGGCCGATCCGGTACGCGACGAGGTGCCCGTCGCCTATGTCGTCCGCGCACCCGGAAGTGCACCCGAGGCACTGGACGACCTCCCTGCGTGGTGCACGGCCCGGCTGGCGAAGTCCAAACGGCCCGTCCGCTTCGAGCAGGTCGCCGAACTGCCGCGCACCTCGGTCGGGAAGATCCGCAAGTTCAAACTCTCCGAGCGGAGTGCGACATGACCACCTCACCCACCCAACTCTTCTCCTTTCCCGTACCGGAACGACTGCCGGCCACGGCAGCCCTCGCCGATGTCCTGCAACTCCAGGGTGGTGAGGGCTGGTTGACGCCCCCGCTGCGCCCCTTCCAACGCGGCCCGGGCACGGCCGTGCTGGGAGCCGCGCGCACGGTCCGGATGGCACCCGGCCCCGGCAGCCACGGGCTCGGCCCGCTCCGGGCGGTGCTCGGCGAGAACCTGGCGGGGCGGGTGCTGGTGGTCACGGGCGCCGACTGTGTGCCGGGGGCGGTGTGGGGCGAGATCCTGACGACGGCCGCCCTCGCCCGGGGCGCGGTCGGCGCACTCGTGGAAGGAAACGTGCGGGACGTATCGGCACTGGAGCGGCTCGCCCTGCGCATCTGGGCGTCGGCTGAGGCAACGGCCGGCCCCGGCAGCGGGGTCCATGTGGCAGAGGTCGGCGGCGCAGTGGGGATCGGCGGGGTGACGGTGTCGGACGGAGCCCCGGTCCTCCTCGACGACGGCGGTGTCATCGCCTTGCCCACGGCCTCCGCATCGACCCTGCTCGCGGACGCGGCCGACTACCACCAGGCAGAAGAACGCGTGTTGGAGGCCCTGGCCTCCGGCCTCATCCTCCCGCGGGCCTACGCCCCGAAGGCCCAGGTGGTGACGCGACTGCGCGGTCGAGGGGTGTGAGGTTCACACCGCGGGGGCGGTACGAGAACTCGTCTGCCCAAGTACCCAGGACCCACGTACCCAGGTCAGGTCAGTTCAGATCAGGACAGCAGTTCACGGACGAGGCTGAGCTCCGCGCTCGTGGGCATCTTGATGAGGAATCCTCCGATGCCCAGGGCGAGATCGAGGACGTCCGAGGTATCGAAGTCGGGCCGGGAGAACTTGCTCGCGCAGGCGAGTCCGAGGCGCAGCGTGAAGAGGCCGTTGAGGGTGGCGTTCACCGCGATGGCGGCCGGAACACCGGCGACCGGAAAGGCGAGGATGAGCGGGGTGGCGGCCCAGGTGAGGATCTTGGAGCCGAGTACATACCCGGAGACTGCGGTGACCCCGGCGGCAACGAGTTTCGCAATGGCCGCGGGCGTCAGATCGAGTCCGGCCTTATCGGCTATGGCGCCTACCATGACGGTCCACGTGGCTCCCACGCCTGCCATGTCGAGAGCGGGGACGAAGAGTCCAGGAATTGCGACTCCGCTGGCAGCTACAACACCCGCGGCAATAATGTCATTGAACTTTGGATCAAGCGCTGGCATATGGGCGAGCGTAGCAGCGCATCTGGCCTGAAAATAGCCCCTGTTACCGGAATTGCCGAGCCCAGAAAGCCTTGCGCAATACATCAATTCAATTCAATCCATCTGAGCGCTCAAGCAATTCACATCCCAGTGGAATCATGATTCTTCAGCTCGATCAAAATTCACTCGGGTGCACTCCTACCACAATGGCCCGCTCGTACCCACCCATGCCATCCGTACGCCGCGCGCACCATCGAGCCGCCCGCCCGCACCCCCAAGCCCGTCCGGCCGCCGCGGACTCGATCGAGCCCTTCGACCGGACCACCCCAGGAGCGGCGTACCACTCGTCGCACCGATGAAGACCCCACCGGCGCGGGCCATCGTGCAACGAGCGGCACGCCTCTCGGATCAACCGTCCCAGGTCAGCTGTTGGGGACCTTGAGGAGGTCCCAGGTGGTCTTGCCGGGCGGCCACTTGGCCGCGTCCCCGGTGTAGCCGCACTTGCGCTGCCACGCCTCGTACGACGCCTTGTCGCCCGAGCCGAGCACATCGGGGTTGGCCGAGGACTGGTAGCGGTTGCAGCCCACCGCGATCAGCCGTCTGCGCATGGCGGCGACGATCGGCGACTTGCGGCCCATCACAAACCACGCGGCGCCGGGGAACGGCTCGTAGACGGGCTTGACCGGGGGCTTCTTCACCGGGGGCTTGGTCACCGGCGGCTTCTTGGGCGGCACGGACGGCTTGCCCACCTTGAGCCGCGCTTCGACGCGCTGCCGCATCGAGGCCATGGTGAAACCACGGGGGTCGATCTTCCCCGGCTGCCACTCCAGATGCCCGATCACCGATCGCGCCGACCAGCCGTGCACCCGACAGATCGCGGCGGACGCCTGCTCTATCGCCTCCAACTGCGCCGCGGTCCAGGGGTCTTTGCCATCGCCGAGATTGATGCACTCGAAGCCGTAGAAGTGTCGATTGCCGTCCGTGGTCGCCTCGTTGTCCGCGGGCAACGGCTTCTCCGCGATGACCGCTCGCAGGACGTCGTCATCCCCGAGGCCGGCGTGGTTGGTGCGGCCGTAGCCGACCAGGTGCACCACACCCTCCTTGTCGATGACCCCGTGACACAGCGGGCCGGGCAGGGTGCTGTGCCCATCCCGGCACAGCGCAACGGAGTTGGCGGTGCCCTTGGTGACGGTGTGATGGATCATCACCCCGTGCACCGGCCCCCAGGGCCCCTTCGCGTTCCGGTTGTGGGTTCGCCAGTCGCCCACCTGAACGACCTTCAGTCCTTCATCGCGCAGCGCTTGCAAGAACGCGGCGGCGGACATGGGTTGGGCCATCAGCGGCCTCCTTTGTGCAGACGGATCATGAAGCCGGCTTCGGGGATCCTTCCACCGAATTGATCCCGCCAATACTGGGAGACCCCAACTGGTTCGTCACAGCATCGCAAGCTCCTCAACTGGCACTTATCAGCGACTCTTTATGTGATAAGCACTCTTTAAGCCAATCTATCTGCGGTGCTCAACCCCGTTCCAGGCGTCGGGGCAGGACTGACCGCGATCAAGGCGCACGGCTTCGGTGCCGCAACGCCGCCCGCCTGCCCACCGGACCCGACCGCAACCACAGCCCAGTCCCAGCACCCAGCACCCAGCACCCAGCACCCAGCACCCAGCACCTACGGTCCTCACCGGGCCGACACACCACCGAGGACTCACCGTGTCGCACCACTACCCACCCCGATCCCCACAGCAGGTCCCCTCTCACGGGCCGTCGGGCCCCAAGAGACCGGTGTCATCGGTGGCGGTGGTCGTACTGGCACTGGCAGCCGCCGGCGCCATCGTCTTCCTCGCCGGGGCATCGGATCGGGTGGAGGAGCGGGAGACGAAGGTGACCGAGGAAGTCGCGCTCCTCATCGATTGCACCCGGGACGAAGCAACGGGCCGCCCGGTGGCCGAGGTCGAAGTGAGAAACCCGACAGACCTGGTGAGGAGGTTCATCGTGGGCGTCGACTTCCTCGACGGGTCCGGGGAGCGTCAAACCGTGTCCCTGGCCGAGACCGAACCCATCTCGCCCGGTCTGAAGGTCTCCCTGGCCATGTACGGATTCGGCGAAGTGCCCGCGGATTCAGTGCTGGAGTGTCGGATATCCGGTGCGTCACCGATGAGAGGAAACGGGGAATCCACCGGGCCGACTCCCTTGGGCATCGCCCGCCCCCACGCTTCCACGCATGCGGGATGACTCCATTCGATGCGCATGAAGGACCATGCCTCGTGCTCAGCATCGAATTCGACGCGCCCACCTCACGCCCCGGCCGAAGAATCCCGCTAACTCAAGAGAGACCGCTCCTCAGCGTCGGATCAGAAATCCATCCCATGCGCGCCCTCCGGGTACATCGTTCCGATGCACCCGAAAGGCATTACCCGTCCACGGCCTCCCCGGTAGGTGGAATCGTCTGACCAAACGGGTACAGCGGATTCACCGGCGCCCGACGTCACTGCGAAGACGAAGATCGGGCTGCGGGACGCCAGGCCGTCGGCCAGGAGACCTCGCGGGAAACGGCACCCGGCACGCCCAGACTGACCCGAGCGTGCTCCACGAAGCGGCTCCGCGCTTCCCGGAACTCCAGATACGCCTGCTCCCAGTCCTGTTCGACCTCGGTGACGACTCCCCGGGCAAGGCTCTCCAATCGCCACAGACAGTGGTCCAGGGTCTGGGACGCGGTGTTCGCCTCCGTGTCACCGAGCAGCCCGAGGGTCTCCGACAAGGCTGAGCGCCGGGACTCCAGCTCGCCCACTTGTGCGAGCACCTCTGGCGTCGGTTCCAACGGCACGGGCCCCGACGTCAGACCACGCGCTGCCGCGATCATCTGATAGCGCGCCGCGAGTTCCTTGACTGCGTGCGCGTACTCGGCATAGGCCGTCAGACGGTGTTCGTCCCATCGCACGGCCTGCTCCCTGCGCCACCTCGTCCGCTCGTTCAAACTGGCCACCAGGAAGGAGGTGCCGGCCCCCAGGGCGACACCCACCAGCGGAAGTATCTGGCCGGTCAGACTCACAATGGACCCCCGTCGAGTAGGAACAACTACCCCATCCTTTCCACGGCTGCCGACGCCACAACACCGTCAGAACGACACCACAACACCGTCAGAACGGCCGACGACGCCCCTACCAGCGGGACGAGTGGAGGGAAGAGCGGGGAGGAAGAGCCCCGCAGTCCGCCACGACGGACCGCACGGCCGCGACATAGGCCCGGAACGAGTCCGTGCGGCGGCCGGAGTCCCTCATCCGCTGCGACAGATCACCGCGGGGGAAGAAACCGGCGCGCAACGCTCGGGACATCTCCAACTGCACACCGGCCGAACGGGAGTTCCGATTGCAGACATTGGCCGGATGGTCGCCCGCGATCCCGCCGAGTGCGTCGACCACCTGGAACCCGGCCCGCCGCAGGGCTGTCGCCACCTCCTGGACCGCGACACGGTCGAGGCCGCCGATCGCGGTCTCCGCCACACCAGCGGTACCGGCGTACCCGTGGAAGGACAGCGTTCCCATGGCCCCGCCCACGACGTCGAGGGCCATGGGCTCGTCGAACCGGGAGCTGGTGAGGTGCAGTTCGCGATTGCCCGAGTCCAGGAGCCCCGCGAACTCGTAGAAGCGAAGTCCGACACCCGCGACGTCCCGCGCCACCTCGCCGGAGCCCGCTTCGATGCTGCCACCGTGGATCGCAATGCTCGCCCAGGTGGCACCGACCGGGGAAACGGCCGTCCGGGAGTAGTCGACGCCCTCGACCCGCGCCGCGGCCAACGCGGCGTACGAGGAGTACCGATCGGGCACCCGTCCGCCCCTCCCCCTCCTACTGACTGTGTCTGGTCTGTCGGGGCTGTCCGGTTCGGGGGCTGACCCCGATCCACCGGAACCCTGACAGCGACCGGACCAGCACCAACCCGCGCCCTCGGCACCTGAAGTACGCCGCTCCTGGCTGTTCGTGCCCGGCTACGCGAACGTCCCACCGTGCCCGGAGCACCACACCACTAAGAAGTCGGGGCCGGCCCCATTCATGATCGTCTACCAGTTTCGCCGGCAGTGTCCAGCGACACGGCTGGATCGGGCGAGCACCCGGCCAAACACCAAAGCCGCAGGCGAGAACGATTCTCCACCTACGGCTTACGGTGGGGCGGGTGGGACTCGAACCCACGGCCGACGGATTATGAGTCCGCTGCTCTAACCGGCTGAGCTACCGCCCCTAACGGCGCGTCGCGCACAAATGTGCGCGCCGTCTGCCGCAGCATAGCCGCTCATACGATCTCCTGCCTCGGATGGTCGGCATCGCTCGACCATGGAGACACCGCTGCCCTCCGCGCGGTTCCACTTGCCGTCCAGAACGTGCAAAAGACACAGGAAACGCACACGAAAAAGGACCCCTCAGGGTCCCGATTCGCTCTCTTGCTCCCCCGGCTGGACTCGAACCAGCAACCCTCCGGTTAACAGCCGAATGCTCTGCCAATTGAGCTACAGGGGATCGCGCTCCCCCGACTGGACTCGAACCAGTAACCTGCCGGTTAACAGCCGGCTGCTCTGCCAATTGAGCTACAGGGGATTGCTGCATCTGCACCGAACGTACCTGGCCGGGGCGTCCCGGAGGGCGTGTGCTCGCTGCGACACATACATTAGCGCAAGCAGGGGGGTGCTCCGCCAATCGGTATGGCCCAGGGTGATCACGGGCCGGACCGGGTAGACGGGCAAGCACCCAACGTAAGCAGAGGAAAGGGTGGCAGCCCATGCGGTACAAGCTCACGTTCGTCGTCGGGCTCGCCGTCGGCTATGTGATCGGCACGCGGGCCGGCCGCGAGCGCTACGAGCAGTTGCGCAAGAGTGTGCGGGAGTTCTCACAGAACCCGGCCGTTCGAAACGCCGCCGAGTCAGCCGCGCACAACGGGCGCCAGGCAGCGGGCAAGGCGTTCCACGCCGTCAGCGAGAAGGTCGGAGACCGGCTGCCCGAGTCGGTCGCCGAGCGGGTCAGGTCCCTGCGGGAACGCAGCGGAAGCGGTGAGGACGACTGGGGAACCAGCAACACCTGACCACGCCGGCCAGCCGGTGGGGCAGAATCTCCCCCATGGGGATAGTCGCCGGCTTGGACAGTTCGTCTGCGCTCACACAGATCGTCGTCTGTGACACGGATACGGGTGCCGTGCTGCGGCAGGGCTATGCCCCGCATCCGGTCGATCCGAAGGCCACGGAGATAGATCCGCAGTCCTGGCTGCTCTCGCTCGGCGAGGCAGCGGGCGGCGGGTTGCTCGAAGGGGTGCAGGCCATCGGGGTCTCCGCCCAGCAGCACGGCCTCGTACCACTTGATCATCAGGGCAACCTCGTACGTCCTGCCCTGCTGGGCAACGACAAGCGGGCGCAGGTCTCCGCGGCCGATCTCATCGACGCGCTGGGCGGACGACAGGCGTGGGCCGAGGCCGTCGGTTCCGTACCGCAGGCGAGCCATCCCGTGGCCAAGCTGCGCTGGCTCGCCCGTGCGGAGCCCGAGGCCGCGCGGCGGGTGGCGAGCGTGCTCCAGCCGCATGACTGGCTGGTGTGGCAGCTGTTGGGTCGCCCCGCACGGCGGACCACCGACCGGGGCAGCGCTTCGGGCACCGGGTACTGGTCCGCCGGATCCGGCGCCTACCGCCCGGACCTGGTGGAACTGGCGCTCGGACACCACTGTGCGCTGCCCGAGGTGCTCGGTCCCGCCGACTCCGCCGGTACCACCCCCGAGGGTCTGTTGATCTCCGCGGGAACCGGCGAGACCATGGCCGCGGCCTTCGGGCTCGGCGTCGCCGTGGGGGACGTGGTGGTCTCGCTGGGGGCCTCCGGTTCGGTGATGGCCGTCCATCACGAGGCGCTCGCCGACCCCACCGGAATGATCACCTCCTACGCGGACGCCACCGGAATGCACCTACCGGTGGTACACACCAACAATGCCGTCCGGGCGCTGCGGGGCACCGCCGAGATGCTGGGTCTCGATGATCTCGACGCCCTGTCCGACCTGGCGATGAAGTCCACCCCCGGCTCCTGCGGTCTCGTCCTGCTGCCGTATCTGGAGGGCGAGAGGACACCTCGGCTGCCGCACACCGCGGGCACGCTCAGCGGTATGCGCCGCGAATCCATGAAGCCCGAGCATCTGGCCCGGGCGGCCTTCGAGGGCATGCTCTGTTCACTGGCTGACGCGCTCGACGTGCTGCGCGGGCGTGGTGTGGAGGTGCGCCGGGTGTTCCTGCTGGGCGCGAGCGCCGGGCTGGCAGCCGTACAGTCGGCGGCTCCCGCGATCTTCGGGGCGCAGGTGGTCGTTCCCCAGCCCGCGGACTACGCGGCGCTCGGCGCGGCCCGCCAGGCGGCGTGGGCCCTCGGGGTGTCGCAGGGCACGCTGTCGCCTGCGGCGCCGCCGGTGTGGCAGGACGCGGTGGTGCAGTTGCTCGATCCCGGCGATGAGCTGGCCGTCGGACAGGCGGTGCGCCAGCAGTACGGCGCCACGCGGGACCAACTGCATCCGGGCGCGTTCTCCGCTCCCACCGGCTGAGCGGATCGCTCCCCGGTTCAGCAGACGGCTGCCGGGAGTGCGACCCTTTCGGGGAGACCGGGGAGGTCGGTGAGGTCGCTGCGCCGCGTCGTCCCGTCGGCCGGTGCACCCGTCCCGATGGGCGGATGCCCGAGGGCCGGATGGTGGATCGGCCGTTCACCCCGCGGCATGAACGAAGCGACGCAGCCTGCGGCATTCGCGCCCCGGGGCCTTGAGCGTTCGTGCTCTTGGCCCGTCGGGGTCGTGGACGGTTGCGTACTCGTACCGTTGAGGTCCGGACGGTCACGGTCCGGCTGTCAGGGTCGCGACGGGCTGATCGAATTCGTGGCCTTCGACGCGCTGTGCCTTGCCGGCACCCCTCGTATACGGACGTCCCCCACCCCCGTACCAACCGGTCCGTGCGTCGAACGCCGTACCCACAGGATCCGACCGGGCGCAGGGTGGGCCGTCGCGCTCTGAGCGCCCACGTGGGTATCTCTTGACCCGGGCTTGAGGAAATCACCCCGGGTTCGACAGCCGGGTGACGGAAGATGGAATTCACCACCCCCCGAAAAGACGTCGCACCCTGTGCCGACGCTGCCGAGCCCGAGAGACCGCGCGTGCTGATACGACTGCTACGGAAGCACTTGCGTCCGTACAAAAAACCGATCGCCCTGCTGGTGCTGCTCCAACTGCTCCAGACCAGTGCCACCCTCTATCTGCCCACCCTGAATGCCGCCATCATCGACAACGGCGTGGTCAAGGGGGACACCGGCTACATCCTCCGACTCGGCGTGCTGATGCTCGCGATCAGCGTGGTCCAGGTCCTGTGCAACATGGGCGCCGTCTACTTCAGTGCGCGAACGTCCGCCGCGCTGGGCCGCGATGTCCGTGCCGCCGTCTTCGACCGGGTGCAGAGCTTCTCCGCCCGTGAGGTCGGCCACTTCGGCGCCCCGTCGCTGATCACGCGCACCACGAACGACGTCCAGCAGGTGCAGATGCTGGTGCTGATGGCGTTCACGATGATGGTGACCGCTCCGATCATGTGCATCGGCGGCATCGTCATGGCGCTGGGCCAGGACGTGACGCTCTCGGCGGTGCTCCTGGCCGTCGTACCGGTCCTCGGCATCTCGGTGACCGTGCTCATCGTGCGGATGCGCCCGCTGTTTCGGACCATGCAGGATCGGCTGGACACGGTGAACCGGGTCCTGCGGGAGCAGATCACCGGCAACCGGGTCATCCGCGCATTCGTGCGCGACGCCTACGAGCGGGAACGGTTCCGCGCGGCCAACGCCGAGCTGACCGGGGTTTCCCTGTCGACCGGGCGGCTGATGGCGCTGATGTTCCCGATCGTGCTCACGGTCGTCAATGTGTCCTCGGTCGCCGTCGTCTGGTTCGGCGCGCACCGGGTGGACAGCGGGGCCATACAGATCGGTGCGCTGACCGCGTTCCTCGCGTATCTGATGCAGATCGTGATCGCCGTCATGATGGCCACCTTCATGTTCATGATGGTGCCGCGGGCCGAGGTGTGCGCCGAGCGGATCGAGGAACTGCTGGGCACCGACTCCAGTGTGGTACCGCCCGTGAACCCCGTGGTGGAGCTGCCGCGGCACGGACATCTGGAGATCCGGGACGTGGAGTTCCGCTACCCGGGTGCGGAGGAGCCGGTGCTCCGTGAGGTGGCGCTGGTCGCCAATCCGGGCGAGACGACCGCGATCATCGGTTCGACCGGCAGCGGAAAGTCGACCCTCCTGGGGCTGGTGCCCCGGCTGTTCGACGCCACGGGCGGTGAAGTGCTGGTCAACGGCGTCAATGTGCGTGAGCTCGATCCGACGCTGATGGCACGGACCGTGGGTCTCGTCCCGCAGAAGCCGTATCTCTTCTCCGGAACGATCGCCAGCAATCTGCGCTACGGCCGCCCCGACGCCCTCGACGCGGAGTTGTGGCGGGCCCTGGAGGTGGCGCAGGCAGCCGACTTCGTACGGGAACTGGAAGACGGGCTCGACGCGCCGATCGCGCAGGGCGGCACGAATGTCTCCGGTGGTCAGCGGCAACGGCTCGCCATCGCGAGGACCGTGGTCCAGCAACCGGAGATCTACCTCTTCGACGACTCCTTCTCCGCACTCGACTACGCCACGGACGCCGCGCTGCGGGCCGCACTGACGAACGAGACGGCGGGAGCGACCGTGGTGATCGTCGCCCAGCGCGTGTCCACCATCCGCGACGCGGACCGGATCGTCGTCCTGGACGAGGGTCGGGTCGTGGGCAGCGGCACCCATCGGGAGCTGATGGCGGGCAATGAGACCTACCGGGAGATCGTCCTCTCGCAGCTGACGGAGGCTGAGGCCGCATGAGCGGGGAAAGCGGACGAGGCGAGCGGCTGCGTCCAGGCGGGGCGCCGATGGGCGGTCCGGCCGGGCGGATGATGGCCGGCGGGGAACGCTCGATGGACTTCAAGGGATCGAGCAAACGACTGCTGAAGCAGTTGGCGCCGGACCGGGCGCTGCTCTGGGCGATGCTGACGGCGGGCGTGCTGAGCGTGGCGTTCTCCGTGGTGGGACCGCTGGTACTGGGACGGGCTACCGACCTGGTCTTCGCCGGTGTCGTGGGCCGGGACATGGAGGGGGGCGGCACCAAGGAACAGGCCATCGCGGCACTGCGGGCCAAGGGTGAGCACGGGCTCGCCGACATGCTCTCCACGGTGGGGTTCACTCCCGGGCAGGGCATCGACTTCACCGCGGTCGGCCAGGTGCTCCTGGTGGCGTTGGGTCTCTTCCTGGTCTCGGGGCTGCTCGCGCTGGTCTCCTCCCGGCTGTCGATCCGGGTGATCAACCAGACCGTGTACCGGATGCGCGCCGACGTCCAGGCCAAGCTGGAGCGGCTGCCGCTGTCCTACTTCGACCGTGCCAAGCGCGGTGAGGTCCTCAGCCGGGTCACGAACGACATCGACAACATCTCGCAGACCCTCCAGCAGACGATGGGGCAGCTGATCAACTCGCTGCTTTCGATCGTGGGCGTCCTGGCGATGATGTTGTGGGTCTCGCCCCTGCTGGCACTGGTCGCGCTGGTGACGGTGCCGCTGTCGGTGTTCGTGGCGACCAAGGTGGGCAAACGCTCCCAGCCGCACTTCGTCGAGCAGTGGAAGTCGACCGGGCAGCTCAACGCCCATGTCGAGGAGATGTACACCGGTCATGCGCTGGTGAAGGTCTTCGGGCGGCAGGACGAGTCGGCCAAGGACTTCGCCGAGCAGAACGAGGCACTGTACGAAGCCGGCTTCAAGGCGCAGTTCAACAGCGGCATCATGCAGCCGCTGATGTTCTTCATCTCCAACCTCAACTATGTGCTGGTGGCGGTGGTCGGCGGGCTGCGAGTGGCCTCCGGGGCGCTGTCGATCGGCGATGTCCAGGCGTTCATCCAGTACTCGCGGCAGTTCTCGATGCCGCTGACCCAGGTCGCGTCGATGGCGAACCTGGTGCAGTCCGGAGTCGCCTCGGCCGAGCGGGTGTTCGAGCTGCTCGACGCCCAGGAGCAGGAGCCGGACGGCCCGTCGGTGGAGCAGTTGACCCGTCCGGCGGGACAGGTCTCGTTGGAGAACGTCTCCTTCCGGTACGAGCCGCAGAAGCCGCTGATCGAGGACCTGTCACTGAGCGTCGAGCCGGGACAGACCGTCGCGATCGTCGGTCCGACCGGTGCCGGCAAGACCACGCTGGTGAATCTGCTGATGCGGTTCTACGAGGTCACCGGCGGCCGGATCAGTCTGGACGGGATCGACGTGGCGAAGATTTCCCGCCAGGACCTGCGGTCGGTGATCGGCATGGTCCTCCAGGACACCTGGCTGTTCGGCGGCACGATCGCGGACAACATCGCCTACGGGTCCTCCCGCGATGTGACGCGCGAGGAGATCGAAGCCGCGGCCCGCGCCGCGCACGCCGACCGTTTCATCCGTACGTTGCCGGACGGCTACGACACGGTCCTCTCGGACGACGGGGCCGACGGCGCGGGGGTCAGCGCGGGCGAGAAGCAGTTGATCACCATCGCCCGGGCCTTCCTCTCCGATCCGGTCATCCTGGTGCTGGACGAGGCGACGAGTTCGGTGGACACCCGTACCGAGGTTCTGATCCAGAAGGCGATGGCCCGGCTGGCGCACGGTCGCACCAGCTTCGTCATCGCGCACCGGCTCTCCACCATCCGGGACGCCGATGTGATCCTGGTGATGGAGAACGGCGCGATCGTCGAGCAGGGCACCCACGACGAACTCCTCGCGGCGGGTGGTGCGTACGCACGGTTGTACTCGGCGCAGTTCGCGGAGGCGGTCGCGGAGGTGGACTGAGCGTCCTGGTGCTGAGGTCGCGCGCCGAGTGGGGCGGGGGGCCGGATCAGTCCAGGTAGCCGCGGAGTTGGTCGGCGAAGGCGTGGTCGCGGAGCTTGTTGAGGGTCTTGGATTCGATCTGACGGATGCGCTCGCGCGTCACCCCGAAGATGCGGCCGATCTCTTCGAGCGTCCGCGGCCGGCCGTCCACCAGGCCGTATCGCAACTGGACCACCTTGCGCTCCCGTTCCCCGAGGGTGGAGAGGACCGCTTCCAGGTGCTCGCGCAGCAGGAGGAAGGCGGCGGACTCGACGGGGGAGGCTGCGTCTCCGTCCTCGATGAGGTCGCCGAGCGCCACATCGTCCTCCTCGCCGACGGGCGCATGGAGGGAGACCGGCTCCTGCGCCAGCCGCAGGACTTCGCTGACCCGCTCGGGTGCGAGGTCCAGTTGACCCGCCACCTCGACCGGGGTGGGTTCGTAGCCGCGCTCCTGGAGCATCCTGCGCTGCACCCGGACGACGCGGTTGATCAGTTCGACGACATGGACGGGAACACGGATGGTGCGCGCCTGGTCGGCGAGTGCGCGGGACATGGCCTGGCGGATCCACCAGGTGGCATAGGTGGAGAACTTGTAGCCACGGGCGTAGTCGAACTTCTCGACGGCCCGGATCAGACCGAGGTTTCCCTCCTGGACGAGGTCCAGCATGGTCAGTCCACGGCCGACGTAGCGTTTGGCGACGGAGACCACGAGCCTGAGGTTCGCCTCGATCAACCGGCGTTTGGCCATGCGGCCCATCACCACGAGTCGATCGAGGTCAACGGCGAGTTGGGAGTTGTTGATGTCCGGGGTGCTGCCGAGCTTCTCCTCCGCGAAGAGGCCGGCTTCGACCCGGCGCGCCAACTCCACTTCCTCAGCCGCGCTGAGCAAGGGGATCCTGCCGATCTCCCGCAGGTACTGACGGAAGAGGTCGGAGGAGGGGCCGCTCTTGTCGGCGCGGGGGGTGGGGGTGCGCCCGGATCGCTCGTCGGCCTCTTCATCGATCGGGTCGAAGTCGGCTGTCGATCGTGCGCTCGGGGCGTTGGAGGCCCTTGGTGCAGCGGCGTCGGTGGGTGGCGCGTCGACATCGGCGATGGCTGCTCCGGCGATGGCCGCGATGGCCGCGCGGTCGGAAGGTTCGTCCGGAACCGCGTCCCGGAGCGCTTCGGGCACCGTCTCGGGATGGTGTGCGGCCGGGCCCTGAGGGGGGACCTCGGCGAGGGGCTCCGCCTCCGGCAGGAGTTCGGCCGTCGGAGGTGGAGAGGAACCGGTCAGTGGTTCGGGCAGGCTCTCGGAGAGGGTCTGGGTCTGCACGGGGGCGACCTCCAGGGTGATCGCTGCCGGGTCAAGGGCGTGCGGCAGGGGGACGGAAGCAGCCGGGCCACTGTCCGTCCCGTACACGATGAGCGGATTCGCGGGGTTTTGTGACCCACGATCGATGGGTCGGCCGCGCTCCGAAGACTCAGGCACCGCCCCCAGTGTGGGGTACGACACACAGTCACCACGAGGGGCGTGCGTCGACTTTCTGGGATCCGTGCGTGACCGTCCGGTTACCGAAACGGCATCACGGCAGGTAGGAGGTGTCCCCCAGTGAACGGTGTGACGAGAAGGGAGCCGGGAGGATCATGGGGATGCTCCAGGGTGGGACGCCGACGGAACGCCGGAGCCTTCGTCAGGGGCCTTCTTCTGGTTCCCGCTCGGTCCGATGCGCCCGGAAAGCCTCGGACACGACTAGAGGGCAGCGGCCCCGCGGTTGCGCAGGGACTGCCCGTACTGCTGGAGCACCCACAGTTCGTTCTGCACGGCGGTGAGGTGCTCGGGGTCCGCGTGGCTGCCGAGACGGGTCAGGGTGCCCTGCACCTCGGCGATGCGCCGATCGACCGCTCGAAGCCGAACCTGCACCAACTGCATGCCGGCATACGTCTCGTCCACGGTCCTGGCGTGGATGGCTTCGACCGCCAACTCGGTCACCAGCGCGCGAACCGTGTCGTCCGCCGCGGTCTCCCGGACCCGGGCGAGATAGCCCGATGCGTCCATCAGGCCCTGTTCGGCACCACCGGCTTCGGCGATGGTCTGGCGGACCGCCGCATAGGGCGGAGCAGTGAACTCGTCCACTCCGTAGGCGTCGAAGGCCGGTGACACCAGATCGGGGTTCTGGAGTGCGAGCTTCAGCAACTCGCGCTCGGTGCGGTGGGCGGGGCTGCGCAGATTGAGGGCGGGCCCGGAAGAAGCAACGGCCGGGGCCTGGATCTGCTCGCGCCGCCCGCCGGTGCGCGAGGGCGCAGGTCCCTTTCCGCCGCGATCACGCGCCCAGCGGGCGAGCTGGGCGACCCGCTTCACCACGAACTGGGTGTCGAGGATGCCGACGATGCCGGCCAGTTGCACGGCGGACTCGTGCTGGATCGCACCGTTCTTGATGCCGGCGACGATGGGGGCGGCCTCGTCCAGCGCGGCGGCACGTCCGGCGGGCGTCTCCAGATTGTGGCGCAGCACGATCTGCCGGATCGCGAACTCGAAGAGGGGGGTGCGGGTCTCGACCAGCTTCTGGACCGCATGGTCCCCCTCGGCAAGTCTCAGCTCACAGGGGTCCATGCCGCCCGGGGTGATCGCGATGGACGTCTCGGCGGCGAACTTCTGATCGTCTTCGAAGGCGCGCAGCGCGGCCTTCTGACCCGCGGCGTCCCCGTCGAAGGTGAAGATCACCTCGGCGGTGGCGTTGTCCATCAGCAACCGGCGGAGGATCTTGATGTGGTCGCCGCCGAAGGCCGTGCCACAGGTGGCGATGGCGGTGGTGATGCCGGCGAGGTGGCAGGCCATGACGTCCGTGTACCCCTCGACGACCACGGCCGTCCGGGACTTGGCGATCTCCTTCTTGGCCAGGTCGATGCCGTACAGCACCTGCGACTTCTTGTAGATGCCCGTCTCGGGGGTGTTGAGGTACTTGGGGCCGTTGTCGCTCTCGTACAGCTTGCGGGCTCCGAATCCGACGACATCGCCGGAGATATCGCGGATCGGCCACATCAACCGGCCCCGGAAGCGGTCGATCGGGCCCCGCCGACCCTCCTGGGTGAGCCCGGACAGGAGCAGTTCCTTGTCGCTGAAGCCCTTGCCCCGCAGGAAGCGGGTGAGGTGGTCCCAACCCTGGGGGCTGTATCCGACGCTGAAGTGCTGGGCTGCGCCCTGGTCGAAGCCCCGGTCGGCGAGGAAGGCACGGCCGGTCTCCGCCTCCGGACTGGTCTCCAACTGGTCGATGTAGAACTGGGCGGCGACCTTGTGCGCCTCGACCAGACGGATCCGCTCGCCCCGCTGATGGCTGGGGTTGTACCCGCCCTCCTCGTAGCGAAGGGTGATTCCGGCGGTGGCGGCCAACCGCTCGACGGTCTCGGAGAAGGTGAGGTGATCGATCTTCATCACGAAGGCGATCGTGTCCCCGCCTTCCTGGCAGCCGAAGCAGTGGAAGAGGCCCTTGCTGGGGCTGACCTGGAAGGATGGCGTCGATTCATCGTGGAAGGGGCAGAGGCCCTTGAGGTTTCCACCGCCCGCGCCGCGCAGCTGGAGGTAGTCGGAAACGACGGCGTCGATCGGGACCGCGTCCCGAACCGCCTTGACGTCGTCATCGTTGATCCTGCCTGCCACGCGTGAATTCTACGGCCGCGCGCCGACACCTATCGCTGGCTGTGGACAACTGCCGGCGCGGCAGGACCCCCCTCGGGGGTGCGGAGTCCCGCCGAGGGGCGGCCCCACCGCGTACGGCGGCGGAGCCTGGTCGGTCCCGATCCCGTCGAATGCTCGGCACGGCGGTCAGACGCCACCGGGATCAGCGGTCAGGGAACGAGGGACGCCAGCGGTACGGAAGGGTCGCCCAAGGCGTCGGAGCCGACCCGCGCGCCCGATCGGATCAGGTCCTGGATCGGGGCAGTGACATCCCACACATTGACGTTCATCCCCGCGAGGACCCGACCGCCCTTGAGCCAGAAGGCGATGAACTCACGCTTGCCGACGTCACCCCGCAGGACGACCTGGTCGTAGGAGCCGGCCGGCGCCCACCCCGAGTACTCCAACCCCAGGTCGTACTGGTCGGAGAAGAAGTAGGGGACGCGGTCGTAGCTGACGTCCAGGCCGAGCATGGAGCGTGCCGCGGCCGGGCCGCCGTTGAGGGCGTTCGCCCAGTGCTCCACGCGCAGCCGGGTACCGAGGAGGGGGTGGAGGGAGGAGGCGACATCACCGGCTGCGTAGACATCGGGGTCGGATGTGCGCAGGGCCGCGTCGACGGCGATCCCGCCGCCGTGCGCCCGGTCGGCGAGGTCGAGGCCGGCTGCTTCGGCGAGCGCGGTCCGGGGAGCGGCACCGATGGCGGCGAGTACGTCGTGCGCCGGGTGCTCCTCGCCGTCGTCGGTGCGGACCGCGAGGACCGCTCCGTCCTGGCCGGTGATCTCGGTGACCTTGGCCCCGAAGTGGAAACGGACGCCGTGGTCGCGATGCAGTTCGGCGAAGACCTGGCCGAGCTCGGGGCCGATGACCTGGTGGAGCGGGGTGGCTTCCGGTTCGATGACGGTGACTTCGGCGCCGTATCCGCGGGCGGCTGCCGCGACCTCAAGGCCGATCCAACCGGCGCCGGCGATCACCAGGGTGCCGTTGTCCCGGCCGAGAGAGCCGAGGACCCGGCTGAGCCGGTCGGCGTGGGCGAGCCGGCGCAGGTGGTGCACACCGGCGAGCTCGGTGCCCGGTACGTCGAGGCGGCGCGGTTCGGCACCGGTGGCGAGCAGCAGTTTGTCGTAGTGGAGGACCGTGCCGTCCCCGAGGTGGACCGCCTTGTCGGCGCGGTCGATGGAGACGACGGTCTGGCCGAGGTGCAGTTCGACGTCCGCCGCGGCGTACCAGGCCGGTTCGTGGACGAAGACGCTGTCGCGCTTCTCCTTCCCGGTGAGGTAGCCCTTGGAGAGTGGTGGGCGCTCATAGGGATGGTCGTTCTCGTCGCCGATGAGGATCACTCGTCCGGTGAACCCCTCGGCACGGAGCGTCTCGGCGGCCTTGGCCCCGGCGAGCCCGCCGCCGATGATGACGAATGTGCGATGTCCGTCGACCACTTGATGCCTCCTGTGTGCGCCTGGTGCTGCTTCGGTGCTGCGTCTGGTGCAGGACGATTCGACGGGTCGACGCAGTGCTTTTGTGCTGCGCAGCCCTAGGGAGCGTCCCGCACGGACCGGTTTGGCGGAAGAGGGAGTGGTCCTGGCGTGTCCCGCGCAGTCGTCTTCGGACCGGCCCTCGGCGGGCTCAGCGCCGGGCCGTGAGCTGGGCGTGCAGGGTGCGGGCTGAGGCGTCCGTGAGCGATGCCAGCTGATCCACAATCACCCGACCGCGCGCCCGGTCGTCCTTCGCCGCGTGGAAGAGCGCGCGGAACTGGGGGTCGAGGGTGTCGGGCGCCCAGGCGGTGAGAGCCTCCGCGAGCTCGGCGAGCACGATGCGCTGGTCCGCTCGGAGTGCCTCCTGTTCTGCGCGCTGCATCACATAGCAGTCGGCCACGGCCTTCAGTACCGCGCACTCCATCCGCGCCTCTCGCGGAACAACGAGTTCCGCCGCGTACCGAGTGAGTCTGCCGGTGCCGTACGCCTGCCGGGTGGCACCCTCTGCGGCGAGACAGAACCGGCCGATGAGCTGGCTGGTGGCGTCCTTGAGCCGGGCCTGCGCGACGGCCGAGCCGTCGTAGTGGTGCGGCCACCACTCCTGGCCGATCAGCCGGTCCAGGGCGTCGGACAGCTCCTGGGGCTCGGTGTCGGCGGGGACGTAGCGGCCGATCGCGATCCGCCACAGCTCGGCGCGCTCGGGCTCGGCGAGCAGCAGATTGGGGTCGATGTGACCGGCGTGCAGTCCGTCCTCGATGTCGTGGACGGAGTAGGCGACGTCGTCGGACCAGTCCATGACCTGGGCCTCGAAGCAGATGCGGTGTTCGGGTGCGCCCTCGCGGATCCAGGCGAAGACGGGCACGTCGTCCTCGTACACGCCGAACTTCACCGAGTCCGGGTTGGTGGGGTGGCCACCGCGGGGCCACGGGTACTTGGTGGCGGCGTCGAGCGTGGCCCGGGTGAGGTTGAGGCCCACGCTGACCAGGTCGCCATGGTCGTCGTGCACGAACCTCTTGGGTTCGATGCGGGTGAGGAGGCGCAGGGACTGGGCATTGCCCTCGAAGCCGCCGTACTCCTTGGCGAAGTCGTTGAGTGCGGCCTCTCCGTTGTGTCCGAAGGGCGGGTGGCCCATGTCGTGCGCGAGACAGGCGGCCTCCACCAGGTCGGGGTCACAACCGAGGGCGGCACCGAGCTCACGGCCGACCTGTGCGCACTCCAGTGAGTGGGTGAGCCGGGTGCGCGGGCTGGCGTCCCAGGCTTGGTTGCGGGTGCCCGGAGTGACGACCTGGGTCTTTCCGGCCAGTCGGCGCAGTGCGGAGGAGTGCAGTACGCGCGCCCGGTCCCGTTGGAATGCCGTGCGGCCCGGGCGTTTGTCCGGCTCGGGGGCCCACCGGGCGGTGGCGGCTTCGTTGTAGTCGGGGGAGCCGGAGAGGCCGGGGAAGCCGGGGAGGCTGGGGGTGTGGTCGGAGGTGCCGGTGTGGCCGGGGCTTGCGGCGCTGCTGGGGTTGCTGTGCCGACCGCTGCCGGTGTCGCTCGGCGCGGCATCGCTGGAGGGGCCCGGAGTGCCGGGCCCGGATGGGGTGGTGCTGGTGGGGCCTGCCATGCACCGAAGGTAACCGGAGTCGAGGGCGGGTGGGGACGGCGAGGGTGCGGAGAAATGGCCCGCACGGTCGGACGTGCCCGGCAAAGGGGCTGGAGAGGGGCTGGAGAGGGGCGAGGAACAGCGTTCGCGCGAAGTTATCCACAGCCCCGCCCACTGGGAAGCGCGGTGTCAGACCCCTCACCTAGTGTCAGCGACATCGAAACCGGTACGTCGGGGAGGCGGTCTTGCCATGGGCTGGATCGAGACAGCGAGCGGCGGCTATGCCGTGACGCTTGACGGTAGTGAAGTGCGTTGTCGCAATGCGGCGGGCCGCGAGTTGAAACAGGTTCCGTCCAAGCTGCGCGACGACGCCGAGGTGGTGCGGCTTCGGCAGCTGGCCGAATGGTTGGAGCGCCATGAGCGCGAGTGCGTCGAGCAGGTGGACACCTGGCTGGTGCGCTCGCTGCCGATACCGGTGGCGGTGCTCGCCCAGGTGTGGCCGGACCCCGCCTGGCAGTCGGCGCTGCGGGACCTGGTGGTCGCACCGGTCGGCGCGGACGGCGGCGCCGACATGGAGCGCGCCGGTCTGTTGCGGGGCGCCGACCCCGAGCGGGGCATCGGCATGGTCGACCTGGACGGCGATTCGGTGTGGCTGGCCTGCGAAAGCGTGCTGATTCCCCATCCGGTGCTGCTGGACGACCTCGAAGACCTCAGGGAGTTCGCGGTCGAACTGGGGGTGGAGCAGAAGGTTCAGCAGTTGTTCCGGGAGGTGTGGCGACGCCCCGAGGAGGCGAGCGGCCACTCCTGGCCGAAGTACGCCGACGCCAAGTTCAAACAGCTGCGCCATGCGATCTCGCGCGCACTGTCCCTGGGGTACCGGGTCCGGGGCGGTCAGGCGTTGTGTCCGCTCGTGGAAGGCGGCCGGGTGCTGGAGGCGCGGTACTGGTTGGGGGCCGACTATCCGGATGCCGAGGCGGTCACCGGGGCCCTGGAGTGGCGGGACAAGGACGGCCGCAGGCTCGGGCTGGACGAGGTGGGGCCGGTGGCCTGGTCCGAGGGCGAGCGGATGGCGGCCCTGGTGTACGCGGGCAAGGTCGTGGCCGATGAGAACGCGGCGGACGCACTGCGATGAACAAGGTGGGGGAGCAAGTGAGCGAAGGGCACGGTGGGGGTTCGGTGAGCGGGCACGAGGCACAGGGCGCGGACGGCTTCGGCGCTGGGGAGGCGCTGTTGGAGGCGGGGGCGGTACTCCCCCTCGATGCGACAGCGGGGGACGGAACGCCTGAGGCAGGCGCCGAGCAGGGCGTGACACTGACCGCCCGGGCGTACGAGCACCCGACGCTCGACGGCCGCACGGTGGTGCGTCTGGTGCCGGAGGCACTCGGCTCCGCCGAGGACCTGGCACTGGAGTATCTGGGGTTCTCCGGTGGCCGCTCGGCCCCGGTGGGTCGGGTGAAGCCGCAGTCGCTGGGCTTCCCCGCCTGGGCCCTGGTGAACGACCCGGCCAACGGGCACCACGCCCTGGCCGTGGTGCAGGAGATGGAGCGGCTGACACGGCTGGTGGGCACCAAGCCCGGCCTGGCCAAAGAGGGCTTCGATGAGATCGGGGAGCGGCTGGACCGCTCGGTTCCGCAGTTCCTGCCCACCTTCTACGAGCAGGTGGGCAGGTTGTTCCTGGCCGCCGAGGCCGAGCAGCAGGCGTCCGTCTTCTTCGGTAAGGCCCGGGCCGCAGAACAGCGTCATGCACTGCCCATCGACGAAGATCGACTGCGGGAGGTGTTCCTTGAGTTCGCCGGGGCGGGAGCACTCAGCGGCAAGGCCCTTCGGGAGTACGTCAGGGGGCTGAGCGAGCGGCTGCCGCACCCGCAGGCGTACGCGGAGTTCCGGCTGATCTCCTCGCAGCGGTGCTCGTCCGGACTCGCCCCCTACGCGGGCATGTTGGAGGACCTGCGGCGGCTCGCGAAGAGCGCCGGCCTGGACGTGGGCGAGGAGGAGCGCTCGCTCCTGCGCGAGATCCTCCACATGGGGGCGATGGACCGCGCCGCGGAGAGTTTCTGGAAGTCCGCCCTGCCTGCGCTCGCCGTCATCGCCGAGCAGGACGCGGTGACACGGGAAAGGCTGCTGACGATCTTCCCGAAGACCGGCGGCGACCAACCCACGGAGTTCGACGGGGCCTGGCTTTCGCTGCTGGACCGGTGCGGGGCGTTCGATCTGCTCCTGACCGGCGCCGTGCCCGTTGCGCCATGGCTGTCCAAGTGGCTGCGGCACCGGGATCGCGGCTGGCGGAACGCGCGGCGGCTGCCCGCCGAACTGGCGCTGGTGGAGCGCCTGGCGGATCAACTGATCGCCGATGGCACTCCGGTGCAGGTGCTGCGCGACGGATGGCGGACATCGGCCGATCTGGATGTGCTCGATCTCTGTCTCGCGCGGGGCATCCCCGTCACCCCACCGGCCGAGGACATGGGCGGCCTTGAGCTGGAGGGCTGGCTCTCCGACTCGACGGAAGGCCGCCGCGATCTGACGGCGCTCGTCGCCGACGCCCGGTTCGCAGGGATACTGCGCAGCGGGTTGGAGCGGCTCGTCGGCACCGGTGACTCGACGGCGCGCCTGCAACTCGTCACCGAACACCAGGCGTTGCGGTCGGTCATCGCGGACTGGCTCACCGAGCGGGCCGACGACCTGTCCAAGCCCCTGGGTCTGCCGGGGCTGGACGAGTTGGTGAAGCGGCTGTCAGGGTTCTCGTCCTGGTCCGCCCTGTCCGCGGCGCCGGATGCAGTGAGCCGGATCACGGCCTTCTCCCCCGCCGCCGCACTGGCCCACACCCTGCGCTCGGGCATCGTCGACGAGTTGGGATGGCCCGCCCTCGACGAGGCACTGACGGCGCTGGGTCCAGTGGAGACGCCGAGCGCACGGCAGCGGGACGCGGAGCGGATCCAACTGGCCGACGCCTGGCCGACGCTGGTGGTCCGGCGCGGCGCACAGGCCGCGGCGGTGGGGCCGGAGAAGGTGCTGGACCTTCACACCCTCTCCCTGCCCACGCGTCGGAACGGCCAGCCGCTGGGCCCGCCGCTCGTCCGCTACGTGGGAGGTCAGTGGCTCACCGTCACCGGCCACCATGCCGAACGCAGAGCCCGCTGGTCCGGGGGTGGTCCGGAGACCTTCGAACCGGACGGAATGCTGCCGGAGAGCCACCCCTCCCACCAACATCCATCGCTTGAGCTCTCGGACGGAAGCCGAACCTTCGGCGCCCGTCCGGTGCACGCCGGCGACACCTCGTTCGCGGACCTGTGGCGCCCGGTCGCATCGGACGGCACCTCGCTGTGGGTACTGCACGAGGGGCAGTGGTGGGACTACGACCCGGCGTCGGCCCGTCGGGGCCGCATCACCGTGCCAGCCTTCTTCGACTCGGCTCTGAGCGACGGCAGCGGTTGTGTGCTCGTGGAGCGCTCCTGCCGGCTGCTGCCGGTGCGGCCGGGGCTGGAGTCGTCGCCCTTCGGCAGCGCCGGGGGCGTGGTCGGCTGGTGGGTGCGGTTCGATCCCGCGGCTCGTACGCTCACCGCCTGCTCGGTGGACGGCACCCGCAGCAAGCCCGTTCCGGTGCGCCCGTCGGCCGACGTCGAGCGTCTGAGCAACGACATACCGATGCCGCCGCTGCGACTGCCCGGAGGCGCCGCACTGTATCCGCGCGAATCCCGCGGCTACCACACCAAGATCGAATTCTTTGACGCCGCCGGGTTGTGCCTGGCCTTCGTGATGGAGGGCGCCAACGAGCAGGAGTACGCGGGCGGTACGAGGCTCATCGCACCCGTCGGCTACTGGCACGCGCTGCGCCCCCGTGACGAGCGCGGCTCGCTCGCGCTGCGCAACCTCACCGAGAAGCGTGCGGGGGAACTGCTCGCGGCGGTGGCCGCCGGCCACAAGGCGGAAGAGGCCGTCGCCAAGCTGCTGCCGGAGATCACCCATCCGGGGCTGCTGGCCGGTGTGGCGAGCCTGTTGGGCGTGGCTGCACGCCAGGCCGCGCAGATCACCGCTCTCGCGGAGCGCGTCGCCCAGGGCGAACCGCTCACCCGTCCGACGGCGAAGTACGCCCAGGACGGCCCGCTCCAGGAGGCGCTCGGCGGGCTGCTGAGCACCCGTCGCTACTACGGCAGGTGGCGTTCCTGGGGGGAGCACGAGAGCACCGCGTTGGGGCAGGTGGTGGCCGTCGGGCAACTGCTCGCACCGGAAGCCGACGGGGCCCGGATTCCGGTCAAGGAGACCGAGGTGGGCTGGCTCGACCTGCCCGGTCAGGGGCTGGGAGCCATGGCCGTGCGGGCGGCTTCGCCCGCGACGCCGCCGGCGCACCGGGAGGCGCTCCTGGAGTTCCTCGAAGCCGCCCTCGCGGTCCGGGCGGACGGGGACGCCGTCCTGGTCGACCCGAAGGGACGGATACGGGTCGCCAAGCTCCGCTCCTGGTGGAACGGAGCGGCCCAGCAGGACACCGATGACTTCATCGGGACGGTGCTCCGCTCGGGTGCGCGCCGATTGCTGGTGCTCTCCAACACGGCGGTCAACGATCAGTACGCGGAGTGGATCTGCGTCGAGTACGACCCCGCCGGGGCGTTCGGCCCGTGGGACGGCTACACCGAGCTCGAATCGGACGTACTGGGCTCGCCCTGCGATCCGGTCCGGGCCGACGTGGTACGGCAGCTGATCGACACCGTGCGGGAGCTCGGCCCCCTGCCCTACCACCCGGACCGGGCGAGGGACTTCGCCGATCAGGTCGGGGTGAGTCCCGTTACGGGCGCCCTGCTCCAGTTGGGACTCCCGGGTCTGGGCAACTACGGTCGCGAGGGACTCCTGCCCGCGGAGTACCTGGCACCGCTGGGGCTCAAGAGCGCGGACGCCAAGGTGGGTCGCGCGGTGCTGGAACACCTCTCGCCGAGGGACCGCACACGGTTCACCGCATTGCAGTTGCCGGTGGACCCCCTGCGCGTGACCGCGCTGTGGACGGACGGCTTCGAGACGGGTCAGCTCGTCGATGCCTGGCTGGCCGCCTGGGGCAAGCGACGGGTGGCACCCTCCTGGCTGGTCGCCCGTGCCGTCAAGGAGATCGGACCGGGCCGCGCGCTCGATTGCGCGCTCAATCCGGAGGCGCAGCCCGAGCTGACCGGCAGCACCGAGCAGCAGTGGAAGGAGGGCTCGCTGACGGCGCTCGCCCCCGAGAAGCTGCTCACCGGCCAGACACTGCTGTCGTACGTACGAACGCTGCGCTGGCTCGCCTACCGGCTCCCCTTCGGTGACCCACTGCGGGAGGTCCTGCCGGTCACGCTGCGCCTGCTGCGAACGCGGCTGGCGGATCCGGGCCTCCTGCTCGACCTGGGAGTCAACTGGGACGCCAAGGGCAACGCGACCTCGATGCAGTTGCGCGAGGCGTACAACCACCCTCCGCGCAGCCGAACCGGCAGTGAGCACCTGTTCGAGGTGTCGGAGGCCCTGGTGCTCGCACCGTTGCACTACTACCCCGACTGGGACGGGGTGTGGGTGAGGTCGGCTCCGCTGGTGACCGGCGAGGCCGCGGGCCCCGACCATCCCGACCTCCAACTCCTGACGGCCGCGGCCGGCGAGAATAGCTTGCTGCAGGCCCTGCGGACACTGCTCAGTGCCGACTTCATGGCACTGCTGACCGATGACGGACCGACGGGCCCGGCGCAGGACCCACTGCGCAGCGCACCGGAGTTGGTGCCGGCGGTCGCCGAGCGGTTCTCGCTCAGCGAGGACGGGGCCGTGCTGTATCTGATGCTGCTGGCGCTCCCCGATCCGACGGACAGGAGCCAGGCGGAGTGGACGGGGTGGAAGCCGGCCCGTCTGAAGAAGGCGCGGGAGGAACTGGCCGCGACCGACCTGGTCGTGGACGGCAAGCGGGCGAGGGCCGGACGGTCGCTCTTCCTGCCCGGTGCCTGGCTGGAGGAGAAGGCGCCGAGGCTTCCCGTGGAGGGTTGGAAGGAGGCGCTGCTCTCCCGTGCGACGAGCGGCTTCCTCGCCCCGGACCACACGGTGGGAGAGCTGTTCCGGGCGGCGTGGCGACGGGTCCTGGACGGCGATGTGCCAGGTTTCGAGGAGTTCACGGGGCGCAAGGCCAGGAGGGGTGGACGATGAGTGCGATCGAAGGCGACACGACAGAGGGAGCGGGGACGGCAGGCGCTCCACGGCAGGTGGAGCTGCCGGAGGACCGCTACCGACAGGAACTGGATTTCCTCGCCGGATACGACCAGGGGGCCAGACCTCCCGGCTGGCGGATGACCCCCCGGTCGGTGGTGCTGTTCATCTGCGGCTCGGGCGACGAGCCACTGCGGGCCGCGGACGGTTCACAGTTGGTCGTCTCACGGAAGTTCGTGGGTGACCGCGCCCTGGTCGAGCGGTGCGTGGTGACCCTGGCGGGAGAGCGGGGGCTCCTGCTCGTCGGCGAGCCCGGCACCGCGAAGTCGATGCTGTCCGAGTTGCTCGCCGCTGCGGTGTGCGGTGCCAGCACCCTGACCGTTCAGGGCACCGCGGGCACCACCGAGGACCAGCTGCGATACGGGTGGAACTACGCCCTGTTGTTGGCGAAGGGACCCAGCAGGGAAGCGCTGGTCCCCTCCCCCGTGCTGACGGCCATGACCACCGGGGCGGTGGCCCGCATCGAGGAGGTCACGCGCTGTCTGCCCGAGGTGCAGGACGCCCTGGTCTCGCTGCTCTCCGAGCGGCGCATGTCCGTGCCCGAGCTGTCGGGGGAGGGTGGCGAGGGGACCGTGCACGCGGTGCCCGGGTTCACCCTGATCGCCACCGCCAACCTCCGTGACCGCGGCGTCTCGGAGATGTCGGCGGCGTTGAAGCGCCGCTTCAACTTCGAGGAGGTCGGCCCGATCGCCGATCTCGACGCGGAGACGGCTCTCGTCCGCAGCCAGGCGACCGCGGCCCTGGCCCGCTCCGGGGCGGCCTTCGGCGTCGACGACACGGTGTTGGAGGCGCTGGTGACCGCCTTCAGGGACCTGCGCTCCGGTCGGAGCGCCGAGGGGTGGGAGGTGGAGCGCCCGTCGACGGTGATGTCCACGGCGGAAGCAGTGCACGTGGCGGCCTCCATGGGGCTGGGTGCCGCCTATCTGAGCAATGGCCGCGATGTGGTGCGCACCCTCCCGGGGCATCTGCTGGGGACCGTGCGCAAGGACGATCCCGCCGACCACGCCCGTCTGCTGGGCTACTGGGACGGTCCGGTGCGCCGACGGGCCGAGGCAGGCTCACCACTGTGGCGGACGCTGTGGGAGCTCCGCGATGACCTGGGGTGACCCCTGTGTGACGGCCTCACCCCGGGCGGACGGTGAGGCGGTTGGGGAGGAGGGGCGGATCGCTGCGCCCGAGGGGGCGTTGGCGGCTCTCGCCGGGTGTCGCGACCCCTACCTCATCGGTGTGCGACACCACTCCCCCGCACTGGCCGCGGCCGTGCCGGCATTGCTGGCCGCGGCTGATCCGGAGGTGTTGTTGATCGAGTTGCCGGTGGAGTTCGCGCCCTGGATCGATCATCTCGCCGACCCCGCGACCGTGCCTCCCGTCGCGCTCGCCGGAAGTGGCGACGGGCTGGTCTTCCTGCCGTTCGCCGAATTCTCGCCCGAGTTGGCGGCCATCCGTTGGGCGCGGCAGGCCGATGTCCCGGTGGTCCCGTTCGATCTGCCGCTCGGGGCTCGCGAAGGCCGGGACGGCAGCGGACGAGAACTGCCCGAGGTGAACGGGCGAAGCGCGCCGGAGGGCTCTTCGGCGGGTGCGCTCAGCGCCGCCCTGCACGCCCGGGCCTCCGGTCGCCCCGGCGACGACCTGTGGGACCGGCTGGTGGAGTCGGCCGCTCCCGGCAGCACCCCGGAGGCACTGCGGCGGGCGGCCCTGCTCGTGGGCTGGGCCCTGCGCTCGGACGCGGGTCCGGTCGACCGGCACGATCTGCGGCGCGAGGCCCATATGCGAAGCCGACTGGCCGAGTTCCGGGGCCGTAGGACGGCGGCGGTGGTGGGGTCCTTCCACTCACCCGCACTGGTGGGCTGGGAGTTGTCTCCGCCGTCGACCGATGACGGGCCCACGAAGGCCATGGAGGTGAGCACCTCACTGGTGCCCTACTCCTATCCGCTGCTCGACGAGCGATCCGGCTACCCGGCCGGAATCCGCGACCCCGAGTGGCAGCACGGCGTCTTCGCCGCGGCAGGAGATCCACGGCTTCTCGATGATCTCCTCACCGCCACGGCGGTGCGGATCTGCGCGGAGATCAGGGGCGCCGGGCACCCGAGCGGACCTGCCGATGCCCGGGAGGTGGTGCGGGTGGCCCGGGACCTGGCAGCGCTGCGGGGGCTGCCGGCCGCCGGGCGCGGCGAGTTGGCGGAGGCGGCGCAGACCGTGCTCACCCAGGGAAGGTTGTTGGGGCGCGGTCGCGTGGTGGCCGCCGCCATGGAGAAGGTGCTCGTCGGAAGGCGTCGGGGGCGGTTGGCTCCGGGCACCCCGCGCTCGGGTCTGGGACCCGCGGTGGAACGCCTGCTGGGCGAGTTGAAACTGCCCCGCCCCGAGGAACCGGATCGTCGGGAGTTGCGCCTTGACGTCCTCCGTGGGGAGTTGGACCGTCGGCGGGAGGTCGCCCTGCGTCGACTCGCGGTCTGTCGTATCCCCTACGGCGAGGAGTCCGCGGTCGCCGGAGTCGGCGACGCCGCAGCGCTGACCAGCCGCTGGGTGGTGGACTGGTCGCCTGCGACGGCCGCCATGCTCGATGTGGCAGGAATGCACGGCGTGACCCTGGAACAGGCCGCGGCGGGCGTGTTGCGGCAGCGGCGGGCTGAGGAGCGGCGACAGGGCGGCCCCTCGGCGGCCGAGGCACTGGACGGTCTGGCGGAGGCCACGCGCTGTGTGCTGCCCGCTCTGGCCGTGGAACGGTTGGCGGCGGCGGCCGAGCAACTACCGGCGACCGGCACCTTGCCCGAACTGCTGGCCGGGATGACCCTGCTGGACCGCATCCGCTCGGGCCATGTGCCGGGGCTGGACGTCGGTTGGGAACAGCAGGCCGTGACCGCCGCCCATGAGGAGCTGGCGGCGGCCGGGGTCCGGGCGTTGGACGGGCTCGCGGGCTCGACGGATCCCGACGATGCGCGGGCTTTGGTCGCCCTGGCCGGACAGGCGTCCTCCGTGGGGGGCGGGCTGCGGCTGGCGGACGCCCTCGTCCGGCTGGAGGCCGGGGGCACTCCCTTGATGCGCGGCGCCGCGGGTGCGGCCCGGGTATTGCTGGGGCAGTGGGATCCGCACGCGTTCGGGACGGGGCTCGCCTCCCGTGCGGATGGCGCCAGCACCCCGGAACTCCGCGGGCAGTTGGCGGAGTGTCTGCGCGGGGCCCTTCTTGCCGCCGGCCCTCTGTTGGAGACCGGCAGAGCGCTGGATCCACTGCTGGAGCGGGTGGAGCAGTTTGCCGACCGAGCCTTCCTGGACCGTCTGCCGGCGCTCAGAGCAGGGTTCGACGTCCTTTCCCCGGCGGCCCGCTCCCGGCTGCTCTCGGTCGTCGAAGACCGGACGGGCGCGCAGGTCGGCACCCTGCGGGGGGTGGATCCCGCGATGTCCGCTCGACTCGCACTCGCCGACCTGGCCGGCAGGGAGGCGCTGACAGCCTCGGGCCTGCTGGTTGCCGGTGTGCCACCGAAGCGGCGCACCTCGCCCGGCGCCGGGAGTGCGCCGGGCGAGGTACGGGAGGTGCCGCCTGCGCACAGCGGTGCATCAGGAGCGCCGAAGGGCTTCCCCTCGTCGACCGGAACCCCGGTGGCCATGCGCGGCGCCGGCGATGACGGTCACCGGGAGAACGGCCGTGGCATCGGTACGACAGCGGCCGGTAGGGAGACACGGCAGCCCGTCCCGGCCGTGGAGGGAGGAGCCCTCGGCGCGAGCGAGCGATGGCGCCTGCTGTTGGGCCGTGGCGCGGAGTTGACCGGCCAGGCCCAGCGGTACGCGACCGCGCTCGACGAGTTGTACGGGCGCGGACGCGGCGAGGGGTCCCGCAGCGGGGAGGGCTGCGGCGGTGGCGGTACGGATGCCTCGTATCCGAATGTGCGCACCTGGTCGGACGAGTTGGCCGTCCTGTTCGGACCGGGGGTGCGTGAGGAAGTGCTGGCCGCGGCAGCGGATGCGGGCCGTCTCGATGCAGCGCTCGCCATGGACCCGGCAGCGGCACGGCCGTCGGTCGAGTTGCTGCGTACGGTGCTGTCCTACGCGGGCGGGCTTCCCGAGCAGCAGTTGGCCCGGCTGCGTCCGCTGGTGGCCCGTTTGGTGGCCGAGTTGACTGCGGCGCTCGCCAACCGGCTGCGCCCCGCGCTCACCGGGCTGACTCACCCTCGCCCCACCAGCCGACCGGGCGGCCCGTTGGATCTGCCCCGCACCCTGCGGGCGAATCTGACCACGGCCCGGCGGGACACGGACACCGGTGTGGTGACGGTCGTCCCCGAGCGCCCCGTCTTCCGTACGCGCGCCCGTCGCTCCACCGACTGGCGTCTGGTGCTGGTGGTGGACGTGTCAGGGTCGATGGAGGCATCCACGATCTGGTCGGCGCTGACCGCCTCGGTGCTGGCAGGCGTCCCGGCACTCAGTACGCACTTCGTCGCCTTCTCCACCGAAGTGCTGGACCTGACCGACCAGGTGGACGATCCACTGAGCCTGTTGTTGGAGGTCAGCGTCGGCGGCGGCACCAACATCGCCCGCGGACTGCGTCACGCACGCGGGTTGGTGACCGTGCCGTCCCGGACGCTGGTCGTTCTGGTCAGTGACTTCGAAGAGGGCGGCCCGATCGGTCCGCTGCTCTCCGAGGTTCGGTCGCTGGTCGACGCGGGGTGCCACGTCCTCGGCTGTGCCTCGCTCGACGACGAGGGCAGACCTCGGTACTCGACCGGCACCGCGGGTCGATTGGTGGCGGCAGGAATGCCCGTCGCCGCCCTGAGCCCTCTGGAGCTGGCCCGCTGGGTCGGCGAACGTGTGGGAGGTACACACCGATGACGACCGCATCCCCACCCTTGCCACCCGTCTCTGCGGCGGTGGCCGCACAGGCGCTGGACCTGCTGCCCCCTCGACTGCGCGGACGCGTGGACCGGGCCATGGGAAAGGTGGCCGGCTGGCCGGTGGAGACGACGTCCGACGGGGTCCGCGTCATCGTGGACGAGGACACTTCGGTGACGTTGCGGACCACGGGTGGAGTCGTGGCGCACGCGGACGACGCCGTGTGCACCTGTCTACTGGCCCCGGCCTGTCTCCATCGCGCCACGCTCCTCTCCAGCGCCCCGCTGGCACTGGAACCGACGCCGGGAGCCGACGGGGAAGGACCGGCCGGTGAACTGGCCGACGGCACGACGGGGACCGGGCCCGACGCGCAGCCGACAGCCGATGCCGCGGCTCATGGGGCGCCTTCACCGGAGCGCCTTACCGCCGTCGCGGAGGGGGCACCGCGGCCCGAGACGCCTACGGAACCCGAGGAGAGGGACGGTTCCTCGCTCGACGCAGCAGCGAACGGCACGGTCCCGTGCGAGTTGACCCCCGCGCAGACGCGGGCCATGGCCGCATTGCGGAACGCGGCGACCGCCGTCCTGGTCAGCGGGGTCAGTGGCGCCGGCGCGGTCCATCGTGCCGGTTTGCTGCACGCGGCGCACTCGGGACGCTTGGCCGGGCTGCATCTGCCGGCCGCCGCTGCGGTGCGGATCGCACGGCGGCTCGACGAGGCCCGCTCGGAGGACCCGTCGTTCCGACTGCCTGAGCTGTCCGCCGAGTTGGCCGGGCTGCTCGGGCTGCTGCGTCGTCCCGCCGAGGCGATCACCCCGGCCCGTCGCTCCTACCAGCCGTCCGGTCCGCTCAGGCTCTACGGACTGTTCACCGAGCCGATCGTCACGGCGTCCGGGTACGCCGGGGCGGTCACCTACGGGCTGGCACCGGACGGCACCCTGCTGACCATCTCCGATGTGGCGCCGGGAGATGCCCAGCGTGCAGCGCAGGCAGCTCAGACCCCGGTGCCAGGGGGGTGCGCGCTCCCGTTGCGGGAGTGGGGCGACGGCGGCTCGGTGATCCTCACCGGGCCCACCGTTTCGGCGGACGGAAGGGTCGGTGGCGGGTCCCGCGTCCGATCGGTGCGTGCTTCGGGCGCCCGCTGGCATCAACAGCCGCTGGACGCGCTCTGGCAGCGTCCTCCTGCTCACCAGTTGGCCGCCGCGCTCGACTGGCTGGAGCAGCCGGCCGACGCCCGCCCGGCAGGGGGCGATCTGCTCTTCGTGGCCGGCACCATCGAGGGCAGGGGGTTGCGGATCACCGACGGGCCCCAGGTGGGTCTGCTGGCCCCCGACGAGCGGTCCGCACTGGCCTACGCGGACAACCTCCGTCTGCTGAGGTCCCGACCGGGGCTGGCCCTGCGGATGATCGTGCGCGTGGTAGCCGATCGACCGGGGGCCGTCCAGGCCCTGGCGGCGGCTTGGACAGGGCACGACGGTGAGCAGTTCCGCGCCGATCTGGGGCTGCGTCGGCTCAATCGCTCGCACATCCCGGCCGGGTCACCACCTGCTGTGCCCGCAGGTCCGGGCACCACCGACGCCGGCGCCGGCGCCGCGTCCGGACCGTCGGTCGACACCACCGGTGCGCCGGCCGACCACGCGGATGGGGAAGGGGTCATCGCAGCATCTCCCGCGCCGACTCCCGACTCCGTTGCGCCCGAGCGATTGGGGGTGGGCGGCGGCCAGGTGCGGCCGTCCTCTCTTCCAGCGGGCTCGCCCGAGTTGCCGATCGAGTTGGACCTGTTGCGTCGTGCGGTGGATCGTGCCGTCGCGGGCGGTCGGTCTATCACCGCGGCCAGCGCCGATGGTGAACTCCCGCGCCGACTGGAATCGGTGGGACTCGCCACGGGTGCCGAGTGTGTGCGGGCGCTGCTGGACACGGCCGCGGATCGACAACACGATGCTCTCGGGCGGCTGCTGCCCGCCGATCCCGATGGGTTCGCCGCGGCTTGGCTCGCCACGGCGGTCTATGCGTCGGCGGCCGTACGGTCGCTGCTACCCGCGGCCTGGGCGCCCACCGGTGACACGATGGCAGCCCCTCCCTCCCTGGGGGGACGGTGAACCAATGACCGTCAGGAGTCGTCTGACCAGGTATGAAGCAACGACGACTCCGGTGGAACCCGTCTGGCCTCAGCGATCGGGCCAAGCCGTCAGCCCTGCGCAAGCTGTCACGGCCGGGGCTCTTGAGGTCTCGTCGGGCACAACGTCGGTTGGTACAGGCGGCCATGATCGCGTCCGTCGTCGGGCTTGCCCCGGCCACCTGGATGCACCTGGTCGCCGACAGTCGGGTCACCACCGTCGCCGAAGTACCCCGCCAGGATGTGGCGGTGGTGTTCGGGGCAGGGCTGTGGAAGGGCAAGCCAACGAAGTACCTGGCACACCGGCTGGATGCGGCGGCGGAGCTCTATCGCGGGGGCAAGGTCAGGGTGGTGTTGGTGACGGGGGACAACGGCCGGGTCGAGTACGACGAGCCCGACGCCATGCGGACCTACCTCACCGAGCGCGGGGTGCCTGATGCCCGCATCGTCAGCGACTACGCGGGCTTCGACACCTGGGACTCGTGCGTCAGGGCGAAGAAGATCTTCGGTGTCGATCGAGCCGTACTGGTGACACAGGACTTCCACATCCATCGGGCGGTGACGCTCTGTCGCTCGGCGGGGGTCGAGTCGTACGGGATCGGTGTGACCGAACCGCAGGACTCCACCTGGTACTACGGCGGGGTGCGGGAGGTGCTCGCAGCCGGCAAGGCGGCGCTGGACGCGGCGTTCGAGCCGGACCCCCGCTATCTGGGCGCCAAGGAGAAAGGCATCCAGGAAGCGCTGGTCGCGAGCGGCGAATGACCACGGTCGCCGTCCTTAGGTCCCCGACCCTCCGGTGACCACCCGCTGCGCACCCCCTGTCCCTGCGCAGGCCGCCGCCCCACGCCTCCAGCACCCATCGGGGCCTTCTGGCGGCCTTCGCCCGGCTCCGTTGCCCACGGTCGACCGAGCTGTTCGGCAGCCGTGTCACAGCTGTCGGGACACGCGCCGGCACGCTCGCATCCCCCTTCGTGGACCGCAACAGTGAGCGCATGGACATCGATGTGACAACGCTCCTCACGCGCCACTCCGAGGCCCTCGCGCTCTTCTCCGAACGGGTGCACGCGGTGAAGGCCGACCAGTGGGGTGAGCCGACGCCCTGCTCCGAGTGGTCAGTCCGTGATCTCGTCAACCATCTGACCTCGGAACAACTCTGGGTGCCGGAACTGGTGACCGAGGGAGCCACCATCGCGGAGGTGGGCGATGCGTACGACGGCGATGTGCTCGGCACCCGCCCGCGCGCCGTCTGGGACGCCGCAGCCCGCGCTTCGCGGAAGGCGTTCTCCGAACCGGGTGCGCTGGAACGCACGGTCGGACTGTCGTACGGGGAGACTCCTGCCGTCGCCTACTGCGCGCAGATGATCACCGATGCGGTGGTGCACAGTTGGGATCTGTCCCGGGCGATCGGCGCACCGGAGCGACTGCCCGCAGCGCTGGTGCACTTCGCACTGGACGAGGTCACGCCGTATGCGTCGGCGCTCTCCCAGACGGGGCTGTTCGCCCCGCCCATCGAGCCGCCGCCGGGCGACGGCGCCCAGACCCGATTGCTCGCACTCCTCGGCCGTCGCGCCTGAGGGACCGACAGGTCCATTGGCCATGCCCCCAGACATCCGCCAGGCGTCGCAGCTTCTGACCGCCCCCGCCCTGTCGGATCAGATCGGGGCAGGGTCGGGTCGAATCGGGGCAGGGGCAGGGTCGGACCTCCGTAGCCCTCCTGCCGGGGAGCAAGGAAGGGCACGCAGGTCAGACCATAAGGAGCCGCGTCGAGTGCGACAGTCAGGGGGCGTCCCCGGAGTGGCCCTTACGGCCACCTCCTGGGGCGCCCCCCGACTCGCCGACTCGCCGACTCGCCGACCGCCCGATGCCTCGGGATGCCCCGGACGTTTCCAGCGATCGACTCCACTCAACTCGGGCACGGGAACGGGCACAGACACGGCCCTTCCCCTGTGCACTACCAACGGTGTGACTACCCGGCGTACGGGTGCTCCGCCTTGGCGTCCCGCAAGGTCTCGGCCCACCAGGCCAGTTGATCCAACAGGGCCTTCGCAGCGGCCTCGCACCCCGAGGGGTCCTTGTGCCGTCCGTCGTCGGTGAAGTGGGCGCTCGCCTGATGGAAGGAGACGGTGTCGCGAATCGTGACGGCGTGCATTTCGGCGAAGACCAGACGCAGTTGTTCCACCGCGCGCAGTCCGCCGGACATACCTCCGTAGGACACGAACCCCACGGGCTTGGCCCGCCATTCGCTGTAGTGCCAGTCGATGAGGCTCTTCACGGAGGCGGGGAAGGAGTGGTTGTACTCGGGAGTGATGACGATGAAGGAGTCAGCCTCGGCCAGTCTCGGTGTGATCGCCGCGAGTGCCTCGCCCACCTGTGGGGCGGGGTTGGCGCCGAGGTACGTGCCGATGTCGGTCGCGCCCAGATCGACCAGTTCGACGGAGAAGTCCCGACGCCCCGCCGTCTGTTCCAGGAACCAGTCGGAGATGACCGGGCCGAACCGTCCCTCCCGGTTGCTGGCGAGGATGACGACGAGTTTGAGGGGCGTCTTGACGGCGGTGGACGTCCGGGAGGCTTCACGGGTGATGAGATCCATGAGTGAGAGGGTGATACCTCAAGTTCGGTTGAGGTCAAGCTCACCTTCACCCGAACACGGTGATGACGACCACACACCCCATCACCCGGACCGACGCACCTCCCGAGTAGGACCAGGTCAAAGGCCCTCCCCAGAGCCGCCACCTCAGGGTCTGCACGGCGGGGTAGAAGGCAGGGGCGCCGTTGACATCACCCTGCGATGGCGAGCACCCCGAGCCCTTCCGAGCCTCACCCAGCACCCCGAGCGCCCCGACCCCCGAGTCCGCAGCCAGCTCGAAGACGCAAACGCCCCCGGCGCCCCAGCAGGCACCCGCCCCATCCGAAGACCGAGCCAGCGCCTCACTCCGCCCGCTGAATCTCTGCGCACTCCCTGACCGTCCCGTATCACCCATTCGGCGCGACCCCGCGCGATGACCACGATGACTGCTTTGACCTGCACTTTCCTCTCGCCATTGAGGGAACACACCCGCCCGGTGGAGCCGATCTGATGGTCCATCAGCAGGCGTGGGACGCCAGGGCCGACTTTCCTCGGAGGAGACGACCCCACCCATGCGTTTCCTCGGAGGACGACCATGCGCACGACCGCCCGTCTGCTGACCAGTGCCGCACTGGCAGCCGCCGTCATATGCGTCGGTGGCCCCGTCGCGTACGCCGGGGACCACGAGTCCCTGGAGGTCTTCCCGGCCACCGCCGAACCGGGCGCCACCGTCACCGTGAACACCACCGCCTGCGGTCGCAACGGCCATGGGGTGGGCGATGCCCGTTCGCTCGGCGCGGGTGAGTTCCATCTTTCGCCCGGAACGCACAAGGACACCGTGGAGGGCCAGTTCCGCATCCCGGAGCGGACCGAGGCCGGCACGTACGGCATCAGCGTGCGCTGCAAGAACGGCAAGCGGGCCAGCGGTGATGTCACCGTGCAGCACCGCAGGGACGAGCAATCCAGCGGGCAGCACCAGGAGCAGCCGACCGGCCATGTCAGGACCGGTGTGGGAGGCAGCGTGGGCCCCGACACCGTACAGATCGCGGCGGGAGCGGCCGTACTCACCGCTGCCGCCGTCAGCGGGGCACTGTTCCTGCGACGCCGGGCGAGCGGCGTCCAGGGCGGTTGACGGCTGCGGCCAAGGCCGCGACCACACCCCGCTTCCCGTTCCCGGCAGGTCCTGAGCCTGCCGGGAACGGGGCGTACCCACGACCGGGCTCCACGGGAGGATCGATGAGCACCAAGGCGAAGGGCTGGGTGCTGGCCGCCGCCGTCTGCACCGGTGTCTATCTGGTGCAGAACGGCTCCCGGGATCTGACTCCGCCGGTGCCTTCCGCGGCTCAGGCGTTCGCCGCTGGTCCGCGGGCGCACACCGACGCAGCCGCCGACCCCTTGCCGCCGTCACCGCCGCTGCGCCTGCGCATCCCCGACATCGACGTCGACACCCCCCTGATGCGGCTGGGCCTCGACCGCGCGGGCGGTCTTGAGGTGCCGCCTGCGGCAGACCGCAACCTCGCCGGCTGGTACGGCGGGGGCACGACGCCAGGCGCGAAGGGCACCGCGGTCGTCGCCGGCCATGTGGACAACGCACAGGGACCGGCCGTCTTCTACGCTCTCGGCGCCCTCAAGAAGGGCCACCGCATCGAGGTCTCACGCCGGGACGGCCGTACCGCCGTGTTCACCATCGATGCGATCGAGGTCTACGAGGCCGACGCCTTCCCCGACCGAAAGGTGTACGGATCCACGAAGCGCGCCGAACTCAGGGTGATCACCTGTGGCGGCGGTTTCAGCGAGAAGACCGGTTACCGGGGCAACGTGGTCGCCTTCGCCCATCTCATCGGCGTCCGTCCGGCCTGAGCACGGAGGACCTCAGGCGGACCACTGGTCGAAGGCGAGCTTGGCGACCAGTGTCAGGACGACCGCGAGGAGCACCCCGCGCACGAACTCGCTGCCCTTGCGCAGCGCCATCCGTGCCCCGAACATCCCGCCCATCAAGTTGAAGACCGCGAGCAGCGCCGCCAACTGCCACAGCACCGTGCCCTGGTAGGCGAACATGGCCAGTGCCCCGCCGTTGGTGCACACATTGACGATCTTGGCGGTCGCCGATGCCGTCAGCAGGTCGAGATGGAGCACGGCCGTCAGCGCCAGTACCAGGAAGGTGCCCGTACCGGGCCCGAAGAGTCCGTCGTAGAAGCCGATGCCACCGCCGACGAGGACGATCGCGGTGATGGTGCGCGCCCTGGTCACGGGCCGCCCCACCCCGTCCGCCGCCGTCCCGAACGAAGGTCGCAGCAGGACGAACGCGGCGACGGCCAGCAGCACCACCATAATCACGGGCCGCAGCACATCGCTGCTGATGCCGGCGGCGAAGAACGCGCCGCCCATCGATCCCGCGAGCGCGGCCAGACCGATCCGTACCGCCGTCCGCACCGGCACCCGTGCCTTGCGCGCATAGGTGATCGCGGCACCGGTCGTGCCCACGATCGACACGGCCTTGTTGGTGCCGAGCACATGGGCGGCCGAGGTCTGCGGCAGACCGAGCAGAAGGGCAGGCAACAGCAGCAACCCGCCACCGCCCACCACCGCATCGATCCATCCGGCCGCCGCGGCGGCGAGGCAGAGCAGTACGAGCGTGGTCAGCGATATGTCGGGCACGGTCGCGACCCTACGGAGCAGGCCGCTGCATCGTCCATCCATCTCGCCATCCGGCCCTCCCGCCGCGGCGATCACCCCTGTTGCGTACCGATGACGACCGTCGCCCAGCGGTCGTCATCCACGGCCACCCGGGGTTCAAGACCGCCTCGGTTGACGATCTCCAGAGCCGTCGGCAGCTGTTCCTCGCTGGTCTCGAAGAGCATGGAGCCGCCTGGCGCGAGCCAGCTCGCCGCCTCGGCCGTGACCCGACGCAGTACATCGAGCCCGTCCGTACCCCCGTCGAGGGCGATGCGTGCCTCGTGCACCCGGGCTTCGGCGGGGAGCAGTTCGATCTCACCGGTCGGCACATAGGGCACATTGGCCAGGAGGACCCCGACCCGCCCGCCGAGCCGCGCGGGCAAGGGCGCGTACAGGTCCCCTTCGTACACTCGCCCGCCGGCCGACCGGACATTGCCCCGGGCGCAGCGCACGGCCCGCGGGTCGATGTCGCAGGCATGGAGTTCGATGGGTCGTACGGAGTGGGCGAGCGCGGCGCCCAAGGCCCCGGAACCGCAGCACAGGTCGACGACGACGGCGTGCGGCCGGGTGAGCGAAATGGCCTGCTCAACGAGGAATTCAGTACGGCGTCGGGGGACGAACACCCCGGGGTCCACCCGTATCCGCAGGCCGGCGAAGGCCGCCCAGCCGACGATGTGCTCAAGCGGGTGGCCCAGGGCACGGCGGTCCACCATCGTGGCGAGGGCTTCGGGCCCGGAGGCCGCGGAGAGGAGGAGGTCCGCCTCGTCCTCGGCGAAGACACAGCCGGCAGTCCGCAGGGTGCGGACTATGTCGTCGAGGGGCGGGAACGACGGAAGGGACATGAAAGCCTTTCGGGGAACCGAAGGGCGCTCCGTCCGTCAGCGCATTCCACGTCGAGGGACGAGGGGGCGGGGACACGGGGTGGAGAGCACCCGACTGGCGACAGCGGTAATGCGTCTCACCTCCTCGGTCCGTTCATGGCACGGGAGGGTCACACTACCCGAACGTCCCTCGTACGGCAGGCTGGTCGGCGGGCCGGCCGCACACCGATCGTCGGGGTTCGTCCCGGTGTTCACCAGCGGTTGAGGATCTTGGGAAGCGAGGGGCGCGATGGCCGGTTGGAGCACTGCCGACATTCCGGATCAGCAGGGGCGCACAGCGGTGGTCACGGGTGCCAACAGCGGCATCGGGCTCTGCACCGCCGAAGCGCTGGCCGGTGGGGGCGCGGCGGTGGTCCTCGCCTGCCGGAGCGAGGAGCGGGGTGCCCGGGCGGCGACCTGGGTGCGTGAGCGGGTGCCCGGGGCGGATGTCCGGGTGCATCGACTGGACCTGGCGGACTTGGCGTCCGTGAGGGAGTTCGCGGCCTGGTACCCGTACGACCGTCTCGATCTGCTGATCAACAACGCGGGGGTGATGGCGCTTCCGTTCGGGCGGACCGTCGACGGGTTCGAGCGGCAGTTCGGGGTGAACCACCTGGGCCATTTCGCCCTGACCGGCCTTCTCCTGCCCAGGCTGCTGACGACACCGGGCGCGCGGGTGGTGAGCGTGTCGAGCTTCATGCACCGATTGGCCGGGGTGGACCTGGACGACCTCCAGAGCGAGCACCCGTACCGCAGGTGGATCGCGTACGCGCGGTCCAAGACGGCGAATCTGCTCTTCGTACACGCGTTGGCGCGGCGGCTGGCGGCGGTGGGTTCCGACGTGGTCGCAGCGGCGGCGCACCCCGGATACTCCGACACCAATCTGCAAGGCGCGGGGCCACGAATGGCGGGGGCCAGGGTGACGGAAGGCGTGATGTCCCTGGGCAACCGCTTGTTCGCCCAACCGGCAGCGGCAGGAGCGCTGCCCACCCTGTACGCAGCCACCGCACCCGGCGTGCGGCCCGACTCCTTCACCGGCCCACGCATCGCCGGCTGGCGAGGTGCCCCGGCACCGGCGAGGCGGGCGGCCCGGGCCGGGGACGATGAAACGGCCGAGCGGTTGTGGACGGCGTCCGCCACACTGACGGGGGTGGCGTACGAGGGACTCCCCTCGCTCTGATGTCGGGTCTGCATGTTCTCTGCGTGTTCTCTGAGTCGCCTGTGCTGCCTGCCCTCTCTATGTCGCCTGCCGTGTCCGTGTCCATGGTCACCGCGTCCCCTGTGCTCCCTGCGCTCCCTGCGCCCCTGCCTTCTGTGCTCTCTGTGCTCTCTGTGCTCTCTGCGTTCGCGGCGTTCGCTGCGTTCGCTGCGTGGATGCGCCCCGTGCCATGAGAGGCGTGCGTCGCGTCAAGGTCGTGTGAAGTCACGGGCCCTGAGCGCCAAGACCGCGACAAAGGGGCGCGGCTGCCGCCGAACACGCCACCACGCTGGGGCTGCCCTCCCCATCTCAGGGCACCACCCCCGGAGGTACGCAGACCATGACCGCCCTGTCCATGCCAGCCGACTCCGCAGACACGGCAGGGCCGCCCGAACCGTCACGGCCCGTCCCCGATGAACGACACCGGCTCACCGCCGTGCAGGGTCTCGCCGCGCTGTCCCTCGATGCGATGGCATCGGTCGCCTACGGTCCCGAGGCCATCGTCCTGGTCCTGGCCACGGCGGGCGGCGTGGGGCTCGGCTACACCCTGCCCGTCACCCTGGCGATCGCCGCACTGCTCGCCGTACTGGTGGCCTCCTACCGTCAGGTCATCGCCGCGTTCCCCGACGGTGGCGGCGCCTACGCGGTCGCGCGGGCCCATCTGGGCCGCCGCACCTCATTGGTCGCCGCCGCCTCGCTGGTGCTGGACTATGTGCTGAACGTCGCCGTCTCGGTCACCGCCGGCGTGGCGGCCCTGACGTCGGCCTTCCCCGCCCTCTACGACGACCGGCTCCTGCTCTGTCTGGCCGTGCTCCTCCTGGTCACCGGAGTGAACCTGCGGGGGATCGTCGACTCGGCCCGGGTGTTCATCGTGCCCACGGCCGTCTTCGTCGGCTCGATCCTCACCTTGATCGTGGTGGGCCTGTTCCGCAGCGCACCGGCGTCCACCGAGGCTGCGGCCGGTCATGCGTCCGTCGTCGGCGACAGTGCGACCACCGTGGGAGCGCTCCTGCTGGTGAAGGCGTTCGCCTCCGGCTGTTCGGCACTCACCGGGGTGGAGGCGGTCGCCAACGCCGTACCGTCCTTCCGCACCCCGGCCGCCCGCCGCGCCCAGCGGACCGAAGTGGCCCTCGGTGCGCTGCTGGGCATGATGCTGATCGGGCTCTCGGTGCTGATCGGCCGCTTCCACCTCCAGCCGGTCGAGGGGGTGACCGTCCTCGCCCAACTCGCGGACGCTTCACTCGGCCACGGCTGGGGCTTCTACCTGGTGCAGTTCGCCACGGTGGTGCTGCTCGCACTGGCCGCGAACACCTCCTTCGGTGGGCTGCCGGTGCTGATGTCGCTGCTGGCACGGGACAACTACCTGCCGCACCTGTTCCAGTTGAAGGCGGACCGCGAGGTACACCGCCACGGCGTGGTGGCGCTCGCCGCCGTGGCAGGGGTGCTGTTGTTCTTCTCCGGCGGGGACACCAACACCTTGGTGCCGCTCTTCGCGATCGGTGTCTTCGTGGGCTTCACCATCTGTCAGACGGGCATGGTCATCCACTGGCGCACCGATCGCTCAGCGGGCTGGCGGCTCAAAGCGCTGCTGAACGGTCTGGGCGCCGTGCTCACCGGTGTCAGCGCCTTGGTGGTGAGCGCCACGAAGTTCACCGAGGGTGCCTGGTCGGTCTTGATCGCCCTGCCCGTGCTGGTGGTGCTGTTCGAATGCGTCCACGGGGCGTACGGGAGCCTCGACGAGCGGATGGAGCTCGGGCGGGTGCCGGCGGCGCCGCAACGCTCCCGCTCGCTGGTGATCGTTCCCGTATCGCATCTGTCGCGGCTGACCCGGGAAGCGGTGAACGCGGCGGTGTCACTGGGGGACGAGGTACGCGCGGTCACCGTGGTCCACCAGGACGAGGACGACCGGGCCGCGGCACGGACCCTGCGGCGCGACTGGGAGCGGTGGAACCCGGGGGTGGAGCTGGTGGAGTTGGCCACCCGGCGCCGCACGATCGGACGGCCGGTGTCGGAGTACGTGAGCAAGATCTACCGCTATCACCCGGGCACCCGGGTGACGGTGTTGATCGCGGAGGTGGAGCCGGACCGGCTGTGGCAGCGGCTGCTCCAGAACCAACGGGGTGCGGTGCTGGCCCGTGCGGTGCGCCGGGACACGGCCGCCGTCATCTGTCGGCTGCGCTTTCGACTGGCTGCACCGGGGCGGGCGGCGAAGGCACCCTGACACGGCAGCGGGATCAGCGGCCCGTGCCGACCTCCGTGCCCGTGACCACCTTCGTGACCCTCCGTGCCCGTGACCACCTTCGTGTGGGGGTACGGATTGACCGGGCGGGGGCCTTCAGCCCGCCACCTCCGCCGGCGCCCCTCCCCTCAGCAGGGCGGCGCCCAGGGGGGTGAGCGTATGCAGTACGGCATTGCCGTGGCGCAGGGTCAGGACCAGGCCCGCCTCGCGCAGTACCGCGGCGTGCTGGCTGGCGGAGGCGAGCGATACACCTGCCCTCCGGGCGAGTTCACTGGTCGTACATCCATAGCGGATCGCCTGGAGAACGGCCGAGCGGGTGTGCCCGACGAGCTTGCCGAGCGACGGGGCGAGGGTGGAGCCGCTCGTCTCGCCGAATGCGGGATCGGGGGTGTGGGCGACCGGATAGACCAGCACCGGGGGGAGCTTGGGGTCGCGGTAGACCACCGGGGTGCCGCGACAGAAGAAGGACGGCTGGAGCAGCAACCCCCGACCGTTCAGATGGACTTCGCGGTCGACGGGGTAGTCGGACTCCAGCACGGGGGCGCGCCAGCGGAGCACGGGGGGCAGCGAGCCGAGCAGTTCGGCCGCGCCGCCGTCGAGCAGCGCCCGCCCCCGTACGGCCCGGTCCGCCTCGACGCGGGCCTGGATCTGTGACCAGTACGGCACGATGGCGGCGCTGTGGTAGCTGCGGAGCACGGAGATGAGCTTGGCGAGCTGCTCCGGAGCGCCTTGGGCGAGGGCGGCGAGCCGACCGGAACGCTCAGCGGGACGCTCCGCCGCGCGCTCGGCCGTCCGATCGCTGTCGGCGACCCGCGCTGCTGACACCCGGTTCAGTTCGCATTGGAGTCTGTCGGGCGCGGTGGCGCGTATCGCTTCAAGTCCCGGCTCCAGGCCGCCGCTGCCTTCCGGAGGCGTCAGAAAGTCGGGGAAATAGCCGCGCGTCGGCACCAGCGCGGCCAGCAGGCTCGTTTCACCATTCAACCGCGATCGCGTTTCCGACCGCCATTCTCCGAACATCTGAGCACGACGCCGCTCTCTCAATCGATGAAAGCTCAGAATCGTTTCCCACAACGCATCCGGTCTGACGGCCATTCGCACTCTGGCGAGGTCGTCCCCAGTGAAATGGATACGTAGCACTGAACCCCCACTGTTGCACCCGCAATCGCCCCGATCACTGAGTATGCACGCCATCACAACCGGTTACCACGGAGTTTCAGCCAGAGTTGAAATGTCTCGCCGGGGTTGGGTGCGAAACGAAAGGCTGTACGGCGTCGGGCAGGTTCCTTCTGTCTCCGATGGACGTGACGAGGACCGTGGGGGGCTTCGCACATCCGGCGGCGGGTGACAGAGGGTGCGGCTCCCTGTCCGGCTTGGGTAATGGGGCGCGGTACGTGGATGGGGATCCGCGTGCCGCGCCCCTCCTGTTCTTTGCTGAACGAACGACAGAAATAAGGTTCCGTCAAGATCAGCCAAAATCTTCATATTCACGGGAGCAACTGGCCTTGACGAATGTGTCGAAAGAAACACCAGGGGTGGACGCGCACTACGGCGTGTCCACCCTCTCTATGTGTTAAAGAAGCGCGCACAGAAGTGAAGTTGAGCGGTGCGGCGGCCCCCTGGGGCACCACCCCCCGGGCGGCGTGAGTCAACTTTATCCAACGCCACTCAACGCATCTCAACGCCCCAGCGCACGGGCTGCCCACGGCCGCGGTTCCATGGCCACCACACGCCCACACGGAGACGGGTGGACGACGACCGCTCATGCCTCGCGGCGCCTTTACGGATTCACGGACTCGTTGAGTCGGGCGCGCCCACTCCCGGTGTCACCGCGCCGGCCCGCTGACGGGCCGGCGCGGACAGACGATCAGCGGGAGTCGCTGCCCTTCGACTGGGCAGCCGCTCGGCCCGCCTCCAGCCGTGCCACCGGGATGCGGAACGGCGAGCAGGAGACGTAGTCGAGTCCGACCTCGTGGAAGAAGTGCACCGACTCCGGGTCTCCGCCGTGCTCGCCGCAGACACCGAGCTTGAGATCGGGACGGGTCGCGCGGCCGGCCTCCACCGCGCTGCGCACCAGGGCCCCCACCCCGTCCTTGTCGATCGTCTCGAACGGCGACACCCCGAAGATGCCCTTCTCCAGGTAGGCGGTGAAGAACGACGCCTCCACATCGTCGCGGGAGAAGCCCCAGACGGTCTGCGTGAGGTCGTTGGTGCCGAAGCTGAAGAACTCGGCGGCCTCGGCGATCTGTCCGGCGGTCAGCGCCGCCCGCGGCAGCTCGATCATCGTGCCCAGCGCCAACTTCAGTTCGACACCCCGGGCGGCCCGTACCTCGGCGATGACCTTCTCGGCCTCGTCCCGGACGATCTCCAGCTCCTGCACGGTCCCGACTAGCGGAATCATGATCTCGGCGCGCGGGTCACCCTTGGCGTTCAGACGCTCGGCGACGGCCTCGGCGATGGCCCGCACCTGCATGGCGAACAGGCCCGGAATGACCAGCCCGAGCCGCACCCCCCGCAGTCCGAGCATCGGGTTCTGCTCGTGCAGCCGGTGGACGGCCTGGAGGAGCCGCAGATCGTTCTCGTTGTGGTCCTTGCGCGACTCGGCGAGTGCCACGCGCACGGACAGTTCGGTGATGTCCGGCAGGAACTCGTGCAGCGGCGGGTCGAGCAGCCGTACCGTCACCGGCAGCCCGTCCATCGCCTCGAACAGCTCGATGAAGTCGGCCTTCTGGAGCGGCAGCAGCTGTTCCAGGGCGGTGGAGCGCTCCTCGTCGGTGTCCGCGAGGATCAGGCGCTCGACCATCTCGCGGCGTTCGCCGAGGAACATGTGCTCGGTGCGGCACAGGCCGATGCCCTGGGCTCCGAACCTCCGTGCCCGCAGGGCGTCCTCGGCGCTGTCGGCGTTGGCGCGCACGCGAAGTCTGCGCACCCGGTCCGCGTAGGCCATGATCCGGTGCACGGCGGCGACCAGTTCGTTGGCGTCGTCCGCACCCGCGTGCATCCGACCCTCGAAGTACTCGACGACCGGGGACGGGACGACCGGCACCTCGCCCAGGTACACCTTGCCGGTGGAACCGTCGATGGAGACGACGTCGCCCTCTTCGACCACCGTGCCGTTCACGGTCATCCGGCGCCGCTTGGTGTCGACCTCCAGGTCCTCGGCACCGCACACACAGGTCTTGCCCATGCCGCGGGCGACGACGGCCGCATGGGAGGTCTTGCCGCCCCGGGAGGTGAGGATGCCCTGGGCCGCGATCATCCCGTCCAGGTCGTCGGGGTTGGTCTCCCGGCGGATGAGGATGACCTGCTCACCCGAGCGGGACCACTTGACCGCGGTGTACGAGTCGAAGACCGCCTTGCCGACGGCCGCACCGGGCGAGGCTGCGATGCCCCGGCCGAGCAGTTCGACCTTCGCGTCCTCGTCGAAGCGCGGGAACATCAACTGGGCGAGTTGGGCGCCGTTGACGCGCTGGAGCGCCTCAGCCTCATCGATCAGCCCCTGGTCGACGAGTTGGGTGGCGATCCGGAAGGCGGCACCCGCGGTGCGCTTGCCGACACGGGTCTGGAGCATCCACAGCTGACCACGCTCCACCGTGAACTCGATGTCGCACAGATCGAGGTAGTGGTTCTCCAGCGTCTCCATGATCTGCATCAACCGGTCGTACGACGCCTTGTCGATCGACTCCAACTCGGCGAGCGGAACGGTGTTGCGGATGCCCGCGACGACGTCCTCACCCTGGGCGTTTTGGAGGTAGTCGCCGTAGACGCCCTGCTGGCCGGAGGCGGGGTCGCGGGTGAAGGCGACGCCGGTGCCCGAGTCGGGGCCCAGGTTGCCGAACACCATCGAGCAGATGTTGACGGCCGTGCCGAGGTTGTTGGGGATGCGCTCCTGGCGGCGGTAGAGCCGTGCGCGGTCGCCGTTCCAGGACTCGAAGACCGCCTTGATGGCGAGGTCCATCTGTTCCCGCGGCTCCTGCGGGAAGTCCCGGCCCGCCTCGGACTTCACGATCTTCTTGTACTGCTTGACGAGCTTCTTGAGGTCGGCCGCGTCGAGATCGGTGTCAACGGTGACGTTCTTCGCCGACTTGGCGTCCTCCAGTGCCTCTTCGAAGAGGTCGCCGTCGACGTCGAGGACGGTCTTGCCGAACATCTGGATCAGTCGGCGGTAGGAGTCCCAGGCGAAGCGCTCGTCACCGGCCTGCTGGGCGAGTCCGACCACGGACTCGTCGGACAGACCGATGTTCAGGACGGTGTCCATCATGCCGGGCATCGAGAACTTCGCACCGGAGCGTACGGATACCAGGAGCGGGTCGTTCGCCTGCCCCAGCTTCTTGCCCATGCGCTGTTCGAGCGCGTCGAGGTGTGCGCTCACCTCGTCCCGCAGCGCCGCGGGCTCCGTTCCGCTGTCGAGGTAGACCTTGCACGCCTCGGTGGTGATGGTGAAGCCGGGAGGGACCGGCAACCCGAGGTTGGTCATCTCGGCGAGGTTGGCACCCTTGCCCCCGAGGAGGTCTTTCAGATCCCTGTTGCCTTCGGTGAAGTCGTAAACGAACTTCTGCCCGCGAAGGTCCTGACGATCCTGGTTTTCCGGCACGGCTCTCGACTCTCCCCGAAGCTCGGTGGCTGCCCTGACGGCGAGGAACATACCCATATCAAAGGCTTTTGGGCACGCCCACTTGGCCGTCATACGGCTGTAACCACTCGTCCGCCACCAGATCGAAAGTGACCGCCAAGCAAAGGGCACACAGCGGCCCGCCCAACATGTGTTCACAACTTGAACGCACGGGCACACGGTGCGAGCGGTTCATCCCGTTCGGCGACGCTGGGTGGTATTCGACTTCAGCGAATGAAGCCAGAGAGGGTGGCACTGAGTGCCGCCCTTATGAGAGGTGAGGGAATCATATGTGCGCTCAATTGAGCGCAACCCTTATCAAGGGTGGTGTTAATCACGCCTTCCCGGAGGAGGTCGGTCCACCATCCGGACCGGGAGCCACCACCCCCGCGCCATCGAAGCCATCCGATCCATCCGATCCGCGGTCTGACCCCTCGGCGCTCAGGAGCACGCTCCTGCTCCGCGGCAGCAGCAGCGGGGTGGCCAGGAGGAGGACTCCCGCAGCGGCGATCGCGGTGCGCGGACCGGTGAAGGCGGCAAGAAGCCCCCACCCGGCGGTCAGGGCCGCGATCGAGAGGCTGGTGCTGACCGACCAAGCGGCCAGCGTGCGGGCGACCCGGTCCGGGTCGGCATGGTGGAGCCGGTAGGTGGCCAGCACCGGATTGAACAGACCGCAGCAGGTCACCAGGCCGAACTGGACGACGATCACCAGGGCGATCCCGAAGACGCCGGGCTGGACGAACGCCAGACCCAGCGGCCAACACGCACGCAGCGTTCCGGCGGCGAGCAACACCTCGTACGGTCCGAACCGCTCCACGAGCCGATGGGCGAGGCGCGAGGCGACCAGACCGCCGACGCACGGGGCTGCGAAGACGAGACCGTACTGCCAGGGGGCGTATCCGAGGCCGCGCAGCAGTAGGAGGGCGAGCAGCGGTTCGGAGGCCATGATCAGGCCGTTGACCGCGATCGCATTGAGGAACAGCGGGCGCAGCACCGGGTGGGTGAGGATGTGGCGCCATCCTTCGAACAGTTCGCGCGGGTGCAATCGCTGGGCACCGGCCCGTTCGGGGCGCGGTTCCGTCCCGCCGATGCTGCGGATGCCCAGCGCCGACAACAGATAGCTGACCGCGTCGGCGGCCACGGTCGTCACCGGGCCGAACATCCCGACCGCCACCCCTCCGAGCGGCGGTCCGAGCATGGTCGCGCTCCAGGTCGTGGACTCGAACCGGCCGTGCGCGACGAGGAGGTCCCCCGGGGGCAACAGCGCCCGGAGATAGGCGCCGCTGGCCGCTCTGAAGGCGATGTCGGCCGCAGCGACGACGACGGAGACGACGAGGAGTTGGGCGAAGCCGAGCCATCCGAGCGCGAACGCGACGGGGATGCTCATGAGCGCCGCGAACCGGGTCAGGTCCATCGCCACCATGACGGGCCGTTTGCGGCGGAACTCGACCCACGGGCCGAGCGGCAACGCGACCAGCGCCCCAACAGCCCGCCCGGCCGCGGACAGTGCGGCCAGCTGGGCCGGCCCCGCGTCCAGCACGACAATCGCCAGCAGCGGGAACGCGCCGAACCCGAGCGAGGTGCCGTACGCACTGATGGCGTACGCGCCCCACAGCCGCCCGAATCGGCGCCCCAGCCCCCGCTTCGCCGCCATGCCTCGCTCGACCCCCGCCCGGGACACACCCACACGCTCACCCGACCGCAGGCATCAAACCCCACAGCGGCAGCCGGAGGGGCTCGGTCCGGACAATCGGCGCGGAAGGAGCGAGCGCACCATCGATGGTCGTGGGCGTCTGGGGGTGACCAGCGGTCCGCTACCCGAGTGTGGCCCGGAGTGCCATAAAGCCGGGAACCGAGGCAGGGGGCCGGGGCAGGGGCAGGGGGGCCGGGGCAGGGGGCCGGGAGGCTCAGCCGCCCGAGGTGTCCAACTCGGCGTCCGCGCCGAGTGCCGCACAGTCGTAGGGGTCCTTCAGCCAGCCGTCCGGCAGCACCACCCGGTTGTTGCCCGAGGTACGCCCCCGCGGTCCGTCCGCCCCCAACGGCCAGGGCTGGTCCAGCTCCAACAGCCCCAACTGGTCGTCGAGTTCGGCCAGCGACGAGGTGATCGCCAGGCGCTTGCGCATCTCGGAGCCGACCGCGAACCCCTTGAGGTACCAGGCCACGTGCTTGCGGAAGTCGATCACGCCACGGGATTCATCGCCGATCCACTCCCCCAACAGCTCGGCATGGCGGCGCATCACGGCGGCGACCTCGCGGAGCGTGGGTGCCGCGGCGGGTCCCCCGCCGCCCTCGAAGGCGGCGACCAGATCGGCGAAGAGCCAGGGGCGCCCCAGACAGCCGCGCCCCACGACCACACCGTCGCAGCCGGTCTCGCGCACCATCCGCAGGGCGTCGTCCGCCGACCAGATGTCGCCGTTGCCGAGCACCGGAATCTCCGGGACGTGCTCCTTGAGCCGCGCGATGGCGTCCCAGTCGGCGGTACCGCCGTAGTGCTGGGCGGCGGTGCGACCGTGCAGGGCGATGGCCGTGACCCCCTCGTCCACCGCGATCCGTCCGGCGTCCAGATAGGTGATGTGGTCGTCGTCGATGCCCTTGCGCATCTTCATCGTGACCGGAAGGGCGCCTGCGTTCCCCACGGCCTCGTGCAGGATCGCGCGCAGCAGCGGCCTCTTGTACGGGAGGGCCGATCCACCGCCCTTGCGGGTCACCTTGGGGACGGGGCAGCCGAAGTTGAGGTCGATGTGATCGGCGAGGTCCTCGTCCACGATCATGCGGACGGCCTTGCCGACGGTCACCGGGTCCACTCCGTACAGCTGGATGGAGCGCGGGGTCTCGTTCTCATCGAAGTGGATCAGCTGCATGGTCTTCTCGTTGCGCTCGACCAGCGCCCGAGTGGTGATCATCTCGCTGACGAAGAGCCCCTTGCTGCCCGGTTCCGCCGGGGTCGCCGTCCGACCGCCGAAGGTGCGGACGCCTTCGGCGAACTCCCGGCACAGTGTCCGGAAGGGGGCGTTGGTGATCCCGGCCATCGGCGCGAGCACCACCGGAGGCGTCACCGCGTGCGGACCGATGGCGAGCTTCGGGTAGGAGGGGGCAGACGTGGTCATCCGTCCATTGTCGCGTACGGCATTGCGTGCGACTGAATTCGTTAGTTAGACGTACTATCGGCGCATGTCCGAGCTCACTCCTCGGCGACGGCTGCTCGTCCTGGGCATCTGTTGCATGAGCCTGCTGATCGTCAGCCTCGACAACACCATCCTGAATGTCGCCCTGCCTTCCATGGGAGAGGAGTTGGGCGCCTCCGTCTCCGGCCTGCAGTGGACGATCGACGCCTACACCCTCGTCCTCGCCTCGCTGCTGATGCTGGCGGGCTCCACCGGGGACAGGGTCGGCCGCCGCAAGGTGTTCATGGCCGGCCTGGTGCTCTTCACGCTCGGCTCGCTGCTCTGTTCGCTGGCCCCCACGCTCGAATCGATGGTCGCCTTTCGGATGGTGCAGGCCGTGGGCGGTTCCATGCTCAATCCGGTCGCCATGTCGATCATCACCAACACCTTCACCGACCCCGCCGAGCGGGCCCGGGCGATCGGTGTGTGGGGCGGGGTCGTGGGGATCTCCATGGCCGCCGGCCCGCTGATCGGCGGGCTGCTCGTGGACACCGTGGGCTGGCGGTCGATCTTCTGGGTGAACCTGCCCGTCGGCGTGCTCGCCCTCTTTCTGACCTGGCGCTACGTCCCCGAGTCCCGGGCGCCCAAGCCACGGCGGGTGGACCCCGTGGGCCAACTGCTGATCATGGTTCTCCTCGGCTCGCTGACGTACGCGATCATCGAGAAGAGCCTGGTCTTCGGGCTGATCGCGGCCGTCGCCCTGCTCGGAGTGATCGTCTACGAACCGCGGCGCACCGAGCCGCTGATCGATCTGCGGTTCTTCCGCAGCGCACCCTTCACCGGGGCCACGGTCATCGCCGTCTCCGCCTTCGCCGCACTGGGCGGTTTCCTCTTCCTCAACACGCTCTACCTCCAGGACGTCCGCGGTTACTCGGCCCTGCACGCGGGGCTGTACATGCTCCCGATGGCCGGGTTGACCCTGGTCTGCGCACCCCTGTCGGGACGCCTGGTGGGCAGTCGGGGACCGCGACTGCCGCTGCTGGTCGCGGGGACGACGATGGCGGCGAGCGGTGTGCTGTTCGCCGTGTTCGAGGCCGAGACCTCGACGGCGCTGCTGTTCACCGGATACGTACTGTTCGGGGTGGGTTTCGGCATGGTGAACGCACCCATCACCAATACGGCGGTTTCCGGCATGCCCCGGGCCCAGGCCGGCGTCGCCTCCGCGGTCGCCTCCACGAGCCGGCAGATCGGGCAGACGCTGGGCGTCGCGGTGATCGGGACCGTACTGGCCTCGGGGGTCGCGGTGGGGACGAGTTCCCCCAGCTATGCGCAGGACTTCGTCGATACCGCCAGGGTCGCCTGGTGGATCATCGCCGGTTGCGGTCTGTGCGTCCTGGTGGTGGGCGCCGTGACGAGCGGCCCTTGGGCGCGGAGCACGGCCGGTCGCTGTGCGGAGGTGCTGGAGGGACGGGAACCCTCCACGAGGGCCGCGGACGCGGCGCCGGGCGCCCGCGGCTGAACCGCCGCCCCCTTTGCCGTCCCCGGACGCCGTCCGTCACAGGGACACGGACGCACGAGGGCCCCGCACCCGTACATGCCGTACGTGGTGCGGGGCCGTCGATCATTGCTGGGTGTCAGGACTCGTTCGCCGAGGACTCCTGGACCTGCTCGGACTCATCGGACGCGTCGCGCTGCTCGCCGTCGGTGTCCTGGGCCCGCTCGCGCATCTTGCGCAGCAGCTCGGCCTTGTGGTCTGCGGCGACCTGGCGATCGGCGTTGCGCGCCGGGCCGTTGCCCTGCTGGTCGGCACGGGACAGCTTCTTGCGCTGTCCCCCCACACCGAGAAGGTTGTTGCGGCTCTTGGCCATGGTGCTCTCCCATTGGGTGGTGAGAAGTGACTTGGGGGGTCGTCAGATGAGGGCGGGTGACCGCCGCTCTCTCACTCGTAGATCTGGAAGAACGAAGACATGAGGGTGACGGTACCTGTCCTGGAGAAGGGGCGGCATCCGATTTTCCGTCGGATGCGGCGGTGGACGTGCGGGTGCACTCGCTACCGATGGCGGGTGGCTGCGCGGTCTGCCCGCCCGTCATCGGCTCCGTACCGTGCGAAGGGGCCGCCGGACGGTAGCGCCCGGACGGCCCCCGCAGAGCTCGGGTGTCAGCAGCCGAGGAGACGGCTGCCGAGGTAGGACTGAATCTGGTCCAGGGAGACCCGCTCCTGCGTCATGGTGTCGCGCTCGCGCACGGTCACCGCGTTGTCGTCGAGGGTGTCGAAGTCGACGGTGACGCAGAACGGGGTGCCGATCTCGTCCTGACGACGGTAGCGGCGGCCGATCGCGCCCGCGTCATCGAACTCGATGTTCCAGTTCTGCCGCAGGTCGGCCGCCAGGCCCTTGGCCTTCGGGGAGAGCTGCGGGTTGCGCGAGAGCGGCAGCACGGCGACCTTCACCGGGGCGAGGCGCGGGTCGAGACGCATCACGGCGCGCTTCTCCAGGACGCCCTTGGCGTTGGGCGCCTCGTCCTCGTTGTACGCGTCGAGGAGGAAGGCCAACATCGCGCGGCCAACACCGGCGGCGGGCTCGATGACGTACGGGGTCCAGCGCTCGCCGGCTTCCTGGTCGAAGTACGAGAGGTCGTGACCGGACGCCTTGGAGTGGGCGGTGAGGTCGAAGTCGGTGCGGTTGGCGACGCCCTCCAGCTCGCCCCACTCGTTGCCGCCGAACTGGAAGCGGTACTCGATGTCGGCGGTGCGCTTCGAGTAGTGGGAGAGCTTGTCCTTGGGGTGGTCGTACCAGCGCATGTTCTCTTCGCGCATGCCGAGGCCCGTGTACCAGTTCCAGCGCTGGTCCATCCAGTACTGCTGCCAGTGCTCGTCCTCGCCGGGCTTGACGAAGAACTCCATCTCCATCTGCTCGAACTCACGGGTGCGGAAGATGAAGTTGCCGGGCGTGATCTCGTTGCGGAACGACTTGCCCATCTGGGCGATGCCGAACGGCGGCTTCTTGCGCGAGGTCTGCTGCACCTGGGCGAAGTTGGTGAAGATGCCCTGGGCCGTCTCGGGACGCAGATAGGCGACGGAGCCGGAGTCCTGGGTGGGGCCGAGGTGGGTCGCGAGCAGACCCGAGAACTGCTTGGGGTCGGTGAAGGCGCCCTTGGTGCCGCAGTGCGGGCAGTTGATGTCCGCCAGGCCGTTCTCGGGGGTCCTGCCGTGCTTGGCCTCGTACGCCTCGATCAGGTGGTCGGCGCGGTAGCGCTTGTGGCAGGAGGTGCACTCGGTGAGCGGGTCGCTGAAGGTCGCGACATGGCCGGAAGCCTCCCAGACCTCACTGGCCAAGATCACCGACGAGTCGATGCCGACGACGTCCTCACGCGAGGTGACCATGTAGCGCCACCACTGACGCTTGAGGTTCTCCTTCAGTTCCACACCCAGCGGCCCGTAGTCCCAGGCGGCCTTCTGACCGCCGTAGATCTCGCTGCAGGGGTAGACGAAGCCACGGCGCTTGCTCAGGTTGACGATCGTATCGATCTTGTCGGCGGCCACGGTGCTCTCTTCATAGGACGACGGCTAACGGCGAATGGTTCAGATTACCGGCGGGCGCACCCCTGGGATCAAATCGGTTGCGGCCCTCGCCCCGGACCGGGCTTTGTTGACAATCGTTTCCATTTTTGTTGAAAATGAGTGTCATGAACATAGGACGCCTTATACGCACAACAGCCGCCACCGGTGCAGTGGCGCTCGGCCTGGTCGCCGTGTCCGCCTGCGCCACCTCCGATGCCGCCGACGGCAAGGAGAACGGCAAGCTGAAGGTCGTGGCGTCCTTCTACCCGATGGAGTACCTGGCCGAGCGCATAGGAGGCGACCACGTCTCCGTCTCCACCCTGACCAAGCCGGGTGTCGAGCCGCACGACCTGGAGCTCAAGCCGCGCCAGACCGCCGAACTGGGCGAGGCGGGTCTGATCCTCTACCTCAAGGGCATCCAGCCCGCCGTGGACAAGGCCATCGGCCAGTCCGAGGCCAAGCACAAGATCGACGCCGCCACCCTCACCGAGTTGGAGACCCACCAGGGCACCGACCACGGCCATGACCACGGCACGGCGGGCACGGAGGAGCACGGCACGGAAGGCCACTCCGAGGAAGAGCACGATCACGCGAGCGAGGCCGGCGGCGATCCGCACATCTGGCTCGACCCGGTGAAGTACGCCGAGGTCGCCAAGGGCGTGAACAGCGCCCTCGCCAAGGCGGACCCGGACAACTCCGCCGCCTACCAGAAGAACACAGACGCCCTGGTGGGCGAGCTGAACACACTGGACGCCGCCTACCGCCAGGGCCTCAAGAGCACCACCACCAAGACCTTCATCACCACCCACACCTCCTTCGGCTACCTCGCCGAGCGGTACGGGCTGGACCAGGAGGGCATCTCCGGCGTCAACCCGGAATCCGAGCCCAGCCCGGCCAGGATCAAGGAGCTCCAGGCCCTGGCGGCCAAGGAGAAGGTGACCACGGTGTTCTTCGAGACGCTCGCCAGCGACCGCACGGCCAAGACCCTGGCCGACGACACCGGGCTGAAGACGGACGTCCTCGACCCGCTCGAAGGCATCACCGACAAGTCCAAGGGCGACGACTACATCGCCGTGATGGAGTCGAACCTCACCGCCCTCAAGAAGGCCCTGGGCGCGAAATGAAACCACCGTGGGAGGCAGCTGTGCCATCGGGGAGCGAACCCGTCATATCCCTGTGCGGAGCCCGGGCCACACTCGGCTCCCGGCCCGTGCTGCGCGGCGTCGATCTGACCGTCACGCGCGGTGAGGTGGTCGCCCTGCTCGGCGCCAACGGCTCCGGCAAGTCCACCGCCGTGCGCTCGCTCATCGGACAGGTACCCCTCACCGAGGGTGAGATCGCGCTCTTCGGGACCGAGCTGCGGCGCTTTCGCCAGTGGTCGCGCATCGGCTACGTGCCGCAACGCACCACGGCCGCCAGCGGAGTGCCCGCGACGATTCGCGAGGTCGTCTCCTCCGGCCGGCTCTCCCGGGCCCGGCTGGGCCGGCTCTCCCGGGCCGACCGGGCGGCCGTGGACCGCGCCATCGAGCTCGTGGGGCTGAGCGACAGGGCCGAGGACTCGGTGAGCGCACTCTCCGGCGGCCAGCACCAGCGCGTGCTGATCGCCCGCGCGCTCGCCTCCGAACCCGAACTGCTGATCATGGACGAGCCCATGGCAGGCGTCGACCTCGCCAGCCAGGAGATCCTGGCCGACACCCTGCGCGACCAGGTCGCGGCCGGTACGACCGTCCTCCTCGTCCTCCACGAGCTGGGCGCCATCGAGCCCCTGATCGACCGGGCCGTGGTGCTGCGCGACGGCTGTGTCGTCCACGACGGACCGCCGCCCAAGGCCACCGGTCAGCACGCCCTGCCCGGCCACGACCACGTACATCCGCACGCGGCCCACGAGCCGCTCCGCACGGGACTGCTGAGCTGATCATGGAAATCCTGGAAACGGCCTTCATGCAGCGGGCACTCCTCGCGGCGCTCCTCGTCGGGATCACCGCGCCGGCCGTCGGCATCTATCTGGTGCAGCGACGGCAGGCACTGATGGGCGACGGCATCGGCCACGTCGCCATGACCGGTGTCGGCCTCGGCTTCCTGCTCTCCACCAACCCCATCTGGATGGCCACCGTCGTCTCGGTGATCGGTGCCGTCGCGATGGAGCTGATCAGGGCCTACGGCAAGACGCGCGGGGACATCGCACTGGCGATGCTGTTCTACGGCGGCATGGCGGGCGGTGTCCTGCTGATCAATCTGTCGGACACCGGGTCGACGGCGAACCTCGGTTCGTTCCTGTTCGGCTCGCTCTCCACGGTCTCCGACGCCGACCTCACGGCGATCGCCGTTCTGGCCGCCTTCGTGATGCTGGTGTCGGTGGGACTGCGGCGGCAACTGTTCGCGGTCAGCCAGGACGAGGAGTTCGCGCGGGTCACCGGACTGCCGGTGCGCGCCCTGAACCTGCTGATCGCCGTCACGGCCGCCGTCACCGTCTCGGTCGCCATGCGTGTGGTGGGACTCCTGCTGGTGAGCGCGCTGATGGTGGTTCCCGTTGCGGCGGCGCAGCAGATCTCCCGCTCGTTCAAGGCAACGTTCGCGCTGGCCGTGGCGATCGGCGTGACGGTGTCCCTGGCGGGCACCACCACCTCGTACTACCAGGACGTACCGCCCGGGGCGACGATCGTGCTGCTCGCGATCGCCGTGTTCATCCTGTTGACCGCCCTCGCCGCTCCGCTGGCGAAGCGACGGGCCCGACACCACGTCCCACCAGCGGCGGCGGGCCGGGCCGAGTGCGATTCGGAGCTGCCGGGTATGCGTCAGCCGGGTGACGGCGTCAGGGCCTGATCCCGACCTGGCAGAATTGGCCCCCATTAGCATGGTGGTCGAAGCAAGGAGGCACCTGTGGCGACTGCGCCCAGCGGCGGTAACACCGCCTCAGTGCGAGGGCGGTCCACACGACAGCGTGCCGCCGTCGCGGCGGCGCTCGACGAGGTGGATGAGTTCCGCAGCGCACAGGAACTCCACGACATGCTCAGACATCGCGGCGACTCGGTGGGTCTGACGACGGTCTACCGCACCCTGCAATCCCTGGCCGACGCCGGCGAGGTCGATGTCCTGCGCACCAGCGACGGCGAGTCCGTCTACCGACGCTGCTCGACCGACGACCACCACCACCATCTGGTGTGCCGCGGCTGCGGCAAGGCGGTGGAGGTCGAAGGTCCTGCGGTGGAGCAGTGGGCGGAGACGGTGGCCGCCCAGCACGGCTTCGTGAACGTGGCGCACACCGTGGAGATCTTCGGTACCTGCGCCGACTGCGCGAACGCCTGAGGCAGCCGGTCGATCTCCCGGAAGGGTCAGATCCGCCGTAGCCGCACGTCGAGCAGCGCCCGCAGAGCATCTATGCCTGTGGGCGCTTCGGGCTGCTGCACACCCCGCTTGGGGAGCACGATCAGACCGGCCATGCCCTTGTTCGCAGTGAGCAGGACGAAGTGCTCTGCCGTCTCCACGTACCGATTGAGGAAGGCCCAGTCGGAGGAGTACGAGAACCGTTCGGCGGTGAAGTGCACCCCCCGCTCATCGAGAACGGCCCGGTACTCCCCGTGCTCAGCCGTCAGCCGGTAGTGCTGCCGTGCCATGAGCCGGGGCAGGAACAGCGTCAGCACCACCAGGAAGATCCCCCCGGTCACCAGCATCACCGCAGCGGGGTCGGTCACCCGGCCAGTGGCGTCGAAACGGATCCGGGCCGCTGCGAAGGCGGCGAGCGCCCCGAGGGGCCACCCCACGAGCTGGGCGCGGCCCGACGGGGTCTTCCTGCGCTGGACGAGCACCCCGGCGAGCATGTCCGCGAGGACCGGCCGATAGGCCAGCTCCACGGACTCCGGTATGGCCCCGGTGGCGGAGCCGGTGTGGTCGGTGTGGTGGGCGTTCTCAGCCACGTGCCTGCCCCGGGACCTCGTTGGGGATCGCCCCGCCGAAACGACGGTCGCGCTGGGCGTACTCCAGACAGGCCCGCCACAGGTCGCGACGGTCGAAGTCCGGCCACAGCACGTCCTGGAAGACGAACTCCGCGTACGCGCTCTGCCAGATCAGATAGTTGGAGCTGCGCTGCTCACCGCTGGGGCGCAGGAAGAGATCGACGTCCGGCATATCGGGGTAGTACAGGTACTTCTGCACCGTCTTCTCACTGACCTTGGACGGGTCCAACTTGCCCGCGGCCACATCGAGGGCGATGCGCTGTGCGGCGTCGGCGACCTCCGCCCGGCCGCCGTAGTTGACGCAGAAGTACAAGGTCATGGCGTCGTTGTCCTTGGTCTGCTCCTGGGCGACCTGGAGTTCCTGGACGACCGACTTCCACATCTTGGGCATCCGACCGACCCAGCGGATGCGGATGCCCAGCTCGTTCATCTCGTCGCGGCGGCGACGGATGACATCGCGGTTGAAGTTCATCAGGAAGCGGACCTCGTCGGGCGAACGCTTCCAGTTCTCGGTGGAGAAGGCGTACAGGGAGAGGTTCTTGACGCCCATCTCCAGACAGCCCTTCAGCACGTCGAGGACGACGCCCTCGCCCACCTTGTGCCCCTCCGTGCGCGGCAGTCCCCGTTCCTTGGCCCAACGGCCGTTGCCGTCCATGACACAGGCCACATGGTTGGGCACCAGCTCACCGGGGATCTTCGGCGGCCGGGCGCCGGAAGGGTGCGGCTCGGGAACCTTGTAGTCGCGGCGGGCCCTGCCCAGGATTCCGCGTCGTGCCATGCGATTCACATCTCCTGTCGCTCTGCTGGTGCTTCTTGGACGTCCCGGTGGACCACGCCGGTCACCGGGGCTGTTTCTCGCCGTACTCGACATAGCGGAGCGAGCGCAGGCCGCGCTCCAGGTGCCAGTGCAGATAGGCGGACACCAGCCCGGTGCCCTCCCGGACGTGGCGCGCCTCACAGGCATCGGCCGTGGGCCAGTCACCGGTCAGCAGTGCGCTGAGCAGGCCGAGGGCCTGCGCCGAGGGTACGACGCTGCCGGGCACCCGGCAGTCGCCGCACACGACCCCGCCGGCGGCGACGGAGAAGAAGCGATTGGGACCGTGGAGGCCGCACTTCGCACAGTCGTCGAAGCTGGGGGCGTAACCGTTCACGGCGAGGGAGCGCAACAGGAACGCGTCGAGGATCAGGTGGGGTGCGTGCTCGCCGCGGGCGAGGGAGCGCAGCGCCCCGACGAGGAGGAGGTACTGCTGGACCGCGGGTTCACCCTCGTGGTCGGTGAACCGCTCGGCGGTCTCCAGCATGGCGGTGCCCGCCGTGTAGCGAGCGTAGTCCGTGACGATCCCGCCGCCGTAGGGGGCGATCGTCTCGCCCTGGGTGCACAGGGGGAGACCGCGGCCGATGAGTTCGCTGCCACGGGCGAAGAACTGCACGTCGACGTGGGAGAAGGGCTCCAGCCGGGCACCGAACTTCGACTTGGTGCGGCGCACTCCCCGGGCGACCGCCCGCACGCGGCCGTGGCCGCGGGTGAGCAGGGTGATGATGCGGTCGGCCTCGCCGAGCTTCTGGGTGCGCAGGACGATCCCATCGTCACGGAACAGGCTCATGCGGCCATTGTCCCGTACCGTCGGCCGCCCACGGTCCTGTACGTCGGGATGCACCCCGGGCATGCGCTCCGGTGGTGCGGGAGGTCAGCGATGGGGCTGCGGAGGCACTCGGCGCACGCTCACGGCCTGGTCGGCGTGGACGCGCGCCGCGGCCCTGGTCGAAGCGGGCGGGACCGGCCGGCTCACCCCTGGAGCCGCTCGTACAGATGGACCGTGACCGGGTCCCCGGCCTCCTTGCCGATCGCCCTGCGGATCTCGGCCTTGACCGGCAGCTTGTGGGTGCCGTCGCCCAGGGCCATGAAGGAGCTGCGGAAGGGGTGCCCGTCGATGGTGCCGCGGACCTTGACCAGTCCCCGTGTACCGAAGAACTCCACCGATGCGGGCCATACGACATAGGTCCACCCGCCGGCCTCGGGGCTCTTGCGCAAAGTGGCGGTGAACTGTTCGTCCACGGCTGCTGCCCTCCTGATTGCTGGTCGATACGCGTGATCGCTGGTCGATGTGCGCCGGAGCGCGCCCTCATCAGGGTGGACCGTCGTCGGGAGGGAAACTCATCGCCGCGCCCGCACGGCCGTCCACTGCCGGGATCACCGTGTTCCACGGCCCGCATCGGACTCCGTCACGGCCGGGCTTGGGCTGCTCCCGGCACCACCAGGCCCGACTCATAGGCGATGATCACCAACTGGGCGCGGTCCCGAGCGCCCAACTTGCCCATGATCCGGCTCACATGGGTCTTGGTGGTGAGCGGGGAAAGCCCCAGCGCAGCCGCCGCGTCGGTGTTGTTCAGACCGCGTGCCACCAGGGCCAGCACCTGTCGCTCGCGTTCGGTGAGCTTCTCCGTGCCCTTCGTCGGTATCCGGGTGGTCGGAGCGAGCGAAGGGCCGTTCAGCACCCGTGCGATCAAACGGGCCGTGGGCCCCGGGGACAGCAGTGCGTCCCCGGCCGCCACGGTACGTATCGCCGACAGCAGATCGGCCGGGCGGGTGTCCTTGACCAGGAAGCCCGAGGCACCGGCCCGCAGCGCGTCCACCACGTACTCGTCGGTGTCGTACGTGGTCAGGACCAGCACCTTCACGGAGTGGAGGCTTTCGTCTGCCGCGATCAGCCGGGTCGCCCCGATGCCGTCGAGCCCGGGCATCCGGACGTCCATGACGACCACGTCCGGCAGGCTGGAGCGGGCCATCTCCACGGCCTGCGCGCCCCCGGTGGCCTGACCGACGACCTCCATGTCGGCCGCCGACTCCACGAGCATCGCGAAGGACGCCAACACCAGCAGTTGATCGTCGACGAGCAGCACTCTGATCGGTCGTGTCGTACCGCTCATGCGATGGCCTCCGATTGCTGGACGGGGAGCAGCGCGGTCACCTGGAACCCGTGGGGGACGCGTGCACCGGTGGTGAGGGTCCCGCCGACGCTACGGGCGCGCTCGCGCATGCCGATGATGCCGTAGCCGTTGCCCTGTTGGACCGGCCCCAGGCCGTCGTCGGAGACCGTGACCATGAGCGCGGGCCCCTCCCGCACCACCGCGACCTCGATGTGGGCGTCCGGCCCCGCGTGGCGTACCGCGTTGGTCAGCGACTCCTGAACGATGCGGTAGGCGGCGGCGCCCACCGCGGGGGGCACGGGTGCCGCTTTGAGGTCCAGGGTCAACTCGGCCGCCGCGGGCCGCACCAGGTCGGGCAGCGCGGCGAGATCGGGCAGCGGGCCGTCGCGGTCGGGGGCGTCGGTGCGCAAGACGGCCAGGGTGGTGCGCAACTCCCCGCGTGCGGTGCGGCAGGTCTCGGCGATGTCGTCGAGGGCCTGGGCTATCGCGGCCCGGTCGAGACGTTCGGGGTCGGTGAGCATCACATGGGAGGCGACCGAGGTGCGGACGCCGATGAGGGTGATGGAGTGGGCGATGAGGTCATGCAGGTCACGGGCTATGCGCAGCCGTTCCTCGGCGACTCGACGGGCCGCCTCCTCCTCGCGCGTCCGCTCCGCGTGCTCCGCTCGGCCGACGACGGATGCGATGTAGCGGCGGTAGATACGTACGTCCGTGCCGAAGACGAGGACGGTCAGCAGCCAACCGGAACTGCGGAGCGCATCCAGCCCCTCGGAGGTGCCCACGACGAACATCACCGCGACCGACACGGTGATAGCCCCGGCCCCGATGAGGGAGGTGTACAGGAGCCGGGCGGTGGCGGCCACCGTGTACTGGGCGATGACCAGCGCGGGTATGGCGGCGGCGTGCGGATTGTCGAAGGCGTGGTACGGCACCGAGCACACCAGTACGGCCAGCAGTACCACTCCGGGACAGGTCCTGCGCCAGACCAGCGCCGTCACGGAGCCGGACAACAGGAGCCAGCCGACCGGGTCCGGGACGTTCCCGTCCTCGGCGCAGAGGGCGATGGCGGCGGAGAGCACCCACGTTCCCACCGCGATGAGTGCGTCATTGCGCGTGCGGTTGGGGACGGTGAGGGGATCGCCGCTCACGGCGGTCAGGACGCGCTCGCCGAGACGCGGGGCGGGTTCGGGCATGGGGTCATCCTCAGGGGCGGGCGGTCGGCGGGAGCGGGTTCTGCACCACGAATGGGTCACACATGGGTCGTACTGATCGTTGGCCCGGGTTCCGATGTCCCTGCGAGGAACACCGCACCGGAGCAGCAGCGGACAGGGCACGGCGGGCCGTCGACCGCTCGGGCTCGGGACTCTCGGCTCGGGACTGTCGGTTCGGGTCCCCTGGCCACCTCGCGGTGTCGCGCTGCGGCCGGGGTCATGGTCTAGCGGGTCACGGGGTCACACACCAGGCTTTCGACACCGGAGCAGGAGTGCGTCGGACAGGGGAGCGAGATGGGTCCTACTGCCGGAGGTGGCCACCGGGGGCGTACTACTCCCCGGGGAGTAACCCACCGTCCCGCCGGAGCAGTTCCCGTGCGGCGTACGGCACTTCGGCACGGGCGGGGCAGGTGCCCGGCACGGGTCGCCCTCAGCCGGGCGCACGCCGGCGCCCATCGCCGGTCCGGCAGCCAACGAGCTGGCTACCACGAAGTAGGGCCGGAGCCCGACCGGGCGGGCATGCTGCCCGCGCGATGGCTCGAACGGCTGCACACCCGAGTACCCGAACAGCCCTCAACGGCCACGCCTCGCGGCCTCAGCGGCCTTCTACGGGCCTACGGCGGGCGGAAGCGCCCCAGGGTGCCAGGTGAGGTTCGGGGGCGCGTGCGCACCCCTGGAAGCCCCTGACGGCATCGGTACGCCCCTGGCCACGCCTGCTCACCGCTCCGAAGCCCACAGCCCCCGGCTGGACCGCGAGCCCCGGGCACAACCGGCAACGGGCTACGGGCTACGGGCTACGGGGAGAGCGTGCGGGCCATCGACAGCAGTCGGGTGGTGTCCGACGGCGGCAGTTGGAGCGCCGTGCCCACGGTGGTCAGCACTTCTCGTTCGGCCGGTGTGTAGGGCCCGTCCGCGAGCGCGATCCGCGCTCCCTGGAGCAGGATCGACTCCCTGCCCGCCGGCGCGAGGTGCGGCGACAGCGGCTCCAGGGCTTCGTGCAGTTCGATCGCGAGGGCAGCGCCGTACGGTCCGGTGTCGGTGACGAAGCGACCGGTGTCCGCGGCGAGCGCCTCGATCAGTCCGGTGAGTTGGTCCTCCGTGCAGTCGTGCAGACCCGCCGCACGGACCGTGGTGACCGCGGTCTCGCGAACGGAACTGGACGAGGTGCCACCGGAGGCGAGAACGGCCAGGGCCACCGTGTGGACTGCGTCCCGGAGCATCGCGGAGAAACGCGCGGTCGTCGGATGGTCGAGGGTGTCCATGCCGAAGTGCCCGTGGCAGGCGGCGCATTCGACGACGGGACCCGCCGACCCTCGCGGCAGGAGCGGGATTCCGAGCAGGGTGAAACGACGGCGGCCGGTGCGGCGGCGATAGTTCCTGTCACCTCCGCAGGCAGGACAGAAGAACTCCCCGTCCCCTACGGTGTTCCACGAAGTGTGAATGCCGCAGACCAACAACTTTCGGCCAAATACTCCCCGGCCTGCGCGCACTGCGCACCTCCGTAACGCTCCGGCAACATTCCCGCGTTGACGTGATGTTAGCCACAGCAGGGTTGCTACGTCAGCACTCCAGCGGCTGTACGCCAGCACATGGCCGATTCCTCGCCCCCCGATTCGCAGCCGTAAACAGGGCACGCCCCCCGGAATCTCCCGTTCAGGCGGGGTCCAGGGGGCGTGATCGGTCAATTTGCGGAATCAGCGCGTGGCGCGATTGACCGCCGAGACAACAGCCTTCAGCGAGGCCCTCGTGGTGTTGGCGTCGATGCCGATGCCCCACATCACCTTGCCATCGATGGCGCACTCGATGTACGACGCGGCCTGCGCGGATGCACCCTCGCTGAGGGTGTGCTCGGTGTAGTCCAGCAGTCGTACATCCACGCCGACGGCGTTCAGAGCGGCGAAGAACGCCGAGATCGGGCCGTTGCCAGATCCAGCCAACACGGTCTCGGTGCCGTCCACTACGGCCTCGACGGTCAGGGTGTCAGTGCCGTCGGTGTCTGTGGTGGACTGCCCAGAGCGCAGTTGGATGCGGCCCCATGAGTTCTCCGGATTGGGCAGGTACTCGTCCTGGAAGGTGGCCCAGATGGCGGCCGGGGTGATCTCGCCGCCCTCGCTGTCGGTCTTCGCCTGGATGATCCGGGAGAACTCGATCTGCATCCGCCGCGGCAGATCCAGCTTGTGGTCGTTCTTCAGGACGTAGGCGATGCCGCCTTTGCCCGACTGTGAGTTGACGCGGATGACCGCCTCGTAGGAACGGCCCACGTCCTTGGGGTCGATCGGCAGGTACGGCACGTTCCACTCGATGTCGTCGACGGACTTGCCGACCGCGGCGGCATCCGCCTCCAGCGCGTCGAAGCCCTTCTTGATGGCGTCCTGATGGGAGCCGGAGAAGGACGTGTAGACCAGGTCACCCGCATACGGATGGCGCGGGTGGATCTCCATCTGGTTGCAGTACTCGCTGGTCCGACGGATCTCATCGATCTGCGAGAAGTCGATCTGCGGGTCGATGCCCTGCGAGAACAGGTTCATGCCCAGGGTCACCAGGTCGACATTGCCGGTGCGCTCGCCCTGACCGAACAGACAGCCCTCGATCCGGTCGGCGCCCGCCATGATCGCCAACTCGGCCGCGGCGACGGCGGTGCCCCGGTCGTTGTGGGGGTGCACGGACAGACAGACGTACTCGCGGCGGGACAGGTTCCGGCTCATCCACTCGAAACGGTCCGCGTGCGTGGACGGCGTCGAGCGCTCCACGGTCGCCGGCAGATTCAGGATGATCTCGCGACCGGCCTCCGGCTGCCAGACGTCCATCACGGCCTCACAGACCTCCAGGGCGAAGTCCAGCTCCGTGTCGGTGAAGATCTCCGGGCTGTACTGGTAGCCGAAGACCGTCTCCGGGCCCAGGACCTTCTCCGCGTACTCCATCACCAGCCGGGTACCGTCGACGGCGATCTGCTTGACCTGGTCCTTCGAACCGCGGAAGACGACCCGGCGGAAGGTCGGCGCGGTGGCGTTGTACAGATGGACCGTGGCCCGGTGCGCGCCCTTCAGGGACTCCACCGTGCGCTCGATCAGCTCCTCGCGGGCCTGGGTCAGTACGGAGATCGTCACGTCCTCGGGGATGGCCCCCTCCTCGATGATCGACCGGACGAAGGCGAAGTCGGTCTCACCGGAGGACGGGAAGCCGACCTCGATCTCCTTGTAGCCCATCCGCACCAGCAGATCGAACATCTCGCGCTTGCGAGCGGGAGACATCGGGTCGATCAGGGCCTGGTTGCCGTCCCGCAGATCGGTGGACAGCCACCGGGGGGCCTTGGTGATCCGCTGGTTCGGCCAGGTGCGGTCGGAGATGTCCACGGCCTCGTAGGGGCCGTACTTGTGGATCGGCATTCCGGACGGCTTCTGCGTGTGGGTCGCATTGGTGATGGGCGTGGGGCGGCCAACAGAAGTCTCAGACATTGCGCGGGGCTCCTCGGGGTCCGGCTTGGTTACCTCCCATGCCCTCAGGGGCTATGGGGGAGGCCGACGAAACGCTGCAGCACCAGATCCCGCGGGGAGGGGGTCGGCCTACGACTACAGGCCCTCACCGCGGCAGCTAAGAAGAAGCAGCCCGAAACGCATGATGCGGGCGAGCATAGCCGAGCCGCGCTGGAACGGCGGTCCTGTATCAGTATGCGGGATATCCGTCAGCCATACGGTATTCGTCACTCCATCTCGTCAATCCCGGTGGCAACTAGTGACAGTGGGATGACCCAGTGCCACATTGCCGGTCATGACAGATTCCCATCCCACGTTCTGCACCATCGTGCCGCCGCATGTGCTCGACAAGATCGCCCGCGGTGAGGACAGCGCACTCGCCGAGGCCGCCCAGCGGACCCTGGAAGTGGACGCCGCCCAGCGGACCCGGCGTCGTGTGACCACCATCCGCGGACTGGCAGCGGCCGTCCCCTCGACGACGGGCGCCACGACGGACAAGCCCCGGCGCACGATCTACGACTGCGAGAACACACTGCGGCTGCCCGGCAAGAAGGTCCGTGGAGAGGGCTCCGAACCGGGGCAGGACGCCACTGTCAACCGGGTCTACGCGGGCCTCGGTGCCACCTTCGAGCTCCTGCTGAACTCGTACGGCCGCAACTCGCTCGACGATGCGGGACTGCCGCTCAACGCGAGCGTCCACTACGACGAGAAGTACGGGAACGCCTTCTGGGACGGCCAGCAGATGGTGTTCGGCGACGGGGACGGGGAGATCTTCCTCGACTTCTCCGTCTCCGTCGACATCATCGCGCACGAACTGGCGCACGGACTCACCCAGCACACGGCCAACCTGGAGTACTTCAGCCAGTCCGGCGCCCTCAACGAGTCGTTCTCGGATGTGATCGGCTCGCTGGTGAAGCAGTACACGCTCGACCAGACCGCCGACCAGGCCGACTGGCTGATCGGCGAGGGCCTGCTCGCCCCCCGGGTGAGCGGGGTCGCCCTGCGCAGCCTGAAGGCCCCGGGCACGGCGTACGACGACGACGTCCTCGGCAAGGACCCGCAACCCGCGACGATGGAGGACTACGTCCGCACCGGACGGGACAACGGCGGTGTGCACATCAACTCCGGGATTCCCAACCACGCCTTCTATCTGCTGGCGACCCAGCTCGGCGGCAAGGCGTGGGAACGGGCCGGACAGATCTGGTTCGACACCCTCACCGGGGGCGAGCTGTCGTCCGAGGCGCAGTTCTCGGAGTTCGCCCGGCTGACGGTGGAGTCGGCGCGGTCTCGCTACGGCGACGGCGCGGAGCTGGAGGCCGTGACCAAGGCGTGGTCGCAGGTGGGCGTCCCCACCACACAGGCCAAGCTGTGAGTCGGCTCGACCCCGCCGGATGAACCGGCCGGGGCACGTCGGGTCCGGGGTGGGTCTCCGTCCCGGACCTCGTGGCGCCCCGGGCCGATCCGTAATAGAACGGGAACCATGCGTATCCAGGTAAGGCGTACGGGCGGGTTCGCGGGGATCGAGCGGTTCGCCGAGATCGACGTCTCGGAGCGGGCGGACGCGGACGGCTGGCGGGAGCTGGCGGTGCGCGCGCTCACGAACGGCCGGAGCGAACCGTCCCGAGGGGTGCCGGACGGCTTCAGCTACGAGATCTCCGTCGACGGGACGACCGTCCACGCCAGTGAACCGCGGCTGACCGACGCCCAGCGCGAGCTGGTCTCCCGGGTGCTGAGGGAAGGCGCCTGACCAGGCTTCGTCGACGCCTCACCATCGCGTTCGGCACGGCGGAGTGCTCCCGCGACCCGCAGAACACGGACCGGGCCAGCGGGCCCGGTCCCGATGGGCCACGGCCCCTGCCGGGCTCAGAATTGGCCCGCAGGCGGCTCAGAAACCGAGCTTGCGCAGCTGCTTCGGGTCGCGCTGCCAGTCCTTCGCCACCTTGACGTGGAGATCGAGGAAGACCGGAGTACCCAGCAGGGCCTCGATCTGCTGGCGGGACTTGGTCCCCACGTCCTTGAGCCGCTTGCCCTTGGGGCCGATGATGATCCCCTTCTGGCTCGGACGCTCAATGTAGAGATTGGCGTGGATGTCCAGCAGCGGCCGGTCCGCCGGGCGGTCCTCGCGCGGCAGCATCTCCTCGACGACGACCGCGATCGAGTGCGGCAGCTCGTCGCGCACGCCCTCAAGCGCCGCCTCACGGATCAGCTCGGCAACCATGACCTGCTCCGGCTCATCCGTGAGGTCACCCTCCGGATAGAGCGCGGGCCCCTCGGGCATCAGCGGGACCAGCAGGTCGGCCACCAGCTGGACCTGCTGGTCACCGACGACGGACACGGGGACGATCTCCGCCCACTCAAAGCCCAGCTCTTCCGCGAGCATATGCACCGCGAGCAATTGCTCAGCCAGGGTCTTGGAGTCGACCAAGTCGGTCTTGGTGACGATGGCGACCTTGGGGGTCTTCTTGATCCCCGCCAGCTCCTTGGCGATGAACCGGTCCCCGGGGCCGAGCTTCTGGTCAGCGGGCAGACAGAAGCCGATGACGTCGACCTCAGCCCAGGTGGTTCGGACGACATCGTTGAGCCGCTCCCCGAGCAGGGTCCGCGGCTTGTGCAGTCCGGGGGTGTCCACCAGGATCAACTGGGCCTCGGGACGGTGGACGATGCCGCGCACGGTGTGCCGGGTCGTCTGCGGCCGGCTGGAGGTGATCGCCACCTTCTGACCGACAAGAGCGTTCGTGAGGGTGGACTTGCCCGCATTGGGACGGCCGACGAAACAGGCGAAGCCCGCCCGGTGCGGGGCGGGCTCGGAGGACTGGCTACGAACACTCATGCCGCCCATTGTCGCTGATGCCGGCGGTCCTCCGTGCCTCCGGTGGCCGGCGCGGCCACGGTCCGCCGTGGTAGGGCCGGACATGACCCCGCCCCGGGGCCCGATGGCCCGGACCTCATTGCTCCCGCGCGGGGACAATCGACCAATCGACGATCCCGCACGACTACCGGTCGGACGGGGTCCCTGCTCCCCGGTCCCAGACACCCCCACTCCGGAGCGCTCGACTGGAGGATGGGCTCCTATCCCGCGGTAATGGTGGCCCTCAGGGTCCCGTCGGGCGCCGCCAGCAGTACGGGGGTCTGCGCTCCGCCCAGATCCCTGACGGCCGCGAGGTCCGCTTCGGACGCGGTGTCCGCATCCGACACCACCGCCGCCGCCTCCAAGGACTTGGCACCGCTGGCCACGGCCATCGCCACCGCGGTCTGGAGCGCACTGAGGTTGAGCGAGGCGAGCGCCACGGTCCCGGCGACGTACGTACGGCCCGTCTCATCCCGGACGGCGGCGCCCTCGGGCACTCCGTTCCGGGCCCGGGCGCTGCGAGCCAGCGTAATGATCTTGCGGTCCTCCGGACCTGGGGCGGTGCTCTGCGTCATGGGTCGAGCATAGATCGGGAAGGGGGAACGACCGCGGGGACCCCGACCAACTCGGAGCCCCCACATCCTGGACAGTGCGGCGTCTGGCGCCGGCTCAGCCCTGTGCGGCTCGGGCGAACTTGTTGGCCGCACGACCGGCCAGTTCATCAAAATCCTTGTGACCGGTGGCGTTGTTCGGGACATGGGCGATCCGGGTCACGCCGGTGCCCTGCCTGGCCACCAAAAGATTGGTCTCCATCTCGACGGAGAGGGTCTCCAGCTTCAACTTCAGCCGGAAGGCGTGGGATTCCTCGCCGGCCTTCGGCCCGGAGATCTTCTCCACCTTGACGTCGACGTGCTCGCCGTCCTGCTTCACCGAGAACGCCTTGCACTCCTCCAGTGCGGTGGCGGCCTCCTTGAGGAATTCCTGCGCACCGTTCCCCGGGAAGGTGATGACCTGCTGGCTGATCATGGCGTCATTGCTCTGGAGGTCGATGTCCCCGCCGACGGTGGCATCGGAGACCTTCTGGTTCATGAACGCGGCGATCGGCTGACATTCCTTCTTGTCGGCCTTGTGTTCGCCTGCCGCTTCGCCCTCTTCCATGGCCTTGAAACCGGCGGGCAGATCGGCCGGGGCGACAAGGCCGGCCTTCATCTGAGTCAGGGTCAACGGCTTGGCGTCCGACTTCGGCGCCTTCTCCGACTTCTGTTCATCGGAACCGCCGCAGGCGGCTGCGGTGAGACACAGCGCCGAGACGGCAGCGAGCGAGGCGGCGCCACGACGCATGCGAATGGACTTCACGGTGTTACTCCCCTGCATCAACGAGACAATGGGGAGCCCCCCTCCCCGCTGCGCCTCAGAATACCCGCGCAAAGCAGACCAATCCCCATCACGCAGATCGGATCAGGGACGATCAAGGCGTAGACGAATCGCTTTGGGGAGTCGCGCGACCACCAAATCATAGGAATCCTCGATGAGTTCCCGCACCAGCTCGGTGGGAAGTTCCTTGACCGTGACGGTGTTCCAATGACGTTTGTTCATATGCCAGCCGGGAGCGATCGCGGAGTGGTCGGTGCGCAGCTGTACGGCCAAGTCCGGATCACACTTGAGGTTGACCTTGAGGGGCTTGGCGTCCAGCGAGCTCAGGGCGAACATCTTCCCCGCCACCTTGAAGACCGACACGTCCTCACCGAATGGGAATTCCTCGGTAGCGTCATTGAACTCCAGACAGAATGCCTTGAGTTCTTCTGCGTCCATACAGCAGCCCTCCAGCGTGTTTGGAATCGGGGCCCGGCCACGAGGGCGGCGAGCCCCGTACCGTCCCGGCTGAGCCCTATGCTCCGTGCTCGTTCTCCGCACGCCCTGGAACCGGCTCCACCAGAACGGTGACGATCTTGTTCCGACGCCCTGCGGGGGACTCGGCCGTCAGCCGAAGCGCTCGTCCGTCCGGCAGGTCGACCACGGCGCCCGCACCCGCGATCGGTACCCGTCCCAGGGCCTTGGCAAGCAGTCCGCCGACGGTTTCCACGTCCTCGTCGTCCAACTCGTCCAAGCCGTAGAGCTCACCCATGTCACCGATGTCCAAACGCGCGGTGACCCTGAAGCTCCCCTCACCCAGATCCTCGATCGGCGGAAGTTCACGGTCGTACTCGTCGGTGATCTCGCCGACGATCTCCTCCAGGATGTCTTCGATGGTGACAATGCCGGCCGTGCCGCCGTACTCGTCGATGACGACGGCGACGTGGTTGCGCTTCTGCTGCATCTCGCGCAGCAGGTCCCCGGCGTTCTTGGTGTCGGGAACGAAGACCGCCGCTCGCATGGCGGTGGAAACCAAGTCGGCCTCGGACTCACGATTGATGTGCGTCTTTCGCGCGAGGTCCTTGAGATAGACGATGCCGACGACATCGTCCTCGTTCTCCCCACTGACGGGAATGCGGGAGAAGCCGGAACGCAGGGCCAGGGTCATGGCCTGCCGAACGGTCTTGTACCGCTCGATGGAAATCAAGTCCGTGCGCGGAACCATGACTTCGCGGACCAGCGTGTCACCGAGTTCGAAGACGGAGTGCACCATACGGCGCTCTTCGTCCTCGATCAGTGATTCCTGCTCGGCCAGATCGACCATCGCGCGCAGTTCCGCCTCGCTGGCGAAGGGGCCCTTGCGGAAACCCTTCCCGGGGGTGAGCGCATTTCCGAGCAGGATCAGCAGTTGTGGAATCGGACCCATGATCCGCGCGAGCGGCAACAGGACGTACGCGGCGGCGGTGGCCGTGTTCAGCGGGTGCTGACGGCCGATCGTCCGCGGGGAAACGCCCACCGCCACATAGGAGACCAGGACCATCACACCGATCGCGACCGCGAGCGCCTCCCAGGTCTCGGGGAACTCCTGAAGGCAGGCGTAGGTGACCAGGACGCCCGCGGCCATCTCACAGGCGACACGCACCAGGAGGGCCACATTGAGATAGCGGGTGGGGTCGGCGGCGACCTGTGCCAACTTGGCGGCACCCCGTCGCCCCGAGCGGGTGGCTTCCGCGGCGCGGAAGCTGGAGACGCGCGCGATGCCGGCCTCGGCGCACGCCGCAAGCCAAGCGACGACGACCAGCAGGACCGCCCCGAAGACCAGTGCCCCGCTCATGAGACGGTCGGCGCGGGGGACGGTCCGGTCAGGCCCTTCTCCGCCCGCCAGCCATCGACGATCGCCGCCTGGAGACCGAACATCTCGGCCTTCTCGTCCGGCTCCTCGTGGTCATAGCCGAGGAGGTGGAGGACGCCGTGGACGGTGAGCAGTTGCAACTCCTCGTCCATGGAGTGCTGGGTCGGAGACTGCTCACCCTGCGTCTTGGCGACTTCGGGACAGAGCACGATGTCACCGAGGAGCCCCTGGGGAGGCTCCTCGGCGTCCTTGACCGGTGGGCGCAGTTCGTCCATCGGGAAGGACATGACATCGGTGGGGCCCGGCAGATCCATCCATTGGAGGTGGAGCTGTTCCATCGCCGCTTCGTCCACGACGATCACCGAGAGTTCGGAGAGCGGATGGATCCTCATTCTCGCGAGCGCGTAACGGGCGACGTCGAGGATCGCGTGCTCGTCGACCTCGGTTCCGGACTCGTTGTTGACGTCGATCGACATGGTGTGGTTCGAGCTACTTCCCGTTCGCGCCGCGGCCGTCGTTGAGGCCGTCGTACTTCTCGTACGCATCGACGATACGGCCGACGAGCTTGTGCCGAACGACATCGTTGGACGTGAGGCGGGAGAAATGGACGTCCTCAACGCCGTCCAGGATGTCCTGGACCTGTCGGAGACCGCTCTTGGTGCCGCTCGGAAGGTCGACCTGGGTGATGTCTCCCGTGATGACGATCTTCGAGTCGAACCCGAGCCTGGTGAGGAACATCTTCATCTGTTCGGCGCTGGTGTTCTGCGCCTCGTCGAGGATGATGAACGCATCGTTGAGCGTCCGTCCGCGCATATAGGCCAGCGGCGCGACCTCGATCGTGCCCGCGGCCATCAGCCGGGGGATGGAGTCGGGGTCGAGCATGTCGTGCAGCGCGTCGTAGAGCGGACGCAGATAGGGGTCGATCTTCTCGTACAGCGTGCCGGGCAGGAAGCCGAGCCGCTCACCCGCTTCGACCGCGGGCCTGGTCAGGATGATCCGGGTGACCTGCTTGGACTGGAGGGCCTGGACCGCCTTGGCCATGGCGAGATAGGTCTTGCCGGTGCCCGCGGGGCCGATGCCGAAGACGATCGTGTGCTTGTCGATCGCGTCGACGTACCGCTTCTGGTTGAGAGTCTTGGGGCGGATGGTCCGACCGCGGCTGGAGAGGATGTTCTGAGTGAGCACTTCGGCGGGGGTTTCGGAGGAATCGCCCCCGGTGCCGTTCCCACTCGCCCTAAGCATGGCGATCGAGCGTTCCACTGCGTCCTCCGTCATCGGCTGTCCGGTGCGGAGCACCAGCATCATCTCGTCGAACAGGCGCTGGATGAGCGCGACGTCCACCGGGTCGCCCACGGCGCTGACCTGATTGCCCCGGACATGGATATTGGCTGCCGGGAACGCCTTCTCAATCACGCGCAGCAGCGCGTCGCCGGAACCGAGGAGAGTCACCATCGGGTGTTTTGCGGGAACGGTGAACGCGGCTCGTGCCTGTCCCGGCTCTGGTGTGTTCCGCGCGCCTTCGGGGCTGGCCGGGTGGCGGGAACTGGTCTGGGCTGTGGGTGTGTGAGTCATGGGCCGGCTCTGTGGCCTGCACATACCTCCCGTCGCAGGGTTCTCGCTGCTCGACAACCTCTGGAACTCCAGCGTACGACGCCGTGCTGACAAGGACCGAGGGCTTTTTCACCATGAGATCCGACAGGCCCCACCGGAACAACGAGCGCGTCGACAACAACGAGCGCGTCGAGCACGTCGAGCACATCGAAACGACGAGCACGACGAAACAACGAGCACGACGCGAACGACCGGATCCGGGGGGATGGCGCTGTCCGGCACGGGGCCCCGACCGGGCCGGAAGGCGCGGTCGGGAGGCGCGGTCGGGAGCGACGAACCGTCTCGGCCCGGCGGGCGGCGGAAGTCAGGCGGAGTTGCGGAAGCCGATCGTGGGGACGGCCCTGGGCAGGGGCCACGGCCGAGCCGGGGCCGGCAGGAGCCCATCGAGAAACGTGTACCTGCGCAGGGCCGCCGGGTCCTGGTCGGCCATCCCTTGGACCTGCTGCCACCAGGTCGCGATCTCCAGCCACCCGGGCGCCGAGAGCGATCCGCCGAACTCCTGCACCGACAGCGCCGCGGTCAACCCCGCGAAGGCGAGCCGATCGGCCAGCGGCCACTGCGCCAGGGTGCCGGTGACGAAACCGGCGACGAACACATCGCCGGCGCCCGTCGGGTCGAGAGCCTCCACCACGATGGCGGGGACCTCGGCGCACTCGCCGGTGCGACCGTCCACCGCGTACGCGCCCTCCGCGCCGAGCGTGACCACGGCCACCGGCACCCGCTCGGTGAGGGCGTGCGCCGCAGCCCGTGGGCAGTCGGTGCGGGTGTAGCGCATGGCCTCCTCGGCATTGGGGAGGAATGCTTCGCAGTGCTCCAGATCGGCCAGGTCGTCCGGATCCCAGCGGCCCGTCTCGTCCCAGCCGACGTCGGCGAAGACCCGGGTGCCCTGACGGGCCGCCTGTGCGATCCACTCGTCCCGGCGGCCGGGTGTGAGCGAGGCGATGGCGGCTCTCGCGGGCGGCGGGCATTCAGGGGCGGACTCGGGCGGTGGTGCCTCATGGCCGTGGGAGACCATCGTCCGCTCGCCCTCGTACGCCATCGAGACGGTGACCGGGGAGTGCCAGCCGGGAACCGTGCGTGACAGCGTGAGGTCGATGCCCTCGCCCTGTTCCAGGGCGTCCCAGCAGTAGTCGCCGTAGTGATCGTCACCGAAGGCGGCGGCGAGGGAGGTGCGCAGGCCCAGTCGGGCCAGGGCGGTGGCCATGTTGGCGACGCCACCGGGGCTGGAGCCCATGCCGTGCGCCCAGGACTCGGTGCCGCGCACGGGTGCCGAGCCGAGCCCGGTGAAGATGATGTCGAGGAAGACGGTCCCGGTGAGGTAGACGTCGCAGGCGGGATCGGCGGGGGTGCGCAGGGCGGCGAGGGGATCGAGGCAGGGGGGTTTGGGGACCGGGGGCTGCTGGGCCTCCCGGGGTCCGTGCTGTTGCCCGTGTTTTCCGTGTCGCGTGCTCACCCGTGCCGCCGCTCCTGTGCATGGTGCAGATGAGGGCAAGTGTGCCTGATGGAGCCTGCTGGGGCGGGGCCTGTTGTGAGAGGAAGGAAGAAGTTTCTTCGGTCGGGACTACTCTTTCCGTGCAAGTCACAGCAAGCTCGACAATTGCCCTTTTTCGCTCGGTGTATGCCCCACCGATGGGCGGCAGAGGCCGCACCGGAGGGGAGTCCGGGCCCAACCGACTGCTGTGGACGATTCAGACTGGTTCGACTGGCTCGACTGAGTCAGCTCTGATGCGGCCGGTCCGTCCGGCGTGCGCTGGCCCACTGGTCTGGCTGGTGCGATCCGGTGGGCGAGGAGCGCCCCGAGCCCGGAAGGTCCAGCAGCCCCCTCAGGCCCGGGCGATCCGGCGAGCCGCGCTAGAAACCCGACTCGCCTGCGAAGTCGTATGCGTCCACCTCGGCCAGCAAACGGGTGCGCCGTTCCTCGTCGTCCTGGAGGAAGGCCGCGACGAACGAGTTGCGAGCGAGCTCACGCAGCCGCTCATGATCCAGGTCCAGCGCCTCGCGGACGGCGTGGAAGGTGTCCCCCACGTATCCGCCGAAGTACGCCGGGTCGTCCGAGTTCACCGTGCAGAGCAGCCCGGCGTCCATCAACTGCCGCAATGGGTGGTCTTCCAGTACGTCGATGACCTTGAGCCGGACGTTCGACAGGGGGCACAGGGTCAGCGGCACCCTTTCACGGGCGAGCCGTGCCACCAACTCGCTGTCCTCGATGCAGCGCAGTCCGTGGTCGATGCGCTCGACTCCGAGGACGTCCAGCGCCTCGCGGATGTACTCCGGCGGGCCCTCCTCCCCCGCGTGGGCCACCTTGCGCAGTCCCAGGGCTCCGGCCGCCTCGTACACCTCACGGAACTTGGACGGCGGATGGCCCGCCTCCGCGGAGTCGAGACCGACGGCCGTGATCCGATGGAGGTAGGGCCTCGCCGCATCGAGGGTTTCCAGCGCGGATGCGGCGGACAGGTCCCGCAGGAAGCACATGATCAGACGGGTGGAGATGCCGTGGCGGTCCTCGCTCCGGTCGAGCGCCCGGGCGATTCCGTTGATGACGGTGCCGATCGGCACACCCCGGGCGGTGTGGGCCTGGGGGTCGAAGAAGATCTCGGCGTGCCGCACCCCCTGCGCGGCGGCCCGGGTCAGATAGGCGTCCGTCAGATCGGCGAAGTCGTCCTCGGTCCGCAACACCGCCATCAGGGCGTAGTAGAGGTCGAGGAAGGACTGGAGGTCGTCGAAGAGATACGCGCTGCGCAGCGCCTCGGTGTCCGGGTAGGGCAGCTGGACGCCGTTGCGCGCGGCGAGGGCGAAGGCGAGTTCCGGTTCTAGGGTGCCTTCGATGTGGAGGTGGAGTTCGGCTTTGGGGAGGGGCACGGGTTCAGCTTCGTTCATGGTCGTCGGGTGGGGAGGGGGACGCGCAGGAGGTCGGCCGCGATGGTCAACTCGCCGCCGAATCCGGCGGCCCTCGCCTGTCGCTCGAAGGCGTCCGGGTCCGCGTAGCGCTGGGAGAAGTGGGTGAGGACGAGATGCCGCACACCCGCTTCACGGGCGACCCGGGCGGCCTGGCCGGCCGTGAGATGGCCGTGGTCCGTGGCGAGCTGTTCGTCCTCGTCCAGGAAGGTGGACTCGATGACGAGCAGATCGCAGTCCTCGGCGAGGGCGTACACGCCGTCACAGAGTCGGGTGTCCATGACGAACGCGAATCGCTGACCACGGCGTTCCTCGCTGACCTGGTCCAGGGTGACTCCGCCCAGCGCGCCCTCGCGCTGGATGCGGCCCACGTCGGGGCCGCGGATGCCGTGGGCGGCCAATGCCTCGGGGAGCATCCGTCTGCCGTCCGGCTCGACGAGTCGGTAGCCGAATGACTCGACCGGGTGGGAGAGCCGGTGGGCGAGGAGTTGGTACGCCCCGGTACTGGCGAGCGTCCCGTCGGCGGCGACGGGAGCCTCGGTCAGCTGGACCGTCTCCCGGTAGGCCGTCGCGTAGCGCAGGCGGTCGAAGTAGCGCTGGCCGCTGGCGGGGTAGTGGGCGACGACCTCGTGCGGAACGCGATCGAGGTTGATGCGCTGGATGACCCCGGCCAGCCCCAGTGAGTGGTCGCCGTGGAAGTGGGTGATGCAGATGCGGTTGATGTCGTGGGCTGCGACCCCGGCCCGCAGCATCTGGCGCTGGGTGCCTTCGCCGGGGTCGAAGAGAATGCCTTCGGCACCCCAGCGCAGGAGGTACCCGTTGTGGTTGCGGTGACGGGTGGGGACCTGGCTGGCGGTGCCCAGCACCACCAGTTCTCGTACGGACAAGATCGGTCGCCGCTATCCAGGGGGCCAGGCGAGCCCGCGTCCACCGAGGACGTGCGCATGGGCGTGGAAGACGGTCTGGCCCGCACCCGAACCGGTGTTGAAGACGATGCGGTACCCGGAGTCGATCGTCTTCTCCTGCTCGGCGACCTCACCGGCCAGACGCAGCACGTCCGCCGCGAGGGCGGGCTCGGCCACGGCGAGGGAGGCAGCGTCGGGGTAGTGGGCCCGCGGGATCACCAACACATGGGTGGGCGCCTGGGGGTTGATGTCGCGGAAGGCGACCGCGGTCTCGGTCTCCCGGACCAAGGTGGCGGGCACATCACCCGCGACGATCTTGCAGAACAGGCAGTCAGCCTGCGGTTCTCCCGCCATGCCGGGTCCTCCTCGCATTGCGTCCAGTACCCGTGCATCGTATCGAGCCCGGGTGTCCGGCCCGTCCGCCCTGTGGACAACGCGGCGTGCGATCGGCTCCCGTGCTCGTGCCACGACCGCAGCGGGGACGCCCGGGCCGGCCGTCGACCGCCCGGTCGACGGCCGGTTTCCGCCCGGCTCCCCCAGGGAAGCCGGGCGGGTGCATCACTCGACCGTGGGCGGCGACTTCGCCGGGTTCTCGACCAGCGTCGCCAGCGCCATCCGCACGGCCTCGTCCAACTGCGGGTCCCGGCCGGCCACGTGGTCCTGCGGAGTCATCACGACCTCCACATCGGGATCCACCCCGTGGTTCTCCACTCCCCAGCCGTAACCCTCCAGCCAGAAGGCGTACTTGGGCTGGGTCACCGCGGTGCCGTCGACCAATGTGTATCTGCTGTCGATGCCCACCACACCGCCCCAGGTCCGCGTCCCCACCACCGGACCGATCCCCAGGGCCTTGATCGCCGCGTTGACGATGTCCCCGTCGGATCCGGAGAACTCGTTGGCCACCACGACCACGGGCCCCCTCGGGGCGTCCTGCGGATAGCTGAAGGGGCGCATGTCGCGCGGCAGGTCCCAGCCCACGATCCGCCGGGCCAGCTTCTCCACCACCAGTTGGGAGGTGTGGCCCCCGCGGTTCTCCCGGACGTCGACGACGAGCCCCTCCCGGGCTACCTCGATCCGTAGATCTCGGTGGATCTGGGCCCAGCCGGGAGCCTGCATGTCCGGTACGTGGAGATAGCCGAGCCGGCCCTGCGACTGCTCATGGACGTAGGCGCGCCGATCGGCGACCCAGGCGTGGTAGCGCAGCGGCTCCTCGTCCGCGATCGGCACCACCACCGCGTACCGGGGGTCGCCACCACCCGCCGGAGCGATCGTCAACTCCACCGGCTTGCCCGCCGAACCGACCAGCAGCGGCCCCGGGCCGGCGACCGGGTCGACCGGCCGGCCGTCGACGGCGGTGATCGCATCGCCCGCGCGGACCGCGACGCCGGGTGCGGCCAGCGGGGAGTGCGCCTGCGGGTCGGACGTCTCGGACGGAAGCACCCGGTCCACCCGCCAGATGCCGTCCTCGGCCCGCGAGAGGTCGGCGCCCAGGAGTCCCTGGCGCTCGGACCGACCGCCGAACCAGCCACGGGGGGTGACATAGGCGTGTGAGGTGCCCAGTTCCCCCTGCACCTCCCACAGAAGGTCCACCAGGTCGTCATGGGTGGCGATCCGGTCGAGCACGGGTCGGTAGCGGTCCAGTACGTCGTCCCAGTCGACGCCGCCGAGATCGGCACGCCAGAAGTTCTGGCGCATCAACCGGCCCGCCTCCTCGTACATCTGCCGCCACTCGGCAGCCGGGTCGAGTGGCTGGCGAACCCGCGAGAGGTCGACGGTGATGTTGGTGTCGCTGTCCTCGTCGTGGGAGGCGCGCTGGTCGCTCGGGACCACCTTCACGCTGCCGCCCGTGAAGAGGAGCACCCGCTTCCCGTCACCGCTGACCGAGTAGCTCGCCACGTCCGAGGCGAGTTCCTCCATGCCGGGCTGGGCCAGGTCGTACCGCTCCAGCGAGGTGGTGGGCCCCGGGTCGCCGGGATTGGCCCGGGCGGTGCCGAGCACGCCGCTCAGCGGGTGGCGCAACCAGAGCACCCCGTCCTTGGCCGCCCGCAGGGTCGAGTACCGGGCCGCCTCCACGGGGAAGGGCACGATCCGATCGGCGATCCCCTCCAGATCGATCCTGGTGATGGCACCAACCTGTCGGCCGTCCCCTTCGTCGCCCTTGTCCGGCCTATCGGGCTTGTCCGCTTCAAAGGGGCGGCCGTGGCGCTGCGGACCGAAGGGCGAGGGGGTCGTGGCGGCCAGGGTGATCAGGTGCGGACGACAGCCGCCGACGAACGCGAGGTCGAAGACGTGCGAGTCGTAGACGGGGTCGAAGGCGCGCTCGGAGAGGAACACCAGGTGTTTGCCGTCGAGCGTGAACGCCGGCTGGAAGTCCCTGAAGCGCAGCGGGGTGGCCTCGGCGACGGTGAGTTCGGCGGTGCCGGCCAGCTTGAGTTGGCGCAGGGGCGCAGGTCCGGCGTGGGACCAGGCGAGCCAACCGGAGTCGGGCGAGAAGGTGAGACCGGTGGCTTCGCCGTCGGCGCTGCGGTCGACCTCGCGCACCTCCCCCGACTCCCGCTCGACCAGCAGGACCCGGCCGTCGTGGGTGGCGACCGCGGCTCGACTGCCGTCGGGGGCGATGGCCAGGCCCAGTACCCTGCCGAGTTGCCCGGCCGCGAGCCTGCGCGGTGCGACCCCCGGTTGGGCACCGGTCGCCGGCGCGAACTCCAGGGCGTCCTCTCCCTCGGCGTCCGTGACCCAGACGACGTGCTCGGCGCCGTCGACCCGGAAGTTGCGGGGCAGTCTGGCGCGCACCCCCGGGGTGACGGACAGGGCCCTCGCCGGCCCTTCCCGATGCGTCACCCAGTGGATGCCGCCCCGTACCTCCACGGCGCTCCCGCGGCCGGTGTGGTCGGGCCGTGCGGAGCCCACGTGGTGTTCGGCGTCGATGAGCCGGGGTCGCAGATCGGTGCGTTGACCGCCGAGTTTGATGGACAGCCGACGGGGTTGCGAGCTCTCGGCGAACACATCGTCGACGACCCAGAGTTCGCCTGCGGAGCTGTAGACGATACGGGTCCCGTCGGTGGCGGCGTGCCGGGCGTAGAAGCCGCCGAGTGGTGTGTGCCGTCGCAGGTCCGAACCGTCCGGCTGGGCGGAGTAGACGGCTCCGGTGCCTTCGTGGTCGGACAGGAAGGCGACTCTGCCCTCGGTGTCCCGGGAACCGTCCCCCTGGATCCACAGCGGGTACTCGATGTTGCCGGCCAACTCTTCGAGCAGCCGGACGAACGTTCCGTCTCCGGCCCGATCGATCCACAACTTCCCGGCCGTACCGCCCCGGTAGCGCTTCCAGGCGGCGGCCTCCCGCCCCATGGTGGCGGAGAGCAGCAGCACTCCGGACCCGCCGTGGGCAACATCGCCCACCAGGCCGTACGGCAGCACGGTCGCCGGTCCGCCGTCCAACGGGATGGCCCTGGCCCAGGTGCGACGGGAGGACGCCTGTCCACGCGCGCTGATGGCGAGGACCTCGCCGTCGGGCGTCCAGCCGCGGACGGACGTCTTGTGGTCCCCCCAGTACGTCAACCGGGTCGTCGATCCGCCATCGACCGGGGCCACGTGGACCTCGGGGGCGCCGTCGCGTCGGGAGGTCCAGGCGATGTGTGCGCCGTCGGGTGAGAAGCGCGGGTGGTCGACCGGTATGTCGTCGGCGCTGACGCGCCAGGCTCGACCTCCGTCGAGCGGGGCGACCCAGACGTCGTCCTCGGCGGTGAAGGCGATCAACTCGCCGTGAATGTGCGGATACCGGAGGTAAGCAGGCTGCGTCACAGGATCACCCTAGGCAGGTGGGGACGTCGAGGTCACGGCTTTGCGGGCAACATCAGCACATGGGTCGGCACCGCCTTCGCGTGCACGCAGCGGGAAGCGGTGCAACCCCTGGACGGACGGCATCTGGCAGCCGGTGTCCGGCATCCGGCCGACACCGATGTGCGAGCGGGTGGCGCCGGCCGCGCCCACTCGGTCGGGCGGCGCGAGCACGGCGCGTGCGGGCGCTGGTGCGGGTGCATGGATGGGTACGGATGCTGGTCCGCGTACGGACGTGCACCGGTGCGCGGGGAGCTTCCGGCGTTCTCCGACGACGCCGACGGGACGGGCATGGCGCGTCCGTGTGCGCGGGGAGCGTCCTCACCCGTACGCACGGGCCCGGTCACTTACGGGGCGGTTCGGCGGTGACGGTGACCGTCTCCGTGACGGTGACGGTCGCCCGGGGTCTCCCGTTCGAACGGTCCGGCGGCTCGACGGGACGGGTCGTCCTCGTGGGCTGGGACTCGCAGTCCCCGAGGAACGTCGCCGTGAAGACGACCTTCCCGCTGATCCGCGTCGTGAGATCGCCCCGGATACAGGTGCCCGAACGCTCCTCCGTCACCCGGCCCTTGAGGGTGATCCGCTGGTCGGAGTCGGTTTCCCCCTCGCAGTCGACGGAGGCGAACCCCGACCCCGTCGGTGCGGCGGACCGGTCCTTCTCGCCCAGTTCCGCCGTACAACTGAACCACCCCACCTGGAAGCCGAGTCGCTCCAGGGCGTTCGTGGCCGTACGGTCCGTGGTGATCGCGACGGCCGAGGAGTTGAGCCCGTTGGACACGGGCTCGCACCCGGTCAAGGCGGTCGTGGCGACGACAGCTCCCGTGAGGGCGCACGACACCAGAACGCGCCGGCTCCGCCTATGCGGTGAGACTTCCATGGAGGGCAGGGTGACACCGGGGAGCGGGCGGGAAAAGACTGGTTGCGGCCACAACCCCCCGGATGGACGCCAAGATGACCGATCGTCGGCCTTTTCGCCTACCCCAACTGGCGTAGGCGAACTGCGCCATCGATCCGACCGCGAGCGTCAGGACCAACGCCCCGTGCGACCCAGGAGCAGCGCCGCCGCCGCCGTGCCCGCCGTCGAAGTCCGCAGCACACTGCGTCCCAATCGATAGGGGGACGCACCGGCATCGGCGAAGGCGGCCAACTCCTGTGGGGCGACTCCGCCTTCGGGGCCAACGACCAGCACGATCGAACCTTCGGCCGGCAACGCGACCGTGGCGAGCGGCTGTGCGCCCTCCTCGTGCAGCACAGCGGCGAAGTCGGCATCAGCGAGGAGGGAGGCGACCTGTTTGGTGGTGGCGGCTTCCGCCACTTCCGGGAACCGCAGCCGACGCGACTGCTTGCCGGCTTCCCTGGCCGTCGCCCGCCATTTGGCGAGGGACTTGGCGCCGCGCTCGCCCTTCCACTGGGTGATGCAACGCGCCGCCGCCCACGGAACGATGGCGTCCACACCCGTTTCGGTCATCGTCTCCACGGCCAACTCGCCACGGTCCCCCTTGGGCAGCGCCTGCACCACGGTGATGCGCGTCCGCGGTTCGGGTTCCTCGGGCAGGCTCAGCACCTCCACGGTCAGCCGGTCCTTGCCCTCGGTCCCGACGACGAGCCCGGCGGCGCCCCGGCCCAGACCGTCGGTGAGCACGATGTCCTCCCCCGGCTGCAACCGTCGCACCGACACCGCGTGACGGCCCTCCGGACCGTCGAGGACGAGCCGGGCACCGGGCACGAGATCCGCCAGGGAGTCCGTCAGGAACACGGGCGCGGTCAACGGGACTCCTCGGGGTCATGGGCGATGTGGGCCGATTCCAGTTCGGCGGCGAGGACTTCGACGAGTTGCCCGGCGGGCATCTCGCGCGCCAGCCGATGTCCCTGACCGGCCCAGAGCGCCATGCCCTGGGCGTCCCCCGCCTTGGCAGCCGCCTTGCGCAGGTCCCTCGTCAGATAGTGCACCTGCGGGTAGGCGGCGGGGGCGTACGGTCCGTGCTCGCGCATGAAGCGGTTGACGAGACCGCGTGCTACCCGCCCGGTGAAGGCCCGGGTCAGGTCCGTGCGGGCGAAGAGGGGATTGGTCATCGCCTGCTTGTGCAGGGGGTGCGCACCGGATTCGGGGCAGACGAGGAACGCGGTCCCCAACTGAGCGGCGTTCGCCCCTGCGGCGATCGCCGCGCCGATCTGGCTGCCCCGCATCAACCCGCCGGTGGCGATCACCGGGAGGTCGACGCACTCACGGATCAGGGCGATGAGCGTGAGCAGCCCGATGCCCCCGTGCGAGGCGGCGGGATCGTCCCGGTAGGTGCCCTGGTGGCCGCCCGCTTCGATTCCCTGGACGCAGAGCAGATCGGCACCGGCGCGCTCGGCGATGCGTGCCTCCTCCGGTGTGGTGACGGTGACGACGGTGACCGTTCCGGCCTTGGCGAACGACTCCAGGACCTCGGCGCTCGGACAGCCGAAGGTGAAGGACACCACCGGTACGGGGTCGTCACGGAGAATGGCGAGCTTGGCCTCGTAGCCGTCGTCACGACTCGAATCGGGGTCACCGAGCGGAGTCTCATACCAACTCACCTCACCGGCGAGTTGCTGCCGGTAGACCTCGATGGCCGCCGAATCCACCGTCTTGGGCTGCGGCATGAAGAGATTGACGCCGAAGGGCCGCGAGGTGAGCCCGCGGATCTGTTTGACCTCTTGGTACATGCCGTCCGCGGTCTTGTACCCGGCAGCCAGGAACCCGAGGCCGCCGGCCTCGGACACAGCAGCGGCCAACTGCGGGCACGACGCACCGCCCGCCATCGGTGCCTGCACGATCGGATACCGGCAGAGATCGGTCAGTACGGAGGACATGTGTGCATCGTGTCATGCCGCTGACGGCCGGCCGAATCGAGCCCGACAGCTCCCCGGAAGGCCCCTTGACGTGCTACGCACCCTCCCTCACCAGAGGGCCGGACGGCTGCGACGAGGGTCGGATCACCTGGTCGGGAAGGGGCCGCGGAAGGGATTCGGAGGCTGCTCGGAAGGGGGTCGGCGGGTGTTTCCGGGGTGCTCGCAAGGCCCGTGGAAGGGGGCTCCGGATCGCACGGGGAAGGCTGGCGCACTCCGGCCTGGGAAGCTCTGGCCCGGGAAGCTCTAGCCCGGGAAGCTCTGGCCCGGGAAGCTCTGGCCGGGGCCAGAGGGGCCCGGGGCCCTTGAGCAGACCCCGCGGCGCCGGCCGAGGCTCGGCACCGCGGGGGCATCGCCTAACGCCCGTTGAACGCGTCCTTCAGTCGGGAGAAGAGTCCTTGTTGTCCCGGTTGAAACTGACCGAGCGGGCGCTCCTCACCTCTAAGTTTCGCCAACTCCCGAAGGAGCCTCTCCTGTTCCGCGTCCAACTTGGTCGGCGTCATCACCTCGACGTGCACGATCAGATCACCCCGACCGCCACCCCTCAAGTGGGTGACACCCCGGCCGTGCAGCGGGATGGACTGCCCCGACTGGGTCCCCGGCCGGATGTCGATCTCTTCCATCCCGTCGAGCGTCTCCAACGGCACCTTCGTACCGAGCGAGCCCGCCGTCATGGGGATCGTCACCGTGCAGTGCAGATCGTCACCCCGTCGCTGGAACACCGCATGGGGCACTTCGTGGATCTCGACGTACAGATCGCCGGCGGGGCCGCCGCCCGGGCCGACCTCGCCCTCCCCCGCCAACTGGATACGGGTGCCGTTGTCGACGCCGGCCGGGATCTTCACGGTCAGCGTGCGACGGGAACGGACCCGACCGTCGCCCGCACACTCCGGGCACGGGGTGGGGACGACCGTGCCGAAGCCCTGGCACTGCGGGCAGGGGCGCGAGGTCATGACCTGGCCCAGGAAGGAGCGGGTGACCTGGGAGACCTCACCGCGCCCACGACACATGTCACAGGTCTGGGCCGAGGTCCCGGGGGCCGCGCCCTCGCCCGAACACGTCGTACAGACGACTGCCGTGTCGACCTGGATGTCCTTGGTCGTACCGAAGGCGGCCTCGTTGAGGTCGATCTCCAGCCTGATCATCGCGTCCTGGCCGCGCCGGGTGCGCGAGCGGGGGCCGCGTTGGGACGCCGTACCGAAGAAGGCGTCCATGATGTCCGAGAAGTTTCCGAAGCCACCGGCACCGAAGCCGGCCGCACCGGCGGCACCCGCCTGGGACAGGGGGTCGCCGCCGAGGTCGTAGACCTGCTTCTTCTGCGGGTCCGACAACACCTCGTAAGCGGCGTTGATCTCCTTGAACCGCTCCTGGGTCTTCGGATCGGGGTTCACGTCCGGATGGAGCTCACGCGCCAGCCGGCGGAACGCCTTCTTGATCTCGTCCTGAGATGCGTCGCGGCGCACGCCGAGTACGGCGTAGTAGTCCGTGGCCACTTACGACTCCGCCAGGATCTGTCCGACGTAACGTGCCACTGCGCGTACCGCTCCCATCGTTCCGGGGTAGTCCATGCGGGTCGGTCCGACCACGCCGAGTTTGGCGACTGCCTCGTCGCCCGAACCGTAGCCGACGGCGACCACGGAGGTTGAGTTGAGTCCTTCATGGGCGTTCTCATGGCCGATACGCACCGTCATGCCCATGCCGCCGGACTCCTTGGCCTCACCGAGGAGCTTGAGGAGCACCACATGCTCCTCAAGGGCCTCCAGGACGGGCCTGATCGTCAGCGGGAAGTCATGGCCGAAGCGCGTGAGGTTCGCGGTGCCGCCGATGACCAACCGCTCCTCGGTCTCCTCGACCAGCGTCTCCAACAGGGTGGAGAGCACGGTGGAGACCGCACCCCGGTCCTCCGGGTCGAAGGAGTCGGGGAGGTCCTGGACCAACTGCGGCACATCCGCGAAGCGACGGCCGACGACCCTGCTGTTGAGCCGGGCCCGCAGATCGGCGAGCGGGGTGTCGCCGAAGGGAGCCGGACAGTCGACCATGCGCTGCTCGACCCGGCCCGTGTCCGTGATCAACACGAGCATGACCCGTGCGGGTGCGAGCGCCAGCAACTCCACGTGGCGCACCGTGGAGCGGGTGAGCGAGGGGTACTGCACGACCGCGACCTGACGGGTCAGCTGCGCCAGCAGCCTCACCGTACGGCCGACGACGTCATCGAGGTCCACAGCGCCGTCCAGGAAGCTCTGGATGGCGCGGCGCTCGGCTGACGACAGCGGTTTCACCCCGGCGAGCTTGTCGACGAAGAGGCGGTACCCCTTGTCGGTGGGGATGCGCCCGGCACTGGTGTGCGGCTGGGCGATGAATCCCTCGTCTTCCAGGACCGCCATGTCATTGCGGACGGTGGCCGGTGAAACACCGAGCCTGTGGCGCTCGGTGAGCGCCTTGGAGCCGACGGGCTCCTCGGTACCGACATAGTCCTGGACGATGGCGCGCAGCACTTCGAGTCTGCGTTCACTGAGCATCGCGCACACCTCCAGCTGTGGTCCCACGGTGGTTCTTCGGTCACTGTCTGGCACTCACCAGGTCCGAGTGCCAAGAATCCCCCGTGCCAGTGTACGGCCGTGGGGTACGCCCGTAGCAAGGGCGACCGACCACGCTACCGCGCGCCTTCGCTGGTCGCTGCCAGTAGCGTCCCGGTATGAACGTCTGTTGGGAAGACTTCGGCTGGGAGCGGTTGGCCGACGGGGTGGGGCGACGGCGGTTGCCGGGTTGGGACGCGACCTGCGGGCTGGTCGTCGGTGGCGAAGGCGTGCTGCTGTTCGACAGCGGTTCGACCCTGCGGGAGGGTGCCGAGCTGAGGGCCCAGGCACAGGCCCTGCTGAGCGGTCGCGAGGTGACGCACATCGCACTGAGCCACCCGCACTTCGACCATGTGCTGGGGGCCGCCGCATTCCCCGGGGCCGAGGTGTACGGCACACAGGGCCTCGATGGCCTCCTGCGCCGGGAGGCGGACGCACTGCGGGCAGATGCCGTACGGCACGGCGTGGAGCCGCTGGAGGCGGCTGCGGCGGCCGGGGCGCTGGTGAGCCCGGGGCATGCGGTCGCCGGTCAGCAGACGCTCGATCTGGGCGGAGGCCGCCGGGTGGTTCTCGTCGACGCAGGTCCCGGGCACACCGGTCACGATCTGGCGCTACTGGTGCCGGGGAGCCCCGCCGTGGTGTTCTGCGGCGATCTGGTGGAGGAGTCCGGAGAGCCGCAGGCGGGGCCGGACGCCGTCGGAGCCCGCTGGCCGGCCGCTCTGGACCGGCTGCTGGCGCTCGGCGGCAAGGACGCACGGTACGTGCCGGGGCACGGCGCGGTCGTGGACGCCGCGTTCGTACGTGCCCAGCGCGATGCGCTGGCGGAGCGGTTCGAGGTGTCGTAGCGTCGGCCGAATGCGCAGCTACAGCCCTGATCTGACGCCCCCTTGGAAGAAGTCGGCTCCCGCCAGGGAGGTCGCGGCCGATCCGTCGGACCCCGATCTGGTGGTGGAGGAGGCCGGCACCGGCTTCTGCGGTGCGGTGGTGGGCTGCGAGGCCGGCACGGTGACGCTGGAGGACCGCTTCGGCAAGCGCCGGGTCTTTCCGCTGGCACCGCGGGGGTTTCTGTTGGACGGCGAGGTCGTGACCCTGGTCCGGCCGGGCCCGGGGAGACCGTCCAAGCCGGTGGTGACCGCTTCCGGTTCCCTGGCGGTTCCCGGGGCAAGGGCGCGGGTGGCCCGGGCTGGCCGGATCTATGTGGAGGGCCGCCACGACGCCGAGCTCGTCGAACGCGTCTGGGGCGACGATCTGCGGATCGAGGGCGTGGTGGTGGAGTACCTGGAGGGCATCGACGACCTTCCGGCGGTGGTCGCCGAGTTCGCTCCGGGACCGGACGCCCGGCTCGGGGTGCTGGTGGACCATCTGGTGCCGGGGTCCAAGGAGTCCAGGATCGCCGCTTCGGTGACGGACGCGCACGTACTGGTCGCCGGCCATCCCTACATCGATGTGTGGGAGGCGGTGAAGCCGTCGGTCCTCGGACTGGAGGCGTGGCCGGTCATCCCCCGGGGGCAGGACTGGAAGACGGGCGTCTGCAAGGCCCTGGGCTGGCCGGAGAACACGGGCGCCGCGTGGCAGCACATCCTGTCGAAGGTGCACTCGTACCGGGACCTGCAACCTGAGTTGCTGGGGAGGGTCGAGGAGTTGATCGACTTCGTGACCGCACCCGCGGGGGACGGGTGACGCCCGCACTTCTCCCCTGACCGGAGGGCCGGTGCCAGTGCCAGTGCCGGTGCCGGTGGAGCAGTGGGCCGGTGGACGCCGGGCGCGGCCGGTCGGTTGGTCAGTTGGTCGGTCGGTTGGTTAGGTGGGTGGCTGGCTGGTCGGTCGGTCGGTCGGTGGGTTTCAGCCGGTCGGTTTCGGTCCCGGGTGGGGCTCCGGGTCGCTCCCCCACCGCGGCTCTGGGCGCGCGGGGTCCGGATCGGGTTGTCAGTCGACCAGACCCCGTACGACACCGTCCGCGAGCAGACGCCCCCGCAGCGTCAGGACCGCGCGCCCCTCGCCGTACGGAACTTCGTCCAGCAGCCCCTGCGCAAGGGCTCCCCGAGCGGCCTCCAGCCCCGCCTCACGCAGCAATGACAGGGGTACCCCCTCCCGAAGCCTCAGCTCCAGCAGGATCCTCTCCACCCGCCGGTCCTCGGCCGACAGCAGCTCACGGCCGGCTCCCGGTGAGCGGCCCTGGGCGAGTGCCGCGGCATAGGCCCCGGGATGCTTCACGTTCCACCAGCGGACCCCGCCGACATGGCTGTGCGCCCCGGGACCGGCCCCCCACCAGTCGGCGCCCCGCCAATAGAGCTCGTTGTGGACGCATCGGCCCGCTTCGGTCGTAGCCCAGTTGGACACCTCGTACCACGAGTAGCCCGCCTCCGAGAGGACCGAGTCCGCGATCAGATAGCGGTCAGCGTGGACGTCATCGTCGGTCATGGGCACCTCGCCGCGGCGAATGCGCCGGGCCAGCTGGGTCCCTTCCTCGACGATGAGCGCGTACGCGGAGATGTGGTCGGGCCCGGCTCCGACCGCAGCGGCGAGCGAGGCGCGCCAGTCGTCGTCGCTCTCCCCCGGAGTGCCGTAGATCAGATCGAGGTTCACGTGCTCGAACCCCGCCGCCCGCGCCTCGGCGACGCACGCTTCGGGCCGCCCGGGGGTGTGGGTGCGGTCCAGGACCTTCAGGACGTGCTGGCGGGCGCTCTGCATGCCGAAGGAGATGCGGTTGAAGCCTCCTGCCCGTAGCTCCGCGAGGTACTCGGGACCCACGGACTCCGGATTCGCCTCCGTGGTGATCTCCGCGCCCTCCGCGAAGCCGAACTCCTCCCGTACGGCGCTCAACATGGCCACCAGGTCGGATGCGGCCAGCAGGGTCGGCGTACCGCCTCCCACGAACAGGGTGCGCACCGGGCGGGGGTCGTCTCCGAGGACCTTGCGGGCGAGGCGAACCTCGTCCGTGAGGGTGGCCGCGTAGTTGTCACGGGAGGCCAGCACCCCGCCCGAGCCGCGCAGCTCGGTCGCCGTGTAGGTGTTGAAGTCGCAGTAGCCGCAGCGTGTGGCGCAGTACGGTACGTGCAGGTAGAAGGCGAGCGGCCGGTCGGCTGCCCCTTCAAGGGCGGACGCGGGAAGCGCCCCGTCCTCGGGCATGGGTTCGCCGTCAGGCAGTACGGAAGGCATACGCCCCATTGTCCGTCACTGACGGGAGTGGAATCCGTCGGTGGCGAGCGGCCGGGGCATCGGGGCGCCGGGGTACGGGCCGCTCCCCCGGCGGACGGGCCGGTGCGGGACGGGGTGCACCCGGCCCGCACCGGTGATGTCCCGTCCTATGCCTCGCGGGTTCCGGAGTACATCTCTTCGATCAAGTGCTGGAACTCACGCTCGACGGCCGGTCGCTTCAGTTTGAGGCTGGGAGTGAGATCACCGTGCTCGACGTCGAGGTCCCGGGGCAGCAGACGGAACTTCTTCACCATCTGCCACCGCTGAAGGCCCTCGTTCAGCCGGTTCACATAGCCCTGGATCAGCTCGACGGTCGCCGGCGCGACGAGGACCTCCCCGTAGGGCTTCCCCGCCAGGTCATGGCCCTCGGCCCAGCTGAGCAGCGTCGGCTCGTCGAGGGCGATCAGCGCCGTGCAGAAGTTGCGGTCGGCGCCGATGACGACGATGTTCGAGACGAACGGGCAGATGGCCTTGAACTGGATCTCCACCTCGGTCGGCGCGATGTACTTGCCGTTCGACGTCTTGATCAGGTCCTTCTTGCGGTCCGTGATCCGCAGATATCCGTCGGCCGAGAGCTCGCCGATGTCCCCGGTGTGGAGCCAGCCATCGGGCTCCAACACCTCTTCCGTCTTCTCCGGGAGCCCGTGGTAGCCCTCCATGATCCCGGGGCCGCGCAGCAGGATCTCGCCGTCGTCGGCGATGCGGACCTCGGTGCCCGGCAGCGGTTTGCCCACGGTCCCGGTGCGATATGCCTCACCGGGGTTGACCAGGGAAGCCGCACTGGACTCGGTGAGTCCGTACCCCTCCAGGATGTGGATGCCGGCGCCGGCGAAGAAGAAGCCGATCTCGGGTGAGAGCGCGGCGGACCCGGAGATCGCGGCCCGCAGCCTGCCGCCGAACGCCTCGCGGAGCTTGGCGTAGACCAGGGCGTCGGCCACCTTGTGCTTGGCGCGGAGGGCGAGCGGCGACGATGCCGTGCCCGTACGCCGGAAGTTGTCCTGGGACGCCTTCGCGTAGTCGCGCGCCACCGCAGCGGCCCACTGGAAGATCTTGTACTTCGCCGCACCGCCCGCCCGGGCCTTGGTGGCGACTCCGTTGTAGACCTTCTCGAAGATGCGCGGAACGGCGGCCATATAGGTCGGCTGCACCACGGACAGATTCTCAATGATCTTGTCGATCCGGCCGTCGACCGCGGTGACATGACCGACCTCGATCTGGCCCGACGTCAGCACCTTGCCGAAGACGTGGGCCAGCGGCAGCCAGAGGTACTGCACGTCGTCCTGGGTCACCAGGCCGGTCGCGGCGATCGCCTTCGCCATGTACGACCAGTTGTCGTGCGGCAACCGAACACCCTTGGGGCGACCGGTGGTGCCAGAGGTATAGATGAGGGTCGCCAGCTGATCGGCTTCGATCGCCCCGACTCGCTCCTTGACCGCTTCGGGGTGCTCCTGGAGGTGGCGGGCTCCACGCTCCTCCAGATCTGCGAGTGAGAGGACCCAGCCCTCGGGGTCCGACTTGTCCGCCTCCACACCGGTGGGATCGATCACGACCACATGGCTGAGTTCGGATAGCTCGGCCCGTCGCTCACGCACCTTGGCCAACTGCGTCGCGTCCTCGGCGACCAGCACCCTGCTGCCGGAATCGGCGAGGATGTACGCCGATTCCTCGGCGTTGGTGGAGGGGTAGACCGTTGTGGTGGCACCGCCGGTGCACATGACACCGAGGTCGGCGAGGATCCATTCGATACGGGTGGCGGACAACAGGGCCACCCGGTCCTCGGCGCGTACCCCGATGGCGATCAGACCGGCCGCGATGCGATAAACGCGCTCGGCGGTCTCGCCCCAACTGAGCGACTTCCATTCCTCGGGCCCCTGACCGGAGGCGGGGGGCACCGGATACCGGAACGCCTCGGCGTCCGGCGTGGCCAGCACCCGCTCGGCGAAGAGGTTCGCCACCGAGGGCGGTCGGTTCTCGATCAGGGTCTGTGTGTCGCTCACGACATCCTCCGGGCCTGCGGCAGCACTGCACGACTGGCTGGTGTTTAACTGGCGAGTAACCATCGAGCCGTGATCAGAGTAGAACGCGCTGTGCCGAGGCGTAAGTCTCTGTGGGCTGCCGCTTCATAACGAACCCGGCGCGAAAGCGGGGTCCCTCGACCAATGGGCCGCGCCCGTCACACCTGCCCCGGGGCACCCCGGACCGTACTCGCCCCGACCTCGACCTGACCTCTACCGGAAGAGTGCCACGACCGTCGTCCACCGACGGACAAAGATGTGCTTCAGCGGACGGACATACGCTTCAGCCCGGGCCGACCAGGGCGACCCGGGCTGACGTGACGGCGCTCTCGGGGGCGGATCGGCGCGGAGCCTTTGCCGCCGCACTCTCGCCGCCATCAGCACGGCGAGAGCCACGAGGGACTACTTCTTGTTCTTGCCCCCGCTGTCATCGCTGGAGAGGACGGCGATGAAGGCTTCCTGCGGAACCTCCACACTGCCGACCATCTTCATGCGCTTCTTGCCTTCCTTCTGCTTCTCCAGCAGCTTCCGCTTCCGGGAGATGTCACCGCCGTAGCACTTGGCGAGAACGTCCTTGCGGATCGCACGGATCGTCTCGCGGGCGATCACACGGGAACCGATCGCGGCCTGGATCGGCACCTCGAACGCCTGCCGGGGGATCAACTCGCGCAGCTTCGCCACAAGCCGCACACCGTACGCGTACGCCGCGTCCTTGTGCGTGACGGCCGAGAAGGCGTCAACCTTGTCGCCGTGCAGCAGGATGTCCACCTTGACCAGGCTGGATGCCTGCTCGCCCGTGGGCTCGTAGTCCAGCGAGGCATATCCGCGGGTCTTCGACTTCAACTGGTCGAAGAAGTCGAAGACGATCTCCGCAAGCGGCAGGGTGTAGCGGATCTCAACCCGGTCCTCGGAGAGGTAGTCCATGCCGAGCAGGGTGCCGCGGCGGGTCTGGCAGAGCTCCATGATCGCGCCGATGAACTCGGTGGGCGCCAGGATCGTGGCCCGCACCACGGGTTCGTAGACGTCGTCGATCTTGCCCTCGGGGAACTCACTCGGGTTGGTGACCGTGTGCTCGGTGCCGTCCTCCATCAGGACGCGGTAGACCACGTTGGGCGCGGTGGCGATCAGGTCGAGACCGAACTCGCGCTCCAGGCGCTCCCGGATCACGTCCAGGTGCAACAGGCCCAGGAAACCGACGCGGAAGCCGAAGCCGAGCGCCGCCGAAGTCTCCGGCTCGTACACCAGCGCGGCATCGTTGAGCTGGAGCTTGTCGAGGGCTTCCCGGAGCTCGGGGTAATCCGATCCGTCGAGCGGATACAGACCGGAGAAGACCATCGGCTTCGGGTCCTTGTACCCCCCGAGCGCCTCGGTGGCTCCCTTGTGCTGCTGGGTGATGGTGTCGCCGACCTTCGACTGGCGAACGTCCTTCACCCCGGTGATGAGGTACCCGACCTCACCGACGCCCAGACCGTCGGCCGAGAGCATCTCGGGCGAGTTGGTGCCGATCTCCAACAGCTCGTGGGTGGCCCCGGTCGACATCATCCGGATCCGCTCGCGCTTGCCCAGCTTGCCGTCGATGACACGCACATAGGTGACGACACCGCGGTACGAGTCGTACACGGAGTCGAAGATCATGGCGCGGGCGGGCGCATCGGCCACGCCCACCGGGGGCGGGACCTCGCGGACGACCCGGTCGAGCAGCGCCTCCACGCCGATGCCGGTCTTCGCGGAGACCTTGAGCACGTCCTCCGGGTCACAACCGACGAGGTTCGCCAGTTCCTCGGAGAACTTCTCGGGCTGGGCGGCCGGAAGGTCGATCTTGTTGAGGACCGGAACGATCGTGAGCTCGTTCTCCATCGCCAGATAGAGGTTGGCGAGCGTCTGGGCCTCGATGCCCTGGGCCGCGTCCACCAGGAGGACCGTGCCCTCGCAGGCCGCGAGGGACCGGGAGACCTCGTAGGTGAAGTCCACGTGCCCCGGAGTGTCGATCATGTTCAGGATGTGGGTCCTGCCCTGATCGGGCCCCTCGGTGGGTGCCCAGGGCAGTCGGACCGCCTGGGACTTGATCGTGATGCCGCGTTCCCGCTCGATGTCCATGCGGTCGAGGTACTGGGCACGCATCTGCCGCTGATCGACCACACCGGTCAGCTGGAGCATCCGGTCGGCGAGCGTGGACTTGCCGTGGTCGATGTGGGCGATGATGCAGAAGTTGCGGATCAGCGCCGGGTCGGTACGGCTCGGCTCGGGCACGTTGGGAGGAGTCGCGGGCACGCAAGGTCCTGATTCTTGAGACGCGGGGCGTCTCGTCTCGGGCGATGGCGGATCGATACGTAGCCTCCATGGTCCCACGCGCAGCGGGCTGCGCCCGGTTTGGGCCGCCCGGAGAGCGACTGGTAATGTGGACAGCTGTGTCTCGTGCCCGCCTCGGGCTGCTCGCACAGGGCTTTCGATTCGGAACTCCGCGCGGGACCTCATCAAAGATCAATCGAACCTGAGAAGGCTCTTTCGTGGCGAACATCAAGTCCCAGATCAAGCGGAACAAGACGAACGAGAAGGCGCGCCTGCGCAACAAGGCCGTCAAGTCGTCGCTCAAGACCGCGGTCCGCAAGGCCCGTGAGGCTGCTGCCGCAGGCGACGTCGAGAAGGCCACCGTGGCCGCTCGCGAGGCCGCCCGCAAGCTCGACAAGGCAGTCTCGAAGGGCGTCATCCACAAGAACGCCGCCGCCAACAAGAAGTCGGCGCTGGCCACCAAGGTTGCCGCTCTTCAGGGCTGAGTGCTCTTGATCCAACCGTCGGAAGGGTGAGCGGGCCCTCTCATCCGCCCCTGACCGACACTTCAGGGCTTGCACTTGGACCTGCGTTCGCCACGCGGGTGCGAGCCCGACCGCAGGACCTTTCGAAGGCCCCGGTGCTTCCTCGTCCTTCCCCAGGACGCAGAGCCCGGGGCTTTCTCCTGCCCTCCCTCGCCTGTGTCCCCGACCTCGCGGGCGTGACTCCCCTGGGCTGAGCAACGGCGTCGCGGATGTACCCAGCGGGGAGTGCGGATGTACTCAGCGGGGAGTGTGGATCGCTCTGCCTACCCATCGCAAGCGCCGCAGAACGCAAGCGCCGGGAAGGGCTAGCGGTGGGGGCGCGCGACCCGAGCGATGGTCACGACCGCCTTCTCCAACGCGTACTCCGGATCGTCCCCACCACCCTTCACGCCCGCATCCGCCTCGGCCACCGCGCGCAGGGCAATCGCCACCGCATCAGGTGTCCAGCCCCGCATCTGCTGCTTGACCCGATCGACCTTCCACGGCGGCATGCCCAGCTCACGCGCGAGATCCGCCGGCCGACCACCACGTGCGGAAAGCACCTTGCCGATGCCCCGCACCCCCTGTGCCAGTGCGCTGGTGATCAGCACGGGGGCAACCCCCGTCGACAGTGACCAGCGCAGTGCCTCCAGTGCCTCTGCGGCCCGGCCTTCCACCGCCCGGTCAGCGACATTGAAACTCGATGCCTCGGCCCGACCGGTGTAGTAGCGACCGACGATCTCCTCGTCGATGGTTGCCTCGACATCGGCGGCGAGCTGGGAAACAGCGCTGGCCAACTCCCGTAGATCGCTGCCGATCGAATCGACGAGCGCCTGACACGCCTCCTGTGTGGCCGATCTCCCGATGGCCCGGAACTCCGCCCTCACAAAGGTGAGCCGCTCGGCTGGCTTCGTGGTCTTGGGGCAGGCCACTTCCCGCGCCCCCGCCTTGCGGGCCGCATCGAGCAGCCCCTTGCCCTTGGCTCCACCGGGGTGGAGCAGGACCAGGGTGATCTCCTCGGCAGGAGCGGTGAGGTACGTCTTGACGTCCTTCACGGTGTCGGCAGCGAGATCCTGCGCATTGCGCACGATGACGACCTTGCGCTCGGCGAAGAGTGACGGGCTGGTCAACTCCGCGAGAGTGCCCGGTTGCAGCTGATCAGCGGTGAGATCGCGGACGTCCATATCGGCATCGGCGGCCCGCGCAGCCGCGACCACCTGCTGTACCGCGCGGTCGAGGAGCAGATCCTCCTGCCCCACCGCGAGGGTGACGGGTGCGAGCGGATCGTCGTGGGAATTCTTCCTGGTGGCCATCGCGTCCAGCATCCCATGTGCCACCGACACTCCTTCGCGTGCCGGACAATGGCCGGGTGAGCGAGGAACGACATGTACTGGTGCTCCCCGACCGCGACACGGCCGAGGACGTGGCGCGGGAGTTGACGGAGCGCTTCGGCGTGCACGAGGAACCCCAGCTGATACGCGATGCCCTCGCAGGTGAGGACGACGCCGAAGACGCCCAGTGGCTGGTCGTGGTGGAGGATCCGACGAGCCGTCTCGACCCACAGGCCCTCGATGACTTCGCAGCCGAGTACGAAGGCTGGCTGGAGTCTCCTTGAGCCCTCAGGCGGGCGGACGCCGCTCCTGGCGAGCACGGGCCGGTCGGTCGTCACCGGTGCGCCCCACATCATCGCGGGGGTCGGCCGGCACCCGGTCGAGACGCACACCGAAGCGCTCCCGATAGGCGGCCAGGACCTCCCCATCGTCGACCAGCAGCTCTTCGTGCCGCTCGCCGTGCTCGGTCGTGACCAGTGTGCGACCACTGAGCGTGATCCGGCCGTCGGCCGTGAGTCGGGTGCAGACGGGCGACCGGGTGAAGTGCGATAGCGGTGAGGTGCTGTGCCACCAGGCGCCGCTGCGGAAGTCCGCCAGTTCCCTGGGCCTGGTCTCCAGGCGGTACTGGGGCTCACCGTCCCGGAGTACGTCGAGGTCTCCGTGTCCCGACACCCCTCCCCCCGACGCTTCCACGATCCTGAACGAACCTGCGGGATCCGGCTGTTCTGCCCGATCGTCGAGGGCCAGGGGGTAATGCGCGTGCTCACCGAATCCCACATCGGCCACCCACCGCCCGCTCCCATCCGCCGGCTCCACCAGAAGCGCCATATGGTCGTACGGGATTCCCCATTGCCCGTCCGCCGTGTGCACCCGCCCGGCGAGCAGGCGGACGGTGAACCCGAGATCGCGCAGAAGTGCGGCGAACGCTGCGTTGACCTCGTAGCAGATCCCACCCCGGCGACCTTGGACGACTTTGGCGAGCAGGGGCCCTTCCTCCAACACGATCTCCTCGCCGAGATGCACCGACAGGTTCTCGAAGGGCACCGTGCGCAGATGCCGCAACTGAAGCTCGCGTAGGGCTTCGATGTCGACCCGCGCGGGTCGATCAGCACCGATTCTGCGGAGGTAGTCGTCCATGGCGCCCATGGTGCCCCAGATGATCTCCACTTCCATGAGTCGCTGGTCCTAGGCCCGTTGGCCGAGGCGTGAGAGCAAGGGCACGGGTTAGCGTGCCGAACATGGCGACAGAGACCCGGAGCTACGATCCGGCCCGCTCGGCGGAGCAGCGCAAACACGACGTCCTCGCTCGGCTGTCCCGGGACCACGATGTCTGGGTGGCGACCGCATCCGCAGACGGCAGGCCTTGTCTGGTACCGCTGTCCTTCGTGTGGGACCAGGACACCCTGTTGATGTGTACCCGACGAACCAACCCGACCGCGATCAATCTGACCCCTCGGGGGCCGGTCATCCTCACCTTGGGAACGACCCGGGACGTCGTGCTGATCAAAGGAGACGCCGAGATGGTGGAGGGCGCAGCCCTGGCGACCCGGTCGGCGGATGCCTTTGCCGACAAGCTGGAGGGTTGGGACCCGCGCGACCAACCGCGATGGATCTACCTTCGGGTCACCCCGACGACCGTACAGGCGTGGAGGGAGGTCAATGAGCTCGCCGATCGCGATCTGATGCGCGATGGTGCATGGCTGGTCTGAGGTCCGGCAGAACCGAATGCGTCGGGAGCACTGCAGCGGCTCAGCCTGCCAGAGGAACGAAGCCTGCTCCCTGCGCCGTCGAAGGAAACCGCAGGCCATGAGGTGCCCGCCTCCTTCGGCGCCCAAGACACGACCGGGGAGTCGCTCCTCCACACACGGGGGCGACGGCTGCGCGGCACGAGTTCTGGAGATGACCGGTCCGAGCACCCGGCGCACAGGCAGCGGTACTCGGTGCTGACCTACGAGAATGACAGCACCAGCGATCGAGTCCCCATCGGCCGTCCGCCCGCGATGACAGCGCGATGGGCATCGAGGCCGGGCACGACGGCTGGCGTCTCCCGGAAGTCGGTGCTGTTTCCCCGGGGCCGCGCCGCCCTGTCGGAGAGTGGATGAACCGTCCCCACCATGGAGGTGTCGGAATGCGGCGAGGGTGCCTTCGGAACGGGCACTCCCACCAATGTGGGCCCGCAGACTCTGCCCGTCTCCGGTGACCGCGATGGGACCGTCCCTGTCCGTGCGCAGAACGCGTGCGCCCACGTCCCGCAATGCACTCACCGTACGAGGCGAAGGGTGGCCATAGGTGTTTCCCCGGCCCACGGAGATCAAGGCGAGTCGGGGACGCGCTGCGGTGAGCAGTTCCGGATGTTGATGGGCCGAACCGTGGTGGGCGACCTTCAGGATGTCCACCCGCGCGAGCCTCGGGTGCTCGATCAACAGACCGCGCTGGGCCGGCGGTTCAAGGTCTCCGAGCATCAGCAGGGTCGGCCCCCCTGCGATCTCGACCCATAGGGTGACACTGGCGTCGTTGGGCCCGTCCGGCAGGCCGAATCCGTTGGGCACCTCAAGCTCCCCGTGCCTTCCTGGTGTCTCGACATGCGGCAGTTCTCCGCTGCGTGCGTGAGGCCGTGGCCAGAGCACCTGCCAGGACAGCCTCCCGTCCTTCCTCCGCTCACCCATACGAGCGTGGATCAAAGGAACGTGGGCTCTGGCGGAGACCCTGTGGACGAATGCGCTCTGCTCCGGGGGCTCTTGCATGCTGGTCGTCTGCACCGCGCCCACGCTGCGCCCTTTCAGCACCCCGGGCAGCCCTCGAACGTGGTCCGCATGGAAGTGGGTCAGCACAACGAGGGGGATCCGCTCGACGCCCAGCGTCCTGAGGCAGGCGTCGACCGCCACGGGATCCGGCCCCGCGTCCACGACCACGGCCCTCCCGTCACCGGCGGAGAGCACCATGGCATCTCCCTGACCCACATCACACATGGCGAACGTCCAACCAGGCGGCGGCCAACCCGTGAGCACCCGGGTGAGTGGTGCGGGACGCACCACAGCACACAGGAGTACCAGCGCGCAGACCAGTGCCACCCATGGATGACGCGGCAGTCTGCGGAGAGCGAGAACGGCCAGCACGGTGATCACGGCCAGTGAGAGCCCGCCCCTCCAACCGCCCTGCCAGTCCAGCTGGGCTCCCCGCAGCGAGGCTCCCGCCCGGGCCACGGAGGCGATCCAGCCGGTCGGCCAGCCCGCGATCTGAGCCAGTGCTTCCGCCAGGGGCATGAACACCGGGGCAGTGGCGAGCGCAAGGAAGCCGAGCACGGTCGCCGGGGCGATCGCAAGCTCCGCGAGGAGATTGCACGGCACCGCGACCAGGCTGACCCGGGCGGCGAAGATCGCGACCACTGGAGCACAGACGGCCTGTGCTGCGGCTGCCGCGGCCAGCGCCTCGGCCGGCCTCGGTGGTACGCCCCGCCGCTGGAGCGAGGCGCTCCAGCGCGGCGCGATGGTCAGGAGGGACCCCGTGGCCAGGACCGACAGCAGAAAGCCGTAGCTCCGGGACAGGCCCGGGTCGTAGAGGACGAGCACCACGACGGCGGCGGCAAGGGCTGGGATCAGTGATCGTCGACGCCCGGTCCCGATCGCGAGCAGGACGATCGCTCCGCAGGCGGCGGCCCTCAAAACGCTTGGTTCCGGTCTGCACACGATGACGAAAGCAAGTGTCAGGGCGCCTCCGAGGAGAGCCGTCCCCCTCAGGGTGATGCCGAGTCGGGGCGCGAGTCCACCCCTCTCGGCGAGCAGGGCGCGACCGGGTGGTCCGATCAGCAGAATGAGCACGATGCTGAGGTTGCTTCCTGACACCGCCAGGAGGTGCGTCAGATCGGTTGCTTCGAATGCCCTGTGCAGATCGGGGGTGACCCTCGTGGTGTCACCGACGACGAACCCCGGCAACAATGCGCGCGCATCTGGGCTCAGATCCTTCGATGCCTCACGCAGCCCGGCTCTGAGGTCGCCAGCCCTCCTCTGCACGGAGGAGGGGCCCTGGACGATCTCGGGCCACCCGCCCGGCACCTTCAGTACTGCGGCAAAGCGGTGATCATCGGCAAGCGGTGGTGCGAGCTGGCCGTGGAGACGCAACCGGGTCGACGGGAGAAGTCGTTGCCAGCGTGCGAGGGCTGCTTGCGGTAGGCCCGGCCGCACGATCACCAGCACGGGGTTCCTCGTCGCTGTCACCTCTCCCCCGGGTGCTGTGACCTGGGTGACCTCGGCGTCGAAGAGCAGAGCGCGTGCCATCCAGGATCCACTTGGTGCCCGGGGCCGGGCTAACCGCGGGTCGGTGGAGATCGTCAGCTCCACAGTGGCGCGGGAGTGCGCTGCTGCCATGTCCGGCAGCGGACCACGCCGCTGATCAGCCGCGTGGAGCCCTCCTGCCACAGCACCCGCAGCCGCTGCCAGCAACACGGCCGCGAGCGCGGTGGCGTTCAGCCGCAGACGACTGTCCCGGCGGGCAGCACCATCGCCGGAGGCCGGAGAAGTCGTACGGGCCGGAGATGAAGATCCGCTGCGCTGGAGCACGGCCCAAGCCAGTAGGAGGACCGCCAGACAGACACAGAGCACGACCCCGAGGGCTGTTGTCCGCCACGACAAGGCGACGGCCAGGGCAGCCGCACCCCAGAGCGCCAGAGCAGGGCACACCAATCGCAGGTCGGCAGGGCCCTCTTGGCGTGGGTGGGAGTTTCCCAAGGAATGGGCGGACCCGCGGTGGACTCCCCCGCGCGTCACGGCCGCACCCTTGGTTTCAGCTCGGCGAACCGTCGATCCCCGATGCCGTCGACGTCACGCAGTTGATCGACGGAGCGGAATCCACCGTGCTGGGTGCGGTAGTCGATGATGTGCTGGACCAGCACCGGTCCGACACCGGGAAGGGTGTCCAACTCCTCCGCTGTTGCCGTGCTCAGACTCAGCGTCCCTGCGGTTCGGGCAGTGCTCGCCCCCTGACCGCCCTCACCACCTGCGCGAGGATCCCCGGGGACGCCCGAACCCGCACCGGCTGCGCCGCCATCCACTCCCGGAGCCGGGGCAGGGGCCGCCGGCACACCCACTGCCACCTGCTCACCGTCCACGAGCAACCGAGCGCGGTTGAGGGCGGATGTGTCCACGCCCGTCCTCACCCCACCAGCAGCCGCCAGGGCATCGGCGACGCGGGAGCCCATCGGCAGCTTCAGCACACCAGGACGCCGTACCTTGCCGGCGACATCGACGACGATGCGTCCAACTGTCGACGGCGTCGGTCGAGGAGTCGGCGCCGGCCCGGGCGGGGGCGTACGCGCCTGCGCCACCGGCTCCGGCAGCACCTGCGGAGCTCGCACGGTCTCCGGTCGTCCGGTCCAGAAGTGCTGGGCCGCGAAGACCGCCGCCACCAGGAAGACGACTGCCAACGCCACCAGCGTCTTCGGTTCGAGCCCGCATCGCAGCTGCACCCAGAGGGGCAGCCGCTCCCGGGTGGCGAGAGCCAGCCGGCGCCAAGCCCGGGGACCGCTCCCCTCGCCCGCTGCGACTTCTCCGGGTGGCCGGGATGGTGGCACGGAGGCCAACTGCGCTGGTACCGCGGGTCCTTGGGATTCGTTTGCGCGGGCGTGGGATGGGAACGCCCCGGCAGGGGGCGTGAGGTCGTCGGCTGTCCCTGTGGCGCCAGCGCCGCTTCCCGAAGGTGAGTCGAACAAGGCGACCGCTCTCCGCCTGGCCACCTCATGGGAGGAAACCTGCACCCCCGGGTGGGAAGGGCGGGATGCGCGGTGCAGCCGCCTTCGGCCGACACTCGATCGGGAGCCACGGCCACCCGGTGCCGGTCCTCGGCCGTGGCCACCCGGTCGGGTGCCGAAGCCGACAGCGGGGCGCACACGAGAGGCCCGGGCGGTCGGACCTGCGCCACGCCCGGTACGGGCACGACCGTCCGAAGCCGGGGCACGGCCCGGCCCGCTGGTTGCAGAACGTGATCGAAGATCCATGCACAGGACGCTAGACAGCCCCTGCTGATCTCGCTGAGCGACCTCAATTACGGTGGAAAACTGATGTGTTGTGGATAACCCAGACACCCACATGAACCCTGTTGAGCCCACCAACACGCCACCGGTCCCAGGCGTCTCCCCGACCACATCGCCACATCGCCACATCGAGTGGTCCGCCTGCCGTCGTTCCTTGCCGTAGCGCCCCTCGCCGAGAGCGGCCATCCCGCACCAAGGCAGGTCATCCCTTCAACAGGGCAGAACCGTGCCCAGGCGGCAGAGCCTCCGCATCGGGCCCTGACCCCAGGAGGCCAACCGTCCCTTTCGCAGAAGTCGAGGCGGGCGCAGAAATCCACCGCGGACACCGTGCACGTACCGAGTGGACACCGTTCAAGTACCGAGCGGACACCGTTCACGTACAGAGACGAGGAGACGGAAGGACCCACCCGGGCGGGGGTGCGCCTCATCGACCGGGCCGGAGACGTCAGCGGGGTGAAATCACGGCCCCCAGGAGGCCCGGACCCGTGTGAGCCCCGATCACCGCGCCCACCTCGCTCACATGGAGGTCGACCAGCCCCGGCACCCGCTCACGCAGCCGATCCGCCAAGGCCGCGGCCCGTTCGGGAGCCGCCAGATGATGGACCGCGACATCCACGGAGCCGCTACCCGCCTCGGCCACGGCGATCTCCTCAAGCCGGGCGATCGCCTTCGATGCTGTGCGCACCTTCTCCAGCATCTCGATGCGTCCGTTGACCAGTTGGAGCAACGGCTTCACCGCGAGTGCCGAGCCGAACAGGGCCTGCGCAGCTCCGATACGGCCACCGCGCCGCAAATAGTCCAAAGTGTCGACGTAGAAGAAGGCAGAGGTGTTCGCGGCCCGCTTTTCTGCCGCGGCCACCACCTCGTCGAGGGTCCCACCGGCTTCAGCCGCTTCGGCGGCGGCCAACGCACAGAACCCCAGGGCCATCGCGACCATCCCGGTGTCCACCACGTGCACCGGTACCGGTGCGTCCTTCGCGGCCAGCACCGCGGCATCGTAGGTGCCCGAGAACTCGGCGGACAGATGGAGCGAGACGATTCCGGTCGCCCCCGCCTCGGCTCGTGCGCGATAAGTCTCGGCGAAGACTTGCGGGCTGGGGCGCGAGGTGGTGACCGAGCGCCTCTTCTGCAGGGCCAGAGCGAGCGAGCGGGCCGAGATCTCGGTGCCCTCTTCCAACGCCTCATCGCCGAGAACAACGGTCAGGGGCACCGCCACCATGCCGTGGCGCGCCATCGCCGGCTGCGGCAGGTAGGCCGTTGAATCGGTGACGATAGCGACATGGCGGGACATGAGCGGGAGGTTACCGGTCAGCGCTCGCAAACGGGAGCCCGGCCCCTCGGTACCTCACACGGTCCCATCCGCCCCGCCCATTCCAGTCCGGTGCGGTGGTGACTGCTGCGGTGGCGCTCCCCGTCACATTGGCTCATAGCCCTCGGATGCCCCGAACCATGCGGGGCACTCGGTGGGAGTCAACCATGCGGACAGCGGACATCCCACAGAGCGGCTCGGGGACTCCCCGGCCCCGACTCGTACCGCCTCAGTTGGTGGTCTCGGGGCGCGCGGACTTCTCCCATGGGTAGCTCGTCAGCCGGGGGTCACGCGCCGTAATGGCCTGCGGCTGCTGGTCCGACGGGCCGGTGCCGGACTTGCCAGCGCTCTCACCGGTCGCGGACTCCTCGTCCGACCAGGACTGATGGGCCACCGTGCGATCGTCCGCCGCGGGCCAGTCGGAGGCCGATCCCGTGGTGGATCCCGCATCCGCCGGGGACTCGGTCTCCGCCCAGTGCCGCAGGGCTCCGGCCTCCATGTCGATCTGGCCCGCCAAGGTGTCCAGATCGTCCTCAGCGAAGCGACTCGCCCGATCCCGGGCCGCCCAGCGGAGCGACTCGGCCGAGCGGGTGATCCGCTCCATGCGCTCGCGCAGCTCGGGCAGCTTGCTGGAGATCGTCACCCGGTCAGGCTCGCGCTCAAGGCGCTTCAGCTCGTCGTCCAACTCGCGCCCGTGAACGCTGAGGCGCTCGAACAGGCTGATGGATTCGGAGAGCGAGGCGTCCTCCGCCACGCCGGCGTTCAGAGCGTCCTGCGTCGCCCGCATGGAGGTCCGCAGCTTCAGCCGCAGTTGTGCCAGCTCGCCCGCGACGCCGATCTGACCGTAGCTCTTGGCCCGCAGGGTGGTGTCCTCGACCGTACGGCGCGCCTGGTTGACCGTGCGCTCCACGCCCTTCTTGGCGATGCGCACCGCCTTCACCGTCGCATAGACCCCGAGCGCCACAAAAGCGACAAAGAGCAGCGCCAGTATCAGAATCGCGCTTTCCATGGGCGCCCCTTCGGCTTCGGTTGTCCTACATCCACCGTAGTCGTGCTCCTCCCACCGTAAACGCCGCAGGCAGGCCAAGGGTTCCTTGGAACCCTCAACCTGCCCTGAGTGGAGACCCTGAGGAGCCCCTGAGGAGCCCCTGATCGCCCCCTGAGCCACCCGGAGTCGGCGCGTCCCCGCACATCAGGGCGCGGATCGGTCTCAGGGCGGCCGGGAATGCTCCGAGACGGCCGTCGCGGCGCAGCACGCCGTCCGGGGAGGGCGCAGCGCTGACCGGCCGTCTCGGGAAAGAGGACTACTCGGGGACGATGTTGACGAGCTTCGGGGCGCGCACGATGACCTTGCGGATGCCGCCGCCTCCAAGGGCGTCGACGACAGCGGCATCGCCCAGAGCCAGCGCCTCCAACTCCGTGTCGGAGATCGTCGGCGAGACCTCCAGGCGTGCCCTGACCTTGCCCTTGATCTGAACCACGCAGGTCACGGCCTCGTCCACCACGTAGGCGGGGTCGGCGACCGGGAAGTCCTGGTGCACGACGGATTCGCGGTGCCCCAGCTTCCGCCACAGCTCCTCGGCGATGTGCGGGGCGAGCGGGGCGATCAGCAGGACCAGCCGCTCCGCCACGCTCCTGGACAGCGGCCCACCGGACTTGGTCAGGTAGTTGTTCAGTTCCGTGATCTTGGCGATGGCCGTGTTGAAGCGCAGCGCCGCCAGATCGGCTCCCGCGCCGTCGATCGCCTTGTGCAGGGCACGCAGCGTGGCCTCGTCCGGCTCGCGGTCCTCGACGGTGACGTCGCCGGTGGACTCGTCCACCACATTGCGCCACAGCCGCTGCAGCAGTCGGTACTGGCCGACCACGGCGCGGGTGTCCCAGGGCCGGGACACGTCCAGCGGCCCCATCGCCATCTCGTACAGCCGCAGCGTGTCGGCGCCGTACTCGGCGGCGATCTCATCGGGAGTGACCGCGTTCTTCAGGGACTTGCCCATCTTGCCCAGCTCGCGCTTGACGGGCTCGCCCTCGTGGAAGAACTTGCCGTCCCGCTCCTCGATCTCGACGGCGGGCACCGGGAAACCACGGCTGTCACGGTAGACGTACGCCTGGATCATGCCCTGGTTGAACAGCTTGTGGAACGGCTCGGGCGAGGAGATGTGCCCCAGGTCGAACAGGACCTTGGACCAGAACCGTGCGTACAGCAGGTGCAACACCGCGTGTTCGGCGCCGCCCACGTAGAGGTCGACACCGCCGTGCGGCATCCCCTCGCGCGGCCCCATCCAGTAGCGCTCGATGTCCGGAGCGACCAACTGCTCACTGTTGTGGGGGTCCAGGTAGCGCAGCTCGTACCAGCAGGAACCGGCCCAGTTGGGCATGGTGTTGGTCTCTCGGCGGTACCTGCGGGGACCGTCGCCGAGGTCCAGGGTGACGTTGACCCATTCCTCGTTCCGGGACAGCGGGGTCTCCGGCTTGGTGTCCGCGTCATCGGGGTCGAACGTACGCGGTGAGTAGTCGTCGACCTCCGGCAGCTCCAGCGGCAGCATGGAGTCCGGCAGCGAGTGGGCCACACCGTCCTCGTCGTAGACGATGGGGAACGGCTCGCCCCAGTAGCGCTGCCGGCTGAACAGCCAGTCGCGCAGCCGGAAGTTGACGGTTCCCTCGCCGATCCCCCGTTCGGTCAGCCAGGTGGTGATCCGTGCCTTGGCCTCGACGACTTCCAGGCCGTCCAACGAGATCTCCTCGTTCGACGAATTGATCGCCGGGCCCTGACCGGTGAACGCCTCGCCCTCCCATCCTGCGGGCGGCTGGACGGTACGGATGATCGGCAGGCCGAAAGCCTCGGCGAACTCCCAGTCCCGCTCGTCCTGCCCGGGCACGGCCATGATCGCGCCGGTGCCGTAGCCCATCAGCACATAGTCGGCGACGAAGACCGGAATTCGGGTGCCCGTGACCGGATTGACGGCGTAGGCGCCGGTGAAGACGCCCGTCTTGTCCTTGTGCTCGGTCTGACGCTCGACGTCGCTCTTCGTCTGCGCCTGCTTGCGGTACGCGGACACGGCATCGGCCGGTGTGGCGGCGTCGCCCGTCCACTCGGCCTTCACGCCCTGCGGCCATTCGGCCGGCAGGATCGAGTCGATCAGCGCGTGCTCGGGAGCCAGCACCATGTAGGTGGCGCCGAACAGGGTGTCGGGTCGGGTGGTGAAGACCGTGATCCGGGCGTCGTCATGTCCCTCGATCGAGAAGTCGACACGAGCGCCCTCGGACCGGCCGATCCAGTTGCGCTGCTGCAACTTGATGGCCTCGGGCCAGTCCAGCGCATCGAGGTCGTCCAGCAGACGGTCCGCGTAGGCGGTGATGCGCATGTTCCACTGGCGCAGCTTGGCCTTGAAGACGGGGAAGTTCCCACGCTCCGACCGACCGTCGGCGGTGACCTCTTCGTTCGCCAGTACGGTGCCCAGACCGGGGCACCAGTTCACCGGTGCGTCCGAGGCGTACGCCAGGCGGTACCCGCCCAGGACCTCTGAACGCTCGACGGCGCTCAACTCGCCCCAGGTGCGCGAGGAGTCGGGGACCTGTCGCTCACCGGACTCGAACTGCGCCACCAGTTCCGCGATCGGACGGGCCTGCTGAGCCTCCTGGTCGTACCAGGAGTTGAAGATCTGCAGGAAGATCCACTGGGTCCACCTGTAGTACTCCGGATCGATCGTCGCGATCGACCTGCGCTGGTCGTGACCGAGCCCCAGCCTGCGCAGTTGGCGCTTCATGTTGTCCATGGCGGCCTCGGTCGACACCCGCGGATGGGTTCCGGTGGCGACCGCGTGCTGCTCTGCCGGCAGTCCGAAGGCGTCGAAGCCCAGGGTGTGCAGCACGTTGTGGCCGGTCATCCGCTGATGACGGGCGAAGACGTCGGTGGCGATGTACCCCAGCGGGTGCCCGACGTGCAGTCCGGCACCGGACGGATAGGGGAACATGTCCATGATGAACTTCTTGGGCCGAGCAACCAGTGCCGGGTCCCCCGCCAGGTCGCCGCTCGGGTTGGGTGCCTCGTACGTGCCCTCTGCGTCCCAGAAGTCCTGCCAGCGTGCCTCGATATCGGCGGCCATCGCTGCCGTATAGCGGTGCGGCGCAGCCACCTCGGCGGCAGAAGCAGCAGAATTCGTCTCGCTCATGATCCTTAAAGCTCCATCGATCGTCTCTGCCCAGCGGTCGGAATGGGCATAGCCCGTAAACAAAAGGACCCCTCGCACAGGAGGGGAAGCCGCGCCGATTCCGACCGGACCTATTCATCCGTCGGGACTGATCAGCGCGGCTCGCTAAGCAGAAGGCGTACGGCACGCATAGCGTCAGGGTACCGCAGCAGCAGATCCGGACGCGCGCTGGTATGCCCCGGGCACGGGGAGTGAGCGGTGAGAGGGCACCGGGTGAGCGGGGGCGGTCAGCGCTGGGAATGCCGGCTCCCGGACGACCGGTAAAGCGGATGGCGTCGTGGCCGATGGTAAAACCGATGCGCCCGAGAGGTGAAGGCCCCCACGGGAATGGTGGTCGGCGAAGAAGCGACAGTGACCGGAAATTTCAACCGACCGCTCTCGACATCGAGACGATCCGGGACGAAACCCGTATCGAAACGCGTGGACATCGCCGACAGCCCCGGGAGCCGAATGCCGTCCGTCCCGCGCAGGTCACCGGGCACCTACCCCGATCAGAACCCCGGAGCGCCAACTCCCCCTGCTGGACGCGCATATCAACCCTATCCGGGGCAACCTCAGCATCCGGCGGGAGCGGGTCTCCCCCGTAAACGCCAAAACGTCGTTCCGCCCACCAAGGGTCGACTTAGCATTCCTCAACGGGACCGCATTTCCCGCACCCTCGGAGTTGCCCCATGAAGCCTCATCGCAAGAGCCGTTCATCGCCCGCCCCGAGTTCCGGACTCGGTCGCCCCGTGCAAGGCGGCCTGACCGTAGCGGGATTGGTGCTCATTCCCCTTCTCGCCATCGGCGGGAGCGAGAGTTTTCGCGCAGCGCTCGACTTCACCACCGGGGTCCTTGCCCTGGTGGCCCTGACGGCCTCGATCGCCTGGGGGCTGATCGCCACCGATCGACTATTGCTCTCTCCCCGCCATCGACTGCTGGCGCAGGCCGTCCACCGTGCCACGGCGGCAGCTGCCCTGGGATTCCTCCTGCTGCACGCCACCGTGAAGGTGGCGCTCGGCCATGTGAGCCTCGTCGGAGCGTTGATTCCCTTCGGGCTGGGTGTCACCGGTACATCGGGGCTCATCGGCCTCGGCTCGCTGGCCGGGCTGCTCATGGTGATCACTGCGGCGACCGGCGCCCTGCGCAGTGCTCTTGCGGGCAGCAGCAAGGCCGCGGGCGGCTGGCGAACGCTGCATATGTTGGCCTATCCCGCCTGGTGCTTCGCACTGCTCCACGGTCTCTTCTCGGGCCGCCCCGCGGCGCCCTGGGTGGTACTGATGTACAGCCTGGCGCTGGTCAGCGTGGCCGGAGCCCTGTCGATACGACTGCTGCCGCGCCCGGTCCAGCGTCAGATCTCCGACAAGATCCTCACCGTGACCAGCCGTGGCAGCGACGAACCGCCCCCACAGGAAGCGGCGGTACCGAGCCGCCCGACCACAGCGCCCTTCTCCAACGGTGACGACCTGGCGACGGAGATCGGGCTGGAGCGGATGAACGGAATCCCCGCACAGCGGCCCTACGGGGGGATTCCCGCAGATCGAAGCGCCGTCGGACGCCGTCGCCGACAAGCGGGGATAGCCCCGCCGTCCCCCCAGCTGTACGAGGTGCCGCCACGGCCGGAAGCCGAGCCGACCGGTGCGGGGCTCACAACGGGAAGCGGGCCGGTGGGCGCGGGAACTGGCATCGCAGCCGCTTACCACGCCGTGTCCCGTGCCGGGGAGCCGTCCGTTCCGCTCGCAGAGCGGGTACCGATGACGGAGGAACTCCCCGTCATGACGGAGAGCGGCCCGGCGACCGGTGGCTGGCCGACGCCGTCACCACCGCCCCCCTCCCCCGCCTTCCCACCCACCCCGTTCGCGCCTCCCCAGCCCAGCACACCCCCACAGTCGTACGCCCCCACCACCGGATACGCATCGAACGGATACGCGTCGAACGGATATGGAGCGACGACGTACGGGGCCAACGGATACGGCGTGACGGGGTACGGGTCGCCCGGCTTGGGAGATGGATTTCGGCCACCCCACGCCGACAGCCCCTTCGACGCCTTCTCCCGACGTCCCACCTCCGCGGTTCCGACGCCGCCCCAGAGCCCTCCATCTCCCTACGAGGCACCCGTCATCGGCGCCTATGAGACCTTCCGTCCCGGTTCCGGTGGCTGGGACGTACACGGTTCCCACCCAGGCCCCCTCGGCGCCGAGCACCCGGATCCGTACGGCACCGCGGAAGCCGTGCCGGGACCCTTCTTTCCGCCCCCGGCCGGAGAGCCCTGGAACGCGCCCGCAGGAGAACGACCTTGAACACCCCTCTCCCCGATGTCCCCGAGGTCCGCGTGGTCGGGCTGCCCCAGCTGACCCAGGGTTTCGATCTGGTCGAGCGACTCGACCTGCAGATGCACCTCAAGGTCCACGGGCCCCTGGAGCCGATGACCGGTGAACGGCTGGCACAGCTCACCGAGGAGATCTCCCTGCGCGGGCGCGGCGGCGCCGGCTTCCCCTTCGGGCAGAAGCTCCGCGCCGTGGCCAAGTCGGCCATCAGCCGCGGTGTGCGACCCGTGATCGTCGTCAACGGCAGCGAGGGCGAGCCGGCTTGCCGCAAGGACACCGTCCTGCTCAACCGCGCGCCGCACCTCATCCTCGACGGCGCTCTCCTGGCTGCCGAGGCGGTCGGCGCGCGCACCCTGGTGGTGGCGGTGACCCGCAACTCCACCGAGATCTCCATGCGCGCGGCGCTGGCGGAGCGGGGGCTGTCCGACCGGCGCGGCCAGCGGATGCGGGCACGCGTCGTGCGCACTCCGGAGCGCATGGTCTCGGGCGAGGCATCGTCTGTCATCCGTGCGATCAATGGGGGTCCCGCGCTGCCACCCGGCCGCCGGGTGCGCGCTTCCGACAGCGGTGTCGGGGGTGCGCCCACCCTGTTGTCCAATGCCGAAACCTTTGCCCAGGTCGCGGTCGCGGCCCGGATCGGCGCCCGCCGCTACAGCAACACGGGAACGGGCCAGGAGCCTGGCACGGTGATGCTGACGATCTCGGGTGCGGTGCTGCGCCCCATGGTGGTCGAGGTGCCCACCGGGGTTCCGCTGCGCTACGTCCTCCAGATGGCCGGGGCTCCCCCCGTGCCACAGGGGGTGCTGACCGGCGGCTACCACGGGAACTGGATCGATTCGGCCGCCGTGCAGGACGCCGTCGTCTCCCGCGAGTCCCTGTCGGCCGTGGGTGGTTCACTGGGCGCCGGCGCCATCTTGCCGATCGGCCCGGAGACCTGCCCCCTGGGGGAGGCGCTGCGGGTGGCGAACTGGCTCGCCGCCGAGACCGCCGGGCAGTGCGGACCCTGCAAGTTGGGCCTCCCCGCAGCAGCAGGAGGGCTCGCGGATGTGATGAACGGCGGCGGTCCGGCGGCACTTGAGGCCCTACGGGAGGTCACCCAGGCGGTGAAGGGACGAGGGGCCTGCAAGCATCCTGACGGTTCGGCCCGGTTCTTCGCCTCGACGCTGTCCGCGTTCACCGATGACCTGGCCGCCCATGTGCTCTACGGAGGCTGCGGACGGGAGACCACCGGCGTACTGCCCCTGCCGCTGCCCGGCTACCAGGAATCGGAAGAGTCCATCCCGAGTGGTGAGAAGGTGCTGATCGACTGGACCCTCTGCCAGGGGCACGGACTCTGCGCCGACATCATCCCGGAGTTGATACGGATCAATCCCGACGGCTACCCGTCCGTGGCCGATGCGGTCGTGCCAGTGCATCTACAGGGGCGGGCCCAGCGGGCTGTGCGCCGATGTCCCGCCCTGGCGATGCGGATCGAACAGACCGCGGTTCCGACCTCGCTGGCCCGTCCCGGACTGCCCGTGTCCCGACGCAGGGAGTTGGGCAGCGGACGCGGTTGACCGACGACCGCTCACGGGAGTGGTCGGACGCACTCGCACATACGGAGAATACGGAGCAGGTGCGGTGACTCACCGAAGAACCGGGGAGTCGCCGCGCCGCCGGGTCGAGCGGAACCCGTCCCGACCACCATGCGAAAGATCCCGCCCGGTCATCAGACCTGACGGGATCTTTGGAGAGTGATTGTGTGGAGCTAAGGAGAATTGAACTCCTGACCTCCTGCATGCCATGCAGGCGCTCTACCAACTGAGCTATAGCCCCTTGCGAGATGCCGCCCGGTTGAAGGTTTCCCCTGGCGACGTCGACAACATTAACGCTCTCCGGGGTGCTTCACCAAATCCATTCCTCAGCGCCCGAGGGAGGCCACCGACAGGGCTTCGGACGGCCCGGAGGGAGCCAGTCCGCTGGGTCTGATGACGGGGCCAAGCGGCGCAGGCGGGGCCAGGCAGGGTCAGGCGGGGCCAGGCAGAGTCAAGCACGGTCAGGCAGGCAGGGTCAGGCAGTGGCGAACGAGTAGAAGCGCTTCAGCGTGCAGTGTTCTTCGAGCAGACGACCGTAGATCGGTTCGCCCTCAAGTTCTCGATAGGTCTCGATGGGGTCGCCCTTTATGATCAGCGCCCGTGCGCACTCCTCGCACCAGTACTGGAACTCCGGGTTGAGCGGGTCCATGTCCCGAACGATGGGCGTACCGCTGCCACACCAGTCGCACTTGCGCCTATGGGCTCCCATTACTCAGCTCCAGCGGTGCCGACAGGACATCCGCCCGGCCGAAAACCGTCCGAACGAGACTGCGCCACGGCGGCTGTGCCCCCGGGCGATGCACACCGATCCATGGGTTGAAAGTCCGAGAAGGGCGGGTGTGTCCGCTGTTGCAAGCAGATCATCGGTCTCCTCGCTCCCACTGGCGGACGTCATGCTCAACCTCCCCATACCGACCGGTGCCCACTCCGGCCGTCCGATTCTGCCATGACCGCGGGAGAGGGGCGGTGACGTTGGCGGGAAGGTGACGGGAAACGCCAGATCCCGCCCCCCAGAAGGGGCGGGATCCGAATTGTGGAGCTAAGGAGAATTGAACTCCTGACCTCCTGCATGCCATGCAGGCGCTCTACCAACTGAGCTATAGCCCCGCGTGTTCTTCGCGCTCAGCGCTGCGAACAAGTAGAACTTTAGCCTGCGACCCACCGGAAAGTGAAATCCGGGGGTGCGGGCCGACTGCCTCGTCCTGGACCGGCCCCGAGGCCGGTCACCCGCGGTCGATCAGGGGTCCATCAGTGGCATGAACTCCTGGTCAGCGGAGCCGACACAGCTTCACAAGTGGGCACGGCGCCCGCCACGGGCCCCGCCGCCTCCCCCGAACTGCTCCTCCTCGACGAACCGACGGATCCACCGCCCCGCCGCACGAACACGGCGGCCGGCCGGGGCCCCTGCCGGGATCCGCGACCGACCCGCCCGGCGCCTCCCCGGCCCACCAGCCCGGACGCCGGTGGGGGTAGCTCGCCGAGCCGGCACGGCCATCGGTGACCACGAGAGTCGGGACGTTGGATCAGTCGTCGTCGCCGAGGACCGGCTCAGGAAGGGTCCCCGCGTTGTGTTCAAGCAGCCGCCAGCCGCGCGCACCCTCGCCGAGGACGGACCAGCAACAGTTCGAGAGACCGCCCAGGCTCTCCCAATGTCGGGACTCAAGGCCGAGCAGCCGTCCGATGGTGGTGCGGATCGTGCCGCCGTGGCTGACCACCACGAGCGTGCCGTTCTCCGGAAGCTTCTCGGCGTGTCGGAGCACCACGGGGGCCGCCCGGTCAGCGACCTCCGTCTCCAGCTCTCCACCGCCCCGGCGCACGGGCTCACCACGTTTCCAGGCCGCGTACTGGTCGCCGAACTCGGCGATGATGTCCTGGTGGGTCATGCCCTGCCACACACCGGCGTACGTCTCACGCAGCTGCGGGTCGAAGGTGACGGTGTGACCGGTCAACCCGGACAGTTCACCGGCCGTGGTGGAGGCACGCTTGAGGTCCGAGGAGATGATCGCGTCGGGCTTGAGGGACGCCAGCAGCCTGGCGGCCCTACGGGCCTGGGCGATGCCCACCTCGGTGAGCTCGATGTCCGTGGTGCCCTGGAACCGGCGCTCCACGTTCCAGGCGGTCTGGCCGTGCCGCCACAGGACGACACGGCGCCCCGTGCGTTTGTAGGCGTCCTCGTTCAGCTCAACTCACCGTCCGGGGTGCCGGCGGCTCGGGCTGGCTCCGCAGATTCCCCCTGCTGACGCTCGGCGGACTTGCCGCGGGTCTTCTGGGCGTCCTCGGGCAGTAGCAGCTCGGGGCAGTCCTTCCACAGTCGCTCCAGGGCGTAGAAGACCCGCTCCTCGGAGTGCTGGACGTGGACCACGATGTCGACGTAGTCGAGGAGGATCCAGCGGGCGTCCCGGTCGCCCTCACGTCGTACGGGCTTGGCGTCCAGCTCCTTGTTCAGCCGCTCTTCGATCTCGTCGACGATCGACTTGACCTGGCGGTCGTTGGGAGCGGAGGCGAGCAGGAAGGCGTCGGTGATCGACAGCACGTCACTGACGTCGTACGCGATGATGTCGTGCGCGAGCCGGTCAGCGGCTGCCTGGGCGGCGGCGTTGACGAGCTCGATGGAGCGGTCCGTAGCGGTCACTAGCTGGCTTTCGTCGGCGGTCGGGTGTCAACCCAAGGATCTCATGTACCACCGACAGCACTCGCGAGGAAGGCGTCGGCGCTGAGAGCGGGGACATCCTGGCTGGTCAGCCGGGTGGACGCGCTGATGTCACCCACTCGGCGAACGCCCATGAGCCAGCGGAGCGCATCTCTCACCCCGTGCTCCCCTCCACAGCAGTCCTTCGCGCCGTGGAAGAGAGCTGGAGCGTTCGTCACTCCGTCTTGAAGTCCTGTCCGAGGACAACGCTGATGTCGGCGTTGGGCGGAGCCGCACCCTTGGCGACGGCACTCACGGGCAACCCCAGCGTCTTGGCGACCTCGGCGGCTTCCGCCTTCTGAGCATCGTCACCGTAAGTGATCCGGGAGGTGCCGGTCGTTGCGACCTTTCCACCGTCGACGACGGCGTAGCCACCGTTGACCAGTAGGACCCGCGCGGATTCGGAGATGGGTGCCTTGCCCGTTCCGTTGCGGATGCCGATCCGGACGGCGGCGTTCTTGTCCGGTGCAGTGATGGAACCGCCCAGAACGTCCTTGACGCTCGAAGCTGCCTGCTGGGTCAGCGTGCCGTCCGCCTGGACCGGCAGCAGAGCCGTTTGGTAGTCGCCGCCCTTGGCATGATCGGCGAGCTTTGCCAGCGAGGCCCCGAGGTCACTCTCCGTCAGCGAGGGGTCGAGGATCTGGGCCAGTGTTTCAACGGTCACGGTGGCGGACTTCTGCTCGCTCGGGAACTTCCGCAGCACCGCGTGCATGACCTGTCCAAAACGCTGGAGCTGCTTGGCCTCCACCTCTCCGGGCGCCAGGTAGGTGGCGTAGGCAGCCGCCGACCGACCGTTCAGGGTCTGGTTCTCACCGCGTGCCACGACGGGTGGCTCGCCCTTCTTCGCGCCGGGGACCGCCACGTCCGTGGTCACATCGACGGTGCCCACCAGGTCGACCAGGTTCTCCAGGAACGGGGTGTCGAGCCGCCAGGTGCCGGTGATCTTGGCGCCGAGAAGGCTTCCGATCGCCTCCCGGGTGCCCTGGGAACCGTCGTCCTCGACGGACTTGCCCAGGGTGGTGCCCGTACCGTCGTCGCCGGCGACCGAGAGGGAGTTGGGCAGGAGGACGGTGGTGCCCGTCTTGGTGGTGACGTTGTCGACCAGCAGGGCGGTGGACGTGCCCTTCTTCTTGGTGTTGTGCAGATGGAGAACGATCACGTCCCGTTTCTGCGGGCCGGTGGTCTGACCCGCGACCTGCTTCGGGTCATCGCCTGAGAAGACCAGATAGGCGATGCCTGTCACCAGGACCAGCCCCAGGACGACTCCAAGGGCGACAACACGGTTGCGCCCGCGCCTCTTGGCCTCTTCGCGCCTCTCCGAGCGGCTTTCCGTGAACTTCAACCAGTCGATGACGTCTTCCGAGTCGTCCTCGGGGTCCTGGATGAAGGCGAACTGCTCGGTGCGGTAGTCCCGTTCGTCGTCGGAACGACGCGGCCCGGGCACCAGTCCAAGACTGTCGTCGTCGTTCGCGGGTGCCAGATCGGAGAAATCGGACATGGGCGATGCGGGTGCTTCGATGGGCGCTGACTGCTGGGGGATGTTCCACTGGGCCGTCTCGACCGCTGCGGTCTGCTGGGCAGCGTGCTGGCCGCCCTGATCGGCCTCATACGGCTCGTACGCGTAGGTGTAGCCCTGGTCCCCGTCGACCGCACCGACTCCGTGCCCTTGCCCTTGCCCCTGCCCTTGCCCTTGCTCGGCGAGTTGGCCGTAGGTGTCGTACGACGCGGAGTGGCCCGGTTGCTCATACCCCTGCGGGAGGGATTCCTCCGTTTGGGGGAGCTGGTTATAGGCGTCGTAGTCGTTGTGGTCGTCGTAGGCGTACGTCTGCTCGACGGGCCGTTGGTCGGGGTAGTCGTACTGCACCCCTTGGTGCGCGTCGTACTGCTGTTGCTCCTGGGGCTGCTGCTGATACACCGGCTGCCCGTACTCGTCGTAGCCGATGATCTGCGGCTGCTGGTAGTACGGGTCGAACGGGCTGTGCTGGTCGTTCACCGGGGCCCCTCTCCGTGGCTCACTCGCCGCGGTACAACTGGCGCTTGTCGATGTAGCGCACCACACCGTCGGGCACGAGGTACCAAACCGGATCACCCTTGGCGACCCTCGCCCGGCAGTCGGTGGAGGAGATGGCGAGCGCCGGAACCTCCACCAGGGAGACCTTGCCTTCGGGCAGGCCGTCGTCCGTCAGATCATGCCCCGGTCGCGTCACCCCGATGAAGTGGCTGAGCGAGAACAGCTCCGAAGCGTCCCGCCAGCCGATGATCTGGGAGAGGGCATCGGCACCTGTGATGAAGAACAGGTCCGCGTCCTCGTTCTGGGCGTGCAGATCCCTCAGGGTGTCGATCGTGTACGTCGGCCCGGGTCGGTCGATGTCGATGCGACTGACCGAGAACTGCGGATTGGACGCCGTGGCGATGACCGTCATCAGATAGCGGTCCTCGGCAGGAGACACGGCCTTGTGGCTCTTCTGCCACGGCTCCCCCGTCGGTACGAACACCACCTCGTCGAGGTGGAACAGGGCGGCCACCTCACTGGCGGCAACGAGGTGTCCATGGTGGATCGGGTCGAACGTCCCGCCCATCACACCGAGCCGCCGCCGGCCGGAACCCGGGCCCGTAGGCACTTCCTGCTCTCCCATGCGTGCAGAGCCTACTGGCCCGCGAACCTGACTCGCTCCGCCCGGCTCAGCGGTCGCGGTTGAAGCTCATGGTGATCCAGAGCAGCAGGAGCAGGGCGAGGAGCGCACCGCCGCCGGTGAGGATCGGCTGAAGGCTCGGGTGGTTCAGGGCGCCCTCGCCTCCCTCGGCGAGAGTGACCAGGTTGGGGGCGTTGCTGGGGAGGCTCATCTTCGGCGGGCCCTTATCGATCGGAAACGGAGCGGAGGGACTTCGCCCATATCGTATGCGGGCCGCCCGGGCACGCTCACGCCGACTCAGTCGTTGTCGTTGTCACGGCCCCGCTGCGAGGGTGCCGTATGACGGAAAACGGGCGTACCGGGCCTGTGTTCCAGAGTTATCCACAGCCTCGGGCGCACTGTGCCCCCAGCACCTACGCTGGGGATCGCCAGGGGGACGAATCAATCACTCGTACGACGGATCACCGGTTCGACCAGGGGGTTTGAATGACCGACAGCAGTCACGGGAATGTGCCGAGCAGGCAGCGCAAGCGTTTCCCCGGCATCTCGTCACGGGCGTATGAACATCCGGCTGATCGCTCCGCGCTGGTCGCCCTGCGCAAGCTCAGCGGATTCGACACGGTCTTCAAGGCGCTGAGCGGGCTCCTGCCCGAGCGGAGTCTGCGGCTGCTCTTCCTCTCCGACTCGGTGCGGGTGAGCGATGCCCAGTTCACCCATCTGAACACCATGCTGCGGGACGCCTGCTATGTCCTGGACCTGGAGAAGGTCCCCGCCATGTACGTGGCACAGGACCCTCGCCCCAACGCCATGTGCATCGGGCTCGACGAGCCGATCATCGTCGTGACGACGGGGCTCGTGGAGTTGCTGGACGAGGAGGAGATGCGGGCGGTCGTGGGCCACGAGGTGGGCCACGCCCTGTCGGGGCACTCGGTCTACCGCACGATCCTGCTGTTCCTCACCAGTCTGGCGCTCAAGATCGCATGGATCCCGCTCGGCAATGTCGCGATCATGGCGATCGTCACCGCCTTGCGGGAGTGGTTCCGCAAGTCGGAGCTGTCCGCGGACCGGGCCGGGCTGCTGGTGGGTCAGGATCTACAGGCATCGATGCGTGGGCTGATGAAGATAGCCGGCGGCAATCACCTTCATGAGATGAACGTCGACGCGTTCTTGAAGCAGGCGGAGGAGTACGAGGCGGGCGGGGACCTGCGCGACTCGGTACTGAAGATCCTCAATGTGCTGCCGCGTTCGCATCCCTTCACCACCGTGCGTGCAGCGGAGCTCAAGAAGTGGGCGGAGAGCCGCGACTACCAGCGGATCATCGACGGCCACTACCCGCGACGCACCGAGGACAACGACACCTCCGTCACCGACTCCATACGTGAGTCCGCCTCTCACTATGCGGACACCGTGCGGACCAGCAAGGACCCGTTGATGAAGTTGGTCGGTGACATCGCCGGGGGTGCGGGCGACCTCGGAGGCAAGCTACGAGACCGGTTCACCGGCGGGAACGGCGGTGGCTCGGCCTCAGGAGGGACCAAGGCAGAGGGCTAGGGAGTGTCCTAGCGATGTCGCCCCCTGCCGACGGTTGATGGGTTCGATCGGATGATCGGGCAATCGAAGGGAGGGGGCCTCGGCCGGGCTTCGGGCTTCGGGCTTCGGGCTTCGGGCTTCGGGCTTCGGGCTTCGGGCTTCGGGCTTCGGGCTTCGGGCTTCGGGCTGGAGCCTTGCATCCGCGGGGCGGACGGGTCTCGTTCTGGGGAGTCCGATGTGGAGCGCATAGGTCCTAGGGGTTCGGGCTCGGTTGCGCTGACGATGCCAGCGAGCCGCACAACGCGGCGGTGGCCTCTCCCTCCGCATAGGGATCGGTGCCCGCCGGAGCGCCCGAGGTTGCCCGCTCCCCCGCGAGGAGCGGGTGCAAGGTGCCCGAAGAGTCGTCGGAGCACGCCTGCGGACCGGCTTGTACGTAGCTCGCCAAGAGTTCCGCACGGTGGAGCTGGAGATCATCCCGGTCGAACCGGAAGTGCAGTACGCGCCGGACGGTGAACAACGAGGCACCGGCCGTCCGGTCGGTCCGGCTGATGGCCTGATCGGGACGGCTGGCCCTCGGGAAGACTGCGGCACCGGGGTGCGGTGAGGTTTCGTCGACCGTCCGACGGGAGGCGCCCACCGTCGAGGCCCTTGATTCCCCCTTCGGACTTCCGCCGAGTTGCGGAGTCGCGCCCGTGCCCGTCGGCGGGCCATGCGTCGGGGCGGGGCGGAGGGCGTACGCGAAGGTGTGGTCCGACGTCACCTCCAGGGCGTCGGCGCCCGCCTCCGTCACCGCCAGAGTGCCCCGGACCCGGATTTCCGGGTCGGCAAGGACCACCTTGGCCGGGTCGTAGCGGATCAACCATCCGGTTGCCGCGTGGTGTCCGTCCGCCACGGGAGTGGACATGCTCCGGTCGAACTGCGCCAACTGGCCCGGATCGATCAGCACCCGCACGGGTCGCACCGCGCCGCCCGTGAGGACGTCGGGGTCGAGCGAGGACTCCACCAGATAGTCCTTCGCGATCGTCAGGGCCGTCACGACCTGGCTCTGGGAGAAGCTCTTGGTCCGCACGGCGCTGGGGAAGGTGATGCCCGAGGCCCCGATGCGGAACTGCGCGGCCGGGCTGTTCGCGTAGAGGTCGCTGGGCGTCCCACCGGGGACGGCGCCCTGGGGAGCGAGGGGGATCAGTGTGGTGCGCAGCGGGGCCGCTCGTTTCCCGCCGGGCACTTGGCTAGAAGGGCGCATTCCGAAGTACGTCGCGGTACCGAAGGCGACGGCCACGAGCAGGATGAGGATCAGTAGTTGCCTCGGGCCGGTTCTCCGGGTGTTGGAGGGGAGACTGCGCACGGCACGCGCATGCTCGCCCATCCGTTCGTGCGCGGAGAACTCCTGAAGTCGCGCAGCTCGTATGAACGATTCGTCGAAGACGACGGATCGGTACTCGTCCTCTCCACCGCCGGGGAGTCCTTCGGGTGTCCCCTCAGGTGTCCCCTCAGGCGGGTCTCCACGGCCAGCCATACCTTCAGGGTGGGTCTGGCGGGGCCTCGGTAAACGCGGTGGCGTGCGACAAAGTCTGATGACTTACCACTCAACCGTTCGAAGACTCACGGAAAAGTGGTCGATCGGGGGCAGGGAGCGATCAGTTCGACAGAACTTGAGTGGCCGAATATGACCGTTGCGTCAGGGGTGTGGAAAGGGAGCGTGGCGCCCGGTGAAGGGGGGTCGGTACATCAGGGAGTGCCCGGATCGACGGGGACAGGAGGAATGGGGACATCCGCCGAACCCGCAGGGCCGTGGGCACGGTCTGGGGAGGCCGAGGGGCTGCTGCTGTCGACGCCCGTCGATGTGGGCGCGGGCACCTGGTCCCCATTGTTTCCCGCGGATCCCCGGTACACGGCCGTGAACGCGAGGGCGACCATGCCGATGCCCATCAGCAGGGCGAGGACCCATGCGACGGGACGGTGCCAGCGGGCGCTGCCCCGGTAGGGGCGCAGGGCACCGCCGTGCCTGCCATAGGGACCCGATTCATCGTCGTCGGGGTGGTATTCGTCGCCGAAGCCCTCACGGCCGTAGGAGCCGTACTCGTCCTCGTAGGGATCGTCTTCGTGGGGGCCGCGGCCGGGGCCTGCTCGGGCTGCCTCCGCTTCGGCCCGTGCCTGGGCGGCGGCGAGGAGTCGCTCGACGGCGCTTGGCTCGTGGACTTCCGCTGCTCTGACGAAGTCCTCGTCGAACACCACGGAGGCGAAGTTCTCGTCCGCGCCACCGCGGTCGTCGTCGGGCTCCCCGTCGTCCGGGAACGGCCTGCCCCCCACGTCGTCCGGCACGCAATCAGAGTAGACCTGGCCGCCCGGTTTGGGCAGGCTGAAGGACGAACTCTCCGATCCGAGGTGGTGGGGTTTCCCTCACGTTGGATCGGATGGCGCTGGTCAAAGGGCGAGGCCCGCTACTGGGCCCGTCCGGGCCTATCGGACGTGGCCATCGCCGGTGACGATGTACTTGGTGGACGTCAGCTCGGGCAACCCCATGGGGCCTCGGGCGTGGAGCTTCTGGGTGGAGATCCCGATCTCCGCCCCGAAGCCGAACTGGCCGCCGTCGGTGAAGCGGGTGGAGGCGTTCACGGCCACGGTGGTGGAATCCACCAACTGGGTGAACAGACGGGCAGCGGCCTGGGACGTGGTCACGATCGCCTCGGTGTGCCCGGACGACCAGCGGCGAATGTGGGCGACGGCAGCGTCCAGGGAGTCCACGACGGCCGCAGCGATGTCGTACGAGAGGTACTCGGTCTCCCAGTCCTCAGCGGTCGCCGGGACCACCGTGGCCTTGCTGGCGGAGGCGTACTCGGTCACCTGCTCATCCGCGTGGACGGTCACTCCCGCCTCAGCGAGCGCGTCGAGGGCGCGTGGCAGGAACGCGGCAGCGATGTCGCGGTGCACGAGAAGCGTCTCCGCCGCATTGCACACGCTGGGCCGCTGGGCCTTGGAGTTGATGAGGATGTCCACGGCCATGTCGAGGTCGGCCTGGGCATCGACGTACACATGGCAGTTGCCGGTGCCGGTCTCGATGACGGGAACGATGGACTCCTCGACGACGGTCCGGATGAGACCGGCGCCGCCGCGGGGGATCAGTACGTCCACGAGCCCCCGTGCCCGCATCAGCTCGCGTACCGAGTCGCGGGACTCTCCCGGCACCAGTTGCACGGAGTCGGCGGGGAGACCCGCGGACTTGACCGCGTCGCGCAGGACGTCGACCAGCGCGGCGTTCGACGAGTACGCGGAGGAGGAGCCCCGCAGCAACACGGCGTTGCCCGACTTGAGGCAGAGGGCCGCGGCGTCCACGGTCACATTGGGCCTGGCCTCGTAGATGATGCCGACGACTCCGAGCGGGACCCGCACCTGGCGGAGGTCGATGCCGTTGGGCAGGGTCGAACCGCGGACGACCTCACCCACCGGGTCGGGCAGGGCCGCGACGTCGCGGACGTCGGCGGCGATGGCCCGCACCCGCTCCGGGGTGAGGGTGAGCCTGTCGATGATCGACTCGCTGGTGCCGGCCTCGCGCGCCCTGAGGATGTCCTCGGCATTGGCGGTCACGATGACGTCGGTACGGGCTTCCAGGGCGTCCGCGATCGCCAGCAGGGCTTCGTCCTTGGCCGCACGCGGCAGTGGCGCGATGTCGGCGGCAGCGGTCCGAGCCCGCTGAGCAGCCTGGACTACCGGCGAAGGAGTGTCGTTCTGCGCAAGCGGCGAGGGCGTCGTCATACTCGCAGGGTAATGCGCGTACGGAGTGACCCGACCGGTATCCCGTAGAGCGAGACGGGCACCCGCGGCCGGTGGTCGGTCCAGCACGGCCGGGCGTCGGGCGGCACAAGCACCGGGACTGACCGGTGGATGTCGCGGCGTGGCCGCCGGCACCGCTGGACGGATCTGCCGCCAGCCCCCACGAGCCCCACCGATGCGGATCGGCACTTTCCGGTGCTCGGCGGGCTTTCGCTTTCCATGGCGTTCGGGCCCGCCCTCGGTCCGGAGCGCTCCCGGGCGGGCACCCGCGACTCGTCACCTCCACACCTCCACGCGCCATCCCGGCTGCCCTGCTGCTCCGGACGGCACGCCACCCACCGGACGTCCACGCCGAACGAAGGTCAGGACGAACGGATGAAACCCGACGAGCAGGGGAGCCGGACACTCAGAAGTCAGACACCCAGGAGGTGGACACTCAGGAGCCGGACACCCAGGAGGTGGACACCCACAGGCCAGCGCCACCCAGGAGCGGGAACCCGCAAGCCAGCATCCGCGCAGGCCCGAAGGCCAGCCCCGCACCGAAACGGGCCCCGAACGGCCTAGAAGGGGTGGACCCCCATGGAGGAGGCGGGCGGCGGCCCGTACCCCTCGGCGACCCGCTGGTGATACGTCTGCCGGTCGATGACTTCAAGCCCCACGATCGTCCACGGAGGCAGTCGGGCGGTGGAACGGTGCTCGCCCCACAGGCGCAGCGCCACCGCAGCCGCGTCATGAAGATCGCGCGCCTCCTCCCAGTAGCGGATCTCCGCATGGTCGTTGGCGTAGCGGCTGGTCAGGAAGAAGGGGTGGTCGTGGGCCAACTGCTCCAGGCCGCGCCGGACCTCCTTGAGGGGCGCCTCGGCACCCGAGACGCTCAGAGTGATGTGCCAGAGCTTCGACTGTCCGTCACCGTGGGCGTCGTTCGTCTCGTCCGGCTGCGTTGCCGCTCCGGCCCCGATGCTCCGCCCGGTCCGCTCCGACGAGCCACCGTCGTCGAAGTCGGCACCGGCTTCGACGCTCGTGAGGGCTCGTTCCTCACCCGCCGCCCCACGGTGGTGATCGCCCGCAGTTCTGCGGGTGTTCGGGACGCCCCCGTTCCCACGGGGTGCATCCCCTGGGCGCGCTCGTCTCACCGGCGGCCTCCTGTTTACCTGTGTCGTCTTGCCGTCCCCCGCCATGTGCCCCGCAACAAAGTTGACCAGTCCTGGACCGAACATGGGGCGTTTTTCATGAAGGTGTCTGTCGGATGACGGGACTTTCAGCCGTTTCAGGGGTGCATGACGACCAGATCGTCCCTGTGTACGACTTCTCGCTCATATTCGGGTCCGAGCTCCTGTGCGAGATCTTTGGTGGAACGTCCGAGAAGTTGAGGAATCTCCTTGGCGTCGAAGTTGACCAATCCTCGGGCAACGGCCTGGCCATGGGTGTTCCGCAACTCCACCGGGTCGCCCGCGCTGAACTCCCCTTCGACCGCCGCGATTCCGGCCGGGAGCAGGGACTTCCTGCCGCGTACGACGGCGTCGACCGCGCCATCGTCGAGGATGAGTGCACCGCGCGGGGTGGAGGCGTGGGCGAGCCAGAGCAAGCGGTCCGCGGACCTGCGGCCCGTCTGGTGGAAGTAGGTGCCGGTGATCCGGCCGGCCAGTGCGTCGGCCGCGCGCACCGCCGAGGTGAGGACGACGGGCACCCCCGCGGCGGCGGCGATCCGGGCTGCTTCGACCTTGGTGACCATCCCGCCCGTGCCGACGCCCGCCTTGCCTGCGCTGCCGATCTCCACCTGCTCGATGTCGGCCGGCCCGTGGACCTCGTCGATGCGTGCGCTGCCGGCCCTCGCCGGATCCCCGTCGTACAGACCGTCGACGTCGGAGAGCAGGATCAGCAGGTCCGCGCGGACGAGGTGGGCGACGAGGGCGGCGAGGCGATCGTTGTCACCGAAGCGGATCTCGTCGGTGGCGACGGTGTCGTTCTCGTTGACGACGGGGACCGCACCCATCGTGAGGAGCTGGTCCAGGGTGCGGTAGGCGTTGCGGTAGTGGGCCCGACGGCTGGTGTCGTCGCCGGTGAGGAGTACCTGACCCACGCGCACGCCGTAGCGGGCGAACGAGGCCGTGTAGCGGGCCACGAGGAGCCCCTGACCGACGCTGGCGGCGGCCTGCTGGCGAGCCAGGTCCCGAGGCCGTCGAGCGAGCCCGAGTGGAGCGAGGCCGGCGGCGATCGCACCGGACGACACGAGCACGATCTCCTTCTCGCCGCCGCTGCGCGCTTTGGCGAGTACGTCGACGAGGGCGTCGACCCGGTCGGCGTCGAGTCCGCCCGACGCGGTGGTCAGGGAGGACGAACCGATCTTGACGACGATTCTGCGGGCCTGCGTTACCTGCTGTCTTGCCTCTGTCACGGGCTGAATCTATGCCAGGGTGCCGCCCGGGTGCCTCGGCATTTCATCCGCTGGACGTGACGCTGGACACCCCGTGGGCCTCCGGGTCGTCCGCACGACGCCTGAGCGGCCGGACGCGGCACATGAGAATGCTCTCCGCGACCCTGCCGCCCGACCGTCGACCCGGGCGCCGCTGGGAGCCGCTGGGCGCGACAGGGCCATGGTGCGCTGCTCCCCGGCGACCACCGGGCGTCCGACCACGCCCCACCACCCGCTTCGGCGCCTGGCTGTCGTCCGCGAGGCGCACGTCACAGGGCTCGTACGGCAATGTGCACCGTACGAGCCCTGTGACGGTCTTTCGTGTGACTGCCTCTTGTGCGACTGCCGCGTCAGCGGGCCAGCGGAGCCTCCTGCTCCGTGGCGGCGGCAGGAGCGACCGGGCCGGCGTCCGGCTGTCGGTTGAGCTCCCTCTGCGCCTGCTCGGTCAGCCGCTGCTGTACGCCCGCGTTGCGTGCCTCCGCGCCGGCCTGCAAGGTGCGTACGGCGGTGTTGAAGCGCTCCATGGAGGTCGGGTGGTCGGGGCCGAGGAGGTACTCCTTGAGTTCCCTGCGCGATTCGGCGAGCCGATCGAGCGCCGGGGACTCCACCGCGGCCAGCAGCTGTGCCAGTTCGACCGCGGTGTTGGACAGGACGACCGCGGCGCGTGCCGCCGTGTTCTGCCGCTGGAACTCCTCCGCGCCGAGGGCAGCCGAGTCGGTGACCGCGTACGGCTTTCCGCTCGCCATGAAGTCCGAGACCACGCTGGAGATGTCGGAGACCATGGCGTCCGCCTCGTTGAAGCAGTCGTACAGCTTCGGCTCGGTGCCGGTGACGATGAGGTGCTCCCACCAGCCGGTGGAGCGCCAGTAGGCGTCGTTCCACTCGGCGCGCAGCCGCTTGATGCGCTCCAGTCGGACGGGATCGGCCAGGGCGACGCGCGACTCCTCGGCCTCGTCGCCACCGGAGCGTCCGGGTGCGGCGAGTGCCGCCAGCTCCGTTTCGATGCGGGTACAGGCGAGGCGTGCCTCGGCCTGTCCGGGCTTCGCCGCCGCGGCGTCAGAGGCCCACCGGGGGTCGACGGCGCGTTCGGCGGCTGCCGCGCGCACCATGCGCATGATCCGCTCGTGGACGGCCTTGGCCTTCTTGTTGCGGATGCCGGTGAACGGGTGCGGCTTGTAGATCAGCCGTACGGGCTTCTCCGCGCCAAGGAGCCCGCGCACGATGTTCTCGCCCGCCAGCAGCAGCGAGGTGTTGCCGGGGTTGTCGTCCCAGCCCTCCCACGTGGGTGCGTACAGGATGGTGGGGATGGGGTTCTTCGGGGTGCCCGTCCAGGTCTGGATGGGGGCGAGTTGAGGCCGCCCCACCTCGACGACGTCCTCGTCGCGCACTCCCACGTCGGCGAGTGCGTAGCGGTCACGACCGGCGCGGCCCGCGGTCCAGACCTCGTCGTAGACCTTGCTGAAGGGGTTGACGCTGGCCAGCTTGTCGCTGTCGCCGTGGCCGATGAAGACGTGCTGCATGGTCGGCACGCGCAGCAGGTGGATGTTCTTGCCGACATTGGCCGGGTAGAGGGCGACCCGGACGGTGGACAGGTCAAGGTTCATCAGATGGGTCGCAGCCGGTACGCAGATGATTGGTACCGCGGTGGCGTTGACCTTCGTCACCAGTTCGCGCTCACGCATGATGATCAACGGTCGGCCGTCGACCTGCTCCATCGTCTCCAGCCACATGTTGATCTGGTAGGCGGATTCACCGGAGCCGGAGAAGTAGAGCACCGTCGTGGGGCGGTACTCAAGCAGCCAGGTGCTGGTGTTCTTCAGCACGGCGCCCGCTCCGGAGACGCGCCCAGTGCGCAGATAGGGCACCAGGGCGACGGTGTAGAGCGTGCCGAGGGCGAGGGTGACGGCGATGCCGGCGTAGCCGATGACGTCCCGGTCGACGAGGACGGCGGCGAGGACACCGGTCATGGCGGGAAGGTCCAGGTGGAGCATCTTCTCCGCGGAGCGGTGCATCAGCGCCTTCGGCGGGGCATCCGGGATGCGCAGCCCTGCGAGGTCCACGTTGCGGGTGACGATCGGCAGCGTGCGGCGCAGCCGGATCAGCGTGGTGAGGGCGCCGTGCGGAGCCTGGAGGGCGTAGAAGACCAGGAGTCCGGCGACGGCCATGTAGAAGAGCGGGCTTTCGGCCAGCCCTTCCCGGGCCAGGAGCAGCACCAGCAGCAACTGGCGCAGCAGGAACCGGATCGGTAGCCCTATGCGGACCTTGTTGAGTCGGTTGATCAGGTAGCTGCCCTTTTGGTGCAGATACCAGTCAGCCAGATAGGTAGCGGCACCCGCGGCGGCGAAGAGCCAGATGCTCGGGAGCAGCGCGGCGAGCATGACGCATGGGTAGCCGAGTCCGATCAGAGCCGCTGCGGCCAACTCTGATCGGCTGCCGACACGTGCCAGACGAATGGCGGTCGAAATCACGAGGAACCTGCTCCAAAGGGTGCCGGTTAGTCCTTATTCATATTGCTTCATGAATGGTGAAGTCGAAATTCCCAGAAGTGGTACTCAGGACTTCACTAAGGCGGACCTCCCCATCCCCCACATCCCCGGCAGATCATGTCGAGGTGTTTACGGAGGCCCGCAGCACGCTGATTTTGCGGTGACTGTCGCGATCACGGAGAAGAACGTGATCGCGACCACTGCATTAACAGCGAATTATTACACGTCTCCCTCGCGGTCGAGGACCGCGGCGAGGGCCTGCTCGAAGTCGGACGACTCACTCGCACCGCGCGTGGGGTCCTGCTGGCGTACGTCGATGACATGGCCGGTGAGCTCGGACAGCAGCACGTCGAGCGAGGTGCGGGCGACGGCCTCGGAGGACAGGAGCGAGCCTTCGGGTTCGACGCCGAACGCCTTGGTACGCATGGGGGTCGCGGTGCGCTCGGGGTTGACGCAGTTCACTCGGATGCCGTCGTTCGCCCACTCGTCCGAGAGGGCCTGGGTGAGATTCACCATGGCCGCCTTGGTGGAGGAGTAGAGGCTGTACTCCGCACGCCCCCGTGTATAGCTGGAGGAGGTGTAGAGCAGCAGTTGCCCCTTGGTCTCCGCCAGGTATTTGTAGGAGGCACGCGCGATCTGGACAGGAGCCAGATAGTTGACGTTCAGCGCTTCCAGGATGGTGGTGTTGTCCGTCTCGGCGAGTTTCCCGATGCGCAGGACACCCGCGGTGTTGATGACGTAGTCGATGCGTCCGGTCTCCGAGTACGCCTTGGAGAGCGCGTCGTCGACGTGCTCCGGGTTCTCCACATGGGTGCCGGTGGTGGAGCGGCCGAGCGCGTAGACGTGGGCGCCGTACTTCTCCGCGAGGGTGGCGATGTCGGCGCCGATGCCGTAGGAGCCGCCGAAGACGACGAGGGTGCGACCGGCGAGCAGTTCGCGGTAGGCGGCCTCGTCGGCCTGGCGGGGGGCCGCGGTGGAGGCGAGTTGGAACAGCTTGTCGGCGAGGAAGACGTCGACGGGCTGGGTGACCTTCATGTTGTACTCGTCGCCCGCGACGACGTGGATCGGTACGTCCGGCAGGTACTTCAGCACCACCGAACAGTCGTCGGTCGCCTGGAAGTTGGGGTCGCCAGCGGCGACCTCGTACGCCTTGCGGATCGTGGAGAGCTTGAACGCCTGGGGCGTCTGGCCACGCCGCAGACGGGATCGGTCGGGCACGTCCGTGATGAACTCGCCGTCGTCCCCGTGGGTGCGGGTCACGATGATGGTGTCCGCAGAGGGGATCGCCACGTCGACGGCGGCGTGCCGCTCCAGCGCGTCGACACAGTCCTGGATCACTCGCTGTGACAGGAGTGGTCTGACGGCATCATGGAAGAGGACATTCCGGTCCTCGCCGTCCACCAGGCCCTCACTGAGCGCCGCGATGGCGCGCTCGGTCGTCTGGTTGCGGGTGGTGCCGCCCTCGATGATCCGGGTGACCTTGGTGAGCCCCGCCTTGGCGACGATCCGCTCGATGTCGGGCACGAAGCCGGGGGCCATCAGCACGATCACATCGTCGATGGACTCGGCCTGCTCAAAGATGGTCAGTGTGTGCTCGATGACAGCCTTGCCGGCGATCTTCAGCAGTTGCTTGGGGATGGCAAGTCCCACCCGCTGACCGGTGCCTCCGGCTAGGACAACCGCTGTGGTGCGGGGCTTGGCTTCGTGCGGCACAGACACAGAACGACCTACCTTGAGACGAATGGGGGACGCTGCGATGGTCGCACTCTGCGTGACCGTCGTGCAAGGTGGGCGTCCACCGCCTCACCCCCCAGGGACACCGGGGGTTCACCATCGTCATCAGTCGTTCACAGGTCCGACCGGAGCGCCGCCCGCCCGAGGAGGTGACGGATGCCGTGCCGTCTGCGGGTCTGCGCAGGTGGGGCGGCATCCCTCACTCCCCTCAGCCGTGATCAGCGGTCACTGACGTGGAGTACGAGCGCATTGTCGCGGTCGTACGCGAGCTTCACCTTGACGAGCCGCTGCTGCTGGTGCCGGAGCCTTCGCAGCACACGGCGGGCCAGCAAGAGCGGTCGCTGCTTGTGGAACAGGGCCTCGGGGTAGACGAACACGTCACCCTTCTGGACCACGTCGTCAAGGACGCGGCCCACCCGCACCGGCTCCTCGCCCGGGGCGTAGCGCAGCCACACTTCCCAGGCTTCCCTCGGGTTGTGCTGGTGGGCCACGGCCACCTCACACCCGATGGTCACTTCGAAGCCTCGGGTGCCCTCTCGCGTGCCGGGGAAACTCAACTCCTCCGGTGAATCGCCTCCTCGGCGCAGCAGCAGTGACGGTTCACCTGATGGTTCGGCGTCGCCGAACAGGCGTCCGGTCAGGGTGAGCCTGCGGTCGGAGAGGAGGAAGTCCGCCGCCTCCGCGTGGACCGGGCGTACCCAGGAGCGCAGCACCAGATGCTGCTCCGGTGCCCTCCGGTAGGGAACGTGGTGGTGGACGGGAGCACCGGTGGTGAGCCGGTCGGCGACCTTCAGCGACCCCCGCTGGTCGACGGTGCGGGCGAAGATCTCGGCGCGTAGCCCGGTTGCGGGTTGGTCGGCGTGGCACGTCCAGTGGCCGTCGGCGAAGTCGTCGGCGGCGGGGATGGTGACGCTGCCGTCGAGATCGAACGGATAGGCCCGCGGCGGCGCGCCGTCTCCGACCCTGGTGCAGAGCAGTTGCAGTCCGGGGTGCTTCAGCACCGCGGCCTCCGGGGTGATCAGCCGCACGGTGACCGAGCCGTCAGGTTCCGCAACGGCGTCCGCGACCGGTGCGAAGGCCGCATTCCGGGCACTCTCCGCGGCGGGTGTGCCGCGATTGTGCTGCGTGGCCCCGGCGCCGAGTTCGGCGAAGAGGTCGGTGTACTGCTTGGCGATGGCGGCCGGGTCGTAGCGGCGGGAGTTCTCGCGGGCCTCGGCGCCCATCCGGCGGCGCAGTTGCCGGTCGTCGATGAGCCGGAGCAGTGCGGCGGACACGGCCGCCACGTCGCCGACGGGCACGAGCAACCCGTCCACACCGTCCTTGATGATCTCCCGCGGTCCATAGTCGCAGTCCGTGCTGACAACCGGCAGACCGCAGCGCATGGCCTCGACGAGCGTCATGCCGAACGACTCGTGCCGGGAGGTGGAGACGGCTATGGCCCCCTTGACCCACTCGGGCTCGATCGGGGAACGCGGGCCCATCAGTTGAACGCTGTTGTAGAGGCGCAGCTTCTGGACCCGGCGCCGCAGTCTCTCCCGCTCCGGGCCCCAACCGTAGATGCGCAATGTCCAGTCCGGACGCAGCGCGACCACGTCGGCGAACGCCTTGAGGAGGACGTCGTACTGCTTCTCGCGGGAGAGGCGACCGGCGGCGACGATGATGTTGCCGGTCGTGTCCGACGGGGAGACGTCCGGGTCGGGGACGCTGTTGGGAATCGAGAGGATCCGGGTGTCCGGGAGCGGCATCTGCTCCCGCCAGACGGCCGCGTCCCCTTCCGAGACGGTGACGAAGGCGTCCGTCTCGGCGAGGAGCGGACGCATCTCCTCGCGCAGGGCCTCCTTGTGGTGGTGGTAGGTCATGTGCTCCTGGCCGATGACCACGGTGCTGACGGGGGCGAACTGGGCCGCGTAGGCGACGAGTCCGGGCCGGGTGCCGATGACGACGTCCGCGTCGGAGCCGGCGTAGTGGGCGCGGACCCGCTCGTCGGTCAGCTCGCTGTACTCCTTGTACCGCGCCTCGTGGGGCGGGAAGAGCTTCGCCGGCTTCAGCTGGTCGGGGTGCTTCTTCTCATTGCCGGGAGACGAGGGACGGGTGTCCACGAGCGGCACGACCGTGATGCGGGGGTCGATATCGAAAAGGGGAATGTCCCGGTGGCGGAAGACCGAGACGATCTCCACCTCATGGCGGCTGGCCAATTCCTCCGCCAGATTCAGCGTGGTGCGAATGGTGCCACCAATGCCGTAAATGGTGTGAATAAGTAAGGAAATCTTCACCAGCGCTCCGCTTCTCTGCCGGGGCCACTCGTCTTTGCCCCCGCGTAGTAGACCGGGGGAAGGGGGGAGAGGTTGTGCCTCGCCGTGCACCAATACGGCATCGGACCGGCCTGGCGAGGCGGTCACCATGAGACACGCGGAAAAGGGTACGCGGCGTTCCCGGAACGGGTGAGTTGCCCTGCGCTCCCGGAGTTTCCCGGATCGGACGGACACCTGAACCAGCGGGCAGAGGGACGGGCCGGCACAGGGCACCGGGGGGCATCGGACCGAAGGAACCGGCCGGCCTTCACGGTGCACACGGGCTCCCGGGCATGCGCGAAGGCCCGCCCGGGAGCGGTGTGCTCCCGAACGGGCCCTGCTGCGACGCCTCGGTGAAGCGGGTCCTACGTGGACGCCTCGGTGAAGCGGGGCCCTACTTGAAGGGGTCGAACTCGTCGTAGGCCCGCTGTACGTCGTCCTTCTCCGCCTCACGGTCACGGCGGCGCTGCGCTGCGGGGCGCGGCGCTTCGAGACGGTGGTCCTCGCCGCGGCGGCCGAGCATCTCGGCTCCGGCCATCACCGTCGGCTCCCAGTCGAACACCACGGCGTTCTCCTCGGGGCCGATGGCCACGCCGTCGCCCGAACGAGCACCCGCCTTCATCAGGGACTCTTCAACTCCGAGGCGGCTCAGCCGGTCGGCGAGATAGCCGACGGCCTCGTCATTGCTGAAGTCGGTCTGACGAACCCAGCGCTCCGGCTTCTCGCCGCGCACCCGGTACAGTCCGTCGTCCTCGCGCACGACCGAGAACCCGGTGTCGTCGACGGCCTTGGGCCGGATGACGATCCGGGTCGCCTCCTCCACCGGCTTGGCGGCACGGGCCTCGGCGATGATCCCCGCGAGGGCGAAGGACAGTTCCTTGAGTCCGGTCCGGGCCACCGCGGAGACCTCGTACACCCGGTAGCCACGGGCTTCGAGATCGGGGCGGATCATCTCGGCGAGGTCCTTGCCGTCCGGGATGTCGACCTTGTTGAGGACGACGACCCGCGGCCGGTCGTCGAGACCGCCGTACTGCGTCAACTCGGCCTCGATGACGTCGAGGTCGGACAGCGGGTCACGGTCGGACTCCAGCGTCGCCGTGTCGAGTACGTGCACCAGCACCGAGCAGCGCTCGACGTGGCGCAGGAACTCCAGGCCCAGTCCCTTGCCCTGGCTCGCGCCGGGGATGAGACCGGGGACGTCGGCCATCGTGTAGACGGTCGAGCCGGCGGTGATGACGCCCAGGTTCGGTACGAGCGTGGTGAACGGATAGTCAGCGATCTTGGGCTTGGCGGCGCTGAGCACCGAGATCAGCGACGACTTGCCGGCGCTCGGATAGCCGACCAGCGCCACATCGGCGACGGTCTTGAGCTCCATCGTCACATCGCGGGCCTCACCGGGCTCGCCCAGCAGGGCAAAGCCGGGGGCCTTGCGACGGGCCGAGGCCAGAGCCGCATTGCCGAGGCCGCCCCGGCCGCCCTGTCCCGCCACGAAGGTGGTGCCCTGGCCGACGAGGTCGGCGAGCACATTGCCCTGTGCGTCGAGCACGACGGTGCCGTCGGGCACCGGCAGGATCAGGTCCTTGCCGTCCTTGCCCGAGCGGTTGTCACCCGCCCCGGGCTGACCGTTGGTGGCCTTGCGGTGCGGACTGTGGTGGTAGTCGAGGAGCGTGGTGACCGACTGGTCGACGACCAGGATCACATCACCGCCCCGGCCACCGTTGCCGCCATCGGGTCCGCCGAGCGGCTTGAACTTCTCCCGGTGAACGGAGGCGCAGCCGTGGCCTCCGCTACCCGCGGCGACGTGCAGCTCGACGCGGTCCACGAAGGTGGTCATGGGTGTCCTCCAGATACGTACGGGATTGTCTTTAGCTCTAACACAACGGAGGCGGACCCGCTTCCCGTGCGGGAAGTGAGGTCCGCCTCCGCGGAAAACGCTCTGAGGCTGCCTTCGATCAGGCGACCGGAACGATGTTCACGACCTTGCGGCCACGGTGACGGCCGAACTCGACCGCGCCGGGCAGCAGGGCGAACAGGGTGTCGTCGCCACCGCGACCGACGCCCGTGCCGGGGTGGAAGTGGGTGCCGCGCTGGCGGACCAGGATCTCACCGGCGTTCACGACCTGACCGCCGAAGCGCTTCACGCCGAGCCGCTGAGCATTGGAGTCGCGACCGTTCCGGGTGGACGATGCGCCCTTCTTGTGTGCCATCTCTCCTCAGTCCCTTACTTCGCGGCCGTCGGGATGCCGATGACCTTGATCGCCGTGTACTGCTGACGGTGACCCTGGCGACGGCGGTAGCCGGTCTTGTTCTTGTAGCGCAGGATGTCGATCTTCGCGCCCTTGTGGTGGTCCACGACCTCGGCCGTGACCTTGATACCGGCGAGCACCCACGGGTCGCTGGTCACAGCTTCGCCGTCGACAACGAGCAGGGTAGAGAGCTCTACCGTGTCGCCAACCTTGGCAGTGGAAATCTTGTCAACCTCAACGATGTCGCCGACAGCAACCTTGTGCTGGCGACCACCGCTGCGCACGATGGCGTACACGCGGATCTCTCTTTCGCTCGGAACGGACCCCTGACGCCAGCCGTTCGCACAGGCCGGAGCCTGTGTTGATCCGGAAGGACGAGCGGCCTCTCCCAACGGCTCGAAGCCGGTCGGGAGGGAGATGCTCAGGGGCGGGCGCGTATGGAAACACACCGATGGACCAGGTTACGGGGACGGGTCCGGGTGGTCAAACCAGCTCCTGGCCCCGCCTCCGGGCCCGTACACGGTCGCACACGCACGCGATACCTGGTGAACGGCCGCCGCTGCCTGTTCAATGGGCAGCTGTGTCGCTGCGCTCCCTGATGTCCATGCCCAGGATGCTGCGCCATGGCTCCGCCGTGGGCGCGGATCTGCCACCCGACGAGGCCGTCACGGTCGATGCCGTGACCGACCCCGCGCTGTGCGATGCGCTGAGCGCCGCCGCACTCGGCGACGCAGCGCCCGCGCGGGAGCTGCTGGCCGAGACCCGGCTCGGCGCACAGTGGGAACGGCGCAGCAACTGTGTGTCCGCCCTCGCCACGAGCGCGCTGCGGCACCCCGGCTGGCTGGAGAACTGGCTGGACACCAGCCCCGACGACCCCGACGCCACCCTGCTCACCGCCGGTCTGCGGGTCCAGCGCGCCTGGCAGGTGCGCACGGGTGAGGACGCTGGCGAGATCTCGGACGAGCAGTTCCGGGTCTTCTTCTCCCTGCTGGAGGAGGCCGTGCCGATGCTGTCCGCCGCCACCGAGCTCAATCCGACCGATCCGGTGCCGTGGGAGATCGCCCTCACCCATGCCCGGGGCATCCAGTCCCCGCGCGACGTCTTCGATTCCTACTGGTCGGAAGCCGTCGCCCGGGCCCCCCACCACTTCGGCTGCCATGCCTCCGCGCTCCAGTACCTGTGCGAGAAGTGGTACGGCTCGCACACGGAGATGTTCGACTTCGCCGAGCGGGCCGCGGACCGCGCACTGCCCGGTTCACTGCTGAACGCCCTGCCCCTGCTGGCGGCGATCGAGTACGAGGTCGTGTCCCCGGATCCGCCGGAGACCGGGCCGATCACCCGGGGCCGGTTGGCGTCGGCGGTGGCGCGCGCCCTGGAGCTCTCGTCCTGGTACGAGCCCGGAGACCCGGAGGCCGCGGAGTTCCGCAACCATCTGGCCCTGATGCTGATCTTCGACCAGCGCTGGCAGGACGCACTGGAGATGTTCCGGGCGATAGGCGTGCACGCCCGGGAGTTCCCCTGGGCGTACTTGGGCGAGAGCCGCAAGGAGTTCCTGGAGTTCCGGTTGGGCGTACGGATGCAGGTGGCATCCAGCACGCCCTTCTTCGGCAAGCCTCCCCAGCCCGCTCCCCCACCGGAGCCGGAGCAGATCGCCGCCGAGTCCGACGGTGTGCACCGCTCGCTGGCGATCGTCCCGGCGGCCCCGGACCGGGTCGCCGAGGCGGCCCTGATGTGCGGTGTCTCGCTGCGGATCGCGCCCGCGCCCTGGGGTGCGGGGCAGGACCCGGCCGGCGAGGGCCGGGCGGAGCAGTCGACGGGTGGGGCGGAGGGGGGCACCGATGCGGTCGGGCGTCGGTACCCGGCCGACGGCGAGCACCGGGGCGAGGGGCCCGCCGCCTTCTGGTCCGACTCGGAACCGCCCGGTCCGGGATCGCTCCTGTGGGGAGCGGGACCCGGCATCCCCGGCGCAGGGCCGGCTGCCTGGCGGACGGGCGGTCCGCCGCTGCCCGCCGCCCCGCCCCCTTCCTCGGGGGCACGTCTGAGCTATGTGGAGGTCGCTCCCGATCTCTTCCCCAACCGACGCACGGGTGCGGCGACCGGTGAGGAGTTGCTGACGACGGCCGTGGCCGGCTTCACCACCGGCGAGCCCTGGCCCGCCCTGGTGCTGCACCACACCGCGGGCCGACATGGGTTCGCGCTCTTCGGGCAGGGCACTGTCCTCGCCTCCCACCAGTGGGACCCCGCCGCGCCGGTCCTGGACCACCCCCAGGCCGCGGCGGTCGCCCGGGCGCTCGCATCGGCCTTCCCTCCGGCCGGCCCCCGTCCGCTGATCACCTTGCTGCGCGGCGGGGACGACCCGGCCCGCCGGCAGCGCCAGCTCCTGGCCGCACTCGGGCTCCCCCCGCTTCCGAACGGTTTCGGCGAGCGGGACGACATCCTCAAGGACGCTCCGGGTGCCCAGCTCGTCCTGCGCCGTGGGGTGCTCAAGGGCATCCGGGACAGCATGCGACGACGGCGTCCCTGATGGCGCCGTGCGCCTCGCCCGGTGCTGGCCCGGTGCTGGCCCGGTGCTGGCCCGGTGCTGCTGTGCGCTGTCGACCTGCGCTGTGAGCGTGCGCGAACGCGCGGCAGGAGAGAACTAACGGTCCGTTCCGGGCGCCCGCTGCCCGTCGTCGATCGAGACGTATGCTCGGCGGGCCAGGACGCCACCGGAAAGGCAGCAGAGTGAACTACAGGGTCCAGCCCACCGCACAGGTCGACGAGACGGCGGAGATCGGCGCCGGAAGCAGCGTCTGGGAACTCGCCCAGATCCGCGAGAAGGCCCGGCTGGGCGAGGGCTGCGTGGTGGGCCGCGGCGCCTACGTCGGCACCGGTGTGCAGATGGGCGACAACTGCAAGCTCCAGAACTACGCACTGGTCTACGAGCCCGCGGAGTTGGGGAACGGGGTCTTCATCGGGCCCGCGGTGGTGCTCACCAACGACCACAACCCGCGCTCGGTGGACCCGGACGGCAAGCAGAAGCGCGGCGGCGACTGGGAGGCCGTCGGCGTGAAGATCGCCGACGGCGCATCCATCGGCGCCCGTTCGGTGTGTGTGGCCCCGTTGGAGATCGGTCGTTGGGCGATGGTGGCGGCCGGTGCCGTCGTCACCAAGGACGTACCGGACTTCGGGCTTGTCGTCGGGGTCCCCGCGCGACGGATCGGCTGGGTCGGACGGTCCGGGGTACGTCTCGTGGAGAGCGGCGAGCCGGGTGTCTGGGAATGCCCGAAGACCGGCGAGCTGTACGAGGAGAAGGCGGGCGTCCTCTCGGAGCGCGCGCTCTGAGAAGCGGCCGTGCCCCGCGCCCGCCTCACCCCACCCGGGTCCACGCCTCCAGTGCCAGTCCGGGCTCGTCCTTCTGCCGGCTGACCCGCAGCGACCCGTCGACGCCGAAGGCCGCCATCACCACGCGTCCCTTGCCGTCGACCGCGAGCGCGGGCGCTCCGACGCAGGGATCGCCCGTCAGGCTCCAGCTGGCGCCGCGGGACTCGTCCTCGGTCGGATAGGCGGCGAGCGCGGGGCGCCCGGTCGCCGTGTCCCGGTGGGCGAGGATGGTGCAGTCGTGACCGTCGACGCGGGTGCGCAGCAGCGCCACGGGACCCGTGCCCGTACCGCTCCCGAGCGTGATCGGCGAACTCATGGACGGCCGCCAGCCGTCGACAGTGCCGTCGACCGCCGAGTGCCAGAACCAGCTGAGCCGCCCCTCCCCGGTGCGCACCGCGGCCGGGGAGTCGGCCTGGGCCTTGGCGGGGACGTCGTCGGCCCGGACGAACTTCACGCCCACGGTCTCCTGCTCCCAGCGCATGATGCGGTCGGCCGTCGGGAGGACGAACTCCAGGAGCCCACTGTCCGTGAGGGCACTGTGGACCGCGCCGATCCCTCCGCTGCCCTTGTGGTCGGCCCACTTGTTCCACTTGCCGTTGGGCGTCTGCGCCCGACCACAGACGCCTCCGCCCACGTTCCGGACGAAGACGTGCAGCGAGCCCTCGCTATCGACCACCGCGCCGGGCGGACCGATCTGCGCGGAGAGGGCCGGGTCGTTCGGGTAGGGCGAGCCGACCGCGTACCAGTCACGCAGGCCGAGGCCCGACTGGTACTGGAGCGCGTACACCACCTCGGTGTTCATCCGGCCGTCCGGCAGTGGCTTGCGGCGGAGGCCCACGAGGTGGACATAGCCGTCGTCGCCCTGCGCTATCGACAGATAGGGGAGCAGGCCAGGAGCCTCAAGGACATCAGGGCCCGTCCACTCGGGCCCGCCGGGACGGTTCTCGGTCCAGCGGAGCACGGCGTCCTCGGTGGGCGCGTACGCCGTGAGCCTGCCGTCCTTGCCCCGGACCAACCACCCCGTGGTCGGGGCCAGGGAGGTTTCCACCGCAGGTGTGGGCGTCGCATCCGCCCCACCGCGCGCCGAGGAATCAAGCCGGCGCGCTGCCTTCTTCCGTGCGGACCAGACTGTCATGGCTCACCGCCGACTCTCTTGCTGACTGCCCCCGAAACGTGCGCGCCGATAATACGACAGCGCCTGCCGACCGGACCGGTCCGTCCATTGCCTACCATGGGCGGTACACCCGCCAGTGACCGGACCCAGAAGAAGAGTGTTCAGTGAAAGTCATCAGCATCGTCGGTGCACGTCCCCAATTGGTGAAGCTCGCTCCCATCGCAGCCGCGTTCGCGGGCACGGAGCACGAGCACGTCATTGTGCACACCGGACAGCACTACGACGCAGACCTCTCCGATGTCTTCTTCGACGGCCTCGGCATCCCTGACCCGGATGTCCACCTCGGAGTCGGTTCCGGCAGCCACGGCGTCCAGACGGGCGCCGTCCTCACCGCGCTCGACCCGGTCCTGGAGCGCGAACAACCGGACTGGGTCCTGGTCTACGGGGACACCAACTCCACCGTCGCCGGTGCTCTGTCCGCGGTCAAGATGCATCTGCCGGTCGCACACCTGGAAGCGGGACTGCGCTCCTTCAACCGGCGGATGCCGGAGGAGCACAACCGCGTCCTGACGGACCACTGCGCCGATGTGCTCCTCGCGCCGACCGAGGAGGCCATGCGCCATCTCGCCGACGAGGGCCTGAAGGACCGCGCGGTCCTGGCCGGCGATGTGATGGTCGACATCTGCCTGCGCATCCGGGACGCCGTGCTCGCCGGCGAGCACGGCGCTCCCGCCCTCCCCGAGGGCATCGATCCCTCTCAGCCCTTCCTGCTCGCGACGCTCCACCGGCCTGACAACACCGACGACCCGGCGCGCCTGGCCGCGATCGTCGACGCTCTCGCCGGTCTGCCCCTGCCGGTGGCGCTGCTCGCCCACCCGCGCCTGGTGGCACGCGCCGCGGAGCACGGCATCAAACTGGACCAGGGCTCCGTACACGTGGGCCGTCCGCTGCCCTACGCGGGGCTGATCGCCGCCGTCCTGGCCTCCTCCGGCGTGGTCACCGACTCCGGGGGGCTCCAGAAGGAGGCGTTCCTCCTGAAGCGGATCACCACCACCATCCGCCCGGAGACGGAGTGGGTGGAGACGGTCGACTCGGGTTGGAACGTCCTGGTCCCCGACCCCCACGAGATGGCGGCCGACGCCTGGGCGGCGACCGTCACCCGCGCGGTCCCCACGGCCGATCCCGGCACGCCGTACGGCGACGGACAGGCCGCGCGGAACGTCGTGAGGATCATGGAAGAGCGGAAGGGAGGCAGCCGGCGCGCGTGATGGACAGGAGCCCCGCAATGGGCAGAAGTCCGTATACGTCACCGTGCTAGCGTCACCGTTTATGTCAGCGTCTCCCAGGCCCGGGCCTTCATCCGAAGGCCCGCGGCCTCATGTCATCTATCTCGCCATCGGCTTCCCGCCGGCTGCGAAGAGCAGCGCCTACCGAATGCGCGAGACGGCGAACCAATTCTGCAACGCGGGCTGGGACGTCACCGTCGTCACCATCGCCCAGGAGTCCTGGGAGCGGGACTCGGGCGTGGACCTCACCCTGCTCGACCAGGTGGACCCGCGGGTGAGGATCGTCGAACTGCCGCTGTCCCGTGAGGACCTGGAGACGGACATCCGCCTCTACGACGAGGAGCGCGCCCTCCACCCCAACCGGTGGGTCACCCGGCTGCGCGCCCGGCAGCAGAAGACCTTCCCCGAGCCGAACTTCGGCGACTGGCGTGCGGCGCTGGAGCAGGCCGTGGTCGACATCCACGCCGAGCGCCCGGCCGACCTGCTCGTCGCCAGTTGTGTGCCCTACGTCAACCTCGCCGCCGCATGGCGGCTGTGGGAGGACGCCCAGGTGCCGTACGCGGTGGACTTCCGTGACGGCTGGTCCATCGATGTGATCACCGGTCTGGAAGCCTTCATAAAGGACTCCGAGATGGGCCGCTGGGAGCAGAAGGTCCTCGACAAGGCTGTCTCCCTGTGGGTCGTGAACGACCCGATCGCCGATCACTACCGGGCCAGATACCCCGAGTTCGCCTCCCGGGTGGAGGTCGTTCGCAACGGCTACGACGCGGACAGTTCGCCCGGCCGTGCCCACAACGCGGACCCCGAGGCCGGTCTCGTCTTCGGCTACCTGGGCACGGTGAACTTCACCCCCGCCCATCTGGAGACCGTCCTCAACGCCTGGCACGCGGCGCGCGAGCGCGAACCGCTGCTCGCCAACGCACGCTTCGAGGTCCGCGGCCACATCGGCAACGGAGCGGGCCGTGAGGCCAACAAGCACTCCGAGATGCTGAAGCAGGCCGAGGCCGACGGCGTCCACTTCGGCGGGCCCGCAGCCAAGGCCGAGGTCTCCTCCATCTACGCCCGCTGGGACGCGATGGTGCTCATCCTCATCGGCGGTCGCTACGTGACCTCCGGCAAGGTGTACGAGTACATGGCCACCGGGTTGCCCATCGTCTCGGCCCACGTCGTCGAACACGACGCGTCGAACGTCCTCAACGGACACCCGTTGTGGACCGGCGCGGTCGGCATCGACGAGGAGAAGCTCGCGGAGTCCTTCGTGAAGGCCGCGCACATGGCGGTCGGCACGAGCGAGGAAGCCCACAACGAGGCCATGGCGCACGCCGGCCGCTTCACCCGCGAGAAGCTGATGTCGGTGGCCGTCGACGACCTCGTCGGCAGGCTCGCCGAGCATCGGAACGGCCGTCCGGTGGCCGTCACTGTCACCAGGCCCACGGCGGCGGGTCCCGAGGACAATCTCTCATCGAAGTCGATCGTCGCCGGAGGACCCAGCTCGTGACCGATGTGCTTTTCATCGCCACTGCCCAGCCACAGCTCGGCGTGCTGGCGGGCGCGGTGCAGAAGTTCCGTGCACTCGGGGCGAGCGTCCGGATGGCCTGCCACTTCGACACCAGGAACTGCCTGGAGGAGCTGGACCGGCTGGAGCTGGACGGCTACCAGCAACTGCCGTACGGCATCGGGAACCTGGGGCCGTTGGCCAAGCGCAGGATGAAGAAGGTCCCGCACGGGCGCCGTCTGTGGCTCCAGAGCCGCCGCAATCCGTGGATGCGTCAGCAGGGCCTGGGCGCCCAGCACCTCGTGGCGCTCGACGCCAACGCGGTCTACGTCGTGTGGCGGTTGGCCCAGTACAACACCACCGCCAGCGCCTCCTTCGGCATCGCACCCGCTCTGCGGGCCATCGAGGGCCGGACCGACGCGTCGGCCCCGACCAAGCGCAGGGCCCTGCCGCCGCCGGCACTGCTCGCGAGCGATGTGCGCCGCCAGGCCAAGGCGCTGCCGCACAACATCCTACGGACGGCCACCGCGCGTCCGGTGATGCGCAGCGCCGTCGGCGCGCGGCTGTGGCGCACCGCCCTGAACGCGCCGGGTGTTCCGCCCACGATGCGGGCCGCGCTGTCGCGTCAGGTCGCCGAGGGCATGCGCTGGGCGGGACGGCCCGGCGGTGCCACGCTGGCGCTGACGACCGCCGCGGGCCGGATCGAGGACCGGAAGATCCGTACGGGTCTGCTGGACGAAGCCGTGTGGGCCGAGCTGAAGAAGGGCATCGCACCACGCACGCTGGACAGAACCGTCCGGGAGTTGCTGGCGCAGGCCGACGAGCAGTACCAGGCCGGTGACCCGGCCGCCGCCGCGAGCACGATGGACCGGGCGCTGGTGCTCGGGTTCCACCGGGTCGTCCACATCGACCAGCTCAGTTCGCAACTGGCCACCGAGCCCGAGACCTACGCCGCGCCGGTGTACGCGTCCACGGCCATGCAGAAGATCATCGAGCCGCGCGGCCGGAAGGTCCCCGCGGCCCAGGCTCCTCTCGACCGGCCGCTTCGGCTGCTCATCACCACCAGCGCCAACGACAACTTCCTCAAGCTGATCCTGAAGCGCTACGAGAACCACCCGGACGTGGAGCTGCGCTACCTCGACCTGGCCGCCTCGCCGGCCATGAAGCGGATCTCCTGGGCCGGGCGCAGGATGCTGGAGAACCGCCTCGGCGGCGACGCTTTCTACGCGGAGCAGGTCGAGCAGCTCATGCGTCCGCACCTCGACTGGGCCGACACCGTCTTCCTCGACTGGTGTGTGGCACCGGCCGTGATGCTCACGACGATCGACCCGGGCGACACACGGATCGTCGTACGGCTGCACAGCTACGAGGCGTTCACCCGCTGGCCGCACATGGTCGACTTCTCACGCATCGACGATCTGGTCTATGTCGCCGACCATGTGCAGGACCTGACGAAGTCGCTCGTGCCGCAACTGCGGGGAGAGCACGCGCCGCGCCTGCACATGCTCCACAACGCCATGGACCTCAGCGGTTTCGACCTCCCCAAGCCCGCCCAGTCCCGTTTCAACATCGGACTGATCGGTATCTCGCAGGTCGCGAAGGACCCGCTGTGGGCGGTCGAGGTCCTCGAACGTCTGCGTGAGCACGACGAGCGCTACCGACTGCTGATGGTCGGCGGCGACATGGACCCCAAGACCAGCCGAGCCACCAAGGACTACCTGCGGAGCTTCCAGGCGCGGATCGAGCCGCTGGAGGAGTCCGGTGCCGTGCTGCGGCTCGGTCCGACGGACGATGTGCCGGGCAAGCTGGTCGAGATCGGCACCATCCTGAGTTCGTCGGTGCGGGAGGGCTGCCACGTCGGTCTGATGGAGGGCGCCGCGAGTTCCGCGGTGCCGGTCGTGCGCGACTGGCCGTTCTTCGCCGGACGGCCGCACGGGGCACGGACGCTGTATCCCGAGGGCTGGGTCGTCGACTCGCCCGAGCAGGCGGCGCAGCGGATCCTTGAGGTGACGGCTACCGAGGAGAGTTGGCGCACCGCGGGCAAGCTGGCCTCGGAGCATGCGCTGGCCGTGTGGGACTGGCCCAGGGTGAGCCGCGACTTCGACGAGTTGCTGCTCGACTCGGACTGATCGCCGTACGGAACAGAACGGAAAAGGGGATTCCCGAAGTTCTCGGGAATCCCCTTTTCCGTCTGCCTGCCGCCGTCACCCCCGTGGGGAAGACGACCTGACCTCGTGGAAGCGCCGTCAGACCCGCGCCTCCGGGTGCCGCAGCAACCATCCCGCCCACGCCGAGGTGACCATCGCCCGAACGTCGTGACGGGCGGCCCAGCCCAGTTCCGTACGGATGCGGTCCGCCGAGGCCACCACCCTGGCGGGGTCTCCGGGACGCCGGGCGACGACGACCGGCGCCGGGTCGCGGCGATCCGTGACCTCCTGGATGAGAGCGGCCATCTCTGCGACCGACACGCCCTCCCCTCGGCCGATGTTGAGGGTCAGGGACGCCGAGGGGTCCGCGGTCAGCCGGCGCGCCGCCGCGACGTGGGCCGAGGCGATGTCCTCGACATGGATGTAGTCGCGGACGCAACTCCCGTCGGCCGTTGGATAGTCGGAGCCGAAGATGCGGGGAGCCTCACCGGCGGTCAGCCGCTCGAAGACCATGGGCACCAGGTTGAAGACTCCGTCATCCCCCAACTCGGGCGAGGCGGCCCCCGCCACGTTGAAGTAGCGCAGGGAGGCCGTGGCCATGCCGTGCGCGGCACCGGTGGACGACACCAGCCATTCACCGGCCAGTTTCGTCTCCCCGTAGGGGCTCATGGGATTGCACGGGGTCTCCTCGGTGACGAGGTCGACGTCCGGCATCCCGTAGACGGATGCGGAGGACGAGAACAAGAACCGGCCGACCTCGGCGTCCACCGCAGCCGCCAGGAGGACCCGAAGGCCCTCCACGTTCTCCCGGTAGTAGTGGAGCGGCCTCGCCACGGACTCGGCGACCTGCTTCTTGCCCGCCAGATGGACGATCCCGGTGACGGAGTGCTCGCGCAGCACGCGGTCGAGCAGGGTTCGGTCGAGCACCGACCCGATCTCCAGCGAGACGGAATCGGGCAACCGTTCCTTGCGGCCCGTGCTGAGGTCGTCGAGGACGACGACGCCCTCACCACCCTCGACCATCGCCTTCACCACGTGTGAGCCGATGTAGCCGGCGCCACCGGTGATCAACCACGTCATGCTCAAAGCCTCTCATCGCGCCGGGCCCCGCCATACGCCGAAGCGCAGGGCAGGGCCCGTTTCTGTGGAACACCTACGAGCGGCGGTTCAGCCGCCGATGACGACCCTGCGGACGCCTTCCCAGCGGGCCGGGTCGGTGGTCCGCCGGCCGTCGACCAGGACGCGTACGTCCGGGAGGTCGGTCGCCGCGAGCTCGCGGTACTCGGCGTGGTCGGCCTGGAGGATCGCGGCGGTCACCGTCTGGCCCTCGTGCGGGGTCAGACCGTGCGCGGTCAGTTCCTCGGCCGTGTACATCGGGTCCGAGACGAACGCGACGGCACCGCGGGCCTTGAGGGCTTCGACCACGCCGAAGACACCGGAGAAGGCGGTTTCCTTGACGCCTCCGCGATAGGCCGCGCCGAGCACCAGCACGCCGGTGTCGCTGAGGTCTCCGTACGCGGCGGCCAGCAGGTCGACGGCGTACTCCGGCATGGCTGCGTTGGCCTCGCGCGCCGAGCGCACGACGGTCGCCTCCGGGTCATTCCACAGGTACATCCGCGGATAGATGGGGATGCAGTGCCCGCCGACCGCGATACCCGGCTGGTGGATGTGGCTGTAGGGCTGCGAGTTGCAGGCTTCGATGACCTTCTTGATGTCGATGTCGTTCTTGTCGGCGAACCTGGCGAACTGGTTCGCCAGACCGATGTTGACGTCGCGATAGGTCGTCTCCGCGAGCTTGGCCAACTCCGATGCCTCAGCGGTGCCCAGGTCCCACACGCCGTTCGGGCGGGACAGGTCGCCGCGCTCGTCGAAGTCGAGCACCTGCTCATAGAAGTCGACACCGTGGCGCGCGGAGACCTCGTCGATGCCGCCGACGAGCTTCGGGTAGCGGCGCAGATCGGCGAAGACGCGGCCGGTGAGCACCCGCTCCGGTGAGAAGACCAGGTGGAAGTCCTTGCCCGCGGTGAGCCCGGAGCCCTCCTCCAGCATCGGAGCCCAACGGTTACGGGTGGTGCCGACCGGAAGCGTCGTCTCGTACGAAACGAGGGTGCCGGGCTTCAGACCGCGGGCGATGTCCCGGGTGGCGGAGTCCATCCAGCCGAAGTCCGGGGTGCCCTCCGCGTCCACGAACAGGGGCACGACGACGACGACGGCTTCGGACGCCGCCACGGCCGCTGCCGTGTCGGTGGTGGCGCTCAGCAGGCCGGCACCCACCGTCTCCTTGAGGAGTCGGTCCAGGTCGTGCTCGCCGGGGAACGGCTCGGTGCCGGCGTTGACCAGCTCCACGACCTTCTCGTTCACATCGGCGCCGACCACCTTGTGGCCCTTCGCCGCGAACTGCACGGCGAGCGGAAGCCCGATCTTGCCGAGCGCTACTACACAGATGTTCATCGGAGTGTCTTCCTCTTCAAGCGGCCCAGACGGGACCGTACTCGCGGCCACAGTTTGCTGGGGGGCGGGAACAGCGGGCCGGTCACGACGACCATGCGCCCTTGGCCGTTCACCCGCGCGGCGACACGATAGGGGACGGTACTGCGCCAGCGCCGGGCCAACGGCATGGGCGCGTCGCGGGCCGGCACCGGAATCTCGTACACCGATCCGGCGACTTCCGCGTGGACACGCACGGCGAGGGACGCAGTGCGGGCCTCGATGGGGATGACCGCCCGGACGACCGTCCCGTTCGCGCTCTCCGTCCGGGTGAACTCACCCACGAGGGGCGGCAGTTCCCCGCCCGCGGGCAACCGCCGGCCGCCCGCCTTGTTGGCACCCTTGGGGAAGTTGCCCGGCAGCAGCCGAACGACGACCGACGAAGTGACTCCCGTGAACGCGGTCCGAACCGCGATGTCCAGCGCGAGGTCGTCCCCGTTCTGCACCCAGTCGGCGTCGACGAGTTCGGTACCGGCCGCGAGTTGTGCGGCCACCGACTCGTCCAGCACCTCGAACACCCTGTCGGGGATGTTGAGCAGAGGCTCACGGAAGCCGGGGTAGCGGGCGAAGGCCCGCCCTCCGTCCGCCTGATCGCCCTCCAGGAGGAACGGCAGTGTTCCTCCCGGCTCCTCCGTCCCGATGGCACGGACCAGTTCGTCCACCGCGCCCTTCTGGGCCAGCGCGAGCCGTACCCGGCGCTGCACGGGGAGGGAGTCGCGCAGGGGCTCGGTGAGGTACTTGTCGGCCAACTCGGCTATGCCCGAGCACACCCGGTGCTGGGTGTGCCGGTCCAGCGCGAGAAAGTCACCCTGGACGAGCTTGGCGAGTTCCCAGGTGAAGTGGCGCTCGAACAGCGTGTCCCGACGCGGCCCCGCCTCGATCAGCTCGGCGGCGTGGTGCATGATCCGCGCCGTGCAGCGCAGCCGCGCCAGATGGTCCGCGCGGTAGGTGATGTTGCTCGAATCACCGCGCTTGACCGCGTAGTAGTAGGTGTAGTCCGCGAGCACGGAGATCTTCCTCGCCCGGACACACGCCTCGATGGTGAAGGGCTGGTCACTGCCGACCGGCATGTCCTCGGGGAAGCGCAGCTTGTGCCGCTCCACCAGGTCGCGCCGGAAGAGTTTGGTGTTGGCCAGAGTGAACGGCAGCGCCGAAGCGAAGAGGTCCACGTCCGGAACGCTCTCCTTGTAGAGCGCCTGGTGGACGTAGCGGCCGTTGGTACCGACCATCTTGCCGACGACGACATCGGACTCGTGCTTGTCAGCGCAGGCGACGAGCCGCTCCAACGCCTCTTCGCCGAGGTAGTCGTCGGAGCCGATGAAGTACACGTACCGTCCGGTGGCCGCCTCCAGGGCCCTGTTGCTGGGCGCCGCGGGACCACCGGAGTTGGTCTGGTGGAACACCTTGACGGTGTCCGGGTACCGCTGCGCGAAGCGGTCGAGTTCCGTGCCGCTGTCGTCCGTGGAGCCGTCGTCGACGGCCACGATCTCCAGCCTGTCCGTACCGATGGACTGTCCGATGAGAGAGTTCAGACACTCCGTCAGGTACGGCATCGTGTTGTACACCGCGACGATGACGGTGACATCAGGTCTGGTCACAGGAGAGGACAAAGGGTCCCTCGCCCTACTGGGCCGCTGCGCGGGCGGAGAGGTCGACCGTGGTGCCGTCCTTCGCCGAAGCGAGGACCGCGGCGGCGACCTCGACCGTACGCAGACCCTGACGCAGCGTGCAGATGTCGTGGGCCTTGCCGAGCACCGCGTCGCGGAACAGCTCGTGCTCGACCAGGAGCGGCTCACGCTTCGGGATGGCGTAGCGAATCATGTCGCCCTCGGCGACACCGCGGAACGCCTGGAGGGCCTCCCACTCGGTGGCCTGCGCCGCATTGGAGTAGAAGGTGAGGTCGGCGGTGAGGGTGTCGGCGATGAAGCAGCCCTTCTCCCCCGTGACCGAGGTGAAGCGCTCCTTGAGCGGGCTCAGCCAGTTCACCAGGTGGTTGACCATGGTGCCGTCGGAGAGCTGACCGACCGCGGAGACCATGTCCTCGTGCTTGCGGCCCGACTTCGACACCGTGCGCGCGGAGATCGAGGTGTAGGTCTGGCCGGTCACCCAGCCCGTGAGGTCGATGTCGTGCGTCGCGAGGTCCTTGACCACACCGACATCGGCGATGCGGTGCGGGAAGGGGCCCTGGCGGCGGGTGACGACCTGGTAGACATCCCCCAGCTCACCGGCCTCAAGCCGCTGACGCAGAGAGAGCAGCGCCGGGTTGCAGCGCTCGATGTGACCGACGCCGGCCACCAGACCGCGGGACTCGAACGCGTCGACCAGCCGGCGCGCGCCCTCCACGGTGTCCGCCACCGGCTTCTCGATCAGGGCGCTTATGCCGGCCTCGGCCAGCGCGAGGCCGACTTCCTCGTGCAGGGCGGTTGGACAGGCCACCACTGCGTAGTCGATGCCGAGGGTGATCAGCTCCTCGACCGTGGGCAGCACCGGGACGCCCTGTGCCCAGCCGTTCTTGTCCCCCATCGGGTCGACGACACCGACGAACTGGACTCCGTCGAGTCCGGCGAGTACCCGGGCGTGGTGACGGCCCATCGAGCCCAGGCCGATCAGTCCGGCCCGCAGCCCCTGTGCTCCCGCGGTGGTCACAGCTTCTCTCCAAGGTCATTCACGGCGACGACGATGCGGTCAAGGTCTTCCGCGGACAGCGACGGGTGCACCGGCAGGGAGATGACCTCGGCGGCGGCTCGCTCGGTCTCGGGAAGGTCCCAGTTGCGGCCGGCCTTCTGGTCCGGCTCCCAGAACGGGCGCAGTCGGTGGACCGGGGTCGGGTAGTAGACCGCGTTGCCGACACCGGCTTCGGTGAGCTTCGCCATCGCGGCGTCGCGGTCACCGCTGAAGCGGATCGTGTACTGGTGGTAGATGTGACGCGCGCCCGGTGCGACGACCGGAGTGGTCACGTTGGGCGCGGTGATGTGCTCGGTGAGGTACGCGGCGTTGGCGATGCGCTGCTCGGTCCAGCCGCCCAGCTTGGTCAGCTGTACCCGGCCGACCGCTGCGGCAACATCGGTCAGGCGCATGTTCACACCGACGATCTCGTTGGCGTACCGCTGCTCCATGCCCTGGTTGCGCAGGAGGCGCAGGGTACGGGCGATCTCCGCGTCGCCGGTGGAGACCATGCCGCCCTCAAGGGAGTGCATGTTCTTCGTCGGGTAGAAGCTGAAGGTGCCACCGGCGCCGAAGGCACCGACCGGAGTGCCGTTCAGTGCTGCGGCGTGTGCCTGGCAGGCATCCTCGACGACGGCCAGCTTGTGCTTTGCGGCGATCGCCATGAGCTGGTCCATCGCGGCGGGATGGCCGTAGAGGTGCACCGGCATGATCGCGGCGGTACGCGGTGTGATGGCGGCCTCGACCGCGGCCGGGGAGAGACCGTAGTCATCGGCGTTGATGTCGGCGAAGACGGGGTCGGCGCCGACGAGGCGGACCACGTTCGCGGTGGCGGCGAAGGTGAACGAGGGAACGATCACCTCGTCGCCGGGGCCGATGCCGAGTGCCAGCAAAAGCAGGTGGAGCGCAGATGTGCCCGAGTTCACGGCGACGCAGTGTCGACCGTCCACCAACTCGGAGAATCCTTCTTCGAAAGCCGCCACTTCGGGGCCTTGTACGACGCGCCCTGTGCGCAGAACCCTTACCGCCGCCTCGATCTCTTCTTCACCGATGATCGGGCGGGCAGCGGGAATGGGCTGCTGATTGCTGCTCGTCATGGACGTCCTCCTTGAACACCGCAAGAGCTCTCTGTGGCAGGAGGTCGAGGTGGTGCGGGCGTCTCGTAAGGCCGTACACACCCCTTTGGCGTAAAGCCAACGCCCTACCGAGGATCTGGGACCGGTCGTGTCCCGAGCCGGGCCGGTCACCCGCCGGAGTGTCCGGAACGGGTTCCACAAACCCGGCAGCGACTGCCGTCACATTATCAGGGATTTCCCAGGTGGCTCTGGGAGCCCTTGACCGGGGACTGCATCAATTCGGAGACAAAAGCGTGTCCCATCCCACGGTTCGTGGGATGGGACACGCTTTGTTCACTGAGGGCCTATCAATTGTTCAGCTCTCGGTGGCCGCCGTCACTGACGGGGGCGTCTGCTGCTCGGCCGCGGAGGTCTTCTTCGCACTGGCCTTCTTGGCGGTCGTCTTCTTCGCCGCGGTCTTCTTGGCGGTCGTCTTCTTGACGGCAGCCTTCTTCGCGGTTGCCTTCTTCGCCGTCTTGCGCGCCGCCGTCTTCTTGGCGGGAGCCGCTTCGACGCCTTCGGCCGCAGCGGCATCCGGCGTGTCGACGGCCTGGGCCGGTGACGGCGCGTCGGCGCTCTCGGTCGGCTGCGCCGTGACCACCACGACCGCGGCCTCCTCGGCGCCCGAGGGGGAACCGGCCGGAGCGGTGACCTTGCGGGTCACCCGGCGACGGGCCCTCGGCGGTGCGGCCTCGGCGGCCGGTGCCGGCGCCTCGGCGGGATCCGGTGCGGCCACCGCGACCTGCACGGCCGGCTCCACGACGGTGGCCGGCTCCGGCTCGGTCACCGCGGGGGCGCCAGCGGGAGCGGTCGCCTTGCGGGTGGCCCGACGACGGGTGCGACCGACAGGGGCGGCCTCGACGGCCTCGGGCTCGGGGACCGGGGTCTCCTCGGCCGCAGGCTGCGGTTCGGGCTGGGGCTCAGGCTCGGCTGCCGGCTTCGCCTCGCCGGATCGCGGCGCCCCACTGGGAGCCGATGCCCGACGCGTCGCCCGACGACGGCCCCGGCCGCGCTGGGCCGCTGCCTCCGCCTCGGCGGCGCTGCTGTAGAGGTCCTCGTCCGGTACGAACTCGGGCTCGGCGAGCGGGGTGGGCTCGGCCACCTCCGCGGCGACCTCCGCCTCGGTCTCAACCTGCTCGTCGACAGCCGCCGTGTCGTGCTCGTGGGTGTGCTCCGAGCCGCCACGGCCACGCTTCTTCGAACGCTTGCCGCCACCGCCGCCACCGATGGACGACGGCTGCTCCATGTGCACGATCACGCCGCGGCCGTTGCAGTGGACGCAGGTCTCCGAGAAGGACTCCAGCAGGCCCTGGCCCACTCGCTTACGGGTCATCTGAACCAGGCCCAGCGAGGTGACTTCGGCGACCTGGTGCTTGGTCCGGTCCCGGCCCAGGCACTCCAGCAGTCGACGCATCACCAGGTCACGGTTGGATTCGAGCACCATGTCGATGAAGTCGACGACGACGATGCCACCGAGGTCGCGCAGCCGCAGCTGACGCACGATCTCCTCGGCCGCCTCCAGGTTGTTCCTGGTGACGGTCTCCTCCAGGTTGCCGCCCTGGCCGGTGAACTTGCCGGTGTTGACGTCGACCACGATCATGGCCTCGGTCTTGTCGATGACGAGCGAACCGCCGGACGGCAGCCAGACCTTGCGGTCCAGCGCCTTCATCAACTGCTCGTCGATCCGGTAGGTCGCGAAGACATCGACCTCGCTGGTCCAGCGCTGAAGCCTGTCGACCAGGTCGGGAGCGACGTGCGACACATAGCCGTGGATGGTCTCCCACGCCTCGGCGCCACTGACGATGACCTTCGAGAAGTCCTCGTTGAAGATGTCGCGCACGACGCGGACGGTCATGTCCGGCTCGCCGTACAGCAGTGCGGGGGCGTTGGAGCCGCCACCGCCCTTCGCCTTCTTCTGGATGTCCTCCCACTGCGACTGGAGCCGCTCGACATCGCGGCGCAACTCGTCCTCGCTGGCGCCCTCGGCCGCGGTGCGCACGATGACACCGGCGTCCTCGGGGACGATCTTCTTGAGGATGGTCTTCAGCCGGGCGCGCTCGGTGTCGGGCAGCTTGCGGCTGATGCCGGTCATCGACCCCTCGGGGACGTACACCAGATAGCGGCCGGGCAGGGAGACCTGGCTGGTCAACCGGGCGCCCTTGTGACCGATCGGATCCTTCGTCACCTGGACGAGGACGGACTGGCCCGACTTGAGCGCGGCTTCGATGCGGCGCGGGCCGTTGGCCATGCCGAGCGACTCGAAGTTGACCTCGCCGGCGTACAGGACCGCGTTGCGGCCCTTGCCGATGTCGACGAACGCGGCCTCCATGGAGGGCAGCACGTTCTGCACCTTGCCCAGGTAGACGTTGCCGACGTACGACGTGGCCTGTTCCTTGTTGACGTAGTGCTCGACGAGCACGTTGTCCTCAAGGACGCCGATCTGGGTGCGCTCACCGCTCTGGCGGACGACCATGACCCGCTCCACGGCCTCGCGGCGGGCCAGGAACTCGGCCTCGGTGATGATCGGAACACGGCGGCGGCCCTGCTCGCGGCCTTCACGGCGGCGCTGCTTCTTCGCCTCCAGGCGGGTGGAGCCCTTGATGGACTGCACCGCGTCCTGGAAGTCGGACGCGTCATCGCTCTTGGCGCGGGCGGCCCTCGGCTCGCGGACCTTGACGACGGTGCGCTCCGGGTCGCTCGCCCCCGACTCCTCGTCGCTCATGGACTCACCGCTGCGACGCCTGCGCCGACGCCGACGACGGCTGCTGGAGGTGGTGGCGGAGGCACCGGAGTCTTCGTCCGCGTCGTGGCTCTCGTCGCCTTCGTCGCCCTCGTCCGAGGACTCGTTCTCCTCCTGGGCGGGCTCGTCGAACTGCTGCTCGTCCACGTCGCCGTCGGCGTTCTCGCCCCGGCGGCGTCGACGGCCACCACGGCGGCGGCGGCGCGAGGGGCGGTCGCCGGAGTCGTCGTGCTCGTCGTGGTCGTCGTGGTCGTCGTGGTCATTGGTGTCTGAGGCGTCCACCGCTTCGGGCTCGTCCACGCTCTGGGGAACCTCGGCGACCGCGGGGCGCTCCTCGCGCTCGTCCTGCTCGGCGGGGGCGGGCTCTCCCCGGCGCCGACGCCGGCGACGACCGGTGGCTTCGGCGGGGGCAGGAGTGGAAGCGGGAGCGGGAGTGGCAGCGGGAGCCGGGGCGGAAACCTCCGCCTCGGTGACCTCCGTCAGCTCCTCATCCTCGTCCTCGACGTCCAGAGCGGCTGCTGCTGCGGCGGCGGCAGCGGATTCCGGGGTCTGGAACATGGGCTCGGTGAATACGGGCGCCTGGAAGACGGCGACCGCGGGACGGGCCGCACGGCGGGCGCGTCCGCTCTCGTCCGGGCTCTTCGCCGGCTGGGCGGTGAACTCGGGCGAGACGACACGACGGCGCGACCGGCCGCGGGGTGTGCTCTGCTCGGCGGCGGGCGCGGGCTCCTGCGCGGCCTGGGCCGCTGCGGGCTGGGAGGCACCGGTGGTGCCGCTCTCGTCCCCGGATGCGGCAGGCGCCTCGGCGGGGGTGGCGCTCTGTCGTGTGGCCCGACGGCGGGTGCGGGGCGCGGGTGCTTCCTCAACGGGCTCAGCAGCCTCAGCGGGCTGGGCAGCGGCCTCCACCGGGGCAGCATCAGCCACAGCGGCTACCGGCGCTCCGGCAGGGGCAGAGGCACGACGACGCCGACGCGGCGCAACAGCCTCCTCCACCTGCTCGACGGGCGCCACGGACTCCTCAGCCACGGGCGCGGGCTGCTCCTCGACCACGGCTTCGGCCACAACGGGCTCAGGGGTCGAGACCTGGCGGGTGGCACGGCGACGCTTGCGCGGGCCGGAAGCCTCCTCCACCTGCTCGACGGGCGCCACGGACTCCTCAGCCACGGGTGCGGGCTGCTCTTCGACCACGGTCTCGGCCACGACAGGCTCAGGCGCGGAAACTTTCCGCGTGGCCCGACGACGAGCACGAGGCGCAGGAGCATCCTCAACGGGCTCAGCAGCCTCAGCGGGCTGGGCAGCGGCCTCCACCGGGGCAGCATCAGCCTCGGCGGCTACCGGCGCTCCGGCAGGGGCAGAGGCACGACGACGCCGACGCGGCGCAACAGCCTCCTCCACCTGCTCAACGGGCGCCACGGACTCTTCGGCCACGGGCGCGGGCTGCTCCTCAACCACGGCTTCGGCCACGACAGGCTCAGGCGCGGAAACCTTCCGCGTGGCCCGACGACGAGCACGAGGCGCGGGTGCTTCCTCAACGGGCTCAGCAGCCTCAGCGGGCTGGGCAGCGGCCTCCACCGGGGCGGAATCTGCCACGGCCTCAGCGGCTCCGGGCGGTCCCGCAGGTCGGGACGCAGCGCGGCGCCGACGGCGCGGCGGCAGGGTGTCGCTCGGCGAGTTACGGTCTTCGGTGTTCCCGGCGGTGCCGGGTTCATTGGACTGGTGCATTGCGGGCGGTTCTCCCGTCACGCTCCCGGGCGCCGCGCCTCTTTCCGGTCCGGTCACGGTCCGCATCATGCGCGGTACCGCCGTCCGGGGCGCGTGCGCCGCACGGGAGCTGATGTCTGGCTCGCCGGTTCCGTACGCGATGTACGCACGGCCTGGCGAAAGTCTTCTGGGCTTCGCGCGGCCCGACCCAGGTGGCTCCCGAGTGCCAGGACTGCGCTACGACGACTGCCTGGATGCGCGGCGGGACCGATGTGGCACGCGCGCCGTCGCGGGCCCCCTAGCTGAGCTGGGGGGAGGCGGTCCCGACGACCGTGGGTGGAGCGGCCGGAACTGCCTCGCGGTCGAGCGCGAGCGGGTCGGTCACCGTGCCGGACTCCTCGTCGAAGAGCCCCTGCGCCAGCCTGGTCACCGCTGCGGGGACCGGCGGCGCCAGGTCGGCCACAGCGCGGAGACCGGACAGGACGTCGTCGGGTCGCACGGCAGGCGTTACGTGCCGAACAACCAGGCGCAGTATCGCACAGGGCCCGACCGCCGTCCTATCAGGCTGTGGATGAGCCGTGAGCTGGGCCACTGCGACCCGGGCGTCGAACGTCCGCATCCCGTTCTTCGTTCTGCGCTGGACCTCCACGGTCTGCGCAGCCAGGAAGGCGGCCACGGCGCGCTCCGCATCGGCGACCTCGACCCCGTCGAGCCTCAGCTCCCACACCGAGGCGGTGAGGCGATCGGCGAGGCCCGAGGTGCGTGCTTCCACGGCGTCGGTGATGTCCAGGCCGGGTGGCAGGGACTCGTTGAGCAACTCACGCAGGGTGATCGGATCACGGTGCTGGGTGAGGGCGATCTCCAGATACTCGGCCTCGCTGCCCGTGCCGGTGGGTGCGGCATTGGCGTACGAGACCTTGGGGTGCGGGGTGAAACCAGCCGAGTACGCCATGGGGACCTCGGCACGCCGAAGGGCCCGCTCGAAGGCGCGCTGGAAGTCGCGGTGACTGGTGAACCGGAGGCGGCCACGCTTGGTGTAGCGCAGTCTGATGCGCTGCACCGCAGGTGCGGGCGGCGGGCCTTCGGGCTGTCGCTTGCCCAGGGGTTCTTCTCCTCGCTGCGGGGCGGGCGCGGGTGGCGCGCCAGCCCTCGGAATTCGGCTTCCCGTGGGGGCCCGCCCGGCTCACCCCTCCTTGTGGAGGGAGATCTCGGGGCCGGCCGCCGCGCCGGGGACAGTCGTCGTACTACCCAGAGTACGCTTCGCCAGCCCCACCGGTTCCCCACGTTCCGCTACCTGGGACTTCGCTGCGGGCCCTCACCGGCTGTTCCGCCCCCGCGGACGGACGGCTCCACGAACCGACCGCAGGGCCGATCGGGCCGATTGCCACGCCTCTGCGGCGGCAGTGCGGGCCGGGCGCCAGAAGTGGTCGCGCACCAACCGCCCGACCGGGGTGCAGATCGCGCGGTAGAACCAGCCGACGGGCGGCGCGAGAAGGGTGACGTAGATCCAGCGCAGCGCGGCGCCCAGGGCACGGGAGATGCGCCCGGCAACCTTCCAGGCGAAGCCGAGTGCCGAGCCCAGGAGCCCGAGCGCCGGGCGCAGGACATACCGCCAGAGCAGGGCGAGCGGTGGGGCAATCACCTGCTCGACCAGCCAGACGGTCGGACGTCCGACCAGATGGACGAGGCACCAGAGCAACCCCGCCCAACAGGTGCGCAGCAGCCAGCTGCTGCCTCGGCCGATCGGTGTGAGCACCCAGGTGTAGATCCACTGGAGGGGGATGATCAGCGCGTACCGCAGGAGGGGTACGGAGAGGCGGCCGATCCGGGTGAGAACCTCGCGGTAGAGCCAGATGAGGGGTGCCGCGATGCCGTAGGTGGCCAGGGGGACCAGCAGATAGCGCCAGAGGCCGACCCAGGGCCAGACGAAGACCAGTTTGGTCAGGACCACGAGCACCCATTTGAGTGCGCGGCCCAACGGTGCCAGTACGTGTTCGCCGAGCCAGCGCAGCGCGGGCCGCAGGGGCTCCAGCAGATGTCGACGCACTCCCCTGCCGAGCGCCGCCATCAGGTCCACCAACACCCTGATCGGAACGACGACGACCAGCACCACGATCCGCACGGGCAGGCGCACGGCGGCGCTGAGACAGCCGCCGTCACGCGGACCTGTGGCGGGTCTCCCCGACGTACCGGATATGCCACTCATGAGGACTGGTGCATCTCTGTGGGCTCCTGGGACCGGGGTGGGCGGGGATCTCGGGTGGTGCGCCTCGGCCCAAGGCGGCCGAAGGCCCGGTCACGGAGGTGATCTCCATGACCGGGCCTCGGACGGACGCCTTGGGAGACGAGGTGTTCGCGCTGCTCGGTTCCGATCGCCGATCTTCCGCCCAGGAGCGGTAAGCGAAGCGGCTGCTCTCAGTTCGGCGTGCCGAGTCCCCGAAGGACCTCGGCGCGCTCCGTCCCTGTTGTGCCGGCGAGCGTCGCAACCGTCCTATGGATTGGATCGCCGCTGGTCAGGGCTACTTCTTGACCGTCAGTGGAAGCAGCTTCTTGCCCGTCGGTCCGATCTGGATGTCCAGGTCGAGCTGCGGGCAGACTCCGCAGTCGAAGCACGGTGTCCAGCGGCAGTCCTCGACCTCGGTCTCGTCCAGGGCGTCCTGCCAGTCCTCCCAGAGCCAGTCCTTGTCCAGACCGGAGTCCAGGTGGTCCCAGGGCAGGACCTCCTCGTAGGTGCGCTCCCTCGTGGTGTACCAGTCGACGTCCACCCCGAACTCGGGCAGCGCCTTGTCCGCGCAGGCCATCCAGCGGTCGTAGGAGAAGTGCTCGCGCCAGCCGTCGAACCGTCCGCCGTCCTCGTAGACGGCGCGGATGACGGATCCGATCCTGCGGTCGCCGCGGGAGAGCAGGCCCTCCACGATGCCCGGCTTGCCGTCGTGATAGCGGAAGCCGATCGAGCGGCCGTACTTCTTGTCGCCACGGATCTTGTCGCGCAGCTTCTCCAGCCGGGCGTCGGTCTCCTCGGCGCTGAGCTGTGGAGCCCACTGGAAGGGGGTGTGCGGCTTGGGGACGAAGCCGCCGATGGAGACCGTGCAGCGGATGTCGTTGGAGCCGGACACCTCCCGGCCCTTGGCGATCACGTTGACCGCCATATCGCCGATCTGGAGGACGTCCTCGTCGGTCTCGGTGGGCAGGCCGCACATGAAGTACAGCTTCACCTGCCGCCAGCCGTTGCCGTAGGCGGTGGAGACGGTACGGATGAGGTCCTCTTCGGAGACCATCTTGTTGATGACCTTGCGCAGCCGCTCGGAGCCGCCTTCGGGGGCGAAGGTGAGTCCGGAGCGCCGTCCGTTGCGGGTCAGTTCATTGGCGAGGTCGACGTTGAAGGCGTCGACGCGGGTCGAGGGGAGGGACAGACCGATCTTGTCCTCCTCGTACCGGTCGGCGAGGCCCTTGGCGATGTCGCCGATCTCGGAGTGGTCGGCGCTGGAGAGCGAGAGCAGACCCACCTCTTCGAACCCGGTCGCCTTGAGGCCCTTCTCCACCATCTCGCCGATGCCGGTGATGCTTCGCTCCCGCACGGGGCGCGTGATCATGCCGGCCTGGCAGAAGCGGCAGCCGCGGGTGCAGCCGCGGAAGATCTCGACGGACATCCGCTCGTGGACGGTCTCGGCGAGGGGCACCAACGGCTGCTTGGGGTAGGGCCATTCATCGAGGTCCATGACGGTGTGCTTGGACACGCGCCAGGGCACGCCCGACTTGTTGGGGACCACACGACCGATACGGCCGTCGGGCAGGTACTCCACGTCGTAGAAGGCGGGCACATAGACACCGCCGGTCCTGGCGAGCCGGAACAGGACCTCCTCGCGACCGCCTGGACGACCCTCCGCCTTCCAGGCGCGGATGATCGCGGTCATGTCGAGGACCGCCTGCTCGCCGTCCCCGATGACGGCGCAGTCGATGAACTCCGCGATCGGCTCGGGGTTGAAGGCGGCGTGGCCACCGGCGAGGACGATCGGGTCGTCCAGTCCGCGGTCCTTCGCCTCCAGCGGGATGCCGGCGAGGTCGAGGGCGGTGAGCATGTTGGTGTAGCCGAGTTCGGTGGAGAAGCTGAGCCCGAAGACGTCGAACGCCTTGACCGGGCGGTGGCTGTCCACGGTGAACTGCGGTACGCCGTGCTCGCGCATCAGCGCTTCCAGGTCGGGCCAGACGCTGTAGGTGCGCTCGGCCAGTACGCCCTCGCGCTCGTTCAGTACCTCGTAGAGGATCATGACGCCCTGGTTGGGCAACCCGACCTCGTAGGCGTCGGGGTACATCAGAGCCCACGTGACGTCACAGCTCTCCCACTCCTTGACGGTCGAGTTGAGCTCACCGCCGACGTACTGGATGGGCTTCTGCACATGCGGGAGTAGAGCTTCGAGCTGGGGAAACACCGACGCAGCAGACTCAGCAGCAGACATCTCTGGACTTTCGTGGGCTGGCAGGGGGCGACTCTCTAGCGTAACGGCTTGGCGAGGGGCGCCCGCACGGCTCGATCAGGCACCCCAGACCGGGCCCCACCGGTGGTCTGGGGCCCGGATCAGGACGGGTGCGGCGATCGACGGACGGCTCCGCCGCTCACCCGTCCAGAACCCCGCCCAACAGTTCGGGCGACGCCTTCGCCCACACCTCGGGCAGTTTCCGCTCCAATTCGGCCGCGGCCCACTCCTCACGCCCGTACAGCAGGCCCCAGGCGAAGGCGGACTCACCCGCCGCATGGGCCTGGATCGCCAGGTTCCGCAGTGCCTCACGGGCCACCACGCTGTCCTGGTGGTCCCCGAGAACGGTCTGGACGGCCTTCATCCTCTTGGCGAAGCGCTTGGCCGGCTTGCCCAGCGCCGACTTCGCGGCCTCTCCCGCGTACCGGGCGCGCTTGGCCGCCTTGCGGGCCTCGTGGAGGGCGAGATCGCGTTCGTGGCCCGCGGGCAGCTCCAAGGCGTGGGCGATCCGCTCCGCCAACCGCCCGTAGTCCTTCGCCATGGCCTTGGGCAGCGCCTCCTCGGGGGGCTTTGCGGCAGCCTTCAGCAGGGGAGGTTCGGCCAGCAGCGCTTCCAGCGTCGCCAGCAGGGCGAGGTAGCGCTTGCTGTCGAGGGCCGTGATCGCCTTGCGGCGCGAGCCCGCACCGTGTGCCGCGGTGTAGATGCGCAACCGCCCCCGGACCGGGCCCAGCAGCAGGGTGCGGGGGATCTCGGCGATCCCCGCCCGCAGCCGCTCGGTGAGGACCTCCTGGTCACGGGCGACACCCAGCTCACCGGCCAACCACTTCAGCTCTTCCCCGATGGGGTCGGTGACGGTCCGGTCCAACACCTTGCGGAAGGAGCGGAAGGCACTGCGCAGCCGTCGGGTCGCGACCCGCATCTGATGGACCGCATCGGGCAGGTCACGCCGTACGCCGGGGTCGTACGCCAATAGGGCTACGACCTGTTCCCGCAGGTAGACGAGGATGTGATCACCCGCGGTCTGCGGCTCGGCCGATCGCTCTGCGCCCGTGTCGAGTGCGGCGCGCGGGGCGGCGAGACCGGTTTCATCGAGGGCGCGGGCGAGTTTGGAGGGCGAGTCGGCCGCTCGGATGCCGGCCTTGGTCAGCTTCTGTTCGACCGCGTCCAGGATCGCCGGGTCGGCGTCGTCGGCGAGCTCCACCTCGATCTCGTCCCAGGCGGCGGTTCGGCCCTCGCCGTCGTCGAGGCGTTCCGCACGGACCGCGTCCCGGCTCAGTTCGGCCAGGGGGTTCCCGGCCGCGTCGGTCAGCACCTGGATCCGTCGTGTGGATCGCAGCCGCACGACGGGGACGAGGTCGGCGCCGCGCACCCGGGCCCGAACCAGGGCGGCGAGGCTCCGCGGCAGCTCGTCGGACAGGGGTGCGCCGATCTCGTCGCGGACACCGGGGGCGACGGGGAGTTTGAGGTGCCAGCCGGCGTCGCTGCCACCTGTTCGGCGCCGCAGGGTGATGGAAGCCGCGGCGAGCCGTAGCTCGGCCGTGTCGTAGTAGACCGCGTCGAGCTCGGCGGTGCCGTGGTCGACGACGGCCGAGACTCCGACCACTTTGCTGAGTTTCGGGAGCTTGGTCTCGGGAGTGGCTTCGTACTTCCGCTCGATCTCGCGCTTGGTGTCCGCCATGAAAAGAATCTAGTTCGCCCGGGCCCGGTGCGGCAGCCCACACCGGGCACTATTTGGTCGGGCGGCGGACCGGGCGGTGTTCGCTCAGGCCGTTATCGGTCGCTGGACCCGGATGGATTGCAGCAGTCCGATCGCAACCCAGACGGCGAACATCGATGAGCCGCCGTAGGAGACGAACGGCAGTGGCAGTCCGGCCACCGGCATGATGCCGAGGGTCATGCCGATGTTCTCGAAGGACTGGAACGCGAACCAGGCGATGATGCCGGCAGCGACGATCGTCCCGTAGAGCTCCGTGGTTTCCCGGGCGATGCGGCAGGCCCGCCACAGGACCACCCCGAGCAGGACCAGGATCAGTCCAGCCCCGAGGAAGCCCAACTCCTCCCCTGCGACGGTGAAGACGAAGTCGGTCTGCTGCTCCGGCACGAACTGGCCCGTGGTCTGCGAACCCTTGAAGAGACCGGTGCCCACCAAACCGCCGGAGCCGATGGCGATCCGCGCCTGATTGGTGTTGTAGCCGACGCCGGCGGGGTCGAGTTCCGGGTTGGCGAAAGCGGCGAAGCGGTTGATCTGGTACTCGTCCAGCAGACCCAGCGCTGCGACCAGGAACGCTCCCGCCGCCGCACTGCCGATCAGCCCCAGGAGCCACCGGTTGGACGCACCCGACGCCATCAGCACGCCCAGCACGATCACGGCCATCACCATGACGGATCCGAGGTCCGGCATCAGCATGATGATCGCCATCGGCAGGGCGGCGAGGCCCAGCGACTTGGCGACCGTGCGGTGGTCGGGGTGGAGTTGATCGCCCGCATCCACCCGGGCGGCGAGCAGCATCGCCATCCCGATGATGATGGTGATCTTGGTGAACTCGGAGGGCTGGATGGAGAACCCGCCGCCGACGACGATCCAGGCGTGTGCGCCGTTGATGGTCGCGCCCAGGGGTGTCAGGACCAGCAGGATCAGCAGCACCGAGAGCCCGTACAGCACCGGGACCGCACCGCGCAGGGTGCGGTGTCCCAGCCAGATGGTGGCGATCATCAGCGCAAAGCCAATGCCGGTGTTCAGCACATGGCGGAAGAGGAAGTAGTAGGGATCGCCCTGGTTGAGTTCGGTACGGCCACGGGTGGCCGACCAGACCAGCAGCGCCCCGATGCCGGAAAGCGCGAGCGCAGAGAGCAGCAGCGGCCAGTCGAGACGGCGCACCACGGAGTCGCGGGCGGACATCTGGGACCAGAGCCCGCCGCGCTGCGGTCCGTATCCGGAGACGGAGAAGCCATGGGAGCCGGCCATGTCTCAGTCCCTCCGCGCGGGTGAGCCCGCGAGCAGTTGACCGTCCCGGCGGCTGTCGCCGGACGGCAGCGCGCCGGCGACGATCTGCTGGTTGGGGTCGAGCGGCTTGCGCGGCTTGTACGGCTTGATCGACGGGGCGTCGATGGTGCCGTCGGCCTGGATCTTGGGCAGGGACGTGAGCGGCTTGGGCATCAGGGCGCGCTTGAGGTCCTGGGTGCCCTTCTCGTCGAGTCCGTACATCGCCTCGTATATCTTCCGCACGGCCGGCCCGGAGGCACCGGATCCCGTACCACCCTGGGAGATCGTCATCACGATCGTGTAGTCGTCGGTGTAGGAGGCGAACCAGGAGGTCGTCTGCTTGCCGTAGACCTCCGCGGTACCGGTCTTGGCGTGCATCGGGATCTTGTCCTGGGGCCAACCGCCGAATCGCCAGGCGGCGGACCCGGAGGTGACGACTCCCGCGAGGGCATCGTTTATCTGCCGGTTCGTCTTCTTGTTCATCGGGAGCTTGCCGTGCGACTGCGGCTTGATCTCCTGGATGGACTTGCCGTCGGCGCTGACGATGGCCTTGCCGACGGTGGGGTTGTAGAGCTTGCCGCCGTTGGAGATCGCGGCGTAGATCGTGGCCATCTGGATGGGGGTGACGAGGATGTCGCCCTGCCCGATGGAGTAGTTGACGGAGTCACCCGCACGCATCCGATTGCCTTCGAGGCAGTTCTCGTACGCGATGCGCTCCAACTCGCTGCCGTCCCGCTTGCCGCTCTTGCACCAGCCGGACTTGTTGGCCTCCCAGAAGTCCTGCTTCCACTGGCGGTCGGGGATCCGGCCCGCGACCTCGTTGGGCAGGTCGACACCGGTCTCCTTGCCGAGGCCGAACTGGTGGGCCGTCTTGTAGAACCAGTCCTTCGGCTTCTTCTTCGGCGTGATGCCGCCGTCCTTGAGCCATTCGCGGTGCGCCAGGCCGTAGTAGACGGTGTCGCAGGAGACTTCGAGGGCCCGCCCCAGGTTGATGGAGCCGTACCCCTTGGACTCGAAGTTCTTGAACTCCCGGCCGCCGAAGGACAGCGACGAGGGGCAGGGGTAGTTGCCGGTGAAGGAGTATCCGGCGTTGACCGCCGCGGTCGAGGAGATGACCTTGAAGATGGAGCCGGGGGCCGCCTGCCCCTGGATCGCCCGGTTCAGCAGCGGGTAGTTGGAATCCTTGCTGGTGAGCTTGTTGTAGTCCTTGGCGGAGATGCCGCCCACCCAGGCGTTGGGGTCGTAGGTGGGCTGGGAGGCCATGGAGATGATGCGGCCCGTCTTGTTCTCCATCACCACGACCGCACCGGCGTCGGCCTTGTAGTTCTTGCCGGTGTTGTTCTTGTCGATCTCCTTGCGGGCGGCCTTCATGGCCCCGTTCAGTTCGTACTCCGCGACGGCCTGCACCCGGGCGTCGATGGAGGTGACGAGGTTGGCGCCGGGCTGGGCCTCGTCGCGGTCGGCCTCACCGATGACCCGGCCGAGGTTGTCGACCTCGTAGCGGGTGACTCCGGCCTTGCCGCGCAGCGCCTTGTCGTAGGTGCGCTCAAGACCGGAGCGTCCTACCTGGTCCGAGCGGAGGAACGGGGAGTCGGTGTCCTTGGCCTTTTGGATCTCGTCGTCGGTGACCGGCGAGAGGTAGCCCAGCACCTGGGCGGTGTTGGACTTGCCCGGCGCGGTGTAGCGGCGCACGGCGGTCGGCTCGGCGGTGATGCCGGGGAAGTCCTCGGCGCGCTCGCGGATCTGAAGGGCCTGCTGGGTCGTCGCCTCGTCGGTGACGGGGATGGGCTGGTACGGCGAGCCGTTCCAACAGGGTTGGGGGGTCTTGGCATCACAGAGCCGGACCTTGTCCTGGACTTCCTTGGGCTGCATGCCGAGGACGCCCGCGAGCCGGGCGAGGACGGCCTGGCCGTCATCCTTTATCTTCATCAGCTCGGTGCGAGAAGCTGAGACGACCAGACGGGTTTCGTTGTCGGCGAGCGGGACCCCGCGGGCGTCGAGGATGGCACCGCGGACGGCGGGTTGCACGACCCGCTGCACACCGTTGTTCTTCGCCTCGTCGGTGTACTCCTGGCCGTTGCGGATCTGGAGGTACCACAGCCGCCCGCCGAGGGTGAACAGCAGCGAGAAGACCAGTACCTGGATGACGACGAGTCGGATCTGGACCCGGGGGGTCCGCCCGGTCTCCGGGATGTTGCTCATGATGCGAGTGCCCCCTTCTGGATCACAGTCGCTTGACGCCCTTGATGCGGCCCGCTCGGGCGGCTCTGGTGCGCGCGGTCTTCATCCGCAGGCCGCCGCGCTGGCTGCCGATGCGCAGTCCGGTGCCGGAGGAGAGCCAGCCGGATGCGACGTCACCGCCGCTCTGGCTCTCGGCGAGCGGATCGTTCTCGGTGCGCCGGGCCAGGGCCATGATGAGCGGCACGGTGAACGGCGCGAGCAGCAGGTCGTAGACGGCCGCGGTGAACAGCAGGCTGACCAGGCCCACATGGCGGGCCGCGGTGTCCCCGACGAGGGCTCCGACCCCCGCGTACAGCAGGGTGGAGCCGATGGCCGCGCCCACCACGACCAGCATGGGTACGGTCGCGGACTTCAACTTGCCGTTCTCAGGACGAGCGAGCCCCGCGAGATAGCCGATCACACACAGGACCAGGGCGTATCGCCCGGCCGCGTGGTCGGCTGGCGGGGCGAGGTCGGCGAGGAGACCTGCGCCGAAGCCGATGAAGGCGCCCGCGGTGTGCCCGTACACCAGGGCCAGTCCGAGGACGACGAGCAGCAGCAGATCGGGAACCGCTCCCGGCAGTTGCAGCCGGGCGAGGACGGAGACCTGGATGACGAGCGCGACCACGACGAGGGTCGTCGAAAGAAGCATCCGGTTGAGACGCATGACGGATCAGCTCCTACTGCTGGTCGTTCTGGCCGTCGCCCTGGGCTTGGCCTTCGGTGCGGCCGGTGCCCTGCGTCTGCCCGTTGTTCACGCCGTTCTGGTCGTTCTGAGCGCTGTTCTGGTCATTCTGAACGCTGTTCTGGTCGTCCTGAGGGGTGTTCTGGTCGTCCTGGATGCTGTCGGTCCGGTCAGTCTGGGGCTCGGTCTGATCGTCGCCCTGTGCGTTGTTCTGCTCATTGCCCTGTGGGTCGTTCTGCCCGGGGTTGACCGTGACGGTGACCGTGGGCGTGGGCTTGGGCGCGGCGGGCTTCGGCGGCAGCACGGTGTCGCGCGGGTCCGTGCGCGGCGCCTGCACCACCACGCCCACGATGTCGAGCTTGCTGAAACCGACGTACGGATTCACATAGATGGTCCGGGTGAGGTCGCCCCCCGAGGGGTCGACCCGTACGACCTCGCCGATCGGCACACCGGGCACGAACGGCTTGGACGCCTGGGAGCCGAAGGTGACCAGGCGGTCGCCCTTCTTCACCTTCGCCTTGCCGTTCAGGAGCTGGACGGCGAGCGGGCGGTCGCCCTGTCCGGTGGCGAAACCGAGTTCGTCCGTCTTCTCCATGCGGGTGCCGACGGTGAAGTCGGGGTCGTTGGCGAGCAGTACGGTCGCCGTGTGCGGGCCGACCGTGGTGACGCGGCCGACGAGACCGTCGCCGTTGAGGACGGTCATGTCGCGCTGGATGCCCTCACGCGAACCGATGTCGATGGTGACGGTCCAGGAGAAGCCCTGCGCCGCTCCTATGGCAATGACCTCGGCGCCCTTGATCCCGTACTGACCGGCACCGGCCTTCTTCAGCATCTTGTCCAGCTCACGGGCCCGGCTGCGATTGCGGTCGTCGCTGCCGAGGCGGGCCTTCAGTTCTGCGTTCTCACGCTCCAGGGCGCTGATGCGGTCGTGCCGCCGCCCCGAGTCGCGTACGGCCCCGATGGCGTTGCCGACCGGGTCGACGGCTGCTGCGACCCCGTTCTCCACCGGTCCGAAGACGCCGGCGGCGGCCTGCCGGGCGCCATCGACGGGTGAGTCCTCGCCCCCGCGGATGTCCACCGTGATCAAAGCGAACGCGATGGCGATCAGCAGCACCAGGAGCAGCCGGCTCTCTCGTGTGTCCCTCACGTGCGGCGGCCGTGCCTTCCTCGTAGGAATGTGAGTGTCTGTATATCAACGATCAGCTGTACGGGACGGCAGGCACCCATACAGGCGGTCCCCCGGGGTCCTTCCGGACCCCAGGGGAAGATCGTGCCCCCCACGTCGACGAGCTATCGGCGCGGCTGCGCGTCCAGCACCTGCTGGAGCGCCTCGAACTCCTCCACGCACTTGCCGGAGCCGAGCGCCACCGAGTCCAGCGGGTTCTCCGCGATGTGGATGGGCATGCCGGTCTCGCGGCGCAGACGCTCGTCGAGACCGCGCAGCAGCGCACCGCCGCCCGTCAGGACGATGCCCCGGTCCATCACATCACCCGACAACTCGGGCGGGCACTTGTCGAGCGTCGTCTTGACCGCGTCGACGATCGCATTGACGGGTTCTTCGATCGCCTTGCGCACTTCGGTCGCCGAGATGACCACGGTCTTCGGCAACCCGGAAACGAGATCGCGACCGCGAATCTCGGTGTGCTCGTCCTGGTCGAGGTCATAGGCCGAACCAATAGTGATCTTGATGTTCTCGGCGGTCCGCTCACCGAGCAGAAGTGAATACTCCTTCTTGATGTGCTGGATGATCGCATTGTCCAGCTCATCGCCCGCCACGCGGATGGACTGCGCGGTGACGATGCCGCCGAGCGAGATCACCGCCACTTCGGTGGTTCCGCCGCCGATGTCGACGACCATGTTGCCGGTGGCTTCATGGACCGGGAGTCCGGAACCGATGGCCGCGGCCATGGGCTCCTCGATGATGTGCACCTGACGGGCGCCCGCCTGCGTCGACGCCTCGATGACCGCACGGCGCTCGACACCCGTGATGCCGGACGGCACACAGACGACGACACGCGGACGGGCGAGGTACCGGCGCTTGTGGATCTTCAGGATGAAGTAGCGGAGCATCCGCTCGGTGATCTCGAAGTCGGCGATGACGCCGTCCTTCAGCGGCCGGACGGCAACGATGTTGCCCGGTGTCCGACCGATCATCTTCTTCGCCTCAGCGCCGACCGCGAGGATGCCGCCCGTGTTGGTGTTGATGGCGACGACGGACGGCTCGTTGAGGACGATCCCCTTGCCCCTGACGTACACCAGCGTGTTGGCGGTCCCGAGGTCGACAGCCATATCACGGCCGATGAACGACATGTTGTTCCCCATGAGGATGCGTCTGGCCTTCCCAAATCGAAGCGTTGACTGCTTTTCAGGATGGCGAGGTGGGTGCTGTGGCGTGAGGCTCCATCGTAATGCCGCCTCCACGGACACGGCGCGGTGGTCCACCTCTATATAGGTGACGAGGTGTCGCAGCGATCCGTTCCCGCATTGCGTTCGCATATACCGAAGGGCGACCGAATTCCTTCGGTCGCCCCAGGTCATGAGCGCTGTTTGGCTGACGCCAAGTCAGGAAAGCCCCGGAAAGAAAATCTTCAGTTCCCGAATGGCGGACTCCTCGGAGTCCGACGCGTGGATCAGGTTCTCACGGACGATAGTGCCAAAGTCACCACGGATGGAACCGGGCGGAGCCGCAATCGGGTCCGTCGGGCCCGCGAGTTGCCGTACGCCCTCGATAACCCGCTCGCCCTCGACCACCAGAGCGACCACCGGACCGGACGCCATGAATTCGACCAGAGGCTCATAGAACGGACGTCCCACGTGCTCGGCGTAGTGCTGCTCCAGGATCTCCCGGTCCAGCGTCCGCAACTCCAACGCGGCGATCGTCCAGCCGGCCTTGGCCTCGATGCGGCCGATGATCTCGCCGACCAGTTTCCGCCTGACCGCATCCGGCTTGAGCAGGACGAGAGTGCGCTGGGTCATGGTGTAAGGCTCCTTGCAGGCATACATGTGCGGTGGTGTGAGGTTACAGGGGGCCACCGGAGTGATGTCACCGGGACCTGATTACCGATCAGGCGGTCCAGCGACGAACGGACCCGAGGGCCGTGACCGCGGCACAGCCGACGTGCTACGAAGCCTCCGGCTGCCCCTGCTGCGCAGCCCATCGCGCCTTCACCTCATCGATCTTCCGGCCGTAGTGGACCGACGCCCACCACAGACCCCCGAAGCACGCGCCCAGGAAGAACATCAACGGAACGACGAAGCCGCTGAGGACCAGCCCCACCTGGAGCGCCCAACCCAACTGCACACCGAGCGGGCGACCGAGCATCCCGCACAGCAACAAGGACAGGGCCATGGCCACACCGCAGACCGTCCACACCGTGGCCATGGACAGATCCGGGTCCTTCATCGCCACCAGACCCGCGAACCCGAGCAGGAAGAATTCACCGATCAGAGTGGACGCGCAGAGCATACGCATCAGATGTCTAGCCCTTCCCCAACAGCAGCCGGGCCTCGCCGACCGTGATCACCGAACCGGTCACCAGAATCCCGGCTCCGGCGTACTCGGCCTCTTCCTCCGCCAGAGTGACGGCGGCCTCCAGGGCCTCGTCGAGCCGCGGCTCGACCACGACCCGTTCGTCCCCGAACACCTCCACGGCCACCGCAGCCAAAGCGTCCGCGTCCATCGCACGGTGGCTGGAGTTCTGGGTGACGACGACCTCTGCGAACACCGGCTCGAACGCCTCCAGGAAGCCCCTCACGTCCTTGTCGGCGCTCGCGCCCACCACACCGATCAACCGTGAGAAGCCGAACGCCTCCGTGATCGCCTCTGCGGTCGCACGGGCACCGGCCGGGTTGTGCGCCGCGTCGAGCACCACCGTGGGGCTGCGCCGGACGATCTCCAGCCGACCAGGGGACGACACGGCCGCGAACGCCTTGCGGACCGCATCCACGTCCAGCGTCCTGGCGTGCTGCGAACCGATGCCGAAGAACGCCTCCACCGCGGCGAGCGCCACCGCCGCATTGTGCGCCTGGTGCGCACCGTGCAGCGGGAGGAACACATCCGGGTAGTCCCCGCCGAGGCCGCGCAGGGTCAGCAACTGACCGCCGACCGCGACCTCCCGCGCCGAGACACCGAACTCCATGCCCTCCCGGGCGACCGTGGCATCGACCTCCACGGCCTTCTTCAGCATCACCTGGGCCGCATCGACCGGCTGCTGCGCCAGGATCACCGTGGCGCCCTGCTTGATGACCCCGGACTTCTCCACGGCGATCTCGGCATGCGTACCACCCAGCCGGTCCGTGTGGTCCAGGTCGATGGGGGTGATCACGGCCACGGAGGCATCGATCACATTGGTCGCGTCCCACGCGCCGCCCATGCCGACCTCGACGACCGCCACGTCCACGGGTGCATCGGCGAAGGCGGCGTACGCCATCCCCGTCAGCACCTCGAAGAAGGAGAGGCGAAACTCCTGGGAGGCGTCGACCATCTCCACATAAGGCTTGATGTCCTCGTACGTGGAGATGAAGCGCTCCGCGTCGATGGGCGCGCCGTCCAGACTGATCCGCTCGGTGATCGACTGCACATGGGGCGAGGTGTAGCGGCCCGTACGCAGCTCGAACTCGCAGAACAGGGCCTCGATCATCCGGGCCGTCGACGTCTTGCCGTTGGTGCCCGTGATGTGGACGGACGGGTACGCCCGCTGGGGCTCACCGAGCACGTCCATCAGCGCAGCGATCCGGGCAACGGACGGTTCGAGCTTGGTCTCACCCCAACGGGTGGCCAGATCCGCCTCCACCGCACGGAGCGCCTTGTCCACCTCCGGGTCGGCGGGCCGCGATGGCACCGCATCGGCCTGCGGGAAATCGGCACGGGTGCGCAGCGTGCGGCTCCCGGCCTCGATCACCGCCAAGTCAGGGTCGCGGTCGGTCTCCGCCTCGACGATCTCGTCGAACGGGTCGGGCTCGCCTGCGTCGGCGTCATGCGGGTGCTCGCTCACGGGTCCAGTCTAAAGTCCGGGGGTGCCCCGGCATCCCCGGGTCGCACCAGAAGCACCCCCTCGGCGCTACGAACCCGGGCGCCCCACGGGGAGCAGCGCCACCACCTCGTACGCACCGCCCTGGGGTGCCGCGCTCAGTGTCCCGCCCATGCTGCGGACCCGCTCGCGCATGGAGAAGGTCCCGGTGCCGCTGGACACGGGCGCCCGCAGCGGGGCCGACTTCGGCAGCGCATTGCGGGCCGTGACGCGGAGCCTGCCGCCCTCCAGGGCTATGGTCACCGTCACCCGTTCGCCAGGCGCGTGCTTCGCGGCGTTCGTCAGACACTCCTGGACCACGCGGTAGACGGCCGACTGCCGCAGCGGAGAGATGCGGCGCGCCGGTTCACCGATGTGCAGGGAGACCGGGCTCCCCATCCGCTCACTCTCCCGGGCGAGCTCCGGGAGGCCCTCCAGACCCGGGGTGGCCGTCCGCTCGTCCGCACGGTGCACGATCGTGTCGTTGAGCATCAGATGCGCGCGCCGTGCGGTGTCCGCCAGTTCCTCGAAGTCCTTCTGGCAGTCGGTGCCGCGGGACCGGGCCGAGAGCACCTCAGCCCGCACGGCCAGCACGGTCAGCTCCCGCCCCACCAGATCGTGTACGTCCCGGGCCACTGACGTCCGCTCTGCCTGCACCGCCTGTAGCGCGACCGTCTCGGCCCGCTGGGCTTCCAGCGCCCGCACCAGGTCGGCCCGATACGCCGCTATACCGACACCACAGGCCAGCACCCCGATCGGAACCACCAACCCGAGGAACCCGGACAGGCTCGCGGGGTGCTCGGGCCAACCGGGCAGGGTGAAGAGGGCATACGCGAAGACGACGTAGCCAAAGGTGGCGAGAGCCCCCGTCCATCTGCCGCGGAAACGCCCCAGCGAGTACAGGGCGAACTGGATGAGGGTGAGCTCGTGCAGCCAGCCGAGCAACAGCAGGGCCACCAGATACGGCACCCAGGGCCACCGCCGCCGCACCACCAGGGTCGCGGCGCCCACCGCAAGGACCAGGGTGGCCGTCAGCCCGGTGAGGGCGTTGTCGGCATGGGCGAGCCCGGGGACGTCCAGCACCATCAGGGAGAACGCGCTGAGCGCGGTGATGCAGTCCAGAGCACGAGGAGAGGTCGCCCACCGACGGGCACACCCACGCGAGACGGCGAGAACACGCCGCAGAACGTAGGAGAGGGGTGCAAAGGGCATGGGGGCATCATGCCGCGAGGAAAGAGGGGTGGGGGTGGGGGTGTAGCTGTTTCCGGGTGGAGCCCGTGCCTGGGTTTCCGCCTTGGACGGTGGAGGGTTCCGTCCTCAAACGCCGGACAGGCTGGGCTTGGTCCGGGGCTGCGGGCCCTAGCTGTTTCCGGGTGGAGCCCGCGCCTGGGTTTCCGCCTTGGGGGGCGGGGGGTTCCGTCCTCAAACGCCGGACGGGCTGGGTGGGGTGGGTGGAGCCTGTGCTGTGGCTTGGCCTTGGGGGGCGGGGCTTTGGGGGGTCCGGGTACGGGTCTTGGTTTGGTTCGGCTTGTGGGGGTGCTTTCGGGCGTGACTCCTCAGCGCCGGCGGCCAGCGGCTGATCCGTAGGTGACAGCCCTGAAGCCGCCGACGCTTCCGGGGACACCCCCTGCGCGCCCCCAATACCGCAACCAGCCACGCCTACCCCTAGCCCATCCGCAAGTCGGCCTCAGAACGGACGCCCAGTAGCGCAACTGGCGCTGCTCGCCCCGGCTCCATCCACGGGTTGAGCTCAGGGGGAGCGCCTGATACCCCAATCCGGCATGCCTGCCCCGGCTCCATCCACAGGTTAGGAGGCTCAGGGGCGGGGAGCTGCCCGGTATCGCAACTGGATCTGCTCACCCCTGCCCCCATCCACAGATGAGTCCCGTATGGGTGGTGCTCGTCGGTCCGTGGGGCAGTGTCCAAGGACCTCGGCCGGGCCTGATGCACCCGGTCCCCGTCTACAGGCTGGGCCCGGGAGGGCAGAGTCTGGCGACTGCGTGAGGTTGACCAGTCCAAGGAAGTTGTTTGGTCCACGGACTGGGTCCGGTCGGGAAAGGCAAGGAAACGGAGGGTGTGGCCCCGAACCCGGGCCGAGCTGGGGTTCGACTCGAACCAGTGGGCGACGGTTGGTCGGCGTCCCGACGCGACCCTGAGCCCGGCCCGGCGGACCGGCTCTACCCATGGCGATGTCGCTGCGGTGCCCGATTGGGCGGGTGGCTTAGAGGCGGACCCAACGGCCGCTGCGGGACAGATCGCTCGCACCCCGCGCAATGGAAAGGACCGAAGGGAGAGACCGAAGACACCAATGACCGGGCCGTCATGTCCCCGCACTTCCGGGACCGGATTCGGCGCCGGTGTTCAACCAGGTGAGCGAAAGACTGGCTAGCGCGAGAAATGCCCCAGACGCTCCCGTCTCCGAATCCACCCTGCGGCTGGCAAATCGCCCCCGCACCGAGCACCCGGCCGATGGTCTACGGCGCGTCGGTCACCCGCAAAAAACTCGTCACCGGGACCTCTGCCCCATTGGCGAGCCAAGACCCCATCCAAGGCGCGACCTATGGACAAGCAGGGGTAAGCAGAGCCAGTTGCGGTATCGGGCGCTCTCCACCCCTGAGCCCAACCCCTTAACCCGTGGATGGAGCCGGGGCGAGCAGCGTCAGTTGCGACACTGGGCGCCCGTCCTGAGCCCGACTTACGGATGGGCTAGGGGCAAGCGGACCTGGTTGCGGTATTGGGGGCGCGCAGGGGGTGTCCCCGGAAGCGTCGGCGGCTTCAAGGCTGTCACCAACGGGCCAGCCGCTGGCCGCCGGCGCTGAGGAGTCACGCCCGAAAGCACCCCCACCACCCGAACCAACCCAAACCCCGCACCCGGACCACCCAAAGCCCCGCACCCCAAGGCCAAGCCACAGCACAGGCTCCACCCACCCCACCCAGCCCGTCCGGCGTTTGAGGACGGAACCCCCCGCCCCCCAAGGTGGAAACCCAGGTGTGGGCCTCACCCGGAAACAGCTAGGCCCCGCAGCTCTGGTCCCAGCCCAGCCCGTCCGGCGCTTGAGGACGGAACCCTCCACCCCCCAGGGTGGAAACCAGGCGCGGGCCCACCCGGAAACAGCTCCCCCCTACCCCTCCGGCAAGTTCCCCAGTTGCGAAGTGATCCGAGTGATCTCCTCTTCGGCCTTGGCCAGGCGCACCCGGATCTTCTCCACGACGTTGTCGGGGGCCTTCGCGAGGAACGCCTCGTTCCCCAGCTTGCCCTCTGCTTGCTGCTTCTCCTTCTGCGCTGCCGCCAGGTCCTTCGTCAGCCGCTTGCGCTCCGCAACCACGTCGATCGTGCCCGACAGGTCGAGGGACACGGTCGCCCCCGCCACCGGCAGGGTCGCGGTGGCGCTGAATGCGTCGCCCTCCGGCTGGAGCCTGAGCAACTGGCGGATGGCGGCCTCGTGCGGTGCCAGTGCCGTGGCGCCGAGGTCCAGGCGGGCCGGGACCCGCTGGCCCGGCTGGAGGCCCTGGTCGTTGCGGAAGCGGCGGACTTCGGTGACGACCCGCTGGACCAGCTCGATCTCCTGCTCGGCCGCTGTGTCCCGGAATCCGCTGTCGTTGGGCCAGTCGGCGATGACCAGTGATTCCTTGCCGGTCAGCGTGGTCCACAGGGTCTCGGTGACGAAGGGGACGATCGGGTGGAGCAGTCGCAGTGTCACGTCCAGGACCTCACCGAGGACCCGGGCGGAGACCTTGGCCTGCTCGCCGCCGGCGAAGTACGTCGTCTTCGAGAGCTCGACGTACCAGTCGAACACCTCGTCCCACGCGAAGTGGTAGAGCGCGTCGGAGAGCTTGGCGAACTGGTAGTCGCCGTAGAGGGCGTCCACCTCGGCCACGGTGGTGTTGAGGCGGGACAGGATCCAGCGGTCGGCCGCGGAGAGCTGCTCGACCGGGGGCAGTTCGCCTTCGACCGTGGCGCCGTTCATCAGGGCGAAACGGGTGGCGTTCCAGATCTTGTTGGCGAAGTTGCGGGATGCCTGGACCCAGTCTTCGCCGATCGGCACGTCCGCACCGGGGTTGGCGCCGCGTGCGAGCGTGAAGCGGACCGCGTCGGAGCCGTAGGTGTCCATCCAGTCCAGCGGGTCCACCGCGTTCCCGAACGACTTGGACATCTTCTTGCCGTTCTCGTCGCGGACGAGACCGGTCAGGGCGACGGTCTTGAAGGGTGCTTCGCCGTCCATGGCGTACAGACCGAACATCATCATCCGGGCCACCCAGAAGAAGATGATGTCGTGTCCGGTGACCAGGACGTCGGTGGAGTAGAACTTCTTCAGGTCCTGGGTCTGCTCCGGCCAGCCGAGTGTGGAGAACGGCCACAGACCGGAGGAGAACCAGGTGTCGAGGACGTCCTCGTCCTGGGTCCATCCCTCGCCGCTCGGCGGCTGCTCGTCGGGGCCGACGCAGACGGTTTCGCCGTTGGGCCCGTACCAGACGGGGATGCGGTGGCCCCACCACAGCTGCCGGGAGATGCACCAGTCGTGCATGTTGTCGACCCAGTCGAAGTAGCGCTTCGACAGGTCGGCCGGGTGGATGGCCACGCGCCCGTCCCGGACCGCGTCGCCCGCGGACTGCGCAAGGGGCCCGACCTTGACCCACCACTGGAGGGAGAGTCGGGGCTCGATGGTGGTCTTGCAACGGGAGCAGTGCCCCACGGAGTGGACGTAGGGGCGCTTCTCGGCGACGATCCGCCCCTGCTGGCGCAGTGCCGCAACGATCGCCGAACGCGCTTCGAAGCGGTCGAGGCCCTCGAAGGGACCGGGCACGGTGATCACGGCCCGCTCGTTCATGATCGTGAGGGATTCCAGGCCGTGGCGCTGGCCGATGGCGAAGTCGTTCGGGTCGTGCGCCGGGGTCACCTTGACCGCGCCCGTGCCGAACTCCGGGTCCACATGGGTGTCCGCGACGACGGGGATCGTCCGGTCGGTCAGCGGCAGTTTGATCCGCTTGCCGATGAGGTGGGCGTACCGGGGGTCGTCGGGGTGGACCGCGACGGCGGTGTCACCGAGCATCGTCTCGACCCGCGTGGTCGCGACGACGAGGGTGTCGTCGCCTTCTCCGTACTTCAGGGAGACCAGTTCGCCGTTGTCGTCCTGGTAGTCGACCTCGATGTCGGAGATCGCGGTGAGACACCGGGGGCACCAGTTGATGATGCGCTCGGCGCGGTAGATCAGCTCGTCGTCGTAGAGGTTCTTGAAGATGGTCTGGACGGCCCGTGAGAGGCCCTCGTCCATGGTGAAGCGTTCACGGCTCCAGTCGAGACCGGCGCCGAGTCGACGGAGTTGGCCGAGGATGCGGCCTCCGTACTCTTCCTTCCACTGCCAGACCCGGTCGGTGAACTCCGCACGGCCGAGGTCATGACGGGACTTGCCCTCTTCGGCAAGTTGCTGTTCGACCTTGTTCTGGGTGGCGATGCCCGCGTGGTCCATGCCGGGGAGCCACAGCGCCTCGTATCCCTGCATCCGCTTGCGGCGGGTGAGGGCGTCCATGAGCGTGACCTGGAAGGCGTGGCCCAGGTGGAGCGCTCCGGTGACGTTGGGCGGTGGAATGACGATGGTGTACGGGGGCTTCTCGCTCTTGGCGTCCGCCGTGAAGTAACCGCGCTCTACCCAGCGCTCGTACAGCTTCCCCTCTACCTGGGCCGGCGCGTACTGGGTCGGCAGTTCGGGGGTGCTGGCTGGCTGCTGCTGAGTGTTCTCGGTCACGAGCCCAGTTTAGGGGTGTCACAGCGTCGTACTGAAACGGGAAAGTTCGGTAACGGTGTGACCCCCGTCGCCCCACTGGAACAGGGCTTAGGTGAGGATGTTCGGGCCACATAAATATCTGGAGGGGAACCCAGAATGAGTGAGAACCAGCCGGGCCCGTACGGGGGACCGCCGCAGCAGCCCGGGCCGTACGGCCAGCCGGGCCCCTACGGCCAGCAGCCGCAGGCCCCGCAGCCCGGCTATGGATATCCGCAGCAGGGCCAGCCCGGCCCGTACGGGTATCCGCAACAGGCCCCCCAGGGTGTACCCCAACAGCCGAATCCCTACAGCCAGCCCCAGCAGCCCGGCCAGTGGAGCGCACCGCAGCAGCCCGGCGCGTACGGTCAGCAGCCGCAGTATCCGGGGCAGGTCCCCCCTCCGCCGCCGGCCCCGAAGAAGAAGACCGGGTTGATCATCGGCATCGGGGTGGTGGCCCTCGCGGTGGTCGCCGGCGGTGCGTTCTTCCTGCTGCGTGACAGCGGCACCAGCAACAGCACGGTGTCCGCCAGTACCAAGGGGTACAAGCTCACCCCCGCCGCGTCGGTCGGCGAGTACAAGAAGGGCGACCAGGAGAGGTCCGGTCCCCTTCCCGCGAAGGACAAGAAGGAAGCCGAGTCCTACGGCATCAAGAACGCGACCCAGGTGACCGTCACCTACAGGTCGGGCTCGGCGGCCAATCCTTTGAAGGGACGTGTGGCGACTTTCAGCGGGTTGTGGGGTGAGGTCACCGATCCCGGCAAGGCGATCGACGGCTACTTCGCAGGCATCGGCAAGGACGATGACCAGAAGAACGCCGATGTCGGGGTCGAGTTGATCGGCAGCCCGACCGACGTCACGCCCGAGGGCTTCGAAGGCGCGCTGATGAAGTGCCAGGACGTGAAGCTGACGCCGAAGAACGACGCCGCTGGCACGGGGCCCAAGCAATTGGAGATCCCCATGTGTGTCTGGGCCGACTACAGCACCATCGCCGCCATCAATTCGATCGACATCGCCGAGGCGGCGGGTCAGGGCGGCAGCGGCGAGAAAATGACCCAGGAGAAGCTCGCGGAACTGACCGCCAAGTTCTACGAGACCTCGCGGACGAAGGTCTGACGGACGCAGTGTCCACTCGGACATGGAGAAGGGGCGCCCTCTGGGAGGGCGCCCCTTTCTCGTGCTTCTGGGTCGTCAGGCTGACTTCTCGTGCCGACCGTCGTTCTTCACGATCCTCGGCACCAGTGTCGGGTTGACGTTGTTGCGCACCACGTCGGCCGTGATGACCACGCGGGCCACGTCCTTGCGCGACGGCACTTCGTACATCACCGACTGGAGGACCTCCTCCATGATGGCGCGCAGTCCACGGGCGCCGGTGCCGCGCAAGATGGCCTGGTCGGCGATGGCTTCCAGGGCCGGGCGGTCGAAGTCCAGCTCTACGCCGTCGAGTTCGAAGAGGCGCTGGTACTGCTTGACGAGGGCGTTGCGCGGCTCGACCAGAATCTGAAGCAGCGCCTCGCGGTCCAGGTTGTGGACCGAGGTCAGCACGGGCAGACGGCCGATGAACTCGGGGATCATCCCGAACTTCACCAGGTCTTCCGGCATGACCTCCTGGAACTGGTTGCTCGCCTCGATCTCGCGCTTGGAGCGGATCGTGGCCCCGAATCCGATGCCCTTGGCACCCGCGCGGGACTCGATGATCTTCTCCAGGCCGGCGAACGCGCCGCCCACGATGAACAGGACGTTCGTCGTGTCGATCTGGATGAACTCCTGGTGCGGGTGCTTGCGTCCGCCCTGGGGCGGTACGGAGGCGGTGGTGCCCTCCAGGATCTTCAGCAGTGCCTGCTGGACGCCTTCGCCCGAGACGTCGCGGGTGATCGAGGGGTTCTCGCTCTTGCGGGCGACCTTGTCGATCTCATCGATGTAGATGATCCCGGTCTCGGCCTTCTTGACGTCGTAGTCCGCCGCCTGGATCAGCTTGAGCAGGATGTTCTCGACGTCCTCGCCGACGTAACCCGCTTCCGTCAGCGCGGTCGCGTCCGCGATGGCGAAGGGCACGTTGAGCATGCGGGCCAGGGTCTGGGCGAGCAGGGTCTTGCCGGAGCCGGTGGGGCCGAGGAGGAGGATGTTCGACTTGGCGAGCTCGATGGCGTCCTCGCGGCCCTGGGCGCCGCCGTTCTCGCCTGCCTGGACCCGCTTGTAGTGGTTGTAGACCGCTACGGAGAGGGCCTTCTTCGCCGGCTCCTGGCCGACGACGTAGCTTTCGAGGAACTCATAGATCTCGCGCGGTTTGGGCAGTTCCTCCCACCGCACTTCGGAGGTCTCTGCGAGCTCCTCCTCGATGATCTCGTTACAGAGGTCGATGCACTCGTCGCAGATGTACACACCCGGGCCTGCGATGAGCTTCTTCACCTGCTTCTGGCTCTTTCCGCAGAACGAGCACTTGAGCAGGTCGCCGCCATCACCGATGCGTGCCACGAGGTGCTTCCCCTTCGCCTGGGAGCGGCTTGGTTCAGCCTGCTCCTGGTGCCTCATATCCGACGGTACCTTGCCGGGGCCCTCGTTCGGGCCCCCCTTGGCGCGGTTCACATGGTCGTGCACCGCACCAAGGGTGACTCACCGGTCAGGCCGCAGTGGCGGCCGTGCTCTTGCGGGTGGAGACGATCTGGTCGATCAGACCGTACGCGAGTGCGTCCTCAGCGGTCAGGATCTTGTCGCGCTCGATGTCGTCGCGAACCTTCTCGATCGGCGTCGTCGAGTGCTTGGCGAGCATCTCTTCCAACTGCTCGCGCATCCGCAGGATCTCCTTGGCCGCGATCTCCAGGTCGGAGAGCTGCTCACGGCCGGTCTGGGAGGACGGCTGGTGGATGAGGACGCGGGTGTGGGGCAGGGCCATCCGCTTGCCGGGGGTACCGGCGGCGAGCAGCACGGCCGCGGCGGAGGCCGCCTGGCCCATGCAGACCGTCTGGATGTCCGGCTTCACGAACTGCATCGTGTCGTAGATGGCGGTCAGCGCGGTGAAGGAGCCACCGGGGCTGTTGATGTAGATGGAGATGTCCCGGTCGGGGTCCATCGACTCCAGGCACAGCAGCTGCGCCATGACGTCGTTGGCGGAGGCGTCGTCGATCTGCACGCCGAGGAAGATGATGCGCTCCTCGAACAGCTTCGCGTACGGGTCGTACTCGCGCACGCCCTGGGAGGTGCGCTCGACGAAGCGCGGGACGACATAGCGGTTGTCCAGCTGCGTGCCGGTGTAGAGACCGCTCGCGGAGAAGTTGCTCATGTGGGTGTTCACCATCCTGGTGGCGTTCTGCGGGGCGTTTCGCGGGCTGGGGTGGCGGAACGGGGGCCTGAAACCGGGTCCGGTGCGCCTAGGGGCCGTACCGGGCGATCAGGCGCCGGTGCCGCCGCCGCCCGGGACACCCGACGCGGCGGAGATGATCTCGTCGATGAGGCCGTAGTCCTTGGCCTCCTGCGAGGTGAACCAGCGGTCGCGGTCGCCGTCGCGGATGATCGCCTCGACGGTCTGGCCGGAGTGGCGGGCGGTGATCTCCGCCATGCGCTGCTTCGTGCGCAGCAGGTACTCCGCCTGGATCTTGATGTCGGAGGCGGTGCCACCGAGTCCGGCCGAGCCCTGGTGCATGAGGATGTCGGTGTTCGGCAGCGCGAAGCGCTTGCCGGCCGCGCCACCGGTCAGCAGGAACTGGCCCATGGAGGCCGCCATGCCCATACCGATGGTGACCACGTCGTTCGGGATGTACTGCATGGTGTCGTAGACCGCCATGCCTGCCGTCACCGAGCCGCCGGGGCTGTTGATGTAGAGGTAGATGTCCTTGTCGGGGTCGGCGGCAAGGAGCAGCAGCTGCGCGGTGATCTTGTTGGCGATGTCGTCGTCGACCTGCTGGCCGAGGAAGATAATGCGCTCGCCGAGCAGCCGGCTGTAGACCTGGTCGCCGAGGCCACCACCGAGGGACGGCTCACCGGCGGCGAAAGGCATCAGATTCGTCACGTATCCACCTGCTCGTCTCTGACGGCTGCCTGCCGTCTCAGCGTCTTCGTAGCCGGGGGCGGGTACTCCCCTGCCCTCGTACTCATGGACCCTAACGCGCAGGTCGGACAACGCCATCCCGGTTCCCGAACTGTTCGCTCGGAGCGCAAGGTGGTTAGGGAAACCAGAGCGCGCAGGGCCCGGACACAACGGTGTCCGGGCCCTGCGCTGGGACTGCTGGGGAGGCTCAGGCGTCCTTGGCCGGCGTGGTCTCCGTGGCGTCGGTGGCCTCGGCGGACTCCTCCGCGACCTCGGCGGTCTCGGTGCTGGCCTCGACCGTCTCGGCGGCCTCTTCCTCGTCCACGTCCAGGTCAACGGGCTCGCCGTTGGTGTCGAGGACCTTCACGGCCTCGACGACCAGGGCCAGCGCCTTGCCGCGGGCGACCTCGCCGACGAGCATCGGAACCTGGTTGCCCTCGACGACCGCCTGCGCGAACTGGTCGGGGCTCATGCCGGAGGAGGCCGCGCGCCGCATGAGGTGCTCGGTGAGCTCCTCCTGGTTGACGTTCAGCTTCTCCTTGTTGACCAGCGCGTCGAGCAGGAACTGGGTCTTGATGCCCTTGACCGCCTGCTCCTTGGTCTCGGTCTCGAACTCCTCGACCGTCTTGCCCTGGATCTCCAGGTACTTCGTGAGGTCGAGACCCATCTGCCCGAGCTGGTGGTGCTCAAGGTTGTGCTTGCGGGTGTTGACCTCGTCCTCAAGGAGCTTCTCGGGGATCGGGATCTCGGCCAGCTTCAGCAGCTCTTCGAGCACGCGCTCCTGGGCCTGGGTGGCCTGGTCGTACTGCTTGGTGTTCTCCAGGCGCTTGCGGCTGTCGGCCTTCAGCTCGTCGAGCGTGTCGAACTCGCTGGCCAGCTGTGCGAAGTCATCGTCCAGCGCGGGCAGCTCGCGGGCGGCGACCTGGGTGATCTTGACGGTGACCTCGGCCTCCTTGCCCGCTGCGGAGCCGCCCTTGAGCTCGGAGGTGAAGGTGGCCTCGCCACCGACCTCCAGGCCCTTCACGGCGTCGTCGATGCCGTCGAGGAGCTCACCGGAGCCGATGGTGTAGGGAATGGCGTTGGCGACGCCGTCCTCCAGCACCTCTCCGTCGACCTTGGCCTCCAGGTCGATCGTGACGACGTCGCCGTCTTCGGCGGCGCGCTCGACCGGCGAGGTGGAGGCGAACCGGTCGCGCAGCTGCTCCACGGCCTTGTCGATGTCCTCTTCGGTGACCTCGACGGAGTCCACGGTGACCTCGATGCCGGAGTAGTCCGGGATCTCGATCTCGGGACGGATGTCGACCTCAGCGGTGAAGTTCAGCGTGTCGCCGTCCTTCAGCTCGGTGATGTCGACCTCGGGCTGACCGAGGGGATTGATCTCCGCCTCGTTGACCGCTTCGGTGTAGAACTTCGGAAGGGCGTCGTTGACGGCCTCCTCCAGCACAGCACCACGGCCGAACCGCTGGTCGATCACTCGGGCCGGGACCTTGCCCTTACGGAAGCCCTTGACCGTGACCTGCTGGTTGATCTTCTTGTACGCCGCGTCGAGGCTGTCCTTGAGCTCCTCGAAGGGCACCTCGACAGTGAGCCGAACCCGGGTCGGGTTCAGGGTCTCCACGGCGCTCTTCACGGTTCGGTCTCCTTGGTGGCTGAAATACTGGGGTTCTACCGCGTCCACCGCACACTGTGGGGACTCAGCTGATCGGCCCGGATCACGTCTCAGTCGTCGGACACACGGGCACGCAGCTTGCATAGTAGCCGCACGCAGGATGAGCCCCACAATGCGATCTTGTGAGGGCTCGGATGGTGTTGGTCGGGGTGGCCGGATTCGAACCGACGACCTTCCGCTCCCAAAGCGGACGCGCTACCAAGCTGCGCCACACCCCGTTGGTGCGAGACGTAGGGTACAGGGTCTTCGGGGGCCGCTGCTGCCGGTTATCGCGGGGGTGGAGGCGTACGCGGGGGCTCGCACGGAAGCGGTGTGCGTCCTCGCCCTGCGACCCGCTACGATGCTTCTCGTACCGACGGCCGCTCCCACGGGGGTGACCTGCGGTGCGAGCTTTGCGGGCGTAGCTCAATGGTAGAGCCCTAGTCTTCCAAACTAGCTACGCGGGTTCGATTCCCGTCGCCCGCTCCATACATGGCTTCGGGCCCGGTCAGACACGATGGTGTGACCGGGCCCGAAGCCATTTCGCATGGTTCTGGCACTGAACTGGTCTGGCGGTGTTCGCGGTGCGGGCCGGGCGGCCCGTGGGGCCGCTGGCACGTCGTGCGGCGCCCAGGGGCGCCGAGTCGCGATCAGGTCGAGCGGTCGTCCGTCAAAAACTGATGTCGTTGATCGTGTTCGCTATCGACGTGAGGAATCTGTCGATCGAAGGGGCCATGCCCGACGACGCCAGGAAGAAGCCGAAAAGGATCGCAACGATGCTGGGCCCGCCCTTGAGCGAGCCCGAGCGGATCATGACGACCATGATGATGCCCAAGAGCAGCACCACAGACAGTGAAATGGCCACAACAGATCACACCCTAGGTCGGTCCGCTCGCCGGCCAGGGTCGTGCGACTCTGCACATCCCCCGCCTCATGAACATCGTGCCACCAACTGGGCCTTCTATGCCGCCATCTGACACATCGGCGACGACGGAATCTCGCCATCCGACCTGTCCGAGTGGCGCGGACCACAGCCAGGAGGGGGATCGGGGGAGGAATTCAACCCGATCGTTTCCCGGTGCGCACCGGTCGGTCACCGTGCACGCACATCTGGAGGGCGGAACAAGCAACGAGCACCTCACACCCTCCAAAACCATGGGTGATATGAGCCATTTAAGGTGTATTAAATAGGTGAAAGCGGACAAATATTTTTGGTTTGAGATTCCCTGACAGGGCAGCCGAAGAGTGTTTTACGTCCTCCCACACGGCTAGTTAGGGTGCCTCGAATGTTCCACGCTCCCCTTGGATCGCGCAGAACCCCGGGCCCCCAAGCCCGGGAGCCGAGCTCCGTGTCCGCGGCGACTGTGACCGATACGACGTCCCCCGAGAGAGTCTCAACATCGCCCGCCGCGACGACACATGGCCCCGCAGCCCCGCCCCGGGAAAGTTCGGCCGCCCCCCGGCGGGACGCCTTCTTCGACAACGCCAAGTACCTGGCGATCGTCCTGGTGGCCATCGCCCACGCATGGGAACCGGTCATGGAGGGCAGCCGCGCCTCGCGGGCGCTGTACATGCTCGTCTACACCTTCCACATGCCGGCGTTCATCATCGTCTCGGGCTACTTCTCACGGAGCTACAGCGGCCGTCCCCACCAGGTCAGACGGCTGCTGACCGGAATCGCCCTCCCCTATGTGGTCTTCGAGTTGCTGTACTCGCTGTTCAGGCGCTGGGCCGGTGATGAGCCGGGGCAGCCCATCAGCCTTCTCGACCCCTTCTATCTGACCTGGTTCCTGGCGGCCCTCTTCATCTGGCGGTTGACGACCCCGCTCTGGCGTCAGATCCGCCGGCCGCTGCCCGTCGCCCTGGTCGTCGCCTCGCTCGCGGCCCTCACCCCCGGCATCGGCGACGACCTCAATCTCCAACGCGTACTCCAGTTCCTGCCGTTCTTCGTCCTCGGGCTTGTCCTGCGCCCCGAGCACTTCCAACTGGTACGCCGTCCCGAGATCCGCGTGCTGTCGCTACCGCTCATCGCCGGCGCCTTCGCCCTCGCCTACTGGCTCGCGCCGTCAACGGACCTCGGCTGGTTCTACCGCTCCTCCAGCGCACAGGAATTGGGCGCCTCGTGGTGGACGGGCATCGTGATGACCCTGCTGCTCTTCTGCTGCGGAGCCGTCCTGACCGTGGCGTTCCTCTCGTGGGTGCCGCGGCGGCGGACCTGGTTCACCGTGCTGGGCGTGGGCACCATCTGCGGCTATCTGCTGCACGGCTTCCCCCTGAAGGCCGCCGAGTACGCGGGGGTGTTCGAGACCTACGACTGGCTCAGCGATCCCGCCGGCGAGGTGCTGCTGACCGTGGTCACGGCGGCCCTGGTGACCCTGATGTGCACTCCCCCGGTCCGTAGGGCCCTGCGCTGGGCGACCGAGCCCGAGATGCGCTGGGCGTTTCGCCGGGACGCGACCGATCTGGGGCCGGGGCGCTGAGTGCGGCGCAGGGCCATGACTCAGCTGAGCCCCAGGAGCTCCCGGGTCTTCGCGTATTTCGCGATCAGCCGGGTCCGGGTGGCCTCGTCCAGGGCGGCCAGCCGCTGCGGGTCGGTGTTGTGCGCCAGGTCGGCCTCCTTCACCAGCAGGGCGCCGGGGGTGGCCAGGATGCGCCGGGTATAGCTCTCCATGTCCTCGCCCTCGCCTTTGGTGAGGGCGAGGACGATGTCCTTGACGGACTGCGGAAGCTCGGCGGTCTGGAGCCACTCCAGCGACAGGACGTGGTCCTCCACCGCGTCGTGGAGCCATCCGGCGGCGATCTGCTCGTCGCTGCCGCCGCGGGCGCGCACGCCGTTGGCGACCGCGGCGATGTGCTGGGCGTAGGGCTGACCGGTCTTGTCGGTCTGGCCTTCGTGGGCGGCTCGGGCGATGGCTTCGATCTCCGCGAGCGTCAGGGACTGCGACATGGGGCGACTGTACGGCGCCGGGGTTCCGCGCGCCCCTCGTACGGGGACGGCCTTCGGCTGCGCGGACGAATCGGGACGCCCTGCATCCAACGAGCCCCCTCGACCGGAATTCACCGTGGCGGAGTGTTCGTTCCACTCCGCCACGCGGGCCCCCGCCGGTTGGCGGGGTTGACGTCGTCGGGGCGGGCAGACTCGCTGCCATCGGACCGTGCCGCCCGCCCGGTGCCCCCGGGCCATGGCATTCGGGCCATGGCATTCGGACGCATCACGACAGAGCCGGGGAGGAATCGAAGTGAGCCAGGAGCTGATCGCGGCCGATGTGGTCATCGTCGGTGCGGGAGCCGCCGGGCTCACTCTCGCCCATGCGCTCACGGCCCCCGGCGGCAGACGCCTGTCGATCGTCCTGGTGGAGGCCCCCGAGGGTCCGCTACGGCCCCCCGATCGCACCTGGTGCTTCTGGGAAGAGGCCGAGGGGGAGTACGAGGACGCCGTGGTGGCGTCCTGGCGGCGGTTGCGGGTCCACGGCGCCGACGGGGAGCGGATCGAACGCGAGCTGGATGCCCTGCGCTACAAGATGGTCCCCTCCACCCGGTTCGAAGAGGTCGTCTCGGAGCGGCTCGGAAGCACATCAGGCGTACGCCGGGTGACGGCGACGGCCCATGAGGTCCGCCAGGTGTCCGAGGGAGCCGAGGTCCGGTGCACCACGGCTGACGGGGACGAACTGACCGTACGCGGCCGGTCCCTGTACGACTCGCGCCCACCGAGGGTGCGCCCGCCGTCCCGCACCACCCTGCTCCAGCACTTCCGCGGTTGGTTCGTCCACACCGACGGACCCGCCTTCGATCCGGACGTGGTCGAGCTGATGGACTTCCGCGTGCCCCAGCCCCGGCACGGGCTCGCCTTCGGCTATGTCCTTCCGCTCGGGCCGCGCGACGCCCTGGTGGAGTACACCGAGTTCTCCCGCGCGCCCTTGTCCCGGCAGGCGTACGAGTCCGCGCTTGAGCTGTACACGCGGGAGGTGCTGAAGCTCGGCCCGCTCCTGGTGCGCGGCGCCGAGGAGGGAGTGATCGCGATGACCGACGCACGCTTCCCGCGCCGGGCGGGATCGGCCGCCTTCCGCATCGGCGCGGCGGGCGGCGCGACCCGACCCGCCACCGGGTACACCTTCGCGGCCGTGCAGCGGCAGACCCGTGAGATCGCCGACGGGCTGCGCACCGAGGGACGGGCCACCGCCCCGGCACCCCATCCGCGCAGGGCGCTCGCCATGGACGCCGTGCTGCTGCGGGCGCTGGACACCGGTCGGATCGACGGACCCGACTTCTTCACCTCGCTCTTTCGCCACACGCCACCGGATCGACTGCTGCGCTTCCTCGACGGCCGCACCCGGCTGTGGGAGGACATCCGGATCGGCTTCACCACTCCCGTACGCCCCATGCTCCGTACCGCGCTGGAACTGCCGCTGCTGCGGCGCACCGCCGAGCGCGGCCCGGGTGCACACGGGGGCGGGCGGACTCCCCCACTCGCTGAGGAAGGCACTGATGACACTCCTGCGGGACCAGGACCTCGCCCACGCCTTTGACCGCGCCGCCGGTACGTATGACCGGCTGGTGGCGATGAACCCGGGCTACCACGCCGATCTGAGGCGTTCGGCCCGACGGCTCCGGCTGCCCGACGGCGGCGCGGGGTTGCGGCTGTTGGACCTCGGCTGCGGTACGGGCGCCTCCACGGCGGCCCTGCTGCGGGCCGCGCCGCACGCCGAGATCACCGCCGTCGACGCCTCCGCGGGCATGCTGGAGCGAGCGGCGGCGAAGCGCTGGCCGCAGCGCGTGAGTTTTCTGCACGCCTCGGCGGAGGAGTTGGCGCAGCAGGCCGGTGGGGAGGGGACGTACGACGCGGTCTTCGCCGCCTACCTCCTGCGCAATGTGACGGACCCGGACGGCGTACTCGCCTCGGTCCACTCCCTGTTGCGGCCCGGTGGACGGCTGGCCGTCCACGAGTACAGCCTGAGCGGGCTCGCGCCGCACCGGGCGGTGTGGACGGCCCTGTGCCGGGGAGTGATCATCCCGGCCGGCACCCTGACCGGCGACCGGGACCTCTACCACCACCTGTGGCGCAGCGTGCTGGCCTTCGACACCGCACCGCAGTTGGCCACCCGGCTCGTGCGCGCCGGGTGGGGCGGGGTGCGGATCGTACCGATGCCCGGTTGGAGCACCGGCGTCGTGCACACGTTCCTGGCGCGGCGCAGCGCGGCCCGAGCGGATGGGGTCGTGGCATGAGCAGGGGTGGCAGCGGCGCCCCGAGGCGGGGCAGGGACCGCAAGGCCCGGGTGCTGATGCCGGCGCCCGGTCGCGACAGATGTACGGGGCAGGGGCCGCACACGGCCGTCGTCGGAGGCGGCATCGCGGGTCTGGCGGCGGCGGTCGCACTGGCCGAACGCGGGGTGCGGGTAACGCTCCTGGAGAGCGAAACCGTCCTCGGCGGACGGCTGGCGGGGTGGCAGGACCAGTTGGCCGACGGCTCCACGGTGACGATGAGCCGAGGGTTCCACGCCTTCTTCCGCCAGTACTACAACCTGCGTGGGCTGCTGCGCCGGGCCGACCCTTCCTTGGCGGTGCTCTCCGGGCTGCCGGACTATCCGCTGCGCCACCGCGACGGGATGACGGACAGCTTCGCCCGGGTGCCGCGCACACCGCCGTGGAGCGCGCTGGGGTTCGTGGCGCTCAGCCCGACGTTCGGATGGCGGGATCTGGCCCGGATGGACCCACGGGCCGCGCTGCCGCTGCTCGACGTCCGGGTGCCACAGGTGTACGAGCGGTTCGACGGGGTCAGTGCCTGGGACTTCCTGCACTCGATCCGCTTCCCCGAGGCCGCGCACCACTTGGCGTTCGAGGTGTTCTCGCGGAGCTTCTTCGCCGATCCGAGGGAACTGTCGGCAGCCGAGCTGCTGGTGATGTTCCACATCTACTTCCTCGGTTCGTCCGAGGGGCTGTTGTTCGACGTGCCCCGCGAGCCGTACCCCGAGGCGCTGTGGGACCCGTTGGAGGACTATCTGCTGCGGCTCGGTGGGCAGGTGCGCAAGGGCTCCCCGGTCGAGGAGGTGCGTCCCGAGGCAGACGGCGGAGTCCTGGTGACGGCGGACGGGCGGCCCGAGCGGTACGACGCGGTGGTGCTGGCCCTGGATGTGGGCGGACTGCGCCGGCTGGTCGCCGCATCGCCGCAGCTGGGGGACCCTGGTTGGCGGCAGAACGTCGACGCGCTCCGCACGGCGCCGCCGTTCGTGGTGTCCCGGCTCTGGCTGGACCGGCCGGTGCGCGCCGATCGGGCGGGCTTCCTCGGGACCAGCGGCTATGACGGACTCGACAATGTGAGCGTCCTCGACCGCTGGGAGGGTCAGGCGGCCCGTTGGGCGGCGCGGACCGGTGGATCGGTGGTGGAGCTGCACGGGTACGCGGTCGCCGATGGCGCGGACCGGACGCTGGTGGAGAAGCGGCTCTCGGCCCAGCTCCACGAGGTGTATCCGGAGACCAGGGACGCCCGGGTCGTCGATGTCCGCCATGAATGGCGGGCGGACTGTCCGTTGTTCCCGGTCGGCGGGTTCCGTACCCGGCCGACCGTCCGCACCTCGCACCCCGGGGTGATGGTGGCGGGTGACGTGGTGCGGACGGAGTTGCCGGTGGCGCTGATGGAGCGGGCGGCGACGACCGGTTTCCTGGCGGCGAACGCCCTGTTGGAGCGGTGGGGCGTGCGGGGGCATCCGCTGTGGACCGTGCCGCACGGCGGGCGGTCGGGGGTGTTGCGGGCGCTGGCCGCACTGGGGTGAGGCGGTTCGGGTGGAGCGGGCACGGGCCGTGCCTCCGGGCTCAGCCGGGGAAGCGGCCCGTGCTCCGCAGTTGCCAGCGCCGTTCGGCGTAGGCGAGGTCGTCCCGCCACAGCCGGCCCGCGGCCCAGCGCATCAGTGGGCGCAGCGCGGGTGCGGCGGCCCGGGCGACGGCGAAGCCGGGCCGCTCGGACGTGGCCAGCACCGCTTCCACGACCGCGGTGTGCGGATTGCCGTGGGCGTCGGGCGCCAGGGGAGTGGCATGGGTCTCGACGACCGAGGTGGCGCCCTCGCCCTCCGTGATGTGCATGACGACCGTGCGGGGTTCGGGTGCGGTGAAGACGGCGCGTACGGGGACCACGAGCCGGCCGGCGACCTTGAAGGAGACGTCCACGGCGAACGCGTCCTCTCCTTCGGTGGTTTGGCTTTCCGGGGCTTGGACGACGGTCAGGTCCACGAAGGAGTACGGGTGGAACCAGGCGCCGTGCCAGGGGTCGAGCCGGTTCGCCACGATGTCCTCGGGCTCACACCGTCCCACCGCCGTGAACACGGCGTCGACGGCGGCCGTGGTCGGCCGTGGCGGAACCACGGGTTCGGGTAGCGGTTCCTCGCCGCCGATGGCGTCGAGCCTGACCCAGGCCAGTACCCCGTCGTCGTGGGCCGGGTAGGGCTCCCAGCCGGCGAAGGGGGAGCCGTCGAGGGCGAGGCCGTGCCAGTGGCAGACGAGGGTGCCGCAGGACACCCGACTGTCCTTGAGCGGGGCTCCGAGGTGGGGGCAGGCTCCGGGGCCGGCGGTGAGTGCTCCGGACCTGGCGCGCCAGACGACGACCTCGACCCCGCCGATGGTCCGGCCGAAAGGGCGGTCCGGGGTGATGTCCCGGGAGGCGCCGATGACGTACCAGTTGCCGCTGGGGCGGGTGGTGGCGCGTTTCAGCGCGGCGTCGATCAACGCGGGTTTCGCCTGCCGCCAGGTGGGTTCCTGCTGTTCCCAGGGGGTGCGTCCACCGGTGCGCAGCGGGAAGGTCCGACCTGTGCGCGGCGGGAAGGTTCGACCGTTGCGCGGCGGGAAGCCTCGGCGCGGTGTCATCGGCTCCCCCTCACTCCGGCGGCAACCGGTGCGTCATCGGCGCCTCCGGGTCGGGTGGGTCGGGTACGCAGCCGGGCCCCGACGATCGCGGCGAGGCCGCCGAGTGCCACGGCCGCGCGGCGTCTGCGGGGAACCACCGCCCTGCGGTGCAGTACGCGGTGGTCGTCGTCGGCGACCGCGTCGAGGATGCCTCCGTACAGGGTGAAGGCAGTACGGATGCAGGGTCGGGCGCGCGGGTCGAGCAGGTCGATGCCCGGTTCGGCTTCCCGGTAGACCTCGCGGTTGAGTGCGCAGGCGGCGATGAGGGCCTCGCGGATGCGGGGGTCGGTGCGTCCGGTGCGGCGGCTCCACAGGAGGAGGTCGCGGTCGACGCCATGGGCCGCCAGGAGGTCTTCGGGGAGATAGACCCGGCCCCGGTCGAGGTCCTCGCCGACGTCCCGGATGAAGTTGGAGAGTTGAAAGGCCACCCCGAGGGCCGCGGCGTGCGGTGCGGCCTCCTCACGGGGGGCGACCGTGCCCAGTACGGGGAGCATCTGGAGTCCGATGACGGCGGCGGAGCCGTGCATATAGCCGCGCAGGTCGTCATAGGTGGGATAGCGGGTGATGTGGAGGTCGCTGTGCATCGCGTGCATAAAGTCGGTGAAGAGTCCGGCGTCGATGTCGTGGGTGCGGGCGGTGTGGGCCAGCGCCCGGACGACGGGCTCGGTGCTGCGGCCGTCGTGCAGGGCGGTGACGAGTTGCCGTTGCAACGCGGTGAGTGTGCGGTCGCGTTCCTCGGGGGGCGCCGGTGAGTGGAGGTCGTCGACGATGTCGTCGGCCCAGCGGGCGAAGCCGTAGAGCGCGTGGACGGCGGACCGGCGTTCGATGGGGAGCAGCCGGGTGGCCAGGAAGTAGGTCTTTCCGTGGCGGGCGTTCAGCTGTCGGCAGTGGGTGTAGTCGGCGCGCAGCTCCGGGTCGGTGATCCCTGCCGCATCGAGTTCTCGCCGGGTCATCGGGCCTGCCTCTCCGGTTGGGGGGTGGTGGTGGGCGTGGGGCGGGGTGCGCGGGTGCGGGGCACGCGGGGCAGGCCGGTGATCCGGGCGGCTGCGAGCTTCCCGGAGATGAGCACGGTGGGGACGCCGACGCCGGGGGTGGTGCCGCAGCCGGCGAGCACGGCGTTGTCGATGCCGCGGACTAGGTTGCGCGGCCGGAACGGGCCGGTCTGGGCGAAGGTGTGCGCGGCGGAGAAGGGGGTGCCTGCGGCGTGCCCCTGGGCGGCCCAGTCGGCGGGGGTGATGAGGCGTTCCGCTTCGATGGAGTCGCCGAAGCCGGTGAGTCCGCGGCGTTCCAACTCGGAGATGAGTTGGTCCCGGTAGCGCGGGCCGAGGCCCTGCCAGTCGGCTGCTGAGGGGCCGATGTCGGTGTTGGGGCAGGGGGCGAGGACGTAGTGCAGATGTCGTCCTTCGGGGGCCAGGGACGGATCGTGGGTGGTGGGCCGGGTGATCAGCAGGGAGGGGTCGCTCATCAGCTGCCCGGTGCGGGTGAGTTCGTCGAAGGTGCGCTCCCAGGCATGACCGAAGGAGAGGGTGTGGTGCGCCAGTTCTGGCCAGGTGCGGTCGGTTCCGGCATGGATGACCACCGCCGACGGGGAGTGGCGCAGCCGCAGCGGGCGGCGCGGGGTCCGGCCGAGCAGCCCGTAGACGATGGGCAGGTCGGGGGTGAGGACGACGGCGTCACAGGGCAGTTCCGCTCCGGTGGACAACGCGACGGCGGTGATCCGGCCGCCCGAGCGGCGCAGCCCGGTCACTTCGGTGTCGTAGTGGAAGACGGCTCCGGCGTCCGTGGCGGAGTCGGCCATCGCCCGTGGCAGGGCGTGCATGCCGCCGCGCGGGAAGTGGACGCCGGCGATGGTGTCCATGTACGCGATCACGGCGTACGCGGCGAGGGCGCGGGCGGGTGGGACTCCGGCGTACAGGGCTTGGAAGGAGAAGACGCGGCGCAGCCGGGGGTCGTTGAGGAAGCGGCCGATCTGGCTGTCGAGGGTGCCGAAGGCGCGCAGCGCCGCAAGTCGGGCGAGGTCGGGGTGGAGGAGTTGGAGCGGTGAGTCGAAATTGGTGTCGATGAATCGATTCATCTGTGCCCGGTAGAGGGCGTGGAGCCAGTGCCTGAGTCGACGGTATCCGGCTGCTTCCGCGGGTCCGGCGAAGCGGCGGATCTCCTCCTCCATGGCGTCCGCACCGGTGTGGACGTCCAGTTGGGAGCCGTCGGCGAAGCGGGCCCGGTAGGCGGGGTGGAGTTCGGTGAGCTGGAGGCGGTCGGCGAGGGAGTCGCCCACGGCGGCGAAGGCGTCGTCGGCGAGTTCGGGCATGGTGAGCACGGTCGGGCCGGTGTCGAGGTGGTAGCCGCCGAGGAGTTCATGGCCGGCCCGGCCGCCGGGCTCCGCGCCACGTTCGACCACGGTCACCCGTCGGCCGGCGCCCAGGAGGTGGAGCGCCGCGGAGAGCCCGGACAGGCCGGCTCCGACGACCACGACATGGTCGGTTGCGCCGCTGATGGTCCTCATGGTCGGCCTCCGGTGGTGGGCGCCGGTGGTGTGGCGCTGGTACGCCCCCTGCCGATCCCCTCCGCGGCGGCGGGGTCGTTCGGGTGGGTGTCGGCCGTCGGCCGTGGGGGGTTCGTACGTCGGTCGGGTGCGCGGGGTGGGCCGGTGGGGGCGGCTGCGGCCCGTTCGATCAGTCGGGTGAGGGCGTCGATGACGTGGGCGGTCTGCGGGGTGGGGGGTGCGGGGGTGGTGTGGGGTGCACGGCGAACGGTGTGCAGATGGCGCACGCTCAGCTCCACCAGTCGTTCGATCTGCTCCTCGACGGCGGTGCGGGCGCCGGTCCGCTCGATGACCTCGCGCAGTTTGTCCAACTCCTGCTCGTCCAACTCCTGCTCGCCGAAGGGCGTCGAGTCACGGGAGGCCGGGTCGCGGGAGGCCGAAGTGGTCGCGCGGGTGAGGGCCCGTACGGCGTGGTGGTCGCCGGCCGCCCTGGCCCGTTGCACGGCGACGGCCCGTAGGTATGTGGGCTTGGCGTCACGGAGGTCTTCGCCGGAGGGCTTGCCGGTGACCGCGGGCTCGCCGTAGACGCCGAGGAGGTCATCGCGCAGTTGGAAGGCGATGCCCGCGCAGCGGCCGGCGGAGCGCAATGCGGCGGTGGTTGCTTCGTCGGCGCCGGCGAGGGCCGCGCCCAGTGCCAGGGGTCGTTCGACCGTGTAGAGGGCACTCTTGAGCCCGGCGATACGGACGGCCTGGGCGAGGCCCGTCGAGCGGTTGGCCTGGCCGTGGATGTCGAGGTACTGGCCGGCGATCAGTTCGGTGCGCAGGGCGCGCCACTCCTGGTGCAGCCTTCTGCCATGGGTGCAGGAGAGGGCGGTGACGCTCACCAGGTCATCGGCCCAGGACAGGGCGAGGTCTCCGCAGAGGACGGCGGCGGCGGTGCCGTACGCGGTGCTCGATCCGTGCATCCGGGCGCGGGCGTGGGCGGCGGTGAAGTCGGTGTGGACGGCGGGGGCGCCACGGCGTACGGGGGATGCGTCCATGACGTCGTCGTGGATCAGGGCGCAGCCTTGGAGGAGTTCCAGGGCCGCCCCGAGGTGGAGGGCTGCGTCGGCCTGCTCCAGGTCGCCGCCCGCTGCCTGCCAACCCCACCAGAGGAATCCGGCGCGCAGCCGCTTGCCGCCGCGCAGGACGAACTCGGCGAGCCGTGCGGCCATCTGGTCGGCGAAGACGGGGTCGATGCGGGCGGCTTCGCTCACCCGCTCGTGCAGATGGCGTTCCAGGACCCGTTCGACGGCGGTGACGAGTTCTTGGTGGGTGACCACTTCTTGGTGGGTGGACGGGGCCGCGGTCGGCTGCTGGCGTGGGCGGCCGTCCGTGCCGTGGTGGGCGGCCGGTGCCGTGGGCTGCGGCTGTGCCGGCTTCGGCTGTGGTGTCCGCATGGGCTCTGTCGTCCGCGTATCGATCATGCATACCCCCTTCGTTCGGTGCGGCGAGTGCACAGGACACTGACTCTTCGGCCGAAACTGCCCGTCTGGATGCGGTGATGCCTGCCCGTTCGGCGGCGATCCTGGCGGTGCTTCGCCCCGATGGGCGCGTGGGAGTGCCGGATGGGCCGTGCGGCGGGGAGGGAAGAAGCAGCGCCAGGAGCCCGGGTCCGGGCGTGGGCGCGTGCTCAGCGGAACGGGCCGGGGGCTGTGGATGGGTTCAGCGGGGCCGCGGGGCCGGCCGAGTCCGGCTCAAGGGCGGACGGCGTGCCCACTGGCTGGCGGGGCCGCTCCCGTACGAGCAGGTTCATGGACCCGCGGGCGGACGGTCGCACGACGCGGCAACGGCATCCGGTCTCGGTCGGGCAGCGGCATCCGGTCTCGGTGGGGATCCGGGCGACGACAGCGGACGGTCGCACTGCGCGGGCGTCGAAACGGCATCCGACGGGGGTAGCGCGGGCGGGGCCCGCAAGGTGGCCGAAGCCCGGCGAGGTCAGTCCTCGGAGCAGGAGAAGTGGTCGGGCGAGGTGTTGATCCTGGTCAGGAGGGCACGCAGGGTGGTTCGTTCCTGATCGGAGAGATCGGTGAACAGCTCTCCCTCAACCTCCGCGAGGACCTCGTCGGACCTGCGCAGGGCGGCGACTCCGGAGGGTGTGATCTCCACGATGTGTCGACGACGGTCCGCCGGGTCACGACGGCGCAGGGCCAGTTCCTCGCGCTCCAGGTCGTTCAGGACGGCCACCAGCACGCTGGGGTCGACCTCCAGCATGTCGATCAATGCCTGCTGGCTCACCGGGCCGGAGTCGAGATGCTTCAGCGTCATCATGTGCCGCGGGGTGAGCCCGCTGGAGCTGAGCGCGGTCCGCAGCAGAACCTGGGCGATCGCACCATGCCTGGCCAGCAGAAACGCCAGTCCTTCAGCCATCTCTTCCGCACCGCGCGCCACCATGTGAATACCTTAACAGGCTCCCATTACCGAACTCCGTCAATCGTTGTTATGGTTCAACGATATCTCTGGTTCAACCATAGGGGCCATCCATGTATATTGCCTATGTCGTCGTCGCCGTCCTGTTCGCCCTGATGCTCGTCGGTTCCGGGCGGGGCAAGCTGGTCCGGGAGAAGCGCGTCACCGAGACGATCACCGGACTCGGGGTGCCCCTGAGCTGGTTCCTCCCCCTCGCGCTGCTGGAGATCGCCGCGGCGGTCGGCCTGCTCATCGGCATCGCGTACCGTCCGCTGGGCATCGCGGCCGGCATCGGCGCCTTCCTCTACTTCGTGGGCGCGGTCATCACCCACCTCCGGGCCAAGGACACCAAGGGCAGTGTCGCCCCCGGTGTACTGGTGCTCGTCTCCGTCGCTCCGGTCGTCCTGGGCTTCCTGTCCCTGTGAGCGGGGCGCTGCGGGAGACCACTTCCTGAGGCGTGCACCGGTCCGCCAACCCCACACGGGCACAGACATGGGCACGGGCACGGGTACGGGCACGGGCGCAGGCACGGGCATGGGCACGGGTACCCAGACCGATCCACCGGACTCCCTGAGCACCGACACGGGTACGGGCGCGGGCGCACCACCGCACAACCGAGCAGGTCGGCGGCCATGGGCGCCCCGTACCCACACCGTGGAACTGGCCCCCTGTGACCGTGGTGCCGGGAAGGTCAATGTCCGTGAGCTCTCGTCATATCTTGTGCAGGCTCTCCCCCTTCTGGCTGAATGTGCTCGGACGTCAACGCCTCAGGGGGACGGGCAGTGAGCGTTGGAGAGATACCCACCCGCCGACGGACAGCGCACCCGCCTCAGGGCTTGGACTGGGCGGCGGGAAGCCTGCTGCACGAGCTCGCCCAAAGCGGGCCGGGCGGTGTGGAAGCCCGCCTCGCTCTGGAGCGCTGCGGCACCGCCAGGGTCTATGCCCGCGGCGAGACGATGCTCTTCGCGCACGCCCGCGACACCTTCGTCCTGCTGATGCTCGACGGCTTCGCCAAAGTGACCCTCACCGACGCGTCCGGCGCACCCGTCCTCATCGATGTGCGCGCCGCGGGTGATGTCGTCGGCGAGACCGCTGCGTTCGACGGCGGGCCCCGCTCCGCGACCGTCACCGCCGCCCAGTCGCTGCACGCCCGTCGGATCTCACAGGAGGAGTGGCTCCAGTGGGCCACCGGGAACCCGGCCGCCGCACGGGCCGTCATGCGCAACCAGACCCACCGTGGACGCACCGCCTCCCGACGCCGCCAGGACTTCGTCAGCGGCCCCGTCATCGCCCGGATGGCGCGGGCAGCCCTCGATCTGGCCGAGCAGTACGGGACGCGCGAGAGAGACGGATTACGCGTCAGACCAGGGCTCACCCAGGCGGAGTGGGGTGGCTTCATCGGGGCCAAGGAGCGGCGCGTCCACCATGCGCTGCACGAACTCGCCGACGCAGGTGTGATCACCTTCGGGCGGTGCAGACTCGTCATTCGTTCCGTGCCCCGACTTCGGGAGTACGCCGCCATCGGCGGCGAGGAGTGATGAACCGCACCGCTGCCGTGGGCAGTTGGAGAGTCGTCGGGGACAGTGCCGGCGTCGAGCCCTGGGGGTTACGACTGCCCGAACTGGCGACGGTGGACATCATCAGCGGGCCGCATGAGAGCGGCCATGGAATGCGCCGACGGATTCGTTCCCTGCGGCTGGAGTTGACGGACAACGGTGGCCTCTCCCTCCACTGGGGCCGGGGGCAGGCCCGCAGTCGCTGGTCAGGGTCGTGGTCCCACGGTCCGAACGGGTCAGTCATGCTCACGGCGTCCGATGGCGCCGATGGGTCGTTCGACGGCTGGTTGACCTCTACCGGCACCGCGGCTGCTCGACTGGACGCGCTCAGCGTGGGCTGCGGTGCCACCTGGCCGTACGCCGTACGCGTCCGGGCGGTGCTGGAACCCGCCGCCGACTGCCAGGAACCGCCCGCAGCGGAGGGCGATGGGCCATGGGGCCTCTCCTTCACCGGCAGGCTCATCCCGCTGGCTCCCGAAGCTCCACTGAGCCCACTGAGTCAACAGAGTCCACCAAAACCACGAAGCGCACGAAGCCCACAAGGTCAGGCAGATACAGCAGCGCCCGGTGAACCGTCTTCGGGCCACCCCGTCGAAGTCTCCTTCGGACCTGCACCGCGCGTCTGTCGGGCGGCGACCGCACCGGCCATGTCCCTCCACAGCAGTGAACCGGGCCGGCCGTGGTCGGTGCTCTGGATCGCCCACTGCACGGACGGCGCCGCCTTCACCGTCGAACCCACCGGCACCGGCACCACAGCCACCTCCGGCACGAACGACTCCCAGCTGACCGTGCGGTACGGCCCCGAGCACACCAACACGGACGCCCCCGTCTGGAACATCCCCCAGCACTCCCCGTTCCTGCCCGACTTCGCCCTCCCCATCAGCGCCGAAACCGGTCTTGTGCGGCTCGCCCTCAACGCCGGACACCTCACCGGATCGATCGAGTTGACCGCACTGGACCCCTTCACCGGTGGACACCGCCGACTGCGGGCACACCTCGATGCGACGGTCACCGCAGGCGGCGCCATGAAGGACACCGACCAGGTGGAGCCCCCGGCCCTGGAGCCGACCGGACCGCGCTCCACTGAGGAGCCCAGCGGTGAGCACTCAGATCCGCTGCCCACACCCCGCGGTCTGCACGGCGGTTGGAGAGGTCGGTACGGTCCCCTCCCCCGGCTCGACCTGGACCCGAACCCGCCCCGGACGGGGACGGGGACGGGGACGGAAACCGACACCCACAGCTGGCGGTTGACCGCCGACGACCGGGCGGTACGCGACGACGGCCGAGCGGTGCTACGACTGTTTCGCCCACTCGATCTCACCGTCGGGTTGGTCGCTCCCCGGACCGATCCCGCGGAGGAACCGGAATTCGCCGTCCTGACCCGCACCGAAGCACACCCCATCGCTCCCGAGGCACAGGCCGTCTGGCACGACCGCATCGAACTACGCGACCTGGGGCAGCGGTTGACCCTGGAGCGCCGCTATGCGGAGGCCCGCCCCCTGCTGCGCCGCGCGCTCGTCCTCTATCGACGGGCCTTGGCCGAGGCCACCCTCCCCACCCGACAGGACCAGGAACGGATCAGCGCCCTCCAGATCCTGGAGCACCAGTGCGCCTGTGATGCGGCCACGCGGGACGAGGAGGCATTGATCGACCGGCTCATCGCTGCCGCTCGGCTGCGGACCGCACTCATCGCCCCTGACCCGCACCAGCCCGGGGCCGGCCGCTTCGGCAGGCAGTTGGTGACCGGAACCCTGCACACCCTCCTCGCCCAGAGCCACCGCATCGAACGGAGTCGGACCCTGCTCGACACCGATGAGGAACGCATCGCGCAAGGAGGGAGAGCGGCTCCCTATCACGAGCAGTTGGTGACGGCCCTCCTCGACCTCGGCGAGCCCGGGACGGCACTGCTGGCCGCCGAGGCGGGCCGGGCCCGCGCATGGGCCGACCTCGTGGGCCGCTCGGAAACCGCCCAGGGCCAGGAAACCGACACCCCGGCCCCGGCTACCGATGCCCCCGCCCTAACATTGGACGCTCCTGCCCCGACAACCGATGCCCCCGCCCCGACACTCGGTCCTGTCCCGACAACCGATGCCCCGGCCAACCCCGCATGGGTCTTCGGCGCCCCGCCCCCGCTGAACGAGGAACGTCTGCGGCGGCTCCTGGCCCGGCATGGCACCCCGGTCGTGGTCTACCACCTCCACGGCGACCGACTGGCGAGTTGGACCGTGGGAGCCGACGGCGCCCTGAGCGCCGATGTGCGGCAGGTGCCCGCCCAGCGGCTCGCAGCCGCCGCCCGTACCGTCCGTCTCGCGGGCCTGCCCGGCCAGCGGTCTTCGGTCCGACAGGTACAAGAAGCGCTCCGATGGCTCGGGGACATCCTCTGGCCGACCGCACGGGACCAGCGCCTCCCGCTCGACCCCGAGCAGCCGGTGGCGATCGTTCCGCACGGCGTCCTGTACGAGGTTCCCTTCGCCGCACTGCCGGACCGGGAGGGGCGCCCGCTCGTACAGCGCCACGCACTGACCCTGTTGCCCGCGCTCTCCCTCCTCGAAGGACTGTTGGACCGCAGGGAAGCACACCGCTCGCTCCCGTCCCGTACACCACGGCTGTTGGCGTTCGTCGACCCCGAGCCCATGCCGGACGGCTTGGCTCCGCTGCCGTGGACCCGGGAGTCGTTCCCCTTGGTGGCGCAGTTGTACGGGGAGGGCGCCAGCACCGTCCACAGCGGCACCGCCGCGACCGCATCCCGCCTCCGGGAAGCCGCCCACGACGCCTCGGTCCTCGCCTCGGTCCTCTGTCTGGCCACCCACACCCAGGTGTACGGCAGCGGCCCGGGCAGTCCGCTGGACTCCTTCGTCGCACTCGCCCGAACAGCGGACCACGACGGCCGACTGCGCGCCCGTGACCTCGCCGAACTGCCCCTCGGCGCGGACCTGGTCATCCTCACCACCTGCGAGAGCGGCTTCGGACGCATCACGGCCGACGGGGTCATCGGCCTCGGCAGACCCCTGCTGGTGCGCGGCCCGACCGCGGTCCTGCTCTCGCTCGCACCCATCCGCGAGGAGGACAGCCTCGATCTGGTGCACCGTTTCCACCAGCACTGGTTGCACGAAGGCGCCGGCCGCGCAGCCGCGCTGCGCCGCGCCCAACTGGCCTGGGCCGAGATGTATCCCGATGCGCCCGCCCGCTGGGCGTCAGCCGTCCTCCTCGGCCTGGGCAGCTGATCGAACACCCCGTCGGCACCACCGGAACACGGCACGCACGGGCACCACCGAACCACGGGATCACGAGCCCGCGAGGCTACGAGGCTACGAGGCTACGAGAGAGAGGCATCGAGACACATGTACGACGAACTGCGGCCGGAGGACTTCGACGACGTGCTCGCCACGGTCGGGCTGTACACGGACTCCGTGCTGTTGGGCGACGACCGCACGCAGGACCGCGAAGCCTCGGTGACCTTCGTACGTCCCCTCGTCTACCGGCTCACCGGCCCCACCGCTCCCGGTGCACCGGTGGACCTGCTGCTCTGCTTCCCGTTCGACCTCGCCCCCCTCACCGGTGGTCGGACGTACACCACCGTGCAACTGGGCCTGGAGTTGGACGACATGACGGCACGGGCCCTGGAGCCGGCACCGGCGTCCGGCACGGTGCTCCACGACGGCACCCAGGCGTCCGTGTTCGGGCGTGGCAGCCACCGGTTGCGTTGGGTCTTCGAACGGCCGCACGGCGGGCTGCGCCCTGACGGGCACTGGGCCCAGGTGCTGGTGCGACTGGACCCCGCCAGCGCCGAGGCCGGGGTCTCGGGGCTGCTGACGGCCGAGGTCGTGATCCGCCGTACGCTCCTCGGCCGTCCGGTCGGGGCATCCGCACGGACCCAGGAGAGCGTCCGGTTCCAGGTCGGTTTCGCGGACGCCTGGCCCCTCGCCGCACCCGGTCCAAGCCTTCCCTTCCCGCTGGCCACGGCGCCTCACGACGTACCGGAGACGACGGCAGGCCCGGAGGACGACGACACATCGGAGGCCGGCAGGCTGGCGGGTCTGCCCTGGCTGCGCCGACTGATGTTCGCGGTCGACGTGGAGCGCTACAGCCGCCGCCACGATACCCAGATGCCCCGGATCCAACGCGATCTGTGGCGTGCCGTGCGCGGGGCCTGCACGGCCTCCGGAATCGACTGGCACACCTGTGGCCGGCAGGCGTCCGGCGACGGGTATCTGCTGGTGCTGCCGGTCGGCGTGGACGAACCGCGGACCGTCGACCGGCTGCTGCGTGGATTGACGTTCGCCCTCCACGCCGCCAACAGCGACCCGAACCGACCCGACGACCTGTTGCCCACCCGTATGCGCGCCAGCCTCCACCAGGGCCTCACCCGCGAGGGCCACAGCGGCTTCCTCGGCACGGCCGTCGTGGAACTCTTCCGCGTGCTGGATTCGCCGCCGCTGCGGACCGCGCTGCGCGAGAGCGACCGTGCGGACCTGGCCGTCGCCTGGTCGGACCCGCTCTACCGGGACCTGGTCCCACACGCCTACCTCGGACTGGACGAGCGCTCCTTCGAATGCGTCCGAGTCGACCTCCCCGAGAAGGAGTTCACCTCCCGGGCCTGGATACGGCTCCATCCGCGCCCCGGTCCGGCGATCTGAGGGGCTGAACCACCCCCGTCCGGAAACTGACTGAACCGCCCCGGTCCGGAAACTGATGGCGTGAACCCGCACTGAGACCGGTTTCGCGATGCCTCGAACGGCTCTACTGGGCGTCGGGGGGGCTCCGGGGGAAGGCCAATGGCCTTCCCCCGGCCGCACCTCCCCCGACGTCACCGGCACATTCCTGTGAGGCAGCAGATGCCAGCCATTCCGGTCACCGTTCTCGGACCGCACCAGTCAGGCAAGACCGTCTACCTCGCCAGCCTCTTCCACCGGCTGGCCCTCCAACGCAGCGACACCGGATTCTTCATCCGACTCCCCCAGGACCAGAGCAAGAAGCTCAACGAGGTCTACGGCGAGATCATCAGCCCGGATCGCTGGCCCGACCCGACCCTGTTGAACGAGGTGTCGGAGTGGAACTTCACCTGCGCGATCCGCACCGCGGCCGACGAGGTGTTCACCCCGTTCACGATCAACTACATGGACTTCGCCGGTGAGCACCTCACCCATGCGGCGCGCACCAGCGAGCAGGAGAGGCACATCTGGAAGCGCATCGACGAGTCCGAGTTCCTGCTGATCCTGCTGGACGGGGCGAAGGTCAAACGCTGCTTCGAAGGCGACTACGGGCTGATCCAGGAACTCCTGCCCGTCTTCAACCGGCTGGAGCACAGCCGTGCCGTCATGCACTTCGTGATCACCAAGTGGGACCTGGTGGAGGCCGCCGGGTACTCGGTCAGCCAGGTGCTGGAGCAGTTGTTGCAGCACCCGCACTTCCAGACGATCTACGAGAACCGGTTGGCGGCCAACGACACCAGGGGAGCCCTGCGGATCATCCCCGTCAGCGCATTGGGTGCCGGGTTCGCCCTGCCCGACGGGGACAACATGGTGAAGCAGGGAGGCTTTCCCCGTCCCACCCATGTCGAAGTACCGCTGATGGCGGTGTTGATAGACCTGTTCGAGCAGAACGTGCGACGGCTCGCCGCCGAGGACCGCGCCGGACACAAGGCCGCCGAGGCGGAGCAGCAGAACCGCAAGCTGTCGTGGGTACGTGCCCTCCAGGGCGGACTGCCCCGGGTGAAGGTCATGTTGGGCGCCGCCTCCGTGAACCAGCCCGCGATGCGCCTGCTCCAGCAGGAGTTCCTCGGTCCGTTCATGGACTTCGTCTCCCGCAAGGTCGACGACTACGGCCAGCAGGTCGAGCGCGATGTCGTCGCCCTGCGGGACCAGGTGCTCCAGGCCAAGTCCGAACAGGAGGCCCTCACCGGGCTCGTTGCGCTGTTCGAGGCGAGGCTCGCACAGTTCGAGGCGTCCCACCCCGGTTCGCACCTCGGTTCGGGGGGCGTGTGATGGAGCAGGGACTGCCGGACGAGCCCGGGGTGGCCTGGCCGTTCGCCATCACCCGCTCGGTGCGGACGGGGTTTCGGATCGTCGTCGCTCCCGACTTCCTCGTCGAGGCCGAGCAGCACGATCTGCTGTCGGACGCGGCGGGCGGGACCGTGTCGGAGGACGTGGTCTACCGGCGCGAGTTCCGTGATCGGGGTGCGGTGCGGCTGTGGCTGTTGTACCGCGTCGTCTATCTGCGGGGCGGCGACGTTGGCCGGGACGACGACTTCGACCGCCACACCCGACGCACTCCCCTGATCGAGGGTGTGGTGTACCGGTCCGGCCCGGGCCCGGATGCCACGGACGCCTTCTTCACCCTGCTGCACGACCTGTGCCTGCCGACGGTACGGGCCTTCTACCTGGCGGATTCGGCTACGTTTCCGCTGCACCGGTCACTGCCGATCGCCGCTGCGGGTACGGGACGCACCCTGCGGGTCGAGGCACAGACCCCCTATCTGTCGGAGAGGAACGTACAGGCGGCCCTTCGGGGCCGCCACCCACGACCGGACGGCCCGGTCCTCCCCACCCAGGAGGAGGCACGCGTCGGATCGGGCACCGCTGAGGGAGTGGGTGGTGGTGATCGCCCGGTTGGCGATCTCGCTGACCCGGTACGCGGGACGCCGAGCGGTCAGGCTGTGGTCGGCGACGCCCAGGGGGACGAGCCCGACCGGGCATCCGGAGGGCGACAGAACCGGGTATCCGGAGAGCGACGGACAGGCGTCGAGCAGCAGCCATCAGCCGAACGGCTGGACGGGGTCGAACAGCAGGGGCCATCCGGCTCGGGAGAGGGGCCGGAGCGATGGAGACGCGAGCGGCGCCGGCTGATCGTTGCCCTGATCGCCGTGACCACGGCCCTGGTGATCGTGCTGATCCTCGCCGGCTCCCGCTGGTGATTCGGCGGAGGACCGCTCTTTCTGAGGTGGACCTCATTGCGGAGGTGCCGGTGACCGGCCTTACTCTGCGTCCGTGACGTCCTACTTCCAGCGCTATGCGAGCGGGCAACACGACGCGGTGTGGCGCGAGTTGCGTGCCCTCGGACCGGTGCCTCCCGCTCTCCATGATGATGTCGCCGCCGTGTGCGCGGTCACCATGGAGCGGGTGGCCGGGCAGGTGGCACGGCTGGCGGCGATGCTGCCCGAGCTCGGCTTCGTCGGTGTGGACGTACCGCTGCACCGGCCGCCGACGGACGCCGATCGCCGCACGGTGGCCGAGCTCGACGAGGAGATCGGCGGACTGCCCGCCGCGCTCACGGCGTGCCTCCAGGTGGTGGGCGGGGTGTCCTTCCTCGGCGACTGGGAGGCGATCAACCTCCACTACCAGCACGGCCCCGGGCAGAGCACGATGCCGCCCGGCCCCGAGTACCCGGATCCGTTGTGGCTCTGCGACGCGGCATTGTTGCGGTGCGAGTGGGAGGAGTTCCAGGAGGAGCCGGACGAGGACGGCTTCCTGTTCGTCGTGGCGCCGGACGAACTCCACAAGGCCAACGTCAGCGGCGGTTCGCACGACGTGGCGCTGCCGGACCGGTGCGCGGACCCGGTCCTGCTCGGGGTGGCCGGACGCCCGGGGATCACCCTGGTCGAGTACCTCAGGGAATCGATCGCCTGGGGCGGATTCCCCGGCTGGTCGTTCCACGGCGGAGCCGCGCCGGACGCCCTGGCTCCCCTGCGAGCCCAACCGGACTTCTGAGCGGACTTCCGACCGGACCTTTCGAGAGTCCGGACTTCCCACAAGCGGTTCTCCCGCGGGCGCCCGGACTTTCCGCGAGTCCGGTCCCGGCCGGGACCTACCGACCCGACGGAATCCAGCGGGGATACCCGCCGCACACACCAGTCACGGCCAGCGCGAACGCATCGACTCCAGGGCGTCGATGGCCTCCTCAAGCGCCAGCGGACGTACCGTGCCCGGCACCGGTGATCCCGCCCAACCGGGGCCCGCGACCAGTACCAACGGTTGTCGACGGGCGCCGCGCACACCCCAACTGATGCCGGCGACGTGCTGGGCGAGCGGCCGACTCGCCGTCGTCCGGGACTGCGCCCACAGCACCACGGCCGCCGGGCCCATCCGGCGCACCGCTCCGTCCAGGGCCTCCACGGGGAGCGCGGCACCGAACATCCGCACCGGGAAGCCCCGTTCCGCCAGGGCCGCTGCGAGCGCCTCCAATGGAAGGGTGTGACCCTCGCCGGGGACGCAGGCCAGCAGGACCGGGGGTCCCGGCAACTGTCCGGAAGGTGCGGTGTGGGCGCGCCGCAGGGCACTGGAGACGTGCCAGGAGAGCAGGTGCTCGACTTCGACGTACCGTTCGCCCGAGCTCTCCCACTTGCGCCCCACGGCCAGGAGTGTGGGTACGACGACCTCGTTCCAGGCGGTGACCAGTCCATGGTCGGCGATGGCCGCGTCGAGGAGTGCGTCCACGGCTTCCGCGTCGAGCCTCAGTGCGGCGCGCGCCAGCCCCCGGCATTCCTTGCGCACATCGCCGAGTTGCAGTCCCGTGCGCGCCGCGCGCCGCGGGCCCCGCCGCTGGACGGGCAGCCCGGACGACATCGTCGGAGGTCTGTCACCGCTGGTGGCGGGGGCGGTCCTGGCCAGGCGCGCGGCCTCGGCCGGGGGAAGTCCCGTGCTGGTCAGATCGCACATCCGGGCCAGTACGGCGATGTCGTCCGCCGTCCAGCGCCGGTGTTTGCCGCCCACGTGCGCGGCCGGGCCGATCCCGTACCGGCGGTCCCATGAGCGCAGGGTGGTGGGGGCGACGCCGAGGCGCCGTGCCACCGCGCCGGTGGTGAGGCCGCCGCTCTGCTCGACGGGCTCCGCGTACGTTCCCATCGATGGATCATACGACGCACAAACGATGCATGTTGAAGGGGTCGTTTACCGGACCCAACACTGGGACACCCGCCCCGGGACGCCCCCCGCCGTCCCGGGTCGGACCGCAGTGAACGGAGCCGGGCGACTGCGTCGGTTGCAGGCACACCGGATTCGACCGGCAGAGGGAGCGACGGCATGAGCACCACATCACTGGCCGGATCGACCGGCCGGACCGCGACGATCGGACCGCTGCGCCCACCCGCCGAGGAGAGCCGCGAGTACGAACGGCTCACCAACGGCCTCCTGGCGGGCGACGAGCGGTGCTTCGCCACGATCTACCGCCGTTGGGGACCGTTGGTGCACGCTCTCGCGGCCCGTACGCTCGGGGATGCCCGCGAAGCGGAGGACGTGACCCAGCAGGTGTTCCTCGCCGCGTGGCGCGGTCGCAGCGGCTTTCGACCCGACCGCGGCCCGCTGGGCGCCTGGTTGGTGGGCATCGCCCGCCGCAAGACCGTGGACGCGCTGGCCGCCCGCAGCCGCCGTGGTGAACTCGCCACCGCCGCCGCCCGGTCCCCCGTACGTCGTACGCTCCACGACGGCGGCGCCTCCCCGGAGGGCGCACTGGACCGGGTGCTGATCGTCGATGAGTTGAGCAGGCTCCCCGGACCGCAGCGGGAGGTCCTGTGCCTCGCCTTCTACGAGGACCTGACCCAGGCCCAGATCGCCGAGCGGACCGGCATCCCGCTGGGCACGGTCAAGAGCCATGCCCGCCGGGGCCTGCACCGGCTGCGCCGACGCATAGGCGACCCCGGCCCCTGACCGCACTGGGGAAGATTGTGCGGGTAGCAGGCGTATCGGGCGCGTGCGGGGGAAGCGTCCGCCCAGGGCGGCCTGACCTTCGACGGCGGCCCGCGATGAACGGAAGGCGGTCGGTGCCGTGGCCGATGAGGCTCAGCTGTTTCTCCTGCCCGAGCGCCGGGCCCGGCTCGGTGCCGCGCTCGGTGCCGTGGGCGCGTTGGAGTGCCTGGACGCCCCTGCCGTACGGGCCTGGTTGGACGCGCACGGGATGCCCCCGTCGTCGGAGCGGGTGCGGATCGTCCCGGCCGGTTCCGAGGTGTTGATCCCCGATGACGCCGACCGGCTGCCCGTGCCGTTGAGCGACGAGGAGGTCGAGCGGGTGCAACGGGAGTGCGCACCGCAGTCGATCACCGAGGTGGAGGATGAGTTGTTGGCGTTCCGGGACACCGCGCAGGACTGGGAGGCCCTGGTCCTCAGGGCGCTGACGGCCGGTGTCCCCGCGGCCCGGATCGTCGAGTTGACGGGTCTGGCCCCGGACGACGTCGCCCGACTGGCGGCTGCCTGATCGAATGTGCCCGCGGCCGGTTCAGCGGTAGCGCGGCAGCTTGACGACGGTGACGAAGAAGTCGTCGATCTGGCGGATCGCCTGCATGAACTGGTCGAGGTCGACCGGCTTGGTGACATAGGCGTTGGCGTGCAGTCGGTAGCTGCGGAGGATGTCCTCCTCCGCTGCCGACGTGGTGAGCACCACCACGGGGATGTGGCTGAGGTCCGGGTCCGACTTGATCTTCTCCAGCACCTGCCGGCCGTCGTACTTCGGCAGGTTGAGGTCGAGCAGGATCAGGTCGGGCCGCGGGGCGTCGGTGTGGCCGTTGCGGCGGTAGAGGAAGTCCAGCGCTTCCAGCCCGTCGCGCACCACGTGCAGCGTGTTGCCGATCTTGTTGTCCTCGAACGCCTCGCGCGTCATCAACTCGTCGCCGGCGTCATCCTCGACGAGGAGGACCTCTACGGGCTGGGAGAGGGCTGGGGTGCTCATGGGGCGCTTCCTTCAGGGGCAGGTTCGGTGACGGGGGACGGCAGCGCTGTTGCGTCCGCCGCTGGCTCCGCGGGCTCGGCGGGCGATGCTTCCACGGGGAGCGTGAAGACGATGCGGGTGCCCTCGGTGTGGTCGGTGTCGACCCAGATCCGGCCACCGCAGTGCTCGATGATCTTCTTGCACAGGGAGAGTCCGATCCCGGTGCCGCTGTAGCTGTCACGGCTGTGGAGCCGCTGGAAGATGACGAAAACCTTGTCGGCGAACTCGGCCGGGATGCCGATGCCGTTGTCGGTGACCACGAACCGCCAGAAGCCCTCCTGCTCGTCGGGGGCCGCGGCGACCTCGATGTGCGGCACGCGGTCGGGGCTGCGGAACTTGACCGCGTTGCCGATCAGGTTCTGCCACAACATCGCGAACAGGGTCGGATCTCCCTGTACGGAGGGCAGTTCGGCCTTCTTGTCGATGCTGGCACCGGAGTCCGCGATGGCGACGGACAGATCGCGCACGGCCCGGTCGAAGGAGCCGTCGAGCGGGACGGTCTCGATGCTGTCGTGCAGCCGTCCCACCCGGGAGAAGGTCAGCAGGTCGTTGATGAGGATCTGCATCCGCTTGGCGCCGTCGACGGCGAAGCCGATGTACTGCTTCCCGCGGTCGTCCAGTTCCTCGCCGTACCGCTTCTCCAGCAGTTGGCAGAAGGACGCGACCTTGCGCAGCGGCTCCTGGAGGTCGTGGGAGGCGACGTACGCGAACTGCTCCAGCTCCGCGTTGGAGCGTTCCAGCTCGACCCGCTGCTCCTCCAGGTCGGCCGCCTGCTGGTGGAGGGCGGCTTCGTTGCGCTGGGAGGCGTCGAGGTCGGCGACGACACGGACGCGCATCGCCTCCACGGACTCGGCCAGCGCCTGGAGGTCGGCGGGCCCGTGGAGCGGGATGTGGTGCTGGAACTCGCCGTCGGCGACCCGCTGGGAGGCCCGGCGTACGGCGGTCAGGGGACGCCCGACGGCGAAGTGGATCAGTACGGCGAGACCCACCGCGGCGGCCAGGAAGGTGGCGAGGATCAGGGCCAGTGAGACGTCCTGGTGCTTACGGGCCTCAGTGAGCTCGTCACGCCATTTCGCGCGCTCGTCGACCAGCCGGGAGTGCTGGGCGTCGAGAGCGCTGCGCACCCGGTCGAAGGCGGCCTTGCCGGCGGCGGGCGCCTCGACCGGGCCCTCCTTGCGGGCAGCGATCGCGGGCTCGGCGAACTCGGAGCGCCAGCCCTCGGCGGCTTCCTCGACCGCCGCCAGATCGGCGGCCGGCCCCTTCTCCTCGCCCATCAGCTCATCCAGCCGATCCCGGCTGCGCTCTTCGGTGGCCACTCCCCGGTAGTAGGGCTCCAGCAGTTCGGTGTCCCCGGTGAGGAGATAGCCCCGCACACCGGTCTCCTGGTCGAGTAGCGCCGCCTTGAGCTGGAACGCCTCGGCGCGGGCGGGCGCGATGTCGTCGACGAGATGGATGTTGGCCCGCTCGGTGCGATCGAGGGCCTTGGTGCCCACGGATGCGGCGATCGCCGCCACCACCCCCATGAGAACCAGGGCGAGCAGGAACCACGCCTGGACGGTCAGCCCTCGAAACCCCCTGCGGGCCTTGCGGGGAGTGCCGGGGGCTATCGGACGGGTGGTGCCGGGGGTCACGAGTGGCCGTTCCATTCGAGGTGGAGGAGCGCGATGTCGTCGGACGGGCCGCCCGCTTCGGCGGCCAGGGACTGCGCGGTGTTGAGGAGGATGTCCACGAACGCGTCGGCGGGCAACTCCGGGTGGTGCCGGGCGATGGCGAGGAGTCCCTCCTCGCCGAGCCGTTCGGGGCCGGAACCCGTCTTCCCTTCGATCAGCCCGTCGGTGAAGACGACGACGGCCCCGCCGTCCGGGACCGTGAGCCGGGTGGTGGGCCACTCCGCGGCTTTGGGCAGCAGCCCGAGGACGGGCCCGGGCTGCACTTCCTCCAGGCGTACGTCGTCGGGGGTGCGGACGAGGAAGCCGGGGTGCCCCGCGCGCATCACCTCCACGGTCCGCTCGTGCGTACGGAAGGTGAGGCTGGTGAGGGAGGCGAAGATCTCCGGTCCTGAGCGCTCGGCGACGAGGACCTGTTCCAGCAGTTCGAGCAGGTGCTGACCACGGCTGCCCGCGAGGACGAAGGAGCGCCAGGCCACCCGGAGGCAGACCCCGAGGGCCGCTTCGTACGGGCCGTGTCCTGACACATCGCCCACGACCGCGTGGGTGATGCCGTCCTCGGTCTGGACGACGTCGTAGAAGTCGCCGCCGAGCAGGGCCTGCGCACGGCCCGGCTGGTAGCGGGAACAGATCCGGACGGTGTCGTCGAGGAGCAGCGGGGTGGGCAGCAGTCCGCGTTCGAGCCGGTTGTTCTCCTCGGCCCGCAGCCGCTCGGCCTGGAGGGCGGCGGCCGACTGCTCGGTGTGCTTGCGCTGGATGGCGTAGCGGATCGCGCGGGCGAAGAGGTCGGGTTCGAGGCGCCCTTTGACCAGGTAGTCCTGGGCTCCGGCGGCGACGGCGGCGAAGCCCGCTTCTTCCTCGGCGAGTCCGGTGAGCACGACGACCGCGGAGCTGTCGGCGATCGCGATGACCTTCTCCAGCGCTTCGAGGCCCTGTGCGTCGGGGAGGTGGAGGTCGAGCAGCACGCACTGGGGGCGCTCGCGCCGCAGCAGGGGCAGTGCGTCGGAGAGCGAGCGGGCCCACTGGAGGTTGAGCGGGACTCCGCTGTCGGCCACGAGCTCTTCGACCAGCAGGGCATCGCCCGCGTCGTCCTCGATCAGCAGGACCGTGGGGCGGCCTTCGTTCCACAGCACCCGCGAGGGGTCCTTGGCTGCCTGGGGCTCCGAGAGCCGCGTCTGACCGCTTCGGGACTGCTGAGGGGGTACGGCAATGGTGTGTCTGCTCTCGCTCGACACAGAGGTGTCACGGTGGCCAGTCCCCATGACAGACAGTCTCCTCTCGCAGCGGGCGCTCCAGCTCACGGGGTCGCGGGGGTGCGTCCACACTGAGGCCATCAAACCATTGACCTGAAACAATATTTCACGCCTGAATCCTGTATCGGAACCCTGTCCACCATCCGGTGCCCTAAAGGGTTACGGGCCGGCGTCTTGGGGGAGGGCCGGGCCGTACCGGTCGGTAGAACCGAGTTCGTGAGCCCCAACATACGGGGTGCCCGAAGGGGGGCACAGCGGGAGTGGCCTCTCCGCAACCCGGGTGATCGATCACACTCGGGGCCTTCCGTCAGGCGCTCCCGTCGTCCGGATCAACCGCTCCCACGCTCGCTCGCACCCCCGTCACCTCGGTCTTCTCCGCGATCCACGGGATGCGTCGCCCTCGCCGCGATCGGACCGGACTCCGCGACCTGGCCGGCGGCGAGACGGGACGGACCAACGCGGAATTTATCGACCTACGACGCTGTGCACCAGGGACTTCGGACCCATTTGTGCCCGGACGGAGGACTTGTGCCGGTCCAGTCAGAGGGCTCGTGCCGCATACGACGAAGTGCCCCGGGAGCCTTGGAGGCTCCCGGGGCACTGAGTGGCGGCCATGGTTCAGCCGGTGTGGTCCCGAAGGGCCGCCCGGGCGGGCAGCGCCGTCGCGGTGAGCCCCAGCAGCGCGATCGCCGCCACGAACGACCCGTACACCAGCGGTGGCACATGGGGCGCCTGTCCGGTGAGGCCGTTCATCATCGGCACCAGTGTGGCCAGCGCGATCGCCGACCCCAGGACCACTCCGGCACCGGTGACCAGGAGCGCTTCCCAACGGATCATGCCCAGCACCTGACGGCGGGTGGAGCCGATCAGTCGGAGCATCCCCAACTCGCGGCGGCGGTCCAGCACGGTCATCACCAGGGTGTTCGCCGCCGCTACGGCTGCGAAGCCACCGAGGATGGCCGCCATGACGCGATTGCCCCAGGCGTTCAGCTCCCGGTCGAGGCTCGCGGCGGTCGCATAGCCGGCGCGGTCGCGGACGGTCCCGAGTTCGGCGAGTGCGCCGGCCGCCTCCGGGGTGCCGCGCACCAGGAGGTCCTGTGCATAGGGAGAGGTGACCCGGCCCTGGAGGTCGGCGGCCGGCAGCGTGATCTCGGCGAAGCCGAGGCCCCTGCCGTACAACGCCACGATCTCCGGCTCGGCGGGCGTTCCGTCGGGCAGACGGATCTGCATCCGATCGCCGACCTTCGCGCCGGTACGGTCCGCCACGACCTGGTCGAGGGCGATCTTCCCCGGGGCGAGCGCTCCCATCGATCCCTTCCGCACATCGAGGTCCTGCACCTTCGCCAGCGCTGCCGGGTCGCCCTGGAGGCCCTGGACCGAAGCGGACTGCCAGGAGGTGTCACCGGCCATCTCCGACGACACCAGAACGGAGGTGCGTACCAGGCCGACGGCCGCCGTGACACCGGGGACGCGTTCGGCCCGCTCGGTGGCGTCCAGCGGCAGCCCACCGGGTGCGCTCACCAGGTGGTCGGCCTTCATTCCGGCGCGCTGCTGCTCCTCGGTCGCTCGGTCGGTACTGGTCTGGAGGAAGATCAGTACGGAGGAGAAGGCCATGGCCAGCACGATCGGGGTCATGGCGGAGGCGAGTCGACGGGCGTTGGTACGGGAGTTGGCGGCGGCCAGGGACGCCGAGGCGCCGGCAGCGCGCAGCGGCAGCCCGAAGAGTCCCGCGCAGACCCGGGCGATCAGCGGCCCGAGCAGGGCGACGGCGAGCATGAAGCACATGACCACGCCGAGGGCGGTGTTGGCCGCGTCCTCCCCGGAGGTGCTGGCCGCCACCCCGGTGAGCGCGATGCCGCCGACCAGGGCGGCGATGCCCAGCGGGGTGCGGATCTTGCCGAAGCGGAGCCGTTCGACGGCGGCGTCGGCGAGTGCCTCACCGGGCTTGATTTTTGCCGGTCGTCGGGCGGCGGCCCAGCCCGCGATCAGGGCGGTGATCAGACAGGTGGCGACCGCGATCGACAGGGGAAGGGGGGAGACGACCAGCTCCACGGCTTCGGGAACGGCGCCCTTCTCCTTCAACTGTCCGAACCACCAGTGCGCCAGGGCAACCCCCGGCACACAGCCCAGCGCTCCGGCGAGCGGGGCGACGAGGAGTGCTTCGGTGGCGATGGTGCGGCGGATCTGGCGCGGGGTCGCGCCGATCGCCCGCAGCAGGGCGAACTCTCGACGGCGCAGCCCCACGGAGAGGGCGACCGTACCGGCGGCGGTGAAGACGGCGACCATGGTGGCGATGCCGCCGAAGGAGGCGCCCAGCGCGATCAGTGTTTCCTTCGCCGTGCCGAGGAGGGGGTCCTCCAAGGTGCCGCGGGTGTCGGCGGTACGGACCTTCGCCTTGCCGTCGACGGCCTGGCGGACCTGTCCTGACAACTCTCCCGCGGAGACCCCGGGCTTGGGGAGTACGGCGATGGCGTCCAGCTTGCCGGGGTGTCCGGACAGCCGTACGGCCTCGGCGGTGTCGAACCACACGCCCGCGCCCTGGACGAGCCCGGAGACTCGGAACTCCCGGGCGCCCACGGGGGTTTCCAGCCGGATCCGGTCGCCGATCTTCGCGCTTCCCTCGCCGAGGACGACATCGCCGGTGCGCGGCGCCGCGCCTCCGGTCAGTTCGGTCCCGGTGAAGGCGGTCGACCCCCAGCCCTGGGCGTTCAGGGCGGCCTCTCCCCGGTTCGGGGCCTGTACGGGGAAGGTCACATCGGGGACGGCCGCTGCCACACCGGGAGCTGCGGCCACGGTCCGTACGAGGGATGCGTCCACCCGGGCCCGGTCGGGAACCTGTACGTATTCGGCCGACTTATCCTCGCCCGAGCCGACGGTGTACCGGATCTGCTGGTCCGCTGCGACCACTACGGGTGCGGCCTCGTAGCGGGTGGGCGGCACGCTGGCGCGAACTCCGGTCTCCAGCATGATCCCGCAGGCGGAGACGATCGCGGCGGTCATCAGCAGGGCGACGAGGGTCCCGATGAACGCGGACGGTTTGAAGCGGATCGCGGCCCGCGCGAGGCCGTTGGGCCCGGACATCAGGCCACCATCCCGGCGTAGGCGTGGGCGGGGGCGGTCAGGGCGCGCATCCGGTCGGCGATCGTGCCCGGGTCGGCACCGGCGAGGCTGTCGACGATCGAGCCGTCGGCGAGGAACAGCACCCGGTCCGCGTAGGCGGCGGCGATCGGGTCATGGGTGACCATGACGACGGTGGCACCGAGGCCGTCCACGGCGGAGCGCAGCAGTTGGAGCACTTCGGATGCGGTGGTGGTGTCCAGTGCCCCGGTGGGCTCGTCCGCGAAGATCACATCGGGCTGGGTGACGAGCGCCCGGGCGAGGGCCACCCGCTGCTGCTGCCCGCCGGAGAGTTCGGAGGGCCTACGGCCTCCCTTGTCCCCCAGACCGACCTGCGCCAGCACCTCGGCGGCGCGGCGCCGGTCGGGCCGTTCACCGGCGAGCCGCACGGGCAGCAGGACGTTCTGTTCGACCGTGAGCGACGGCAGCAGATTGAACGCCTGGAAGACGAAGCCGAGCCGGGTGCGGCGCAACAGGGTGAGCTTGTTCTCGCTCATGCCGGTGATCTCGGTGCCGCCGAGGCGTACCGATCCCTCGGTGGGCCGGTCAAGTCCGGCCGCGCACTGGAGGAAGGTGGACTTGCCCGAGCCGGACGGACCCATGACGGCGGTGAAGGAGCCGTGCGGAAGGACGAGGTCGATGCCGCGGAGTGCGTGGACGGCACCGCGCCGGGTGCCGTACTGACGCCGTACGCCACGGAGTTCGACCGCCGCGGCGCCGCCCTGACCGTAGCCCTGGCCCTGGCCGTGGTCGTGGTCGTAGGCCGCTCCCGCTGCCGCCGACTCGTTCCGCCGCTTGCTGCGCCGCAGCCCCATGATCGTCTCCGTCTTCACTATCCGTGCAGGTCAACGGGGTCGACGCTACGGATCAACGGGCCCCTACAACCATGGCGTTGACCGGCCGATCGAGGGTGGGGATTGCCCCACCACCTCCCGGCGGCAGGCACCCGAGTGCACTCCGCAATAGTTGCAACGTCAATCATTTGGTAAACTAATTACTGACGGTTTCTTGACGCCCTCTTGATGCTCTTGTTTACACAGTGAGGATGAGCCCATCGGACACGCAGACACCCTCATAGCCATGGGCGGCGCCTTCCTCGCAGCCGCCTTCCTCGCCCGCCTCGGTGGCCGCATCGGCCTGCCCACGATCCCCCTGTTCATCCTGGCCGGCATCCTGCTCGGCCCCCATACGCCCGGCATCGTGCTGCTCTCCGACCCGCACGATTTGGAGATGCTCTCGGCCCTCGGCCTGGTCCTCCTCCTCTTCTACCTGGGCCTTGAATTCCATCTGGACGACCTCAAAGCGGGCGGCCGGAAGATGGCCATCGCCGGTGGCGTCTATCTGTTGCTGAACGTCGGAGCCGGCCTCGGCTTCGGCTTCGCGCTCGGTTGGGGTACGGGCGAAGCCCTGGTGCTCGCCGGTGTCCTCGGCATCTCCTCGTCCGCGATCGTGACGAAGGTCCTCGTGGACCTGGGCCGCATCGGCAACCCCGAGACCAAACCCATCCTCGGGATCATCGTGGTCGAGGACATCTTCCTCGCCCTCTACCTCGCCGCCCTCCAACCCATCCTGTCGGGGGCGAACAGCCTGTCGGCCGCCGTGATGGACGGCGGGAAGGCGTTCGGCTTCCTGCTGCTGCTCGCCCTGGCCGCACGGTTCGGCACCAAGGTCATCGGCCGGTTGATGAACACCCCGGACGATGAACTCCTGGTCATCTCCTTCCTGGGCGCGGCCGTGTTCATGGCCGGTGTCTCGGAGTGGTTCGGGGTCGCGGACGCCATCGGCGCCTTCATGGTCGGTCTGATGCTGGGGAGCACGACCTCCGGGGAACGCATCCTCAAACTGGTCCACCCGCTGCGGGACGCCTTCGGCGCCATCTTCTTCTTCGGGTTCGGCCTCTCGATCGACCCGGGCGACCTGCCATCCGTCCTGTGGCCGGTCCTCGCGGCCGTGGCCGTGACCCTCGCCATGAACGTCCTCGCAGGTCTCGCCGCGGCCCGGATCTACGACTTCGGTCCGGGACCGGCAGCCAACATCTCCACCACCCTGCTGGCCCGCGGTGAGTTCGCGCTGATCCTGGCGACGATGGCGGCAGCCGCCGGCCTGGACGACCGTCTCTCGCCGTTCATCGCGGGATACGTCCTGGTCCTGGCCGTACTGGCGCCCATGGTTGCCGGTAGGTCACACCTGCTCGCCCGCTTCCTGCCGAAGGCAAGGAAACCCGAGCCCGTCCCCTCGCAAGTCGGCTGACACCGAAAGCGACTGCGGCGCCTCGCACTCGAACCACACGGTCTTGCCGGTCGGCGTCAGCGGTACGACGCCCCAGCGGTCGGCCAGCGCCGCGATCAGCAGCAACCCGCGCCCGCCCTCGTCGAGTCCTTCGGGATCGACCGGGGCGGGCGTTCGCGGCAACCCGGGCCCTTCGTCGCTGACCTCGATCCGCACCCCCCAGGGCAGCCGCAGCAGCGCGAGCGCACAGTGCCGCCCGGGCACATGGCGTACGACATTGGCCAACAGTTCGGTGAGCCCGAGCCCGACCGTGTCCGCCAAGCCGTCGAGCCCCCAATCGTGAAGGTACGAGCGCGCGATACGGCGAACATGACGGGCGGCATGGTCACCGACAGTGAAGCTCATCCGATAGCTCAGGGATGGCTCCGGGTCGATCAACTGCACGATAACTCCCGATGGTGCACGATTAGTTGGCTCTTTTCCCCTCCTAGACTGCCGCCACACGCTTAGGCTTGACTACCAAAAGTGAGCAACCCTGCCAAACGTTGGGGGCTGGCGTGACTGCTGTTCGAAACCTGGACCCGAGCGCTTCACCGCTCGACTACTACGGCTCGGAATTACGGCGACTGCGCGAAACCGCCGGACTGAGCCAGGCTCAACTCGGATCGATCGTCTTCTGCACCGGCTCGCTCGTGGGCCAGATCGAAACGACGAAGAAGGTCCCGACGCGCGACTTCTCCGAGCGCGTGGACGCGGCCCTCGGCACGGACGGGATGTTCTCCCGACTGGTGGGGCTGGTGCTCCGCAGCCAACTTCCCTCCTGGTTCCAGCCATACGCGGAAATGGAGGCACGCGCCACCTTCATCTCCACGTTCCAGCCACAGTTGGTGTACGGACTCCTTCAGACCGAGGAGTACGCACGAGTCCTCATGAGCGTGGACTGCAAGGACGACCTCGAAGGGAAGGTCGCGGCGCGAATGGAGCGTCAGCGCATCCTGGAACGTCCCAGCCCACCTGCCACCTGGGTGGTGCTCAGCGAGGCCGCACTTCACCAGGAGATCGGTGGCCGGGCAGTGATGCGCAAGCAGCTCTCACGGCTCCTGGAGCTACGGAATCGGCGCTGGCTGAGTGTCCAAGTCCTGCCTTTTGTCGCAGGCGAACACACCGGCTTGGACGGGTCGTTCAACATCCTGCGATTCGGTGACGATCCGGACATCGTCTACACCGAGGACTTCATCCAGGGCCATATGACGGCCAACCCCGAGAGTATCCGAGAGGGTTCGCTCCGTTACGATCGCCTCCAGGCCGCTGCCCTCTCCGTGGGGGATTCAGCGGCGCTGATCGCCCGCGTAATGGAGGAGCGTTATGGGGAGCAACCCGAGTCCGACGAGCGCTCTATGGCGTAAGTCGTCGTACAGCGGAACCACCGGTGGAAACTGCGTCGAGTGCGCGCCTCTGGGCAATGTGGCCTGGCGGAAGTCGACTTACAGCGGCACCACAGGCGGAGACTGCATAGAGTGCGCGCCCCTCGGTTCGGCCAGCTGGCAGAAGTCCTCGCACAGCGGGGCGTCCCAGAGCCAGTGCGTCGAGGTCGCCGCACAGCCCTGCCGTATCGCCGTCCGTGATTCCAAGGACCCGGGCCGTGGGTCCTTCACGGTCGCGCCCGCGGCGTTCGCGGTCTTCACCGAGGCCGCCTCGCGCGGAGCACTCAACCCCGCGTAGGACTTGGGCGGTGTCTCTTTGGTTGGTCGGTCAGTTGATCGGGTGTGTCCGTCCGCTTAGTGATCACTGATGTGATGTGGGACCGGATCGAGCCGCTGATGCCGGCCGATCCGGCCCGCGGGCGACGGCGTGCCGATCACCGCCGCACACTTGAGGCCATCGCGTGGAAGTACCGCACCGGCTCGCCCTGGCGAGACCTGCCAGACGAACTCGGACCATTCCAGACCGCCACATTGCACCTTGCCGCCGTCCTCATCTGGAGCCGCAGATGACCGCGGCCCCAGACCTCGGTCCATCACCTGCACGTTGTCCGCGCGCAGACCCTTCTGCCTTTGGATGACCGGCGGGGTTACGCGCCCCGTTATCGGTTGAGGATCTCCTCGACCTTGTCGGCCACCTGCTTGGCCTGGATGTCGCGGCCCTTCGCGTTGGGATGCGCGTACCAGGGGATCTTGGTACCGAGGAGTTCGAGCTGGGAGTCTTCCAGCAGGCCGCCGATGCCCCGGTCGGCGCCGTCGCACGCCGTGTTGGCGCCGGTGCTGGCGTAGAGGTCGACGAAGTCGGCGCCGCCTTCGGCGTCGGCGGCGGCCTTCTTCATGGCGTCGTTCAGCCGCTTCTGGATCTGGTCCAGGACCGGCAGGGCGTCCTGGGGGACGTCGGCGAATGGCAGCCGTGTCTGACCGGGCGCCGCGGTCAGGCACTTGGTGGTGTCTTCGGGAACGAGCCTGGGGTAGCCGACCAGGACGCGCTTCGCGTCGGGGGCGAAGTAGCCGATGCGCTCCAGTAGCTCCTCCAGCTCCCAACCGACCCGCTCGAACTGACCGTCCAGCCACTGTTTTCCGTCCCCGGTCTCGAAGAACTCACCGCACTTGGCAGCCGGCTCGTCCCCGTCCACCGGGTCTCCCGGCAGGAGAGAGGGGTTCCGGAGCTCGTCGGAACACTGCTTCAGGATGCGGTTGAAACCCAGTGTGTTGCCGCCCATGCTTCCTACGGTCAGCTGGGTGTCCGGCTTGAGCGCGTCCTGTTGCGGCGGGAGCTCGCCGGCGCCGAAGGGCAGCTCCTGCTTCTCCCAGAAGTGGTGGACGAGGGCGCTTCCGCAGGAGACGTCCGACTGGATGTCGAGCGTGATGCCCTTGTCCGCGAGGCTCCGGGTGGCGACGGCGGGATAGTTGTCCGTGGCCTGGAAGCACCAGCCCCGCTCGCTGTCCTGGTTGTTCACGGGAGCGATGCCGAAGTTGGAGGTGTAGGAGTCGCCGAAGAAGACGGTCGGTACGGGGTCGGCGGGCGCAGCGCCGGCGCTTCCCGCCGGGCCGGCGAGCGCCAGGCAACTGCCCAGTGCGACGGTCGCGGCGGTCAGCCGCCGGACCGCCGGGGATTTCGTCGTCTTACGCATGGCCGAAGACATGGCTGTGCCCTTTCGTCGGGGCCCACAAGGAGAGGCGAACGGAGTGGAACACTCCGCATTCATTCATGCGCAGAATGTAATGATCAAGGATTGTGCGTCAAACGGGGCAATTACCGGCCAGCTCCGCGCGTGCATCCATCTCGCCTGTTCAACAGGGGTGCCACGAAGGTACGGCCGACGAGTCCTGATGTGATCACGACCCGATAGAGGAGCAGTCCTGCCCGGCCGCCGCAGCCCGGGAAGCCTGACCGCGCAATGAAAGGGCAAGGATGTCTGACGCGCAGTCGGTCATACGCACAGAGAAGCGTTCATCGAAGGCGAGTCCCGCGGCCAACGCTGTTGCCCCCTGCGCACCTGGCCAAAGTCTGCCGACGGAGAGTCGGACCCCACCCGACCCCTCGCGCCGACTGAAGGGGAAGGGTGTGGCTCTTGATTCGTACGAGATCATTCGGACGCCGGAACTACCGCGCCCCAGGCGGGGCCAGCACCAGCAACACCCCGCCCTCAAGGTGCAGTTGCCGCGCCGCGAGCCGGCGAGTCGCTCCTTCGCCCAGGCGGCGGTTAGTTGCCCAGGGATCAAGAAACGACAGGTGCTCCCTTCAGGGAGACAGCCTTTAGGCGTCCCGGCACAACAACAGCAGTGCCCGGTCGTCGTTGACGTCCTTCGCGACCGTCTCGATGAGATGCCAGGCCGCCCCCTCGAAACCGGAGGAGACATAGCGGTCGGCCTCACCGGTCAGACGGTCCATGCCTTCGCTGAGGTCCTGGCCGGAAGCCTCCACCAGGCCGTCCGTGAAGAGCATCAGCACATCGCCGGGGCGCAGGGAACCCTTCACCGGGTCGAACTGCGCCCCGTCGTACACCCCCAGCAGCGGGCCCTCGCCGGACTTCTCCTCCCACTGGCCGTTGCCCGCGCTGAGCTGGAGCGCCGGGAGGTGGCCAGCGGAGAACAGTTCGTAGTCCCCGGACTCCAGGTCCAGGACGAGATGGATCGAGGTGGCGAAGCCCTCGTCCCAGTTCTGTCTGAGCAGATAGCCGTTGGCCGCATGGAGGAAGCGGTGCGGGGGCAGGGAACCGAGCAGACCGCCGAAGGCGCCGGAGAGCAGCAGGGCGCGCGAAGCCGCGTCCATCCCCTTGCCGGACACATCGGTGAGGACGACTTCGAGCGTCCGGCCGCCGTTGGTGCGGGCCGCGACCACGAAGTCACCGGAGAAGGACTGGCCGCCCGCCGGTCGCAGGGCCATCTCGTGGTGCCAGCCCTTGCGCAGTCTCGGCAGGGCGCTTTGGACGGCGATGCGTTCCCGCAGGTCGAAGAGCATGGTTCCGCCGCGTCTCCAGGGGACGCCGACCCGGGCCCGGAACTGCGCGATCAGCAGTCCGAAGAACCCGCAGGCCGCGACGACGAGGACCGTGCCGGGGGTGACCCGGTCGGGGCCGTCGTCATAGGGGCCGAGGTTGAAGGTCTCCACGATCAGGCCCGCGGCGCAGGCCGCGTACAAGCCGAGCAGGCTCGCCGGACGCAGGATCAACGCGCCCGCGACGATCGGCAGCACCAGTGCGGACGGTGAGATCCACTCGGACTTGGTGATCGTGCCCCAGGTGATGGCCGGGACGGTCAGCAGCAGCCCGGTGAGGGCCACCGTGTCCGAGCCGTCGCCACGGAAGTAGTCGACCGCGGATTTGCGCAGCGCGATTCTGGCCCGGTGGGTCGCCTTGCGCCACCGAGCCCCCAGTGAGTCTGCTGCTCTGCCACGGGCCATTGTCGTGTGACCTTATCGACCCATAGCCCGTTCGTGCAGGGGGACCCCTATGACAATGCGTTCGAAATCGGGTCGCTCTGTCGACGTATCGGTAGATAGTCATGGCATATGACAAGTGCTGTATGGCTCCTACACCCTGACGGACCGAGAGTTATCCACATGCCCTCTGAGCTGGCGTTCTGTCGGCAACGAGGCTGGTCCACCGGGCGGCTGCGAGCTCTATCACAGGAGAGGACTGGTGTCCGATCGAGGCCCGGAAGGGGTGAAATTGCGCCGGAACGACCGCCTCGTACAGTTGGTGGCTGTCGGCGCCACCCAGATGTAATGGTCCAGACCAAACATCGGGCCAGAAGGGCACATGGTAGTTCCGGCCATCGACCGTGCGCTGAAGCGAGGCCGCCGGGCGCGGGCCCGCTGTGATTGATACCACGCCGGCACCGCTCGGCGGGCCCGAAGCCGGTCGACAGCCCGCCCGCACCTGGCCGGGGACCGCCGACACACCGAATATTCGTTCGCCGATCGCGGTCCCTCTTTGTTAGGCATGACGGATGAGCGTTGAGCTGCGAGTCCTGGAAGCGTCCGAGTGGGACCAGTGGTACGAGGGGTTGGAGCAGGCTTTCGGTGGCGTGCGGCAGTCCCAGGAGAAGCGGGACCTCATCAAGGAACTGACCGATCCGGCTCGGTCGATCGGAGCGTGGGACGGTCCGGTGTCCGTGGGCACCGCGGGTTCCTTCGGGTTCGACGTCACGGTGCCCGGTGGGTCGGCGGTCCGCATGGCCGGGGTGACCGAGGTGAGCGTCGCCTCCACCCATCGCCGGCGCGGAATCCTGACCTCCATGATGCGCCGTCAGCTCGATGACCTGCGGGAGTGGGGCGAGCCGCTCGCCATCCTCACCGCGTCCGAACCCGCGATCTACGGCCGCTTCGGCTACGGGACGGCGAGTTGGCAGCTGGTGGCGGAGATCGACACCTCCCGGGTGCGGTTCCCCGAGCCGGAGCGCCCGGACGGCATCACCCTGCGCAAGGTGAAGCCCGCAGACGCCCTCGACATCTGCGAGTCGATCTATGCGCGCAAGGTGCCCGAGCGACCCGGCATGATCGCCCGGCTGCCCGGTTGGGACCATCTCCAGATCATGGACGCATCCGAGGACAAGGCGGGCGCGTCGGACCTCCAGTGCGTCCTCGCCGAGCGCGATGGCGAGACCGTCGGCTACACCCTCTTCCGCAACCGTCCGGCCTGGGACAACGCCGGGCCGAAGGGCTCCCTGCAACTGACCGATCTGTACGCGCTGGACCCCGTGGCGTACGCGGCGCTGTGGCGGTTCCTCGCCGGGATCGATCTGACGTCGTCGATCCGGATGGAGAACCGGCCGGTCGACGACCCCTGGCAGCACCTCGTCTCCGACATCAGGCGCTGCGACGTACGGATCTGGGACGGTCTGTACGTACGGCTCGTCGATGTCGGCACCGCGCTGGCGGCCCGCCCGTACCGCACGGCCCTGGATCTCGTGATCGAGGTGGAAGACGCCTTCTGTCCCTGGAACGAAGGTCGTTGGCGGCTGTCCGGCGACTCCAAGGGCGCGGTCTGCGAGCGGACGGCGGACGCGGCGGACCTGGTGCTGTCCGTACGGGAGTTGGGCGCGGCCTACATGGGCGGCATCTCGCTCGCGGCGCTCGCCGGTGCCGGGCGGGTGCGCGAGGTCCGCGAAGGGGCGCTGGCCGAGGCTTCGACCGCGTTCGGCAGCGATGTGGCGCCCTGGGTGCCGCACAACATCTAGGGAGCGTCCAAGCGGCGCAGACCTCTGTGTCCCCGGCCCGGGAGCGGGCCGGGGACACCCGGCTGTCCGGGCCGGCTAGCCGACCGTGGTCACCTGGCAGCGCGGGCACCAGAAGAGATTGCGCGCCGCGAGATCGGCGGTGCGGATCTCCGTCGAGCAGATGTGGCAGGGCAGTTGGGCCCGGCGATAGACGTACACCTCGCCGCCGTGGTCATCGACGCGCGGCGGGCGTTCCATGGCCTCAGGGGTGTGCTCCGGCCGGACGGTGTCGATGCGGTTGTTGCGTACGCCTTCGTGCATCAGATCCACCAGATCGGCCCAGATCAGATCCCATTCGGCGCGCTTGATGTCCTTGCCCGCGCGGTAGGGGTCGATGTTGTGCCGGAACAGCACCTCGGCGCGGTAGACATTGCCCACCCCCGAGATGATCTTCTGGTCGAGCAGCAGCGCGGCGATGGTGGTGCGCGAGCGGGAGATCCGGGCGAAGGCGCGACCCGAGTCATCGTCGGCCCGCAGCGGGTCCGGGCCGAGGCGGTCGTGTATGGCGGCCTTCTCGCCGTCGGTGATCAGCGCACAGGTGGTCGGGCCGCGCAGATCCATATAGCCGTCGGGGGTCGCGAGGCGCAGCCGGACGGTGTCGGTGGGCGGCGGTGCGGGAGCGTTCCCGAGGTCGACCTTGCCGAAGAGACCGAGATGGATGTGGACCCAGCCGAGCGGGCCGAAGCCGAGGAACAGGTGCTTGCCGTGGGCCTCGGCCGCGTCCATGACCTGGCCGTCGATCAGGGCGGCCGAGTCGGAGAACTTGCCCTGGGGGCTGGTGACGCGCAGGGGCTGATCGAGGAAGCGCTCGCGATGGTCCTGCGCGAGACGGTGGATGGTGTGGCCTTCGGGCACGGAGTCGATCCTTGGTGCTGGTCCGCTGCGGAGACTCCCATTGTGCCCCGAACACGGCCCGCTTCCGTGCGCTCAGCCCTGCGGGGCGGCATGAACAAGCGCCCCTCAGGTGGAACCTGGGGGCGCCGGGGCTGATGGGGTTACGGCTGAGGGTGGTGGGCCGGGATCGGGGGGAGTTCGCCCGTGTTCTCGTACGCCGTCAGCATCTCGATCCGGCGCGTGTGGCGCTCCTCGTTCGAGTACGGCGTGCTGAGGAAGATCTCGACGAACTTCGTCGACTCCTCCAGCGTATGCATTCGGCCACCGACGGCGACCACGTTGGCGTTGTTGTGCTCGCGACCGAGGGCGGCGGTCTGCTCGCTCCAGGCGAGTGCGGCCCGCACGCCCTTCACCTTGTTCGCGGCGATCTGCTCGCCGTTGCCCGACCCGCCGATCACGATGCCGAGGCTGTCCGGGTCGGCGGCCGTACGCTCCGCGGCACGGAGGCAGAACGGCGGGTAGTCGTCCTGGGCGTCATAGATGTGGGGTCCGCAGTCGACGGGGTCATGGCCGTGGGCCCTGAGCCACTCGACGAGGTGGTTCTTGAGTTCGTAGCCAGCATGGTCGGAACCGATGTACACGCGCATGAGGGGAGTGTGGCACGCGAATGAGCGGGTAGCCGTCAGCGGGGTCAGCACCTGAATGCACCGCACACGATTCTCGAACCAAAGGAATCAACCATGACCTCGCAGCAAACCCTTCCAAAAGAAGGTGAGCAGCCGGAAGAGCCTTCACAGTCGCAGTCGTCGGATGAGTTGAAGGCCGGACTGAAGAACCGACATCTTTCCATGATCGCCATCGGCGGGGTGATCGGCGCCGGACTGTTCGTGGGTTCGGGCGCGGGCATCGCAGCCGCCGGGCCCGCCATCCTCCTCTCGTACGCGCTCGTCGGTCTGATGGTCGTCCTCGTGATGCGGATGCTCGGCGAAATGGCCGCCGCGAACCCCGCGTCGGGGTCCTTCTCGGAGTACGCCGACAGGGCGATCGGGCGCTGGGCCGGGTTCTCGATCGGATGGCTCTACTGGTTCTTCTGGGTGGTCGTACTGGCGGTCGAGGCGACCGCCGGAGCGGTGATTCTGGAGGGATGGATTCCAGCCGTTCCCCAGTGGGCCTGGGCGCTGCTCGTGATGGTCGTGCTGACGGCGACCAATTTGGCCTCGGTGGGTTCATATGGTGAATTTGAGTTCTGGTTCGCCGGGATCAAAGTGGTGGCTATCGGGGCATTCGTCGTGATCGGGTTGCTCGCCGTCTTCGGACTGCTGCCCGGTTCGGACAATCCCGGCAAGGGCTTCGCCCATCTCACCGACTCCGGAGGCTTCTTCCCCGAGGGGTACGGGGCGATCCTCACCGGTGTGCTGATGGTCGTCTTCTCCTTCATGGGCAGCGAGATCGTGACCCTCGCGGCCGGAGAGTCGGCCGACCCCCAGCGCGCGGTGCGCAAGGCGACCAACAGCGTGATCTGGCGGATCGCCGTGTTCTACCTCGGTTCGATCTTCGTGGTGCTGACCCTGCTCCCCTGGAACAGCAAGGCCATCACGGAGGACGGCTCGTACATCGCCGCACTGAACTCCATCGGCATCCCCCACGCCGGGCAGATCATGAACTTCATCGTCCTGACGGCCGTCCTGTCCTGTCTGAACTCCGGTCTGTACACGGCCTCGCGGATGGCGTTCTCCCTGGGCAAGCGCGGTGACGCCCCCGGGTCCTTCGCCCGGACGGACAGCCGCGGCGTGCCCCGGGCCGCGATCCTGTCCTCCGTGCTGTTCGGCTTCGTCGCGGTGTTCTTCAACTACCGCTGGCCCGACACGGTCTTCGCTTTCCTGCTGAACTCGTCGGGCGCGGTCGCGCTGTTCGTCTGGCTGGTGATCTGCTGCACGCAGTTGCGGATGCGCCGGATCATCGAGCGGGAGGCCCCGGAGAAGCTGGTCGTCCGCATGTGGCTGTTCCCCTGGCTGACCAGGGTGACGATCGGAATGATCCTCTTCGTGATCGTCTACATGCTCTTCGACGACACCGGACGGGAGCAGATGCTGCTGTCACTGCTGGTCGCGGCGGTCGTGGTGGCCATCGCCGTCTGGCGGGACCGCACCGGGCGCGGTCAGGGAAACCCGCGCGGGAACCCACCGCAGAAGCCGGCACCCGCGGCCGGTGATCCGACCCGCACCTGACGCGGCGCCCTGCCTCGGGGCGGTCGACCGACTGCCCCGAGGTACTGCCGAGGACTGATGAGGACTGCCGAGAACTGCCGGATCGACGCCGTCCGGAGGGAAAACGTGTTGCCCGGGCGGTGTCGCCAAGGCGAGGCTTCGCCGTATGAGTTCTCAACCATCCGCCACGGCCCACGATGTCACCGCCCTGTTCTCACAGGGTCGACTCACCGCCATCCCCCGCAAGACGGCCCGCCGCGAACAGGTGCTGACGCACCTCGCCGAGACGCTGTTCACACCGGAGCGGGAGTACACCGAGCGCGAGGTGAACGAGGCCCTGCTCACCGTGCACGACGACTTCCCCGCGCTGCGCCGCTATCTGGTGACCTCCGGACTGCTGGTGCGCCCGAGGGACGGCAGCAGCTATCGACGGGCCGCTTGAGCACTCGGGCACGGGTGCACGGCTCCGGCCCCGGTTCGACCACCGAGTACGGCACCGGACCACAGGTACGAGCGAGGCGCGGCGGGGGCTACGCCCCCGGGGCGCCCGGGGGTTGTGGACGCGGCGCCCGCTGCCGGGGCCGCGTGGGCGGCCGGGGCGGCCGCGGGGCCG